>NZ_KE387017.1:0-129619 GCF_000430005.1 Desulfovibrio cuneatus DSM 11391
TAATACAGCTAGAAAAGGCTGATGTTTAAGCGCTCTGGCAAGCCAGAGCGCTTTTTTCTTTCTGAATAAGAAAGTGGATGTAAATAAAATTACTATAGAATAACATATTATTGATATCCCAAATGTGCTTGCAATATTTTGTTCCACCTCTCCCATAACCGCGGCGCTTCGCCGCACCTTACAGGTAATTCTTCGAGCTTCCCCCACCCCACGCGCGCTTTGTTGCGCCCGCCCACTCATACGGAGTACTGTAGTTTAGGTGCCGCCGTCTTTCACTGTGGCAATTACTTTACGTGGCACAGCCTTTTATTCTAGCAAGCAACCAAAAAGCGCCCCTTCGCCTTAGCTTGGCACGGTGTACTTCCTGCGCGAATATATTTGTGCAGCGTACGAGTCTTCGAGTGAGCGAAACAAATCTACTGAGCGCAGGCCACAGGCTTAGCGGGGGCACGGGGTGGCAACCCCGTGTGTGTAGGGTTGTTAGGGAGCCGCACAAGGGCTCCCTGACCCTAGCGGAGCGGATGAATTAAAAAAACACAAGCGGCTGCGGCGCTTGCGCCGCAAGAAACATCTTTCTAATCCCTTCCATCCTCCCCCTTCCCCCCTAATTCCTAAATTTTAAAATATTTATTCCTTTCCTGGCATAGTAGGGTGCAACCCTACCCACCTCTCTCCCAACAAAATAGTAGTGAATTTACCCCATGCAAGTTGGGAGTTCCCCCTACATACCCATACATCCATCAGGGTTGTTAACCCCCAAAATAAGTCTACAGTTATTTCAAACGAGCTACCCAGGCCAGTGTGCCCCCTTCTTCATCCCATGCGCTATTGTCATTCGCCGGGGGCTGGGGTTTTCACCTCAGGTGGAATGTCATGGTACCTTTACAAAGGGCATGGCCCCCACATTACCCCAGGGCCACTGCTGGTTAGCCTAACCTCAGGAGTAAGCATATGTTTTGTAACCAGTGTGAGCAAACAGCAAAAGGTGTGGCCTGCACAACCATGGGCGTGTGCGGCAAAGAAAATGAAACAGCCGGCATTCAGGACATGATTGTGTACGCACTGCGCGGCCTTAGCCTTGTGGCTCTTGCCGGGCGCGAAAAAGGTATTATCGACCCTGCTACAGACCGTTTGGCAGTAAAAGCCCTGTTCGCTACCCTTACCAACGTGAACTTTGACAACGCGGCCCTGCATGCCATTTTGGCAGACGTTGTGGCAGCGCGGGTGGCCCTTGCCATGCGTGTGGGCTATGTAGCCACTACCGGGCCTGCTGCCTTTGTGGCCCCGGCTCAAGACGTTGCCCCCAATGCAGCAACCATAGGCACGGCTGCCCTTGCCAGCAATGCCGACATCAATTCCCTGATGCAGATTTTGCTGTATGGCCTGAAAGGCGTTGCTGCTTATGCAGACCATGCCGCCATTCTTGGGAAGGAAGACCCCGAGCTGTATGCCCAGGTATACCAGGGCCTTGCCGCCGGGTTTGACGGTGTGGAGCGCGGCCTGAACGACTGGGTAGGTGCTGTGCTTGCCTGCGGGCATGCCAACATTCGGGCCATGGAACTGTTGGACGGTGGCAACACCGGGTCTTTCGGCAACCCTGTTCCCACGGAAGTGGCCCTTGGCCCCGTGGCGGGCAAGGCCATTCTGGTGAGCGGGCACGACTTGAAAGATCTGCATGACTTGCTGGTGCAAACAGAAGGCACGGGCGTGCAGGTGTACACCCATGGTGAAATGCTGCCTGCCCATGGCTACCCCGAACTGAAAAAGTTCAGCCACCTTGCCGGGCATTATGGCACGGCATGGCAGAACCAGCATAAAGAATTCCCCCTGCTCCCCGGGGCTATTCTGTTCACTACAAACTGCATTCAGCGCCCGGCGGAAAGCTATGCCAAGAATGTGTTCACCACTGGCCTTGTGGGCTGGCCCGGCGTAACCCACGTGAAAAATGGCGAATTTGGGGCGGTTATTGCCCGCGCCAAGGAACTGCCTGGCTTTACCGAGGCAGACGTGGCCGCAGGCAACAAAAAGAAAGTGCTTACCGGGTTTGGGCATAACGCTGTGCTGGGCGTAGCAGATAAGGTTATTGAAGGCGTAAAGGCCGGGGCCATTCGTCACTTCTTCCTGGTGGGCGGGTGCGACGGCGCAAAGCCGGGGCGCAACTACTATACCGAGTTTGTGGAACAGGCCCCCAAAGATACCGTTATTCTGACCCTTGCTTGTGGCAAATTCCGCTTCTTTGATAAAGACTTGGGGACCATTGGTGGCATTCCCCGCCTGCTGGATGTGGGCCAGTGCAACGACGCTTACAGCGCCGTAAAAATTGCCCTTGCTCTGGCAGACGCTTTCAAGTGCGGGGTAAATGACCTGCCCTTGACCCTGGTGCTTTCCTGGTATGAGCAAAAGGCCGTGGCCATTCTGCTTTCCCTGTTCGCATTAGGGGTGAAGAACATTCACCTTGGCCCAAGCCTGCCAGCCTTTATTACCCCCAACGTGTTGCAGGTGCTGGTGGATACCTTTGCCATTAAGCCGGTGACCACGGCGGAGGCGGACCTGAAAGCCATCTTAGGCTAGTATTCTCCAGCCTTTTTCTGAAAACAAAACAAGCCCTTTTTGCGGAAAGGGCAGGGCGTATGTCCTGCCTTCTCTGCAAAAAGGGCTTTTGTATTGCTCTGGGAACACTTGAATACGTTATTTTTGTATCAAATCAGCCCGGATTTTGAGGATAACTTTGAATAATGGCCCACACTCCCCCACGGCGCAGCACGGCGTATGCTGTTGCCAGGGCAGAAACACCACATACTGCCCCGGCCCAAGGTCCAGGATGTTGGCGGTGGGGTCTTGGGGGTAAAAGGCCACGTCTGCCGTTGCCAGGGTGTCTTTTGTGGGGGCCGTTGCCGGGGGGCAGGGTTGCACTACAAAGCGTTCTTTTCCTTCCACCACATAATGAATATCAATGTACTGCCCGTGCAGTTCCGGTTCTTTTTCTACCATGGGCACGGTGGTGCCCCTGTACACCACGCCGAAAATGGCTTCCCCATCAATGGGGTACTTGCCGTCTGCCAGGGCATGCAGGTTGGTATGCAAAAACTGCATGGCCGTGTGCAGGGCTGCGGGGTACATGTGCTTTTCTTGTTCCCAGCGGGTAAGGTAGCCGTAGATCATGGTGCCTCCTTGCTCTATGTGCAGGTGTAACAGTGGTAAGGCAGTCTTGGGTTCGTAATATGTAACGCTATGGCTTGCCCCAGGCAGGCCAACACTGTGTCTGCAACCAGGGGGATTGCACGGCTGCGTAGTGGAGGAACAAGGGCAGGCCGCTTACGGTGCAGGCATGTTGGGTAACTTTCTGTATTGTCTGTACATCTTCTTGTGAAGCACCCTGTTCCGCTGCGGTATTTACCAGTGCTGTGGCAAACAGGTGCAAGGCGTGCTGCCATGCCTGCAACAGGCTGGCTTCCGCCTGAACATGGGCAGGCGTGCTGTACACAGAATCCCCCATCAGGGGGTAGCCCCCGCCTGCCATGTGGGCACGAATTTGGTGCCGTGCTCCACGGGCAATGGTAATGTGAACAAGGCTTATGCAGGGTAGGGTACTGGCGGGTAAGGCAGTGCTGGCCGCTTCTTGCCACAGGGTATTCAGGGCAGGGTGGGCCAGCAGTGCTGCCAAGCGGGCAAACAGGGGGGCGCAAGGGCTGCCAAAATGGGCAGCTTCGGCGGTAATAATGCTGTGCAGCAGTGTTCCTGCGTCCAATGCCCCCATGGGGGTACAAAGGGTGTGCCGGGTGGCATCGGGGCTGGGGGTTGCAAGCAGCTTGGTTATTTTGCGGTTGGCCGTATCTAAGGCTGCGGTGGCGTGCCATGGGCTTGGGGGTAGGCCATGTACAAGGGCTGCATAGGTTTTTTGCACTTTTCCTTGGGCTTCTGCCTCGCGAAAGGCCTGTTCGCGTGCGGTACCGTTCACTGCCAGCACAATGCCTGCGGTGGGGCCGTCTAGCCGGGTAACCAAGCGGGGCGTGGCGGCAGGGGCTGGGCTGGGGCACAGGCTGGGCCATAACGTGGGCAGCATGGCTTCCAGGCTCAGGGCATTGCCACCAGCCACGTGGGCTGTGTGCAGGCCGTGGGGTTTATACAGGGCAAACCAGCCATCCTGTGCTTCCAGCAGGCAGGGCAGGGCCGGGTTGTTGGGTTCCGGTCTGGGGCCTGGCTGTGGTGCCGGGGGTGTGCCACTAGCAGGCTCAGCCACGTATTGCGGGGCAGGGGCTGGTAAAGGTTCTATGCTGTGTTCTTGCACGGTTATGCGTACTATTTCGCCTGTTTGCAAGGCAAAGCCGGGCTTGCGTGGCTTATTGTTTACACACACCAGGCACCATTCCCACAGCCGCCGCCGGGCACGCACCCCAAGCCCCGGCAAAATGAGCGCCAAAAAAGCATCAAGGCGCATGCCGTGTTCATTGGGGGAAACAGCCTGCTCCAGGGGGAAATGAGGAAAATTATGGTCATGGGGTGGTTGTGTGTGCATGGCTCTAATTAGCCTGTATTGTGCCCCAAGCCAAGGGAAAAGACGCATGGTTGTAGCGGCCTTTTCATGGGGAACCACTTTACAGAGCTTTGCCATGGGTGGTAATAAACAGGCCACGCCCTGCAAGGGTGTATTAGGGAAACGCTGATTTATTCCGTTTGGCTGCGTTGCTACACTTTTTTTGAAACAGTCGAGGATGGAAGAATTGACTCCTGCTTCAAAAAAAGCTCGCGCCTTGCCAAACGAAATAACTGCGCGTTTCCAAATGCCATTTAATCAGCGTTTCCCATGCACCTGTAACTTTTTTGAGGCTCCCCCCCATGCCCGCATCTTCCCTTTCCAGTGTTGGAATTTTGCTGCTTGCCGCTGGCAAAGGCACCCGCATGCATTCTGAAAAGCCAAAAGTGTTGCAACCACTTTTAGAAACGCCCATGCTGGCGTTTGTGTTGCACGCCGCCCATGCCGTGTGCGGGCAGGCAGTGTGGACTGTTATTGGGCACCGGGCAGACATGGTGGAGGCGGCCTTTCCTGCCGAAGCTGCACATTTTATAGAACAAAAAGAGCAGCTTGGCACAGGGCATGCCTTGCAAACGGCATGGCCTGCACTGCGCAAGGCCGGGCTTTCCCACGTGGTGGTGGTGAATGGCGACACCCCTCTTGTGCAGGCAGAAACCTTGCGTGCCTTCACCCAGGCCAGCCTGGAAAACAAGGCCGACGTTGCCTTTATTTCCCTTACCCTGGAAGACCCTGCCGGGTTTGGCCGCGTGGTGCGCCACAATGGTCGGGTAAGCGCCATTGTGGAAGCCAAAGATTATGACGTTGCCGTGCATGGGCCTGAACCGCGTGAAATTAATGCAGGCGTGTATTGCCTGCGCATGGATGCTGTGGAGCCATTGCTGGCACAACTGAATTCTGCCAATAAAAGCGGTGAATATTATATTACCGACCTTGTGGGCCATGGCGTTGCTGCCGGGCTTGTAGTGGAAGGGGTGAACCTTGGCAGCGACCCTGCCCTGCTTGGGGTGAACAGCCCGGTTGAACTGGTTCGTTCTGAAGAATTGCTGCGCCAGTCCATTGTGGCTGGGCACCTGGCCCGTGGTGTGTTTGTGCGCCAGGGGGAAAGTGTGCGCATTGCCCCTGGGGTATGCCTTGCCCCCGGCACCTGCATTACCGGCCCGTGCGAACTGTATGGGGAAACCAGCCTTGCCGCCGGAACCGTGGTAGAGTCGCACTGCGTGTTGCGCAATGCCACCGTGGCAGAAGGGGTTGTTATTCGTTCTTACACCCATGTGGAAGACGCCACCATTGGGCCCAGGGCCACGGTGGGGCCTTATGGCAGGTTGCGCCCTGGTGCTGTGCTGGAAGAAGGCGTGCACGTGGGCAACTTTGTGGAAGTGAAAAAATCTCTTGTGCGCAAGGGGGCCAAAGTGAACCACTTAACCTATATTGGTGACGCTGATGTAGGTGCAGGGGTAAACGTGGGGGCAGGCACCATTACCTGCAATTACGATGGCCAGAACAAGCATAGAACAGTAATTGGAGCCGGGGCTTTTATTGGTTCCAACACAAGTCTTGTGGCTCCGGTAACCATTGGTGCGGGCGCACTTGTGGGGGCTGGTTCGGTTATTACCAAGGAAGTGCCGGAAGGAGCCATGGCCATTGCCCGTGGCAAGCAAGTGAACGTACCCAGAAAAAAGTAAGATTGCATTGGTAGGGTACAGGATAAGAGCCTTGCTCTATTGGATATTCTGTATGGGGATATACCCCCTTGCTTATGGGAATAACTCTTGCTTTCATGCAAGAATAGGATTACAAAACACACATGGAATTGCTCAAGCAACTTGAAGAGAGGGTTCTGTCACTTCTTGAAGTGGTGGATGCCTTACAAACAGAAAATGACACCCTGCGCTCCAGCCAGGCTGAAGCACTTACTGTATTGGCAGAAGAAAATGCTGCCCTGGCAGAGGAACTTGCCCTTGAACGGCAACGTAATGCGGAGGCACTGGAGCGAGTTGAAAGTATTATCCAACGCATCAAGGAGCACGCAGAGCGCGCCTGAACCCATGCAAAGCCATAATCTTACTGTTTTTGGACTTGAACTTTCATTTAAGGCCCAAACAGACCCGGACCATCTCAAGCGGGCTTGCCTTTTGCTGGAAGAACGCTTTTCCAGGCTTTCACAGGCAGGCGGGCATTTAAGCAAAGAGAAACTTCTGGCATATCTTGCCCTTGCGCTGGCGGCAGACCTGCTGCATTTGCAAGATGAGAAGCAAGAGGCTTCACGGCGTATAGAAGAGCTTTTGGTCAAAATAGAAGGAAACGCTGAGTAAGTTATTTTAAGAAAAACCCTGGGGTGCAGGTGCATGGCAGCAGCCGCTGGCCTCACAAGCATATCATTAGGGGTTCGTGGAGGGACTGGTGTGCATGCCTGCCCAAACGGTAGGAAGCCTGAAAGGTCCTCATAAGAATCCCGCCCTGGACATACTCTGGTCCTGTGGAATGCAGCCACACGGCGCTGCCGGGGTTTTTCTGAAAAAAGCCGTTTTGTGCGCCCCCCTTTATTTAGGCTAGCCTTGCTTCTGCCAGTTGCTACGTGTAGTTACCTGTGCCATGAAGCAAGGCTTTTTTTGTGTGTTTGGCCGCGTAATCCAAGGCGGCTGCTGATTGTTAAATTTTTTGGTCAGGCGCATGTTGTGTAATACTGCGCTTGGCCCGAGCACATTTCCTTTGAAAAATATTTTTCAAAGGTTTGTTGGCTGCTACAGGTAACAGCGCACTACTATGCGTTCATGCCGTGGCAGAAGGTCAATGCTTATGTGGGCAGCTCCTGGCTGCCTGCATTTTATTCTCTTTGCCTGAACACGGCCTTGTGCATAGAGCAATTAACTAATCAAATGAGTAAATTGCTCTGTTAAGGATTTTACCGAAAAATCCTTACCACGACAATTCCGCAGGAAAGCGGAATTGGGCGGGGGAACAACGTACCCCCGCCGCACGGCGAGCCACAGGATGTGGCAAGTCAAATAGGCGTAGGTGAGCCTTGCTCGCCGTTAACCGACTATTTTAAGTGGTAAATGCGTTAGGCCAAGCATGTGGCATGTGCCGCTGTGGGTGTTCTGGCAAGTGCTGCCTTGTACCATGCCGGGTTTTTTCCGGACAAGCAGCACATTATTACCGTTTGCCGTACATGATTTTTGTGTTTGGCTGGGCGGTTTATATAATCTAGATACCGGGAACTTCCCGTTTTTGATGAGGTTTACATGTTACCCGAACATATGATGTTTATCGGGCTTGCGGCAGTTGCCGGGGCTGTGGTGGGTTTTGTCGGGCCGCGTGTGCTTGGGTCACGCCGCGTTACAGAGGCAAATGAACTGGCTAAACGCATTGTGGAAGAAGCCAGGAAAGAAGCGGTTGCCCAGAAAAAAGAAATAGTGCTGCAAGGAAAAGATGAAGTGCTTGAGGCCAAAAAGGCCATGGAGCAAGAGCTGAAAGAACGCGAGCGCGAACTGAAGGCCAAAGATAAAAAACTGGAAGAAAACAGCGAAAAACTGGAGCAGAAGCTGGAAAATGCCCGCCAGAAGGAGCTGGACTTTTTGCGGGTGGAAAAGGAATTTTCCCGCCGTGAAAAGAACCTGGAAGACCTGGAAGTGCAACTGCAATTGCGCTTGGATGAACAGGAAGTGCGCTTGCAGGAAGTTTCCGGCCTGACAGCGGAAGAAGCCAAAGAACGTCTGTTTGCCGAAGTGGAAGCCAGAACCCGGCATGAAGCCGCCCGCACCATGCGCGTTATTGAGGCAGAAGCCAAAGAAACGGCAGACAGAAAGGCTAAGGAAATTCTGGCCTCTGCCATTCAGCGCTATGCAGGCGATTATGTTGCTGAACAAACAGTGACCACTGTTTCCTTGCCCAGTGAAGATATGAAGGGCCGTATTATTGGGCGTGAAGGGCGCAACATTCGTGCCCTTGAAGCTGCTACCGGGGTAGACCTGATTATTGACGATACCCCGGAAACCGTCATCCTTTCCGCATACAGCCCCTTGCGCCGCCAGGTGGCCAAAATGGCCCTGGAGCGCCTTATTCAGGACGGCCGCATTCACCCTGCCCGCATTGAAGACGTTGTGGCCAAGGTGGAGCAGGAAATTGAAGTGCATGTGCGTGAAGTGGGTGAACAGGCCACCTTTGATGTGGGTGTGCATGGCATTCATCCAGACATCGTACGCCTTTTGGGCCAATTGAAATTCCGTACCAGTTTTTCCCAAAACGTATTGCAGCACTCCCTTGAAGTGGCCTCCTTGTGTGGCATGATGGCGGCAGAGCTGAACCTGGATGTGAAAAAAGCCAAACGGGCCGGGTTACTGCACGACATTGGCAAGGCCCTGGACCACGACATTGAAGGTTCCCATGCCACCATTGGGGCGGATGTGGCCAAAAAATATGGCGAAAGCAAAGACATTATACATGCCATTGCCGCCCACCATGAAGACATTCCCCCAAAAACGGCCCTTGCCGTGCTGGTGCAGGCGGCAGACAGCCTTTCCGGCGCCCGCCCAGGTGCCCGTAAGGAACTGCTTGAAAACTACGTGAAGCGCCTGGAAGATTTGGAAAACATTGCCACTTCATTTGAGGGCGTTTCCAAGGCCTTTGCCATTCAGGCTGGGCGTGAAGTGCGGGTTATGGTCAATTCCGATGAAGTGAGCGACGACGTAACCTACTTGCTCAGCAAAGGTATTGCCGAAAAGATTGAACGTAACCTTACATACCCTGGCCAGATTCGTGTAACCGTAATACGTGAACGCCGCGCCGTGGAGTATGCCAAGTAGGCATAACGCATCATGAACAGTTCCTTTACCCCCGTCCAGTTTGTGAAAATGGTACCAGGGGGCAACCCCACAATTCTTGTGCACGGTACTTTGCCAGGCGCGGCCCAATGGCCCCGCCTGGCTGCTCGTTTATTGCACCCCATGCATATTCAGGCAGAGCAGGCCGGGGCAGTGCAGCTTCCTTCAGGGGGTGGGCTTGCCCACCTGCACATGATGGGCGGGGAATTCTGCGTGAATGCCACCCGTGCCGCGGCCTTTTGGCTGGCACGGCAGGGAATTTTTATGCCGTGCGGGCCAAGGGCCGTGCTGGGCAGCATGACGGTTTCCGGGGCCATTGCTCCGGTAACGGTGGTGGTAGCCTGCACTGTGGCCGAGCTTTGCACCATTATGCAGCAATATGAAGCCGGGGAACTGCCTTGCCAGCCGGGCCAGCAGGCAGCGGCAGGCGGAACAACTGCGGGTGGAGCCGGGGCAACGGCCAGCCCTGTATTCAACCCTGTTGCTCAACCCCAATTTGGTGTGCAGGGGGCGGCTGCGGCCCGCCTTACCTTGCACGAGGCTGACTGGCGCATGGAACCCCTGGGCGAAGGAGCCATTGTGGTGCATTTACCGGGCATAAGCCATGTGCTGCTAGACGCTGCTGTGCATGCAGTGCCGGAAGTGCCTGCCAGGCACACAGCCGGGTGGCGCAAGCGGGCAGGGCTTGAACATTGTGCAGCCTCCGGCGTTATTTGGTACATGCCGCACGAGAAGGGCCATGCCATTGTGCCGGTGGTGTATGTGCGCGATACCGCTACAGAACATGCCGAAACGGCGTGCGGTTCAGGCTCACTTGCTCTTGGCCTTGTGTTGCAGCACTTGGGAGCAGGGCAACAAGGCGCAGCCATGGCTATTGCCCAGCCCAGCGGGGAAGCGTTGATTGTGCAGCTTTTTGATGCTGCGCAGGAGGAGGCGGGAATTGGAGTAGATGTTTCCGGCTCTTGCTGCCATGCCTATGTGGCGGGCTCGGTGCAGCTTGTGGCGGAGGGGATGGCGTATTGCGGATAGAATTGAAGCGGCTTACGCCGCTTTTTTTTTGTCCAAACCTTGGCGGGTATCTTGGCCATGGCTAATGGCAGAGGCGGGATATGGCAATATTTCCGCCGCGTTTACTACACTGCCAGCAGGGTATGGGCCAGTAGCAGTGCGTGCATGTCTTCCAGTGGCATTTGCGCAGGGCTTATGAATTCGATTTGCGGGAGGAAAAGGGGAGTGGCCTGTGGGCATTCTGCCACTAGGGCCAGTTCCTGCCCTATTGCGGCAGAAGAAACGCTGGATGTAAGCCCCGGCAGGGGTACTTCTTTCGGGGTGGCTTCCAGGTAAAAATGCAGGGGAGCATGGGCTTCTTCTACCCCTGTCAGCCGTGGTGAATACACCATGAGCGGGGCTGGGGCCTGCCAGGGTTCCCCGTGCAGGTGCACAGGCGGTTCGTGCAGCAAAGAGCCAAGGGGTCCAACCCCTTTGAGCAGGGGGTCAATATCGTCTTCAAAAGGCATTGCACCAGAACTTGGCGCAGAATCGTGCGTTCAGTTACCTATGGGTATGTCTGCCCACTCCAAGGCATGTACAATGTCTGCACCTGAAGCTGTTTCTCCATCTTGAAGAATAAGGGTGGGGAATTTGTTGTTGGGAGGATTTAAAAAATTAGTTATGGTAATGCGCGAGCTGTCGTTAAATTCCACAATTATAGCAGTATCTTGTACATCCCATGTGGTTTCACACGATTTTTCGTTGAGGAAAACATCCGTATCCGGCGGCAAGGCAAAGTGCAGCTCGTTTCCCCTGCCCAATGGGGCCAGCAGAATAGCCTGATGCCCCAACAGGCTGAATACCTGTGGCGCTTGGGGGAATGGCCCCATGATGCCAGGGGCGTGGGTTGAGGCGTCTGCTGTGGCTGCTTCCCCGGCCGGGTGCGGTTGCTGGTGTTGCAGGCTGGTAGCGGGTGCTGCATTGCCCATACTGATTTCCTCTGAGTGTGGTAGGGGATTGCGGAAAAACTGAGCGTTTCCCTAAGTAGCGCTGGCGATAAGAGTCCCTGTACTCTCCACCCCATACCCGCCCAGAGCAAACACGGCCTGTTTGAAGGCCTCGGAACGGATTACTTCCAGCAGGGCTACAATGCGGGCATCTTCCCGGAAACGGGCTGGAATGGCAATGTCGTATTCTTCCACACCCACAGGAATAAAGTCAAGCCCAAGGGCGTTGGCTGCGGCGCGCACCCCAAGGCCTGTGCTGGCCCTGCCGGAAAGCACGGCCGCCGCCACGTTCATGTGGGTATATTCTTCATCTTCATAGCCCGTAATGTGGGCAGGCTTCATGCCCAGTTCCGCCATGCGCCAGTCCAGCAACACGCGGGTGCCGCTGCCGCGCTGGCGGTTAATAAAGGTAATGCCTTCTTTGGCAAGGCAGGCAATGCTGGTAATGCCTTGTGGGTTGCCGCGGGGTACAATCAGCCCCTGTTCCCTGTCCACCAGGCGAATAAGGTCCAGGGCCATGCCGGGCAGGTATTCGGCTATGGCAGCTTGGTTGTACTTGCCTGTGGCTGGGTCAAGCAGGTGGGTGCCTGCCAGGTGGCAGCGTCCTTCCTTCAAGGCCATAAGCCCCCCCATGGAGCCTACATGCGCGGAAGCCAAAGAAAACAGGGGAAATTGCTTGCGCAAAAAGCTGTCTAAAAGGTCCAGGGCGTTGTCGTGGCTGCCAATGGCAAGCAGGGCCCCGGCAATGTGCTGGCGTGAACGAATGAGGCTGACGTTGCAAGGAGCTTGAGCGGGAACGCCTTCGCTCTCTTTAGCAATGCGCAAAAAGCCGTCTGCCCGTGAAAGGGTGGTAACTGTGCCTGCCCCCCGCGGCAAGGGAACAGCCACCAGGGTGTCGTCCACTTGCCCAAGGGTGACACGCACAAACTCTTCCATGCCTGGGCGCGAAGGAATGGCCTGAAAGGGGTGGGCAATGGCGGTGGGGCGGCTGGCACAGGTCCTGCCCTGCCAGCGGGCCAGCAGGGTTTGCCCCAATTCTTCAAAAGCAATAATGGCGGAAACAGGGTACCCCGGCAGGCCAATGATAGGCTTGCCCCCAACCCGCCCAAGGGCGGTGGGTTTGCCGGGCATAATGGTAATGCCATGTACCCACAATTCCCCAGCTTCCTGAATGACCTGGGCTGTATAGTCGCGGCTGCCAGCGGAAGACCCGGCGTTCATCACTATGAGGTCTGCCCCGCTTTGGGCGGCTTTTTCTATGGCAGCCCGAATGGCAGCAGGGTCGTCTGGCACAATGGGGAATACCTCACATTGGCCGCCTGCGTCTTCCACCATGGCACTTATGACAAGGCTGTTAAATTCGGGTAACACTTTGCCAGAAGCCAGCAATTCCGGGGTAATGTCTGCCAGGGGTTTTATTTCAGAGCCGCTGGGAATGAACACCACTTTGGGCTTGGCAAATACCACGGGCAGGGTAACCCCGGCTGCGGCAAGGGCGCCCAGTTCATAGGGGCCAATAATAACCCCTGGCGCAATGAGGGTTTCTGTAGCCACCATGTCTTCCCCCAATTTGCGCACATGTTGCCAGGGGAAGGTGGCTTTTTCAATGACCACAGCCTGTCCTTTGGGCACACTGGGGTCATATTCTGCGGCGTCGGCAAGGTGTTCCACCATTATCACGGCGTCCGTGCCCTTGGGCAGGGGGTGGCCTGTGTTTATCCAGTGGGCTTGGGTGCCAAGGGTGAGGGTTTTTGGGCTGTGTTCCGATGCCCCAAACGTGTCTTCGGCCTTCACAGCCACACCGTCCATGGCCGCCCCATGAAACGCCGGGGAAGAAACACAGGCCGTGGCAGGCTGGGCCAGGGTGCGGCCACGGGCTTGTTGCAGGGGTACCGTTTCATGGCGCAAAGGGCCGCCAGTGGCAGGGCACAAGGTGGAAAGCCACAGGGCTTTTGCTTCTTCAAGGCTGGTGAGCGTTAAATAGGTATTGCGCGACATGTGTATTTCCTTGTGTTGGAGAAACGCTGATTTATTCCGTTTGGCGGTGTTACTTCGCTTTTTTTGAAACAGTCGAGGACGGAAGAGTCTACTCCTGTTTCAAAAAAAGCGAGTGCCTTGCCAAACGAAATAACTGAGCGTTTCCCCTGTGCTATTTAATTAGCGTTTCCCTAGGGTAAAAGCCAAACCGGGACCACCTGCCCCGCACGAAGGCCTTCTTCCGACTCATGGCACACCACCAGGGCATCGGCCTGCACCAGGGTGGTAATAAGGCCAGATTTGCCGCGAATGGGGCGTGCCTGCATCAGCCCGCCCGGTTCAGCGGGTGGGGAAAGGGCTACCCGAATGTAGTCGCGCCGCCCCTGGGCAGAAGGTACCGGGCGCGTAAGGGTAGCCTGCATGGTGTGCAGGGCAAAATGGTCTTGCATGGCAAGGCCTTGCATGGTGTGTAACAATGGGCGAATAAACACGTGGGCGCACACCAGGGCGCTGGCGGCATGGCCGGGCAGGCCCCACAGGGCTTTGTTGCCTGCGCGGTACACAATTAGGGGTTTGCCGGGGCTAATGGCAACGCCATGGGCAAACAGGGTTGCGCCGGGCAGGCTTTGCAGCACGGCCAGGGTGTGGTCGCGCTGGCCTGCGGAAGAACCGCCGGAAAGCAGCAACACGTCAGCCCAGGCAAAGGCTTCTGCCACCCGCTGTTCCAGCAGGGCGGGGTTGTCGCCCACCAGGCCAAAACGGCGTACTTCTGCCCCGCAGCCCAGGGCCAGGGCGCTTAGGGTGGCACTGTTCACGTTGCGTACCTGACCGGGCCGGGGCGTTTCGCTTACGGGAATCACTTCATCCCCGGTGGAAATAATGGCTACCTTGGGGCGGCTGTACACAGCCACTTCTTCCTGCCCCAGGGCTGCCAAAAGCCCAAGCTCCTGCGAGCGCAATTTGCGCCCGGCAGGCAATAACAAAGCGCCCTTGGTGGCATCTTCCGTGGGGGTAATCACATTTTCCCCCGGTGCCACCGGGCGTGTCAGCTCAATAAGGCCGCTACCCGGCTCCCGCGCATATTCCAGCATCACCACAGCATCTGCCCCGGCAGGCAGCATTCCTCCCGTCCAGATGCGGGCCGTTTGCCCAGGTTCCAGGCTAATGGCGGGGGTTTCCCCCATGGGGCATTCCCCCATGTACTGGAGCAGGGCGGGCAACCCTTCTGATGCGCCAAACACGTCTTTGGCACGCACCGCAAAACCGTCCATGGTGGAACGGGTAAAGCCGGGCAAATCTTCCGGGGCATGAAATGGTTCTGCCAGCACGCGGGAAAAGGCCTCATGCAGGGGCACGCGCTGGGCAGGTAAAGGGGCATACTCGGCAATATGGGCAAGAACGTCGTCTACGGGAGTAAGGGTAAGAAAGTGCGCCATAACGTCACGTATAGTGCCCCGGAAGGAACGCGGGCCTGCGGGGCTGGTAGGGCGCGCGGTATGCCACATGGCAAAAAAAACTTGTGTAAGAACGATACTGTCAGGCTTCGTTGCCCGGTGCTGTTCCGGCAAACGCAAAAAAACGGCATGGCCTAGCGGAGCCCATGCACATGGCCTCAGTGATGTCAATTATGGCATAAGAGGGAAAAGCAGGCAAGAGAAAGGAGTATATATATTGCAAGAGAAGCTATACAAAAAGCAGTTCTATTTCAGGTAGACCGAGGTCCAGGTGCATAAGAATATCGGGTGAAGGCAGGGAAGGGTGTAGAGGCAGCAGGGCCCGCAGGGTAAGCATGGCTTGCAGGGCAGCCGTAACCTGCGGGGTGGGGGCAGGGGTACCCAGGGTGGCTTCTGCCCCGTGGGCAGGGGCTGTTTTACTTGGTGGGTACAGGCGGCTGAAGGTGTTGTCTGTTGCCGGGCAGAGCAGGGCAAATCCTTCCCACCCGGCAATGGTGCCATGCACAAAAGGTACGTTGTGGGCCACAGCAGCGGCAGCGGCGTACTGCCGTGCGGGGATGGAGTCTAAGCAATCCACCAGGGCGTGGGTGCCGTGCAGCAGGGCAGGCAGTGTTTCCGGGGTGGCGGCAATGGGGTGGCATTCTGTTGCCACGTGGGAAGCAACAAGGGCCAGCTCTGCCTTGGCAGCCTCTGCCTTGTTCAGGCCAATGCGGTCTTCACGGCACAGGGCCTGGCGGTTGAGATTGGTTTCCTCAAATGTGTCAGGGTCACAAAAACGCAGTGCCCCCACACCAAGGCGGGCAAGCAGCAGTAATACATAGCCCCCAAGCCCACCGCACCCCAGCACCGTTACCCTGCTGCGCAGCAGGGTGGCTTGGTCCAGGGGGGAAAGTACCCCGCGGTTACGCAGAAAACGCAGGGGCCACAGGCCTGCTTCCAGGCAGCGGGCCATGGCTTCTGCCGGGGGGCAGGCAAAAAAGGCCGAAACCGCAGCCACCCCCCCAAGGGAAATGGCGTTGCTAGCGACATTCGGGAATGTTGGCGGGAGTAGCGGGGTGATTGCTGGCGGGCCAGTTGGGGAAGCACTGTTTTGTGCGGGGGGGCAGGGCACAAGGTGGGGGTGCACAAGGCGCAGCAATTCTTGCGGCAGGGGGCTTGGCACAGCCCCAGGGCTGGGAAGTGGTGCGGGGCCTGGCATGGCTCAACCGCCGCCTACCGGGGGGAAAAAGGCAATTTGGTCGTTGGGGCGAATGGTGGCATCCAGGCTGGCTTGCCTGCCGTTAATCATAACAAGTTTTATGTCTTGCAGGGGAAGGCCAAGGCGCAGGGCCACCTGGGTGGCGGTGGCTGGTTCTTCCAGGGGCAGGGTAATGCCTGCCACAGGGTTATAGCCGGGCACGCTTTGGCGCAGGGTAGTGCTGAGTTTGATGTGTATAGACATGGGGGCCTCGAAGGTATGAGGGCATTACAGGCCGTGGTTGCCAGCGGGCCGCGAATTTTGGCAGGTAAATGCTGTGCGTTATGTACGCCAGTGTTTTTGTAAAAAGGCCGGGCGGTTTTTTTCCGCTTCCAGCATGGTCTGCTGCAAGGTGTGTTCCGTTGCCAGGAACCATTGAAGCAGTTCCTTTGCTTCCGGGGTGAGCACTTTTGTGCGGCGCTTGTTGTTGGGGTCGTCCATTAGCAGGGGCACCTTCAGTGCTTCTTCCACATCTTTAATGCGGCCCCAAGCCCAGCGGTAGCTCATGCCCACCTGCTGGGCGGCTTTACGCAATGAGCCAAGTTCATCCACGGCTTGAAGCAGTTCAACACGGCCTGGGCCAAAAATGTATTTTTCTTCATGCTGTATGAACAGCTTTAAAAACATATGCATAGCAGATTACCTTGTGGGTGCGTCGCCTGTAGTACCCAATGGCGTGCCACATGACGGCGATGAATGAAGAGAGGTTTATGCCACATAATACATATAACAAACCAGAAAAACCACCTGTTGTAAAGCGGGATTATGGATTTAAGTAAAAAATATCAAAAATTCAGATAGTTGCGTTATTTTAGGATTGCGCACTCTGTTGTGCAAAAGGGCTTACTCAGGGGAAATCGCAACCCGAAAGCCGAAGTCTGTGTTGCGGTAACCAAGGGAGTAGTTCATCCTGCTGGCAGAGCGGCAATACTTGATGTGGCTGCGCCAGCCGCCACCGCGCCGAACGTGTTCAGTGCCGGTATCCGGGCCTTTGGGGTCGGAATTAGGACTAGTGCGGTAATAGGTTTCCCCGTACCAGTCGTGCACCCATTCCCACACATTGCCATACATGTCGTACAGGCCCCAGGCATTGGGCAGTTTTTCTCCCACCGGGTGTGTTGAGCCTGAGGCATAGTCTTCACCAAACCAGGCATACTGGTTCAAGGCAGCTGCGTAGTCGCCAAATGAATAGGTGGCGTCCGAACCTGCCCTGGATGCGTATTCCCATTCTGCCTCAGTGGGAAGGCGGTAACGGTTGTGCCCTTCTTTGACATTGAGGAGGTTAATGAATTCATAGGCGTCTTCCCAGGAAACTTGTTCCACAGGGTTGCTACGGCCTTTAAATTTGCTGGGGTTTTTCCCCATAATGGCAACCCACTGGGCTTGGGTAACTTCATATTTTCCCAAGTAAAACGCTTTGGTTAACGTTACAGGGTGGCGTGGTGTTTCAAGGTCGCTGGCGTCTTCAAAATTTTTATCTGCACCCATTGTGAAGTGCCCTGCGGGGATAAGTACAAATTCCATACCAATACTGTTGGTAAAAGTACTTTCCGCTGCCAGGACTGTGCTGGAAAAAGGCAGGCCCAGGCAAAGCAAGCACAGGCATAACAAATGAGTGCTGCGTCTCATAGAGTTCTCCTACAATACAGGGAATAATTCCAGTTGGGTGACAACAGTGTGCCCTAAACAGCGAGTACCAGAGTACGTTCTGGTTTTTCATCACGTTTCCCCTGTGTGCAGACTGGCATACCTGGTAATGACTTTCAAGTTTTTATTGTGATTTTCCAGGCGGGGGGCACTCGTTCAGCTTCTCCTATGTCTGTTGCAGTAAACACATACGCCATGAATAAAAAGAATCCACTTCCTTTGTACCATGAGTAAATTATGTGCCTTTTGTAAACAAGTGGAGTTCATTTGTTTGGGCATGAAGCTGATTCATGGCAGCAACACAGCGTTTCCCTAAAAACACAAAACCCCCTTACGGGGGTTTTGTCAGGGTGGTGGTTCACGTCAGGCCAAGCGGCCCAACGCAGTTACCACTTGAGGGTTGTTTGCAGTTCTTCAGGGGTAATGCCAAAGGTGATGTTGTGTGGGGGCAGTGGCTCGTCGTTGAAGAAGTCGGGCAGGCGGTCGTGCGCTTCTGTAATGCCCGCTGCACGGTTGAAGGCAATTTCTGTTTCCAGAATATTTTTGCCAAGTGCGCCTACATCGTCCAGGCCAAGGCTCAGGCCATACTTGGCGTTGAGCATGTCCACAATGGCCACCAGTGCTTCAGGCTTGTCCAGCACGGCAAAGGCAACAAACAGGCACAGGCCTGTGGCGTCAATAGCTGCGGTAGCAATTTGCAGCTCGCGGGAAAGGGCAATTTGGCCTTCAGGCTTCAACGGGTCTACTGTGCCGCCAATGCTCAGAATGTTGGCAGTAACAGAGTAGCCTGCGGTGTGGTCTGCGCCCATGGGGCTGGTGGCGTAAGTAACGCCAATGCCTTTCACTGTGCGGGGGTCGTACGCTGGCATGCTTTGCCCTTTTACGGTGGGCACGCGGCGCACGCCAAACACTTTGCCAGTTACTTCTGTGCCGCAACCAATAACGCGGCCAAGTGGGGTGCCTTCACCCACCTGGGCTACCAGCTTCAAGGCACCTTCAGCGTCGCCAAAGGGCAGCACGCCAGCTTCCATGGCAACAGCCAAAGCAGCACCAACGTCAATGGTGTCAATGCCTATGTCGTCGCACAGTTTGTCAAAGTGGGCTACTGCGTCTATGTCGCTAATGCCACAGTTGGCACCAAAAGACCACAGGGTTTCATATTCTGGCCATTTGCCGATAAGTTTACCGTCTTTGCCGGGGTACAGGCCGCTGCACCGAATAATACAGCCACTCATGCAGCCGTGGGCAACAACGCCTTCGCCGCCGCGTTCCTGGGTTAACTGGTTCAAGCGTTCGCCGGAAATGCCTTCATGCCCGGCAAAGCGACCATTGCTGAAGTTGTTGGTGGGCAGGCCACCTGCTTCATGCAGAATGTTCACCAGCACAGCGGTGCCGTAGTTTGCCAGGCCTTCCCCGGTCACGGGGTGGCTGGTAAGGGCCTGGGCAAAGCGCTTGGCAGCTTCTTTAAAGGCCGTTTCATCATGCAGTTCGTGGTTTGTGCAGCCTTCAGGGTTCACAATAATGGCTTTAAGCCCTTTGGAACCCATAACAGCGCCTACGCCGCCGCGGCCTGCATGGCGGGCCGGGCGCAGTTCCCTGTCTGTAAAGGCAATGGTGGCAGCCGTAACTTTATATTCGCCAGCTTTCCCAATGGTAATGTAGCTGCATTTGTCGCCATAGGTTTTTATGAGGCCAGCTACTGTGTCGTAGTTGTTATTTCCGGCAAGGGTGCAGGGCACAAGGCGGGCAGTGTCTTTGCCAAGTTCCAGTTGCAGCCATTCCCCTTTGGGTGCCATGCCTTCAACTACAATGGCGGCAATGCCCAGTTTGGCAAGGTGCCCACCGGGTTGCCCGCCGGAGTTGGATTCTTTGATGCCGCCAGTGAGGGGGCTTTTGCAGCCAACGGAAATGCGGTTGGAGTTGGCACAAATGGTTGCGCCAAGCAGGCCAGGGGCGAATACCAGCTTGTTGTGGGGGCCAAGGGCTGTGCAGGTGGGGGGCACTTCTTTGCCAACAATGGCAGAAGTAAGGCCGCGCCCGCCCATGCCAACGTATGCAGCAGGGATTTTTTCAAAGGTGCACTGCCGGGTGGTCATATTAACACGCAGTAACTTGGACATGGTTTTCTCCTTTAAGGAAAAAATGAAAGGGGCAAACAAAAAGGGGTATCAGAAATATTTGTTTTGTGAACTTATTTTGCTATTTCAAAGTAGTATGCCATGCCCACAGGCTTGGTATGCTGGTGCAAGGGAAGAACGGATGTTTGATAGACACGAGTATCATAGCGTTCTGTCCCATTTGTGTCAATTAAACGGCAATAATTTCAGGATACTATGTCTGCTTGGACATAATGAGAAAAGCCGTGCGCAGGGGGTTGGGCGGGCAGGATGTATGCTTTTTCGCATAAAATTATAGCGCAGAAAGACGTATTCTATGCAAGACCGCGCCAAAATGGTGTGTTGGGTGTTTTTTGCATCATTTTGGAATGGTAGGCCCCCCCAGCAATTGTTGTGGGAATTTGTAATTATGCGGGGGCAACCGTAAGGCGCACCAATGCCTCTTTGGGCATGGCCTGCCAGGTGGGCAGGAAGCTGGCAAGGGGGCCATTTGCTTGGGCGCCGGGTGTGCCCGTTTCGCCAGTGCTGCCTGTAAAGGTACAGTGTGCGCGCGATTCCGGGGAAACGTATTGTTCTAATTGGGCCGGGGTAACATACACCCCCTGGGCCAGAAAGTGGGGGGCCAGCATGGGCATGCTCAGGCTGAACAGGGCAAGGGTAATGTAGCTGTGTTCTTTCACTGCTTCATGGGTTTTATCCAGGTGGGTTATGCCGGGGCGCAGGCCTGCCAGGGGGCTGCCAAGGCGCATGGCAAGCCCTGCTGCGCCAGGCAGGCCGGCGGCAAGGGCAATGCGGCACCCTTCATGGGCAAAGGCGGTTTCCAGGTTGTCCACAGGTTTGCCGTCCAGAAAGAACACGGTGATGCGTTGCAGCACTTCTGCGGGCACGGCAAGGTCGTGGGCAAACAGGGTGTGCAGGCAAATGCCTGTGCGGCAGGGAAGCAGCACGCCAGATTGCAAGATGAGGTTGAGGCTTGGGGTTGGGGCGGTGAGGTGCAACTGGGCGGCGCTGGTGAAGGCGGGTGTGGACACGTGCATGGTAGTTTCCTTTCCAAAACGCTCGTTATTCAGTGCTTTTATGAAGAAACACTGTGCGTTGCCTGTGGCAAGAAGTGGAGACATGCCTTGTAATACTATAAAAAAGGGGCGTGCTCTCACCCTTGGTAAGCATGCCCTTTGATAGTACACAGTGTTTTTCACCAAAGCAAGGAGTGCCCCTTGCTGGGGAGCTGGTTGAGTACTTCTATACTTTGTTCTTGGCCCGCAAGGCCTGCCCGTTTTTCAGGGTGACCGTTTCATCGCACAGGGTGGCTATCAGGTCTGGGTCGTGGGAAGTGATGATAAGCGTGAGCCCGCGTTGGTGGCACAACTCGCGCATAAGGGCCACAAGGTCTGCCCGTGCGTCGTAGTCCACATTGGCGGTGGGTTCATCAAACAGAATGACCTCTGCCCCGGCAGCCATGGCCCTGGCAATGCTGGCCCGCTGCGCTTCCCCACCGGAAAGGTGCTGGGCAGGGCTTTGGGCCAGGTGGGCAATGCCCACGGCCTGCATAAGGGCTTCAGCTTTTTGCTGGCGCACCCCTTTTCCCATTTTTTTCAGGCGCATGGGGTATTCAACATTATATTGCAGGGTGCCGCTGAACATCACAGGCCATTGGGGCACCCACACCACTTTGGCCCGTAGTCGGGCCATGTTATGGGCTGTAACTTCCTGCCCCTGGAATACAATGCGCCCCTGGGTGGGTGCTTCCAGAAAGGCCAGGCGTTTAAGCAAGGTTGTTTTTCCAGAGCCATTAGGCCCCAGCAGGCCATAAATGCGCCCAGCTTCCAGGGTGAGGGATGCAATGGTGAGTACGGTGCGTTGCCCGTAGCACTGCACAAGGTGTTCAATGTGAAAAAGCGGAGTCATGCAGTTTGCTCCATGCGGCGCTGGAACATGTGGAGAATGGCGTTAAGCAGAAAGCTGGTGAGCAGCAGCACAAGGCCCAGGGCCAGGGCCAGGGCAAATTCGCCTTTGTCGTATTCCAGGGCCATGGCGGTTGTCATGGTGCGGGTAAAGCCTTTAATGTTGCCCCCCAGCATCATGCTTACCCCCACTTCGGCAATGCCACGCCCAAAGGCGGCGCACAGGGCAGCCATAAGGGCAAAACGCGCTTCACGCATAACAGCCACGCGGGCCTGCCATTCCGTTGCCCCAAGGGTTAAGGCGGCATAGCGATATTTTGTGTCCAGCCGGTTCACAGCGGCAAGGCATAGCATGGTGACCAGGGGCAAAATGAGTACCGTTTGCCCAAGGGTAATGGCCGTAGGCGTGTACAGCAACCCCAGGCTGCCAAGGGGCCCCTGGCTCCCAATGAGGATGTATAAAAACAGACCTACCACCACAGTGGGCAGGGCTTGCAGGGAGTTAAGCACTAAAATAACGCCTTGCCTGCCCCGAAAGCGTGCCTGGCTTAAGGAAAGGGCCAGGGGAATGCCCATAATGCACGCTGCCACGCAGGCAAACAGGGTGCAACGCAGGGAAAGGAAAATAATTCCCCACACATGGCTTTCCCCCTGCACCAGCATGAGCAGGGCAGAAGCAAGGCTATCAAGCAGCAACGAATCCATAGGTATTGCTCGGCAGGGTTATGTATTGCGCCGTTTAAAAGGGTGCCCTGTATGGCAGGCTCAATACAGGGCAGTAAACTAATCCCTTTTCTGCCACAAGGCAAGAACGGGAAGGGGTGTGCTATTTTTTGGGCATTGCGTCGGGGAAAAACAGTTGCTTGCCTTGCAGGGTGTATGCTGCAATGTGTTCTTGCCCGGCCTCGGAAACAAGCCATTGTGCGAACTTTTCCGCAGCATTAAACTGCACATGGGGGAATTTTTTGGGGTTCACGGGAATAACCCCGTAAGGGTTCAGCAGCGGGCCATCGTTTTCCGCTAAAATTTCCAAGGTAGTGGGAGGATTTTTGCCAAATCTTTGCTGCACAAAGGTGCCCCTGTCTGCCAGGGTATAGGCCTTTTTTTCTTCCGCCATCATCAGGGTTTTGCCCATGCCTTGCCCAATGCTCATATACCATTCACCCTTGGGGGCTTCAAAAATTACTTGGGCAGGCTTGCCGCCCTTCATGATATTTTGGGTGGTTTTTTCTAGGGGCACACCAGCTTCTTTCCACAGGGCCAGTTCTTTGGCATGGGTGCCGCTGTCGTCGCCGCGGGAAATAAAGGGAGCTTTTTTACTGGCAATGGCTTTTAAGGCATCGTCAATCTTTTTCAGGTTCTTCACACCAGCCGGGTCGCTGGCAGGGCCAACCAGCACAAAGTCGTTGTGCATTACTGCATAGCGCTTGGTGCCATACCCTTCTTCCACAAACTTCACTTCCCTGGCCGTGTCGTGCACAAACACCACATCCACGTTGCCGTCCATGCCATCACGCAGGGCTGCTCCTGTGCCTTTGGCAATAACCTGCACGGTAATACCCGTATCTGCGGTGAATTTGGGCAACAGGTAGTCCAGCAGGCCGGAATCTTGCGTGCTGGTGGTGGTGGACATTTTAATGGTTTCCCCTGCAATGGCCGGCGTGGCAGCCGCACAGCCCAAGGCAAGGCAACAAAGCGAAAAGACACTCAAAATGTGTTTCATCATGGCAGACTCCTTACATAAATTGTTCCTCTTAGAGAACACAAAATAATTATTTTGTCAAACTTGACATATATTAATAAATTCTTACCTTATACGTAAACAACAGGAGAGTGTGCAATGGTACTTTACAAAATAGAAGAAAGGGGTATGCTTTCCATGTTTTCCGCTTTTACGAAACAATACTACTTTGAGAGGATATAATGAAAAAGTTTCTTTTTGCCACCATGGGCCTGTTCGCCATCTGTACCGCTGTGTATGCGTCGTCTGTGGCAATTTCCCTTGCAATTCACAACGTGAGCATATAACACTCTAGCTAGCCTGGGGCCGCAAGGCCTCAGGCTACTGTTATGGTCAGGGGGCTACTTATTTCTTGGAATGAAGCCACCGTGCTTTTTGTAAAAAGCCCCCTTATTGTTGTTTGTTCACACTTATTTGCTCATCACGAGGTTATCATGAAAAAACTTCTTCTTGCAGCCCTCACTTTTTGTGCATTCAGCTCAGTTGCCTTTGCTTCTTCCAAAGAAATTGTGGTGGGTGCTACCCCCTTCCCGCATAAAGACCTGCTGATGGTGGCCAAACCTTTGCTTGAAAAAGAAGGGTTTACGCTGGTGGTGAAGGAGTTTTCCGACTACATTCAGCCCAACGTGGCTCTTGCAGAAAAAAACCTTGATGCCAACTTTTTTCAGCACATTCCTTACCTTGAGAACATGAACAAGGAAAAAGGGCTGAAGCTGGCCTGGGTTGCCAAAGTACACATTGAGCCCCTTGGCCTGTATTCCAAAAAAATTAAAAAATTGGAAGAACTGAAAAAAGGTGATCTGGTTGCCGTGCCCAGCGACCCTACCAACGGTGCCCGTGCCCTGCGCCTGCTTGAAGCCCACGGCCTTATTAAGCTGAAGCCCGGTGCCCTGGTAACAGTGAAAGACGTGGTGGAAAACCCCCGCGGCCTGCAACTGAAAGAACTGGATGCTGCCCAGTTGCCCAGAACCCTGATGGACGTGACCGCTTCTGTTATTAACACCAACTTTGCCAGCGAAGCCGGGCTTATTCCTTCCCGCGACGCCATTGTTATTGAAGGCAAAGACTCCCCATACGCCAACGTCATTGTTGTGCGTGAAGCGGAAAAGGATTCTGCCAAGACAAAAGCCTTGGTAAAAGCCATGCAGTCCCCTGAAGTGCGGGCCTTTATTGAGAAGGATCTGGAGCCTAAGGGCATTGTCCCCGCGTTTTAGTTTCCGCTCGGGCTTCGTGAGGATGTGCGGACGGCAAAGCCGCCCGCACCCTCCGCTCTCGCTCCACGGCTCGCTACGCTCGCGACTGCCGTCGGCTTTAGGGAAGTAAGGGCAAGGCACTAGCTTTTGGCATCGTGCCTAGCCAAACACGAAAACTGAGACTTTCTCATTCTCCGTTTACATTGCTGGCAAGGTGCTTCGGCACAAAGCCGTCTACACCCCCAGTAACCAAGAAATAGCCACCTAATGCAAGTTAGGTGGCTATTTCTATTAGGTAAGTTTTCGCAAGTGTGGAATATCAGTTTTTAATTATTTGCACTTTTTCTTGTCCATGCTTTGCAGCACTGCTTCTTTTTCTCCTCGTACCACAGCAAGTTCTGAAGCTTCAATGCCATCTCCTTGGCCATAACCCACCCAGAAGGCTTGCACATTACTGGATTTTCTGCGCTGTTCCTGGGCAATCACCAGTTGGCTTTCCCTGCGGTTCAGGCTGGTGAGTTCCGTGGAAAGGGTGGGGCAGTCGTACTGCTCATATTTAAGTGGGGAAGTGCGAGCGCCTGTAATTTGGGCAGGCGGGGTGGGCATGTTCATACACCCGGTAAGGGAAACAGCAACAAGCGAAACAAGAACAGCATACTTCATATGGGCTCCTGATAAAGGGGTTTTTGCTTGCAAAACAGAATAATAGAATAAGCGTTATCTTGCAATTCATAAAATGATGCAGTGGCTGATTTATGGTGTATAGGAATGTATTTTGTCTCAAGTAGGTTGCTTGACGTAGCCTTGCCCTGCCAGTAGTATTTACGGGTTATGCTTGTGGCAGAATGTTGTTGGCCCACAGTGTTGTCTGCTCTTTCTTTTGCTTATACCCCCCCCTTTTTGGAGGACACCCCATGGATATAACCGCGTTTCTTGATAATCTGACTGGTTTTTTTCGTGCTGGCGACAGAGAAGGCGCTGCTGCGTTTATGGAAAAAGGGCTTGCCCAGGCCGAAGCCGAAGGGGACCAGAATTCCTGCATTACCATTTTAAACGAGCTGGCAGGGTTTTACCGGGCCACCGGGCGTTATGAGCAGGGCATTGAATGTGCCAAGCGGGCCATTGCCACCATACGCAGCATCGGGGGGAACGGCACTGCCGCCCATGGCACCACGTTGCTTAATGTCGCCACCGTGTACCGTGCCGCAGGCGATATGCCAAAGGCCCTGGAGCTGTTCATGGCAAGCTTTGCCATTCTCAGCGTTTGCCTGCCGGAAAACGACAGCCGCATTGCCGGGCTTTTGAACAACATGAGCGCGGTGTATGAATATTCTGGTCGCCATGCCGAAGCCCTGGAAGCCTTGGAAAAAGCGGCTGCTATTTTGGCCAAAAACCCTGGCCTGGAAGTGGATGCCGCCATTGTGCAGGCCAACATGGGGCAAAGCCTGTTCCGCCTTGGGCGCTATGAAGAAGGTGAGGCTGCTCTGGAAAGGGCCATAGCGTTGTTTCAGCCAGCAGGAAATAATGGCAAACCTTCCCCCTATTATGCGGCGGCCTTGGCAGGACTTGCGGAAAGTTGTTTGCGTAAAGGGGACCCGAGCGGGGCAGTGAAGCATTATGAAAATGCCCTGGCGCAGATGGAAGCTGCCTTTGGTAGAAATCGGGATTATGCTGTACTGTGTAAAAATTGTGCGCTGGCGTATGATAAAGCGGGGAATGCGCATAAGGCGCAAGAGTTGAGGGCGAGGGCAGAGGGGGTGGCGTAAGTTTTTTTGTAATGTGGGATTGCTAAGGCTATGGCGGCGGCACGCCGCACGACCTCATGCATCTCAGTTCTTAAAAACGATCAAGGGGACGTGCTTCCCCTTACCCTTTCGCCGCAGCCACTTCCGCCTCTTGCAAGCTGGCAAACCCCGACCTGACCGCCTGCCCGTGCAGGGCCATTTCCACGCCGTTTTTCCCCTGGTCACGCAATTCCCTCATGTGGGCATACAGCAATTGCAGTGTATTCGTGGAATATGTCAGCAATTCTCCACGCAGGTACGTTTCAAACGAGGTTTCCACCGCAGAATCTTGTGAAGCACGCAGGGCTCTGCCTTTATGGGCCAGGGCGGGAAAGTGCTGCGCTACTGCCTCTTTCCACACAATATTCATCTCCACCAGGGCATCCACCAGGGTTTTCACACTCAGGGGCAGGGGGGGAAGGTGGTGGGCAATGGCGGTATACTCCATGGGGTGGGTATACTCCATCATGCGAGCGTATTTTTCCGTCATCAGGTTGCGGCCAGTAGTTTTTGCCGCCGCAAGGTCTGCCAGATAACTTTGGCCTATGGCGTCTGTCCACGTGTCCAGTTGCCCGCCCCGTACTGCCCGGAAGGCACGCGGGTTCATTTGGCAGGAGGCAGGCCCCCCTACGTTGGCAACCTTGGCAAACATGTCCCATTCGGCACTAATTATGTTGTCTACGAGTTGCGCATTCATAGCTCTTCCTTCCTTAAAAAGAGTGCAGCGCTACCCCAGCATAAGGTGCAGGGCGCGCAAGGTTGGGTCTGTTATGCTTGCCTGTACTGATTCTGCCTGAGGCAGCATGAAGGAATCTGTGGCGCTGGAAAGGTGTTGCTTGTGCAGTTCTGCTGTGACAAGGGTGCAAATGCGCTCAATAAGGGCAACCTTCAGCTCACCGCCTTGGTCAAAGCCCCCTTGGGTCTGCACCAGGGCGGTGAGGGCAGTGGCAACTTCCCCTGCCGGAGCAGGCAACAGGGCAAGGCCGTGGTGCGCCCACTTGTAAAACGGCTTGTAGCGTTTATGCAGCAAAAACAGAGCAGAACAGGCGGCTTCAATGAATGCCGCCTCTGCCATGGCTGCGGCTACAAATTCCTTGCGGGCTAAACAGCGTGGCAGGTTATACTGCCCGGCCTGCCCCATAATAGCACAGCGGGCTGCAAGCTTTTTGCGGCGCACATCTTCCGGGTAAAAGGCCAGCAAGGCTTCACGCAGGCGGGTAAATTCCCCGGCAGGGTCGGCAAAAACCTTGCCGTTGGTGGCGGTGGCCAGGTGGTCTTCCGGAATGGTGAGCCAGGCCTTGGGGGTTTGGGGCAAGGTACGGCTGCCAAGGTAGCGGAAATAAAAATCGCTTATGCGCCATACTCCGGTGCGTTGTGCGCCATTGGCATGGCTGGCCCGCACCGGGTAGCCCTGAAATGTATCTGGCAGGGAAGCAAGGGCCTTGGCAAGGCGGTCCCCTTCCTGGGCATAATCGTCGTCGTTCAGCCACAGGCACAGGCCTGCCCCCCAGTCGTGGTCGCGGGAAATGGCGTCGTCAAAGCCCATGCATTCTGAACCTTCCCCCACAAGCCCTGCGGCAATGCGGGGCATAAGGGTGGGGAAACTTCGGCGCAACATGGGGGCGCACTGCTCGGTATAGAATAATTCTGCGAGTTGTAGTCCGTTCAAAGTATTCTCCTTACGCCATAAAATCAGTAGTTTCCAAAATGCTTTGCCAACGGAGTAAAAAGTCTAGTTCTACTGAGTAGCACCTAGAGGAAAGGCTGAGTTTTTGGGTTTGGCAAGGCGCGATGTTTTTTTTGAAGAGTGGGGTGACAATTCCGCAGGAAAGCGGAATTGGGAACCGCACGCAGTGCGGGAGCCGAAGGCCAAGGCCCAGGACGGGCCGAGTCAACTCTTTGGCCCTGCCCCCCTTGAAAAAATGCAAGCAACGTAGCCAAACCCAAAAAGGCAGTCTTACCTCCTACCAGCGGCGCTCAGTGACGCCTTCCTGCGGGCCTTTGCCCTGCATAACTTCACCAATGGCAGCCGTATCCCACCCGCCGCCAAGGGCCTTTACCAGCATAACCGCTGCCACAAGGCGCTGCCCCTGCACCTGAATGGCGCTTCTCTCGTTGGTAAGGGCTGCGGTTTGGGTGTTCACCACTTGCAAATAGGTGGTCAGGCCACCCTGATATTGGGAAAGGGAAAGGCGCAACGCCATTTGCGAAGCCCGCACGGCGCGTTCCTGCGCTTCGGCCTGAACACCCAGGTGACGCAAGGCGGCAAGGTTGTCTTCCACTTCCTTAAAGCCTTGCAACACCGTTTGGCGGTACTGGGCGGCTGTCGCTTCAAAGCTGGCCCAGGCGGCATCGGTTTTGGCAATGGTTTTGCCACCGTTCAGCAGGTTAATGGCGGCACTTGGCCCAAGGGACCATACAGTAATGGGAGCGCTGAACAGGGCTGCCCCACTTTTGCTGGCGTCTGCCCCCAGAAAGAGGGAAGGCAACCACCCGGCGCGGGCAGCGCCAATGCCTTCATTGGCAGCGGCAACGCGGCGTTCTGCCGCGGCAATGTCGGGCCTGCGTTCCAAAAGGGCGGAAGGCAGGGCCGTGGGAATGGCGGGCACGGTGGCCACCAGGGGGCCACGTTCCAGGCTGAAGGTGGAAGGCATACGCCCTGTAAGCAGGGCAATGCCTGTTTCCAGCCCGGCCCGCTGGCGGTTCAGGTCTGCCAGTTGCGCTTCCGCACTGGCAAGCTGTGTTTCGGCCTGGGCCACGTCGGCTGCTGTTACCATGCCGCCCTGAAACTGGCTGCGGGTAAGCTGCACGGCCTTGGCAAAGGTGGCAATGGTAGATTCATACAGGCCAATTTGCACATCAAGGGCGCGCAACTGGAAGTAAGTTTGGGCAAGTTCTGCCTGCATGGCAAGCTTCATGGCGGCGTAGTCTGCTGCGCTGGCGCTTTCCGTGGCAGAAGCACTTTCATAGGCGGTAATGGTGTTCCACAAGCTGGCTTCCCACTTCACGCTGCCGCCGAACTTGTAGGATTCGCTAATAACCGAGCTGCCCGTTGTGTCAGTACTACCGCGGGAAATGCTGCCTGTGCCGTCCACTGTGGGAATAAAGCCAGCCCTGGCGGCGGCTGTTTCAGCCCGTGCCTTGCGGTAGTTGGCGGCAGCCACGGCAATATTCTGGTTGGCGCTGTTCAGGTCTTGCATCAGCCGGGTCAGGCCGTCGTCCTGGAACAGGGTCCACCAACTGGTGCGCTGGAGCACGCTTTTGGGGTTCACCTGCACCCATTCCCCCAGGTTTTTATATTCTGCGGGGGCAGGGGCTGGCAGGGTGGGTATTTCATAACTTGGGCTGAGGCACCCGGAAAGGGGCAAAGCCAGCAGGCTGAGCAAAATCAAGGAATATGGTTTCATGCATTCTCTCCCAAGGGGTGCGAAGCGTTTTTCTTGCGGGCGGCGCGTGATTCTTTGGAAACTCTGTCCAGGTACAAGTACACCACGGGAGTGGTATACAGCGTTAATATCTGGCTGACAATAAGCCCGCCCACAATGGTTATGCCAAGGGGGGCACGCATTTCCGACCCTTCCCCAAAATTAAGCATGAGGGGAATGGCCCCGAATATGGCTGCCATGGTGGTCATCATAATGGGGCGAAAGCGCAGTAAACAGGCGTTATAAATGGCAGTTTTTGCATCCAGCCCCTCGTTTCGCCGGGCCGCAATGGCAAAGTCTACCATCATGATGGCATTCTTTTTCACAATGCCGCACAGCAAAAGTACCCCGATAAAGGCAATAATGGTAAACTCCTGCTTGAACAGCATAAGCCCCAAAATGGCCCCCACCCCGGCGGAAGGCAGGGTGGAAAGAATGGTCAGGGGGTGGATGAGGCTTTCATACAACACGCCAAGCACAATATACAGGGTTATGAGAGCTGCCGCAATGAGTAGTGGCAGGTTGCCCATGGAGCTTTTGAACGTTTTGGCTGTTCCCTGAAAGCCGCCGCGAACAGTATCCGGCAAACCCAGTTCAAACACGGCATCCTGAATTTTCTCCTGCACCTGGGAAAGAGAAATGCCGGGTTGCAGGTTAAAAGAAATGGTGGCAGCCGCCATTTGTTCCTGGTGGCTTACAGAAAGTGCGGTGAGGGAAGGTTCATAGGTTGCCAGCGCCCCAAGGGGAATAAGAGGGGTGCCTGTGGCGGCTGCCCCAAGGCTGGAACCTGCGTTGCCGCCAATGCCCGTGGTGGCCCCGGAAGTGGCTTGGGCCTTGGCAGCGGCAAGGCCGCCGGTGGGTACATACACGCTGTCCAGGTTTTTGGTGCTTTCCAAATAAGGAGTGTCATACTCCAGCACCACCCGGTACTGGCTGGTGTCGGTGTAGAGGGTAGAGGCAAACCCCTGCCCAAAGGCCAAACTCAGGGCCGTGTCCAGTTGGCGCTGGGTCACGCCCAGTTCAGCCAGTCGGTCTTTGTTGGCAAACACGGTGGTTTGCAAGCCTCTGTTTTCCTGGTCGGAGTTCACGTCAATAAGGCCGGGTACACTTTTCAGCCGTTCTGCCACAATGGGTGCCCAGTGGCGCAGGTCGCCCAGGTTGTCGCTTTGCATGGTGTATTGGTAAGTGGCCTTGGTGCGCCGCCCCCCCACGGAAAGGTCTTGAAGGGTTTGCAGGCGCAACTGGGCACCGGGAATGGAAAGAAGCTTGCCGCGCAAATCGTTAATGACACCTTCAATGGTAGTAGTGCGCTGGCTGCGGGGTTTTAAGGAAATGAACATAATGCCGGAGTTGCGCTGAAAGCCCCCGGCAAATCCCCCCACAGAAGCCACGTCCGGGTGGGCGCGCACCATGTCCATAAGCTTCATGAATTTCGGCTTCATGGCTTGAAAGGAAATGCTTTGGTCTGCCTGGAGCATGCCCAAAATAAGCCCCGTATCCTGCACGGGGAAAACCCCTTTGGGCACCACTATGTACAAAAAGACGTTAAAGAAAATGGTGGCCAGCAGAACAAGCAGGGTAATTTTTTTGTGGTTCAGCACGCCTGCCAGTGTTTTGGCATAGCCCTTGTGCAGGGTGTTGAGAAAGCGGAACCAGCCATTAAGGATACCCCCGGCAAGCTTGTGCATAAGCCCGGTGTGGCTGTGGGTTTCATCTACGGGCCGCAGCATGTAGGCGCACATGGTGGGGGTGGTGGTAAGGGAAACCACAAGGGAAACCAGCACCGCCACGGAAAGGGTAACGGCAAACTCCTTGAATAGCCTGCCGAGCAGGCCGCCCATACCCAAAATAGGAATGAAAATGGCCACCAGGGAAATGCTGATGGAAATAACGGTAAAGGCCACTTCCCGGCTGCCCAGGTGGGCGGCGGGCATGGGGGCCATGCCGCCTTCAACATGGCGCACAATATTTTCCGTCACCACAATGGCGTCGTCCACTACAAAGCCCGTGGCAATGGTCAGGGCCATAAGGGAAAGGTGGTTCAGGCTAAAGCCCATAAGGTACATAACAGCAAAGGTGCCCAGCAAGGAAACAGGCACCGCCACAGCAGGAATGATCACGGCCCGCAAGTTGCGTAAAAACAGGAATACCACCGCGGTAACCAGCAAAACGGCAATGACCAGGGTGAGTTCCACGTCGTGCAGGGAAGCCTTGATGCTGGGGGAACGGTCCATAATGACGTGGAAGTCCACACTTTCCGGGGCCCATGCCCGCAACAAAGGCATGCTGCTGCGTACTTGCTGCACGGTTTCAATAATGTTTGCCCCGGCCTGTTTAAAGACTATAAGCAGTACGGCGGGCTTGCCGTTGGCAGCCCCCAGGTTGCGAATGTCCTGCTTGTCGTCAATAACCCGTGCTACATCGCCCAGGCGCAGGGTTGCCCCGTCTTGTTGGCGGATGATGACATTTTCAAAGTCTTTGGCATGGCGCAGTTTGTCGTTGGCACCAACAATCCACTGGGTTTCCCCATCGTCCACAATACCCTTGGGGGAGTTGGCATTGGAGCGGGCAATGCTGGTGCGCAGGTTTTCCATGGAAAGGCCGCTTTGCTGCAAGGGCAGGGGGTCTACTTCCACCCGCACGGCAGGCAGGGAACTGCCTGCAATTTGCACCTGGCCCACGCCTTCAATTTGTGAAACCTTTTGGGCCAGCACAGAAGAAGCCAGGTCGTACATTTCTCCCATGGGCATGGTGGCAGAGGTCAGCCCCAGAATCATGATGGGGGCATCTGCCGGATTCATTTTGCGGTAGGATGGGTTGGTGGGCATGGTGGGCAGCATGGCCCGCGCCGCGTTAATGGCGGCTTGCACGTCACGGGCGGCCCCGTCAATGTTGCGGTCCAGGTCGAACTGCAAGGTAATGGAGGTGGTGCCCATGTTGCTTTGCGAGGTCATTTCACTAATGCCGGCAATGCGCCCAAGGGCACGTTCCAGGGGGGTGGCCACGGTGGCGGCCATGGTTTCCGGGCTGGCTCCGGGCAGGTTGGCCTGCACCCGGATGGTGGGAAAGTCAATTTGCGGCAGCGGGGCCACAGGCAAAAAAAAGTAGGCCACAAAGCCCACCAGGGCAATGGCACAGGTGAGCAGGGTGGTGGCCACCGGGCGCTTGATGAAGGGGGAAGAAATACTCATCTCTTGTTCTATCTCCAAGTAAAAACGACGTTTTTACTTGAGGAGGCTCTGCCTCCCCAAACCCCTTCGCCAAGGGCATGATTGACTCGGCCTGTTCTGGGCCTCGGCCTTCAGCTCCTGCCCTTCGGGCAGTTACCAATTGTGCTTCCTGCACAATTGTCCTTTTGGAACCCGCAGTTACGGTCACTTTCTCGCAAGGTCGAAAGTGAATGAAAATGGGGGTCAAGGGGAATCATTCCCCTTGCAGGGGGTTTGGGGGACAGCGTCCCCCAATAAATGTCAATAAAATTGGTATTATTGCGCACGCTTGCGCCAATGCCCCAAACGGTCGAAGGCAAGGTAAATAACCGGGGTGGTATACAGGGTAAGCACCTGGCTTACCAAAAGGCCACCCACCATGGTTACCCCAAGGGGCTGGCGCAGTTCTGCCCCCATGCCGCCCCCCAGCATTAGGGGCAGTGCCCCCAAAAGAGCCGCCAGGGTGGTCATAAGAATGGGGCGCAGGCGCAACAGGCACGCCTGGTGAATGGCTTCCCGCGCTGTTTTGCCTTCTTTACGTTCTGCTTCCAGGGCAAAGTCAATCATCATAATGGCGTTTTTCTTCACGATGCCTATAAGCAGAATAATGCCAATAATGCCTACAATGCCAAGGTCCATGCGGAAGGCTAAAAGCGCCAGCAGTGCCCCCACCCCGGCAGAAGGCAGGGTAGAGAGAATGGTCACCGGGTGCAGGTAATGTTCATACAACACCCCAAGCACAATATACATGGTGACAATGGCGGCAATAATCAGCCACAGGGTGCCGGAAAGGGAAGCGGCAAAGGCCCTGGCTGCCCCCTGAAAGGTCAGGGTAAGGCTATCTGGCAGGTGGATTTGTTCTGTAACGCTGTGAATGCGGGAAACCGCCGCCCCAAGGCTGGCACCGGGGGCCAGGTTAAAGGAAATGGTGGTGGCAGGGAACTGCCCCTGGCGGTTGATAACCAGGGGTGTTTCCTGTTCTTCCACCGTGCCCAGGGCGGAAAGGGGCACCAGCTTGCCCCCTGTTCCTGCTACATACAAATGCTCCAGGCTGGCGGGGTTGGCCCGAAATTCCGGGGCCACTTCCAGAATAACCCGGTACTGGTTGGTTTGGGTAAAAATGGTGGAAACCATGCGCTGCCCAAAGGCGCTGTATAAAATGCTGTCAATGGCGGCGACACTCACGCCATAAAGGCTGGCCATGTCGCGGTTAATGTTCAGGCGCACTTCGCGGCCTTTGGGTTGCAGGTCTGCGGAAGCGTCTGCCAGTTCCGGGGTGTTGTTCAACGCTTCCACCAGCCGCCCGGCCCAGGTGTTCAGGGTGGTCTGGTCCAGCGCTTCCAGCACAAACTGGTATTGCCCGCGGGAAACGCGGTCTTCAATGGTTAAATCTTGCACCGGCTGCATAAACAGGCGAATGCCGGGCACATGGCCCACCCGCTTGGCAATGCGGGCTATCACTTCCTGCACGCGGGGGCGTTCTTCCAGGGGAACCAGGTTAATGCTCATGCGCCCTGTGTTCAGGGTGGGGTTGGCACCGTCCACCCCAATAAAGGAAGAAAGCCCCACCACGGCTGGGTCTTCCAGCACACGGCGGGCCACTTCATTGTGTTCACGGGCCATGGCGGCAAAGGCAATGTCTTGGCGGGCTTCGGTAATGCCCAGAATAAGGCCGGTATCCTGCACGGGGAAAAAGCCCTTGGGTACAATCATGTACAGCCCCACGGTAAGGGCCAGGGTGCCAAAGGCTACCAGCAGGGTGGTCTTTTGGTGGTTCAGCACCACCGTAAGGGTTTTGTCGTAGAACCGTAAAAGCCGCTGCCACAGGCCTTCCTTTTCAAAGTGCTCGTGGCTGAGGGGCTTGAGCAGGTAAGCGCACATCATGGGGGTAAGGGTAAGGGAAATGACGGCGGAAAGCAGAATGGAGGAAGCCAGGGTCACGGCAAATTCGCGGAACAGCCTGCCCACAACGTCGCCCATGAACAGCAGGGGAATAAGCACGGCCACCAGAGAAATGGTGAGGGAAATAATGGTGAAGCCAATTTGCCCGGCCCCTTCAATGGCGGCTTCCATGGGTTTTTTGCCCTGCTCCAGGTAACGGCTGATGTTTTCCGTCACCACAATGGCGTCATCAATAACAAACCCCGTGGCAATGGTCAGGGCCATAAGGGTGAGGTTGTTAATGGAATAGCCAAGAAAGTACATGACCGCAAAGCTGCCCACCAGGGAAAGGGGCACGGCCACACCGGGAATAATGGTGGCAGGCACGTTGCGAAGGAACACAAACATAATGGCCACCACCAGCCCCACAGCAAGGAACAACTCTTTTTGCACGTCCTTGATGGTGGCACGTGTGGTGACGGTGCGGTCGGTAAGTACTTCAATGTTCACGCTGCCGGGCAGGGTGCGTTTAAGCTGGGGCAAGAGTTCCTTAATGGAATCTGCCACCTGAATGATGTTGGCCCCTGGCTGGCGCTGAATGTTCACAATAATAGCGGGGGTCAGGTTGTGCCAGGCGGCAAGGCGGGCGTTTTCCGCACTTTCTTCCACGCTGGCAACTGCCCCAAGGGTAATTGGGGCCTGGTTGCGGTAGGCAATAATAAGGCTGCGGTATTCTTCGGCTGTTTTGAGCTGGTCGTTGGCATCAATGGTAACGGCGCGTTCCTTGCCATCAAAGCTGCCCTTGGCAATGTTTACGTTGGCGTTGGCAATGGCAATGCGCACGTCTTCAAGGGTAAGGCCATAAGAGGCAAGCTGGCGCGGGTTTACCCCCACCCGCACGGCAGGGCGTTGCCCGCCGGAAATGCTTACCAGACCCACCCCGGAAAGCTGGGAAATTCTTTGGGCCAGCCGGGTGTTTACCAAGTCTTCCAGTTGTGAAAGGGGCATGGTGTCTGCGGTGGCGGCAAGGGTCATAATGGGCGGGTCTGCCGGGTTCACCTTGTTGTAAATGGGGGGGCCGGGCAGGTCGGAAGGCATAAAGTTGCTGGCAGCGTTAATGGCGGCCTGTACCTGTTGTTCCGCCACGTCCAGGCTCATGTGCAGGGTAAACTGTAAGGTAATAACGGAAGCTCCGGCAGAGCTTTGCGAGGTCATTTGGTTCAGCCCCGGCATTTGCCCGAACTGCTGCTCCAATGGGGCCGTAATGCCGGAGGTAATTACCTCTGGCCCGGCACCGGGGTAGCTGGTAACCACCTGAATGGTGGGGTAGTCAATTTCCGGCAGGGCGGCAATGGGCAGGCCACGGTAGGCAAGAAGGCCCACCAGAAACAGGGCGACCATGAGCAGGGAAGTGGCCACAGGCCGAAGAATGAATAAGCGGGAAGGATTTGCCATAATAATGCCATGAAGAGAGGGGCTGCGGGGTGCGTGAAGCGTTTATGGGAAAAGAGGGGGGACAAAAAAGAAGTCTACTCTTTCATTCTGTATGTGTGTGAAGCGAAAGGAGCCCGCACATTTTACGCAGCCTGAACGGAGAAGGTCTTGTATACCCCACGTGCCATGCTCAAAACAAAACGCAATACTTATTCGTATGCTTCTGCCTGGCGCAAACCCAGGGCGGCAAACAGGGTGGTTGTGTTCAGGTGTTCTTTCACCAGGGCAACGGCCTGCTGAATATGGTGCAGGTCGCGCAATTTTTTGCATTTCAGAATGTGCGACATGGTACGGGCCACGGTGTAGGTGTCTTCTTTCACCACCACCAGGGGGGTGCCCAGGTCTTCTGCCTTTTGGCGCACCAGTTCTGAAGGGGTGAGGTTGCCTGTAAGCACAATGCAGGGCGACCCTGCCGAAAGGGCAGCCAGTTGCAAGTCTGCCCTGTCGCCCCCCACAATAACCACACGGGCCGGGTTGCGCTTTACGTACAGCATAAAATTTTCCACCTGCATGGTGCCAATAATAAAGCCTTCCACCATGCGGGCGGCTGCATTGTTGCCCGCCACAATATAGCCGGAAAGGCCCTGGGCCAGGTCTGCCACGCGCATGCCCATAAGAGCCGGGCAGCGGGGCAGCACCCCGTGTACCTGCACCCCGTTTTGCCCAAGGTAGGGCACCAGCAGGTTGTGTACGTCGCGCAGGCTTTCTTCCGGCACATCATTCAGCACAACGCCCACCAGGGCCTGGCCAAGCTCTTTTTGCTGAAAGCAAATGGCATCATACCAGGCGTTGTCGCGGTAACGTTCCACCAGCAGTACCTTCAGCCCAAGGCGGTGAATAAGGCCTAGGCCGTTTGCCCCGCAAAAATGCCCTGTGCCAGGAAAACTTTCCGTGCCGCCCACCAGGGTAACCGTTTTGCCCTGGCTTATGGTGGCATAGGCTGTGGCAATGGCTTCCAGCCCGTTCTGTTCTGCTACGGGGCGTAGCAGTGGCAGGGCGTGCAAATTCTGGGGCATCATTACCGGGCTCAACACATCCGGGGCAACATTCTGGCCAAGTACTTCCTGGGCAATCAGGGCGTCGCTGTCGCCCACAATGCCTTCCACCCGTTGCGGGTTCTTGCCCAGTGGCTTCATGTACCCCACCGTGTGCCCTGCCTTTTGCAGCAAAAGCCCAAGAGAAAAGGTGAGCAAGGTTTTGCCTGCCTGGGGAATGGTGGAGCCTATGTAAAGTCCTGTCATGGTGTGGCCTTTCATGCAAGTTCGGTGTGTCGCGGTTGCCTGAAACGGAATGGGGCTTACCGGTGCAGGCACAGTGGGTACATTATGCGTGAAAAAAACACCCCCTGCAAGGGAAAGGTGGGGGGGGAGTATTCTACTCACCATGGGGAGCTGAGGGCTTAACTTGAGAATATTAGCGTTGAAATAAGTAAGAAAAAATGATTATTATCATAGCTCAATACCCGCAAGTTTATGAAGCACGTCCTTAAAGTATTTAAAGCTGGGTGATACATTCTTTTCTACATTCACATGAGGGGTTATTTTCTCTGCCCATTGGGATTTTTCAGCACCTATAGCCTGCCATCCTTTAGAGGAAAGGGCTATAGCCCCCCCGGGATAAACAGCATTCGCCAAAGTTTCCCATGTGCCACATATCGAGTCGTTTACATAGTTATCTAGGAGTTTTATGTTTGCCTTTGGATAAGCAGATCTGACTGCTTGAAGGTCACCAAGGAGCCAGGCTTCACCTTCTTCAATCGCAATGCAAAATTTAGTTATTCTTGGTTGAGGATTACAATTGTTTAATAAGGCTCCGAGGTCTAGTAGAAATTTTTCTAGGGATTTATTGTCGAGGTCGCAAACAAGGATAACTGCTACGGGATAGGTATTGTGATTTGCGTTATATGTCCTTCCGTATCCGCAAAAAAGACGAGGCAGTTGGTCTAACAGAATACGTTTATTAGCTTCACTGCTTGTTGAAATTCCTTTTGGAATGCGTCCGCATCCTTTATAGGAGTGAATATTGAAGGTGTGTTTATTGCCAATAATTTTTGGTAGAAGGATGTCGAGAGCTTTTTTTCCAGACAAGTCTTCAACGAGTATTTCGAAATGCATCTGGTTACCTCGCATCCAGATAGTCGCTGTACCAAAGCCCACCCAATGGTAGTCCCTCTCGAACCATATTGTTTACTAGGTCACTATCGCTTGCTCTTCGTATGGTAGAAAATCCATTACTTTCTTTTTCAAGGATCCAGACTTCTTCGGGTTCAAGCGCATCTACAAAGTAAGGTTGATGTGTTGTAATAAAAACTTGGGAGCTTCCTTTTCTTCCTGTAGCGTGTTCGCGAAATTCCCTAGCTAATGTTTCGAGCAGTTTATGATATAAACCATTTTCTGGTTCTTCTATACACAAAAATGGGGGTGGGACTGGATCTTCAAGCAATAAAAGGTAGGCGAATACTTTTAACGTACCATCTGACATTTGTTGTGCATAAAATGGATCTTTAAAGCCTTTGTCGTTAAAACGGAGTAATAATCTGCCATCATTTGTTTTTTCACTATCAATTTTGTTTATACCTGGAATTTTATCCGCAATTCGGTTTAAAATTTGTTGAAAACGCTTTGGGTGTTCACGTTCCATAAATTGAACTACATTGCCAAGGTTATCTCCGTGGATATTTAAATGTTTTTGTGGCCCAGCAAGTGGTAAACTCCTTGCTGCGTCTGGGGTGAAGTAGCTAAGATACCAACCTTCAATAAATTGTCGAAAGGCGGATATTCGAGGGTGTTGTTTTAAGGAGCCAAGAGTTGCAATTCCTAGCTTTCGACGATCCTCTAGTTCAACTACTTCAATTTCTTTCGATTCTTCAGAAGTTTCATTAAGCTTAAGAGACTCAATCCATTTTGATAAATCAAAATCTCCAGAAGTTTCGTCAATTTTCTGTCCTTCTTGTTCCCCTTTCCAAACAACACCTTTTCCGTTGTTCAGTACCAAGAATGAAAATGGCCAACCATGCTTTTGTCCTTTTCGGCGTTGTCTTAAACGTTCCTTGAGGACAAAAGGTCTTCCTGAAGCGTCCTGGTCAATTGCTAACTCGTAGGTGATTGGTCTAGCATTACCATCTTCTTTGTAGTAGATTTCAAATTCAATTGGATCACTTTGCCCTTGTGAAAGAATTCGTTGAAATCCCCCCCGTCCCCGCGCGTCACATGCCTCTTCAACCCCAGCCTTTAAACAATCAGCAAGGAAACCAAAAGCATCGAAAAGAGTACTTTTACCTACTCCATTTTTGCCAATAACAGCAGTCATGGGCGTAAGAGGAACTGAACTTTGCAAATTCCAGAGGCGACCAAGGGTGACATCTTTTAGTGTTCTAAAATTCTTTACGCGAAAACCTTCAATTTTTGCCATTATGCCCTCCCGCCTGTATTGTTGCTGATTCGAACTTTCTCAGTAGTTTGAATTTTCATTCGTAATATTTTGAGGCTTAATGTTTTGCCATAAGGCAAGAATAGGAGAAAAACATGTTAAAAGCAAATAGCTAAATGGATCATTAATAGCTTTTTTCTCACAAAAAACAGGGGCAACGCATACGCTGCCCCTTAAGGTTGTTGGCGTATTCTTGGGGCCCTATTCCCCAAACGTGGTGGTTTTGTTCACCGACTCCATGAAGGTAAGGTATTCTGCCTTGCTCATGAGGTTTTTGTGGTTGTGCAGCACCAGTTCAGCTGTTTCTGCTTCGCCGTACAAAAGGTCAATAATGGTCATGGCTATGGCCTGGGCTGTTTGCACATACACCAGTTCTTCATCAAAAATGGCGTAGTTTTTGGCATGCAGGCTGCCGCTGCACCCGCCCACCCAGGGGTGGCACACGGGCATAATGTGGCTTAGGTCGCCTGTGTCGGTACTGCCAGACATGTGGGGGGAAAGCACCACCTTTTCTTCACCCACCAGCGCCCCGGCATTGGCGCCAAACAGGTCGTTCAGTGTGGTGTCGTTATACAGGGGCAGGTAGCCGGGCAGGTCCTGAATTTTTACCCCGGCTCCAAGGGCCATGGCCCCGGCTTCCAGCGCCCGATTGATTTTTTCGTTATAGCCTTTCAGGGCTGCGGTGCTGGCAGCGCGCACATAGCTTTCCATGCGTACATCACTGGGCACCACGTTTACCAGGTCGCCCCCTTGAGTGATGATGGGGTGAAAGCGCACGTAGTCTGATTCCTTGAAGGTGTCGCGCAAGGCGTTTACGCCCATAACACCCATCATGCAGGCGTTCAGGGCGTTTACGCCCTGGTCTGGCGCTGCGGCAGCGTGGGAGGCACGCCCCGTATATTGCACCAGCTTGCCAATAAAGCCGTTGCTGGTGCTGGAAAGGGCTACAGAACCCTTGCCGGAATCCAGTTCCTGCTGGTTGGCAGTGGTTTGCACGTGCATTTGCAGGGCCATGTCCACGTCGTCAAAATCGCCCAGGCGAATAAGTTCTGCCTTGCCGCCAAAGTACTCAATTTTGCCCTGCTCGCGCAGGTTGTTGCGGTAGGTAATTTCCACATATTCTTCCGCGGGCACAGCAAACAACACCACGTCGCCCCCCAGGTGTTGCATGGCCCCTGCGTCTTTCAGGCCCATACCCACGGCCACCATGGCGGCAATTTGCACGTTGTGCCCGCAGCAGTGCGCAGCCCCAGAAGCCGGGTCTGCCATGGGGTGGTCGGGGCATACAATGGCGTCCAGTTCACCCAGCATGGCCACGGTACGCTTGGAAGCGTTGCCCTTCATGCGGGCTTTCACGCCTGTCAGGGCATGGCCTTTACTGTAATCAAGGCCAAGGCTGCCAAAGGCTGCTTCCACCTTGGCGGCGGTTTTCGTTTCTTTATAGCCCAGTTCTGGTTCTGCATAAATAGCATTGCCAAGGGCAAGAATTTCTTGTTTCCGGGCGGCAATGGCCTGGCATACTTTGGCTTTCAGTTCATTTTTGGTCATGGTGTTATCCTTGATTTCTATATGAAACCCTGCGTGTTAAGAGCGCTGATTAAATGGCCCCTTCCCACTTCAAGGCAAAGTGGGCAATAATTGCAGCAAACAGGAACGTGCCTGCACACACAGCAAGGGCCACGGGTATAATGCGCCAGGAGAGTTTTTTGAACATGGCAAGGTCTTTGCCCACGGCAAGCCCGGCATAGGCCAGCAATGGGGTGGCAACGGCCATGAACTGAATTTTGGAGGTGGTGGCTACAATCCAGCCGCTCCAGGGGCACAGGGGGCTGGAGGCAAAAATAGCCAGCAGTGAAACCCAGATAATGGTGTAGGTTTTGTTCAGCAGGGGCAACTGGCTTATGCCAAAGCCAAGCACGCCAATGGCAAGAATAACGCCCACACCCAGCAGGCTGGTTTGCAGTTCCCCTTTGTAGCCCACCATGTTGGCGGCAAAGCAAATAAGGGCTGTAAGGACCAGAATAGAGCAGGTATCAATAACTTTTGTCATGGGTTATGCCTCCTTTGCGGGCTGGGCGGGTTCTTCTTTACGGCCCATAAGGCGGGCAAGCAGGCCATAGGTTTTTACCGCAACCGGCAAGGAAAGGAACAGGGCCACCCAAATGCCCAGTACGCTGGACATAATGTTGGCTGCGCCTGCATAGGCTTCAATTTGTACTTTCAAATCAGGGTATACGGCAATAATGGAACCCATGGAGGCTGCCATCATGCTGCCGCTGCCAACACCTGCACCCATGGCAAGGGCAAAGGGGTGCAGAATGTCCAGTTGGGCCACAGCCCCTGCCAGCACAGCCAGCCATACAGAGCCGAACACCGTACCGCAAATGTACATGGCCATAACGCCGCGGCCTTCGGGGGAGTCCAGTCCATATTTTTCAGAAATAATGGCAATGTTGGGTTCACGGGCAACGGAATAGGTGGCCCCAATGGCTTCACGCCCCATGCCCAGCATAACAGCCAGGGGCAGGCCCAGCATAATGGTGCCCAAAAAGTGCCCCACTTCCTGAAGGAGCAAGGCCGTTTTGGCCTGCATCAGGTGAGGAATTTGGGGGCCAATGCCCAGGCCAAGCTTGACCAGAAGCAGGATCATCATGGTAGAAAGCACCCTGCTGGCATATTGCATTTGTTTTTCGCTGAGAATATTCAAGCGGGGCCAACTGATGATGCCACCCATGAGCATGGCATACAACATGGGGAACAGGACCAGCAGCTTATACTTGAAGCTGCCGATAGATTCACTTGCCACTGTAATGGCAAGGGCGAACAGGTGGATTTTCCAGTTTTTCAAAAGGTCCATGCATTTCTCCTGGTATAACGTAGCACATGGTAAATGTTGCCCAATTAGTATGCCCAGCAGGGCTGCACAGCCATAGGTATAATAGTATATGGCCATTCAGGCGGGCACTGCGTAAGGTACACAGGGAGCGCGGCACTGGCAAGCCCTGTACAGCCCTCTTTTTTGGTAAAAATGTTTTTTGTGTTCTTTTTTCAGCACAAGGTGACTCAGCTTGGGTGTGCGGATAAAGAGACAATACTTGCGATGCATGCGAGGAGTGTAGATGAAAAGAATCATGGAAAATATGTTTACCCCCCTTGTGGCGGCACTGCTTGCCTGGCGTACGGCGCACCCTGAAGCCCCCTTCCCCTTGCCGGGCAGCGGCCTTGTGTGTTTACGCAGCCGCCAGAGCCTGCACGAAGTGGTGTTGCCGCGCCTTTCCGCTGTGTTGGTGCTGCACGGTGAAAAGTGGGTGTTTGCCGGGGGTGCATGTTTGGCGTTTCCGGCAGGCAGTGTGTTTGTGCTGCCCCCCGGCGTGCCCTGTACGGTAGAAAATATTCCCCACCCAGGCACTGGGCAATATACAGCGTTGTGCCTGGGGTTTGAGGCAACCCACGTGGCGCGGGCCTGCCTGGGGGCACAAAACATGCCTGCGCAGGAGCAGCCACGGCAAGGGCAGGGCAGCCGTGTGGCTATTGCGGTGCCTGTGGGTGCAACGTTGGCCGGGGCGTTTACCCACCTGGTGCAGTCCAGCCTGTTGCTTCCCTCAGGGCACCCGGCGCACAGCCTGTGCCTGGAGGCAATACTTACCCTGCTTGTGGCACAAGAGCCGGGCGTGTGCCAGTTGCCAGTGGGGAATTCTATTATGCAGCGCTGCCTGCTGCTGGCAAGCATGGCCCCTGGCAGAAAATGGACGGCCCAAGACATGGCAGGGCACCTTGCAGTAAGTGAACGATCTTTGCGCAGGCATTTGCAGGATGAAGGCACAAGCCTGCGGGCAGTGCTGCTCAGCGCCCGGTTGAACACGGCTCTGGGTATGCTTCAGGGGGGGCTTGGTAATGTAGGGGAAGTGGCTGGGCGTTGCGGGTATGATTCGCCTTCCCGGTTCGCCGCACAGTTCCGGGTGCGTTTTGGTATGAGCCCGGCAGAGGTGCTGCGGTGCAATGCCAGTGCATTGTCACAAGAGCCAAGCAAGGGGGGAGGGCATAGCCGTTTGGGGGCCTAGTTTGTCCGTTTCAGGCGCGCGTGCTGCACTATAAGAAGGTAGTTTCAGTGCAGGCATGGGCGTTTTGGCAATGGGGCATGTTTGTCTGTTGCGCACTTACGCTTCCTGTGCCTCCTCATTCCATATATAAAGAAGGAGATGAACATGAAACGAATGGCAGTAGTTTTGGTGTGGCTGGTGTGCTGTGCCCCCTTTGCCCAGGCAGGGGGCTTTACCCTGAAAAGCCCGGAGATTACAGCGGGTGGCACCTTGACCAATAAACAGGTGTTGCAGGGGTTTGGGTGTGAAGGGGATAATATTTCACCTGCCTTGCAATGGACACATGCCCCGGCCGGAACCCGCAGTTTTGCCGTAACCGTGTACGACCCGGACGCCCCCACTGGCAGCGGCTGGTGGCACTGGGTGGTGTTTAATATCCCTGCCAGTGTGAACAGCTTGCCTGCCGGGGCGGGCAGTGGCCTTGCTCCGTTGCCGCAAGGGGCGGTGCAGTCGCGCACCGACTTTGGCGTGCCAGGGTTTGGCGGTGCCTGCCCACCACAGGGGGACGCCCCCCACCGGTACCGCTTTGTGGTGCATGCCTTGAATGTGGAACACCTGCCCCTTGATGCAAATGCCTCCGGAGCGTTGGTGGGCTTTATGCTGCACCAGCACAGCCTTGGCAGCACGGAAATTACCGCAACCTTTGGCAGGTAATACGCTGTAATTACCAACAGTAATACGTTTCACCGTACGCAGCACCCCTCGGCACAGCCTTTTCCTGCTTCATGCAGGGGCTGTGCCGTTTTTGGCCTGTACGGTGGCTTTATGCGTGTTTGGGAAAGGTAAACTTCTTGGCTAAGTTACCGGTAACTTTTAGCTTGGGCTACAGCTTGGGCGGCGGCGTGTGCCCATAGCACGCCAGCACGCACTGTTTGGCAAAATCCGGCTGGTATGTGCCGCTGTGCGGGGCTGTTCGGCGCAGGGTGTCCACCTGTGCAAGGCGCTCAAGAATATATGGTTCCAGTTGGCTCCAGGTGGAGTGCCCTTCCTTTATGGCGCGCAGTTCTTCCCGCTGTTGCAGGGGGAATACGATTTTCCCGGTGAGCAGCAGCTCCTCTACTTGGTACAGTGCCCGCACCGCATGGGAAAGCGCCTTAAAATCAATGCCGTTATTGTGCTCTGCTTCCAGGGCTCTGGCTCCGTCACGCTGCATGTCTCCCTGCACCCGGCGGGCAAATTCTTCCATGCCAATGCTGCCCATGTGGGTTTTGCCGCATAGGTGCAGCCCTTTGCCTTGGCGCGTTTCCACGGCAAAGCAGTGTTCGGAGTCATCACACAGCCCGGCAATTACGTCTATGCATGGCAATAACTTTGCGTGGGCGGGCAGGTTGCCTGTTTGTTCGGCAAGCCAATGCCCCACCCGGCGCAATGCTCCTACCCGGGAACCCTTGATGCCGTATTGCTTGGCTTGCCCCAGGCTGTATTCTGCATAGGCCCGGCCTGATACCGTGTCTGTGAGCTTGAGGGGGTTGGCAAACACAGCGTCCAGAGCAGGGCTGCGGTACAGGGTACAGGCAGGGTGGGAAGGGGCAAACAGCATATCAAGTGCCCCAATATCCCCGGCAGGCAGGAGTTGGAGCAGCCAGTGCTGCACAGACCACAGGTCAATGTCCACGTCCTGGGCCGTGTTGCGGCGCGCGTTGTTGCCTGTGGAATAATGCAGGCTTTTGGTCGCTTCCTGCAAGTGCAGGGAAGTGGTGGAGGGGAGAAAAATCCCCCGAATATCCACGTCCGACTTTCCTGGCGATTCTGTGCCGTACAGGCTGGAACCAAACAGGGTGAGAAAAAGCAATGTGGCCCCGTGTTCACGGCACAGTTCATGCGCCTGGGCAAGATACTGCGAGGCACCAGGAAGTTTTGGGGGCAGGGGCGGGGCACTGGCGTTCATGGCAAAGCCGCAGAGAAGTGAGTTGCAGGGAATGAGGGGGTACACGCCACGATCTTGAAAGCAAAGAAGAAATGCACGCAAAAGCCGTGGAAAGCAGAACGCGGTATACAGGCAAAAAGTCTCTCCTGAAATAGTCTTAAATATTCAAACGATACTCGGAAAGTTTATATCGCAAGCTCCGCTCGCTAATGCCAAGCACAGCCGCCGTGTTTCCTTTATGCCCGCCAGCGTGTTTAAACGCCCGCAAAATGGCGCGAATTTCCGCTTCCTTCACAGCCGTGGCAAGGCGCAGGTTTTCCGGGGGGGGCACCTGTTCGTCTGCCTGGGCAGCCGAAGCGCCACCCCCTGCCCCGCGTGCCGCATCCAGCAGCAACTCAATGGGCATGTCATCCACGCAAATAACCGTATCGCCGTTCAGCAGAATGAGCCGTTCCAGCAAGTTACGCAGTTCCCGCACGTTGCCTGGCCACAAGTACGCTTCAAAAAGTGCATACACGTCTTGATGCAATGCAGCATTGGGCTTGTGGTACAGGCGTTTGAAGTGTTCCAGCAAGTGTTCTGTTACCGGGCGAATGTCGCTGGTGCGCTCCCTGAGGGGAGGCAAAAAAACAGGGATGACGTTCAACCGATAAAAAAGGTCTGCCCGGAACGCGCCACTTTGTACCATTTGTTGCAGGGGCCTGTTGGTTGCTGCAACAATCCGTGCTTCAAAGGGAATTTCCTTTTCCCCGCCCATACGGCGAAAGCGTTTTTCTTCCAGTACCCGTAAAAAATCAGTTTGGTTGGAAAGGGGAATTTCGCCCACTTCATCCAAAAAAAGGGTGCCCCGGCCTGCCATTTCAAAAGCGCCTTTGCGCTGGCGGTTGGCCCCGGTAAACGCGCCACTTTCATGACCAAAAAATTTATTGGCAAACAGTTCCCCCTGCCAAATGCCACAATTCACAGCAACAAAAGGGCGTGCATTGCGGCTTGAAAGGTCGTGAATGAGCTGGGCAAACAGTTCTTTGCCCGTACCGGACTCGCCAAATATAAGGATTGAAGCGTCGGCACTGGCAACCTGCTGGGCAACGGCATAAAGACGCTGCATGGCAGAAGACCGGAACACAAACGAAAGTCCGGCCTGTTCCGCAACATCTTCCCCCCCCATAGCAATACGAATAACATCGCCAGGCGGAGAAAAAGGCGCATCCGGCAATTTTTTGCCGTTATCTTTTTTGGCGTTGGGCATATACATTCTTTGTTTATCGTGAAAATTGGCACAACCTTCATGCTGCCTGTAAGAAAAATAGTAATATAATAACATGCAGAGGGCAACAAGATAACGAATAATCCCGTACGTCCGGCAAATTGCTGCCGCTTGCGGCAAAATTTTGCCGCCAAAACGGTGGTTTATTTCTATAACTACGTTATTTCACAAGCAAACAGAAACGGCACGTTATATGCTTAAGGAAAGGTGTGGTTGAAACATTTGTTTCAGCCTTTTGGCAGAACCCCAACCGGAGTAAGGCAGCGTATGAATCCTCATAAAAAACTGTGGACATTTCTGTTTGCTGGCACACTGGCTGTAACCATTTTAGGCGGAGCCCTGTTGGCACTTGGGGCCACAGATTCTGTAACAACCATTGCAACCCAGGCAGGGGAAACCCTGAATGCTGCCACAGGGCAGGCGGGCATGCCCTGGTGGAGCTGGCCACTTATTCTGCTTGTGTTCTGCTTTATCCTGGGTGTTGTTGCCGTGCTGGCCGGTGTTGGTGGCGGCGTACTTTTCGTGCCGCTGGTCAGTGGTTTTTTCCCGTTTCATATCGACTTTGTGCGCGGTGCGGGGCTTATGGTGGCCCTGGCTGGTGCGCTTGCCGCAGGGCCTGGCTTGCTTAAGCGCAACCTTGCCTCCCTTCGCCTTGCCCTGCCTGTGGCGCTGATAACCTCAAGCGGAGCCATTGTGGGGGCACATTTAGGCCTTGCCCTGCCCCCCCATATAATACAGCTGTCTTTGGGCATAACCATTCTGGGCATTGCCATTCTGCTTATTCTTGCCAAAAACAAGGAATTCCCCGAAGTGCCCAAGCAAGACGCCCTGAGCCTTGCCCTGGGCATTAATGGCTCTTATTACGAGCCCAATACCGACACCGTGCATGACTGGAAAACCCACAAAACAGTGCCCGGAATGCTGCTGTTCATTGTGATTGGGGTCATGGCAGGCATGTTTGGGCTTGGGGCAGGGTGGGCTAATGTGCCCGTGCTGAACCTGCTTATGGGGGTGCCGTTAAAAGTGGCTGTTGGCACAAGCAAGTTTCTGCTTTCCATTACAGACACCTCTGCCGCCTGGGTATACCTGAACCAGGGCTGCGTTGTGCCGCTTATTGCCATTCCCTCCATTGTGGGGCTTATGGGTGGCTCTTTTGTGGGGGTGCGCCTTCTTGCCAAGGCCAAGCCAAAATTTATTCGTTACATGGTTATTGGCGTACTGCTCTTCGCTGGTGTGCGTTCCTTGATGAAAGGCCTTGGCATATAACACCGTGCACATGCCCTGTATGGCTGCGCTGCCCATGGCCCTGTAATGGTAGCATATACCACCTCGGCGGGAAAAACCGCCGGGCGATTGCCCAAAAAGCATAAGGATGGAACAAATGAAAAACAGAGCTGTTGCTTCTGAAGCACAAGTGGCTTATTCCAATATTCTTTTTTATGGCTGCTGGCTAGGCCTTGCCATTATGACAATAACTTACTCGCTGTATGTTTTTGGCATTGTTGAAGCCCATGTGCCCCTTGCAAAACTGCCTGAAATATGGGGCAAGCCAGTGACCCATTATTTACAAGTGGGGCAGGTGCCTGTGGGCTGGGGCTGGGTGGCCTTGCTTAATACTGGCGATTTTATCAACTTTATAGGCATGGTGTTGCTTGCCGGGCTCAGTATTGTTTGCTACCTGCGTATTATTCCTATGCTTTTTCGTGAAAACAAAGCCACTGCCGTTATTGCAGTTTTGGAAATAATCGTCCTTCTTGTGGCGGCTTCCGGCATTGTGGGTTCCGGCGGGCATTAATGTGCTCACTTCGGTTGCGTGCCTTCCAAACAGAGCACAAAAAAAATGCAAAAAGGATAAACCAACATTGCAGAGTACCGCAATAAGCTGATACGTAGTTTTGAAGCACAGTTCCCGCATTTGCACTACACGTAACGGAACGGATGTGAGCAGCGTATCAGGGTCACCGGGCCGCTTTATTCAACATCAATACGGGTTGTACCTCATGCTTTTTTCCCAACAACTGGCAGCTGTGGACATTTTGTCCGTGTTAGAAACCCTTCCCCTGGGCATTGCGCTGGTGAGCCCTGAAGGTGTTTTTTTGCACTGCAACAGTGCCTTTGCCCGGTTGGCAAACCTTGAAAAAGAGCGTGTACAAGGGCTGCCGTGCCGCCATGTGTTGCGTTCGCGCCTGTGCGTGGCAGGGTGCGCTTTGGGGTGTGGGGCCTTTGGGCAAAAAGAAGGGACACCCCATTCTGGCTCCATAGGACTTGGGCACCTTGCCGAGATAAGCGCCCTGGCCCGGCATGGAGTTGAAACAGACATACTCACCGCCAGCCATAAAAAGATTTTTGTGCGGCTCACGCATATTCCCGTACACGACGAAAACGGCATCATCGTATTCTACCTGGATGTACTGGAAGACTTAAGCCCCATTAAAAAACTGGAACTGCGCCTGCAGCACGAAGATAGGCAGAAAAGTGTGGTGGGCAAAAGTCCGGCCATGGAACGCATTCTGACTATTCTGCCAGGGCTTGCCGCCACAGATACCCCCGTGTTCCTTACGGGCGAAACAGGCACAGGCAAAGACTTGCTGGCGGAAACCCTGCATGCCATGTCTTCACGTTCACACGAGCCTTTTGTGCGCATAAGCGTTGGCCCCATGCCGGAACAGCACTTGCTGGAAGAATTGTTTGGTTCTGTGGGGCAAACACTGCATGGCAAGTCCGGGCGCTTTCAGCAAGCCGGAAGTGGCACCCTGTATATTAGCGAACTGGCAGACATTCCCCTTGCCGTGCAGCTACGGCTTATTCGCTTTCTGGATGAGGGGGTGGTGACCATGGAAGGGCAAACAACCCCCATGCGTGTGAACGCACGGCTCATTACAGGAACCAATAAAATGCCGGAATCGCTTATGGCACAAGGCGCCTTGCTGCCAGAACTGTATTACCGCCTGAATATTGGGCACCTGCACCTGCCTGCCCTGCGCCAACGTGTGGAAGATATCGACTTTTTGCTCCTTTATTTTTTGGAACAGTTTGCCGCCAGGTTTAAAAAGGAAGTACAGGGTTTTGCCCTGGACGCCAAAAAATGCCTCACAGCCCACACGTACCCTGGCAACGTGAGGGAATTGCGTAATATTGTGGAATATGCTGTCATGGTATGCCCACACCGCCTGGTTGGTTTGGAATATTTGCCAGCCTACTTGTTGCAGGCGGTTCCCCCTGAAGTAAAAAAGACAAAACAGGCCAAAAGGGGGAAACAGGCATGAAAACCCGCACTATTTTGGTTGTGCTTTGCCGCGATGAAGTTGCCCCCCGGTTTGACATGGCTGTGGAAGCGCTCATCGCCAGTACGGCAGAACAAGACACAACCAGCGGGCAAGAACCGCGGCATATGCTTTTGGCCCACCCTTCCGGTGAAGAAATGTGCGACCTTGCAACGCGCCTTGGCGTGACCACTGTGGTGTGCGGTGGCATTGAAGAAGACCATTTCCACTTTCTGCGCTGGAAGCGCGTGGATGTTATTTGCAACGTTCTGGGCCAGGGCACGGCCGCCCTTGCCGCCGCCCTTGCAGGCACCTTGCAAGATGGAGAGAACCTTTTTGCAGCGCAACAACACACGGCAGGAACCCCATGAAAAGCGAAACCCAGCATTATGAAAAATTACGCCGCAACATTGTGGGTATTCTTGCGGTTGTTGCCCTTGCCCCGGTCCTTTTGCTTGCGGCTGTCAATTATGCCGAATTTCAGGCAAGTTTTACCGCGGAAACGCAAGCCCCGTTCGTGTCCATGGTGGGTAAAGGGAAAAACTCGTTTGAACTTTTCCTGGCGGAACGCAGCTCAACCGTAAGTCTTATTGCTTCAGCCTACAGCTTTGAAGAACTGTCCACGCCGCAAACACTGCGCCATATTTTCCAGGCCATGCAAAGTGAATTTACGGGCTTCACGGATGTTGCCGTTATTTCCGATGAAGGTATCTTGGTGGCTTATGCAGGGCCAGGCCAACATCTTCAAAAAGAGCTTATGGGGAAAGATTATTCCCAACAGGAGTGGTTCCATAAAGTTCAGGCCCAGAACCGCTATGTGAGTGAAGTTATTGAAGGCTACCGCCAGTATCCGCACGTTCTTATTGCTGTGCAGCGCCATTCACCAGACGGCCGTTCCTGGGTTGTTCGTGCAGCCATTGACACCACCCCCTTTAGCCGCCTTGTTGCCGACATGAGCCTGGAACCGGGGTCTGATGCCTTTCTTGTAAACCGTTCAGGTGTGTTGCAAACCGATTCTGTAAACTACGGGAAAACGTTGGGCCAGTTCCCCCTGGCCGTTCCCCCCCCCAGCTATGAGGCCAGCATTACCAAAGCGTTAGACGAGCAGGGCAACGCCATACTTATGGCCTATTCGTACCTGCGTAATGCCGATTATGTGCTTATTGCCACAAAACCAGCCAGAAACATGCTGCAAAGCTGGCTTTTGCTGCGTACCGATATTTTGCTTATTTTTCTGGGCGGAGCGCTATGTATTTATTACGTTGCCGCCAAAAGTGTGGACAAGCTCATAAGCCGCTTGCGGGAAAGCGATTTGAAGCGTGACCAGGCTTTTTCGCAAATGGAGCATGCCCAAAAACTTTCTTCCATTGGACGCATGGCTGCCGGGGTGGCCCATGAAATTAATAACCCCCTGGCTATTATTAATGAAAAGGCGGGTCTTATGCACGACCTGCTCTCCCTGGCGGAAGATTTCCCCCGCAAGGAACAGTTTTTACGTCAGATTGAGGCCATTCACTCTGCGGTGGCCCGGTGCCGGGACATAACCCACCGTATGTTGGGCTTTGCACGGCGTATGGAAGTAAAAATTGAATCACTGGACATAAATGAAATGCTGGAAGAAACCCTCCTTTTTTTCAAAAAGGAAGCCCAGCACCGCAATGTACGCATTGTGGAAGAACTGGAACCGGCGCTGCCAAAAATTCGTGGGGACAGGGGCCAGTTGCAACAGGTTATTTTGAATGTACTGAATAATGCACTTGCCGCAGTGGGCGAAAATGGGCAGGTGAGCATTAGCACAATGCAAAAAGATACCAATACCATTGCCATGTGCATTAAAGACAATGGCTGTGGCATGAGTGAAGAAACAAAACAGCATATTTTCGAGCCGTTCTATACCACAAAAGGCAATGAAGGAACGGGCCTTGGCATGTCCATTATTTATGGCATTATTCAGCGCCACCATGGTGAAATTGCTGTTGAAAGTGAACTTGGCAAAGGCACCCTTCTTACCATTTGCCTGCCTATTTCCAACACCCTACAGGAGGAACAGGCATGAGCTCCACCTTGCAAGGTATTCGTGTGCTGCTGATAGACGATGAAGCCGAGTTTGTGAACACCCTGGCGGAACGGCTGGAATTGCGCGGCCTTGTGCCCCAGGTGGCAGAAACTGGCCATGATGGCCTGGCCATGCTGGAAGATTCCGAATTTCAGGTGGTGTTGCTGGACATGATGCTGCCGGGTATGCGCGGCACAGATGTGCTGCGGAAAATACGCACAAGCCACCAAACCCTTCCTGTTATTTTGCTTACTGGCAATGCCAATGCCAAAGACGGCATTGCCGGCATGAAGGAAGGGGCCAGTGCTTACCTGACAAAGCCGGTAGACCTTAACGAACTGTTACGCGTGGTGCAGGAAATGGTACAAGGAGAACCCCGTGACTGATAAACACTTTATGGCAAAAAATCTGGCTTCTTCCACCCATGAACTGCAAAATATTCTGGCAATTATTAAAGAATCCAGCTGCCTTGTGGAAGATGTGCTCCAGATTAACGGCAAGCCCCGCATGAAGCATGGGGACAAGCTGTATCATTCACTGGAAGTTATAGGCGAGCAGGTGGACCGCGCCAAAGTGCTGCTGCGTGCCTTGAACAGTTTTGCCCATGCCGTTTCAGACGGGGCACAAACATGCGACCTGGTGGAAACCGGAAAACAGACGGCACAGTTGGTGGAGCGTTTTGTGCGCCTGAAAGAGCATGCCCTTCAGGTAGTGGTGGAAAATGGTTCCGCCCACATTGCCTGCCCGCCAGAGGAGGTTATTGAAGCCCTGCATTCTCTTATTATCCAGGCAATAACGGCCTGCACCCCCAAAGCCCCTGTTTTGTTGCGGCTTGGTGCCCAGCAAAATGGCCAGGCACTTGCCATTATTGAAGTGGCTGGTGCCGCCTGGAACCCGGAAGAAATGGAGCAGCTTGCTGCCAAGGCCGGGGGAAGCGTTGTTCTGGCACCAGGGGTGTGCACTGTGCAGTTCCCTTGTGCTGCCAGTTTGTGAGGCGCTATGCAAGCAGGTACACAAAAATCTGTTCTTATCATTGATGATGAAGAAGACTTTGCCCACACACTGGCGGAACGTCTGTCCCTCAGGAATTTAGCTGTGCAAGTGGCTTGTTCCGGGGCAGAAGGGCTGGCTTTTATGGAACAAAATCTACCGGACGCTCTGTTGCTTGACATGCGCATGCCTGCAATGTCTGGCATTGAGGTATTGCGCACTGTGCGGCAAAAGTACGGTATGTTGCCAGTGCTTATTATTACAGGGCATTGCTCGCAAGAAGACCACGACAGAGCACAAGAACTTGGCGTGCAGGGGTATCATTCCAAGCCACTTGATTTTAAGGAATTATTTGAGCAGCTTGTGGAAGTGTTGCACCAAAAATAAGCTGGCCTGCGGGCAATAGCCACAAGAGTATTGCAAGACTTTTGCACAATAGCCTTAACGTGGCTTCCCGTAGGGAAGACGCTCTTAAAAAGCACGCCCAACGCAGTGTTGTAATGGTCTTACTTCAGGAGGCTACCATGTCTGCATCGCCTTCACGACAGCCAGTTCTCCTTCTTGTGGATGATGAAAAAGAGTTTGGTGCTGCCCTTTCTTTCCGGCTGGGTACGCGGGGGTTGCCCTGCCTTTATGTCGAGAGCGGGGAAGAAGCCCTGACTATGCTGGAAACACCGGGGCTGGAAGTAGTGCTGTTGGATGTGAACATGCCTGGCCTTGGTGGCATTGAAACCCTTATTGCCATAAAGCAGAAACGGCCTGAACTGGAAGTGGTGCTGCTGACAGGAGAGGCAAACCTGGAAACAGCCGCCAGGGGAATGCGCCGCGGCGCGGGCGATTATTTGCTCAAACCCGTGAATTTTGAAAAGCTGATACTTTCGCTTGAACGTGCCCGGCAGCGGGCTGCCTCCCACACGGAACGGCTGCGGGCTGTACAGGCCGGGCATCTGCTTGCCCTTGGCACCCTGGCGGCAGGGCTGGCCCATGAAATGAACAACCCCCTGCACATTATTACCCAGGGGGCAGAATGGCTGGAAGAGCTGGCTGAGGAATGCCAACAGGGCACATGCGACACAACCGCCCTGCAAAAAACGGCTGGGCAGGTAAAGCACAATGCCATGCGCTGCGGCAACCTTGTTGCCCAACTGCTGCACCTTGCTACCCACAGCAAGCACCGGCAAGGGCAAACCCATGTGCCCCAATTGCTGCACAAAATGGCCACCCTGTGGCAAGAACCGTTGAACAGCCTGGGGGCCCAACTGGTGGTTGACTGCCCGGAAACACTGCCACCAGTGCCGTGTACTACTGTGGAACTTGAACCCGTGCTCATTCATTTGGGCAAAAATGCCCTGGACGCTTTGGAAAACCGGAAAGAACAGGAAGCCGGGCAGGGGGGGGCACCCCTGGTTTTGCGCCTGTATGCACGGCAGCATGGCGGTATGGTGCAGATAGAGGTAGCAGACACCGGGGAAGGCATTCCCCCAAGTGTGCTGCCGCATATCTATGACCCCTTTTTTTCCACCCGCCCGGTGGGAAAGGGCGCCGGGCTGGGCTTAACCATGTGCCATAGCATTATAAGCGCCTTGCGGGGGAAAATAAGCCACAGCCAGCAGGAAGGCGGGGGCACTGTGTGCCTGCTTGAACTGCCAGTGGAGTTGCAAGAAACGAAGTAACGGCAATTCTCGTTTGCTACTGCCAGACTTGGTATTACGGAGTCTGCGCGAGCAGGCGACTATTCGTACTTTTTGGCGCGTTTTCCCTGCGGGAAGCTGCTTTAAGACTATTTTGCAATAGTCTTAGCGTGAGCAACACATTGCAAAGTAAACGTATTTTCGACTAACAAAAAGGGAGTTTTTCATGAATTTGAAAAAAATGAATCTTCTCATTGTGGATGACGAACCTGCCTTGTGCCGTGTGTTGGCGGAACGCCTGAATATTTTATATGGCATTACCCCGGACACCTGCCACAGTGGTGAGGAAGCCCTGGCCAAGGTTGCCCAAAATACCTACGATGTTATTGTGCTGGATATTGAAATGCCCGGCCTGAACGGGCTGGATACCTTGAAACAGCTTCGGCAAATTGCTCCAAAAACGCAGGTTGTCATGTTTACCGGGCATGGCTCCGATGAACGCCGTGTGCTTGCAGAAACCCTGGGGGCATTCAATTATGTGGATAAAATTGATGGTCTTTCCACACTCGCCCCTAATATTGAAGGCGCCTATAAATTGCGCAAAGCCCTGGAAGATACCTATGCCGCAGTAGCCATGAATGAATATTCTTCCTAGGGGCAGTTGGCGTGAACGAATTGCTGTTCGCTGCCAGGAAAGTATGTATTTCTTGCTGGTTAGCAGTAACACATAACAGTACGGGGTAGCTATGAACAGGCGCACCTTCTTAACAGTTATAGTTGGTTTGGGATTGAGTGGTATAACCTCTGTTGCAATGGCCCGTGGCGGCAATGGTGGTGGCGGCGGCGGTGGTAACGGTGGCGGCGGCGGTGCTGGTAGCGGCGGCAGTGGTAGGGGGAACGGCAGTGGTGGCGGCAAGCAGCAGCAAAGCCAGCAGCAGAACACCTACCAAAATCGCAACGGGGAGCAAGGCTCACAACAAGGCACACGCAGTAGTGGCACTTTTTCGGGCTCCCAGCGTGGAGCACGAGACGGCTCCGGGCCGGGAAATGGGCCAAAGGACGGCACAGGGCCAAACCACCCCCAAAATACACAATAACGCGAACGGCACCCGCCTTTGAGACGAGTGCACAAGAATTTTATGTTTGTCATGGCCAAAAGGCCGCATCATTGTAAATGCCGTAAATTGACCCCATTGACATTCTCCCCCAAAAGTTATTCCAGATAGTTGCTGGATGCTCGAAAATCCCCTTTGACAACGCCAAATGTTAAGCACTTACATACCTGAAAATGTAAGTGCTTTTTTTGGTTATTCCTGGAATAGCTTGGAAAAGTCATCGTAACACACATGCGTAGTACACCCTCTTCCCAATTCTCTAAAAATCGCCTAAATTCGCTCAAAATCAATCATTTCTAGCGCGCAGTTACGGGTGTGGTAGCATGGCCACAGTAGTTGGCAGTGCGTGCGTACAAGGAAAAATCATGAAAGAATACAGGCACAGACAAATTCTGGCTATTCTTGAACAGCGTCCTGCTGTGTACGCTCAGGAACTGGCGACCATGTTGCAAGCTTCTGTAAGTACCATTCGCAGGGATTTGCAGGAACTGCAAACAGCAGGGCAATTGCGCCGTGTGCATGGTGGGGCGTTTGGCGAAATTGATGGTGAAACGGAATTTGGCTTGCGGCTATGTGCCCGGAGGCAAGCAAAGCAGGCTATTTGCCGGGCCGTGGCAGAACATATTGACTCCGGCATGGTGCTTTTCATCGATGGTGGCACTACCACAGAACTGCTTATTCCCCTTTTGGTGAATAAGGTTGATTTAACCATTGTAACCTGTGGTTTGAACATTGCCCTGCACCTTACACGCTACCCTTACTTGAATACCATTCTGTTGGGGGGAGAAGTGCATGCTAAATCACGCACTGTGGTGGGCATGTTACCCACTTCCCAACTGGAAAGTTTTAACATGCGCTTTGATGTAAGCCTTATATCCACCGCAGGCATAAGTGCAGAACACGGTGCTACCAACAGAATGATTGAACGCCTTGCACTGAAGAAAAAGGCCATTGCCAACAGCACCCACAGTTACTTGCTTTGCGACAGTTCAAAAGTTGGTTGCACGTACTTGGGGCAAGTGGCGCCACTTTCCCAGTTCCGTGCTTGTTTTGTAGACGATGCCGTAACCCTTGAACAAAAAAAGAACCTGCAAAAAGCGGGCAATATGGTTTTTGTGCCATTGGTGGAAAAACCGTAAGGTCCGCAGGGTGTTGGTTCATGGTGTTTTTTGAAACAGCAAAGGCACGTGTACACTTTTTTCCCATAACCCTTCTTAGGAGGACATCATGAAACAGGTTCCCATTACTGACTGGCTTCAAAAATTGCCCGGTGGCATGATGCTTGTGCCCCTCATTCTTGGTTCGCTGGTGGGGACATTTGCGCCAGACTTTTTGCAGCTTGGCTCGTTTACCACAGCCTTGTTCAAAAACAGCGCATTACCTTTGATAGGGCTGCTTATTTTGGCAACAGGCGCACAAATTAACGCCCGTCAAAGTACTGGCGTGTTTAAACGGTGCGGTGTTGTGCTGCTGGGGAAAACCCTTATTCCAGCCCTGCTTGTTATTGTGTATGGCAACATTTTTGGGCGGGAAGGAATACTGGGTGTTTCCCTTATTGCTGCCATGATCGCCTTTACCAACTCCAACGGGGGGTTGTGGCTGGCCCTTGCCGGGCAGTATGGCAATGAGGAAGACAGAGGCGCTTATATTGCCAGTGGCCTGAATGACGGCCCCTTCTTTACCCTGCTTGCTCTTGGCCTTTCCGGCCACGCCAACGTACCCTGGCAGGCTATTGTGGGCACCGTTATTCCCTTTATTGTGGGGTTTGTGTGGGGAAATGTGGACCGCAAATTTGCTGACATGATGAAGCCCACAGCCGCCATTACCATTCCATTTTTCTCCTTTGCACTGGGCACCGGCATTAACCTGAATAACCTGATAACAGGTGGCATGACAGGCATTTTGTTGGGTATTGCTGTTACTGTGGTTACGGGCACCCTGTGTTTTATCGGCTACCGCTGGTTTGTGAAAGATTCCAACCCCGGCATTGGCTTTGCGGCAGGTACCACCGCTGGCAACGCTGTTTCCAGTGTTATTGTGGTTACCCAGGCCGACCCAAGCTTTGCCTCCTTCCAGGGCGTTGCCACAGCACAAATTGCTGCTGCCGTGCTGGTTACTGCCTTGCTTAGCCCGCTCTTTACGCACTACATGTCCAAGCGCTACGCCAAGGTGAAGCAAGGGGCATAGCCATGAACCAATATGCTGTGATTGCGGATGATTTAACTGGCGCAGGCGATACAGGCGTGCAGTTTGCCAAGGCGGGAACTGCTGCCCGTATTTTGTTGGGCAACTGGGGCCGTAATGACATTGTCGGGTGCGAAGTGGTGGTTACCCACACTGAAAGCCGCGCCCTTGCGCCAAAGCAGGCCTATGCGGCGGTGGCCAATTGTGCCACCGCGCTGGCGGAAGCCGGGGTTATGCCCCTGTATAAAAAGGTCGATTCCACCTTGCGCGGGCAAATTGGGGCGGAAATTGATGCCATGATGGACGTGTGGCACCTGCCCATGGCCTTGTTGTGCCCGGCGTTTCCTGCCAATGGCAGAACACTGGTGGGGGGCTACCTGCTGGTGCAGGGGCAGCCTGTTTCCCGCACACCCATTGGGGTAGACCCCGTTTGCCCCGTTAAGGAAAGCCACATTCCCACCTTGCTGCACGGGCAAACCACCCGCCTTGTGCACAGCATAAACTGTTCCGACCTGGATAAAGGGGAAGAACACGTGCAGGCATTACTTACAGAGTTTGCCGCACAAGGCGGTGGCATTGTGGTGGCAGATGCTGTTACCCAGCAGGACATGGCCTTGCTGGAAGCGGCCTGTTATGCCGTGAACCCATCAATTTTGCTTGTGGGTTCGGCAGGGTTGGCCCAGCCGCGGGCTGCCCGTTTGCAACAGCAAAAGCCTACACCCAAGCCGGTACTGACCATTGTGGGTTCAGTAAACCCCGTTTCGCGCGAGCAGCTTAAGCGTTTGCAGCGTGAAGGTGCAGGCTTTTTGCTGGTTACGGCGGCTGATTTGCTGGCAGAAGAAAGTGCCTGGCAAGCTATTTTGCAGCAAAAGCAGAATGAACTGCAACGTATGCTGTTACAGTATTCCAATGTGGCGGTGGCCACACCGGGCAACCGGGAAGAAGTGCAGGCTATGGTACAGCAAGGCGAAGCGTTGGGCATTTCCGTGCAGGAACTCGCCCACAGAATTGCCGCCCGCACAACCCATGTTGCCAAAACAGTGCTGCAAGAAGGGCCGGAACCTGCAGTGGCAGGGGTAGTGGTAACAGGTGGCGACATGGCCCAGGCCATGCTTTCCCACCTGGGCGTCACTGGCATTAACCTGCTGGACGAAGTAAGCCCCGGCATTCCTGTTGGGCTTTTGTGTGGCACAAGTGTTGGTGGCTTGCGGGTGGTAACCAAGGCTGGCGGGTTTGGCACGGCGGAAGCGCTTGTGGAAGCAGCCACTTTTTTACGAGAACGTGCATAAGCGACGCTTAGGCAGTGCCCCACGCCTTTGGCGTGATACGGGGCACTGCTGCGGAGCAGAAGAGGAGCGTATATGACAGTCCCCATTTTGGCCCTTACTATGGGCGACCCGGCCGGAGTTGGGCCGGAAATTATAGCCAAAGCCCTGGGGCGGGTGGAAGACCTGGCAGGCTGTTTGCCTTTTGTGGTGGGTGATTACGCCACCATGCAAGGGCAGGCCCAGTATTTGCAACCAGGGTATTCATTTGTGCGGGTTGCCAGTGCGGAAGAAGTGAAGGCCCTGCCCAAAACACACTTTGGTGTGTACCAGCCGCATGGCAACCTGCACGGCATTGTGGCGGGGCAACTTTCTGCCCAGGCCGGGCAGGCCGCTGCGGCCTATGTTTATGGGGCTATTGAGCTTGCCAAGCAGGGGGCTATTCAAGGTATTGTTACCGCACCGTTGAACAAGGCTGCCCTGCACATGGGGGGCGACACCCACCCAGGCCACACGGAAATGCTGGCAGAAGGGTTTGGGGTGGAAAATTACGCCATGGTACTGGCAGCAGAAGGCAGTTATGTGTTCCACGTAACCACGCACTGCTCCCTGCGTGATGCCATTGGGCTGCTTACTGTGGAAAGTGTGTTGCAGCGCATTATTTTGGCCCACCTGCTTGCCAAAGCACTGGGGCAGGAACAAGACGTCATTGGTGTGGCAGGGGTAAACCCCCATGCCGGGGAAAACGGCTTGTTTGGCACAGAAGAGATTGACACTATTGCCGTTGCTGTGGAACAAGCCAAAGCTCAGGGCATTCCTGTTGTGGGGCCACTTCCTGCTGACGTGCTGTTCCCGCAAATGGCACGGGGGAAATACCACTTTGCCATAGCCATGTACCATGACCAGGGGCATGCCGTGTTCAAAGCCCTGTACTTTGATACAGGGGTGAATATTACCATTGGTCTTCCTGTTATTCGTACTTCCGTAGACCATGGCACGGCCTTTGATATTGCGGGCAAAGGCATTGCCCAGGAACAAAGCATGGTGGAAGCCATTCTGCTGGCAGCAAAGCTTGGGCCGAGCTGGAAAAGTATTAGCGAACAGTCGCAATAATTGTCTTTATTGGATTTTACAGTAAAAATACAGGCTGGCTCTTTTAGTAAGGAGCCAGCCTGTATTTTCAACGTAGGTCATATGGGCATTCTGTATGTTACAGAACGTTTTTCCCGTGTTTTTCACGCATTTCGGCAACAGAGGCGGCCAGTGCGTCGCCGTCCATTACCATTTCCATCATGCTGATTTGTTCTTCCCAGGCGGCTGGGTCGGCTTCGGCTTTCAGCAGGGGGTCAAGAATGTGGTATACGGGGAGTCCCAACGAGACTCCGGCCAATGGGCCTGCAAAGGTAGGGTCGCCAGCGGTTACGGTTTCGGCATAAATGCCTGCCCCTTCCGCATCAGAAGCCCCCAGTACAACAACGGTATTTTCCGCTCCGTACTGTTCGGTAGCGTCTTTTACACGCTGCTGATTTTGCAGGTCCATGGCGCCTGCCGCGGTTCAGACAAAGCATTCAGTGGCAGCAAAAACCACTTCAGCTCCGCTGGCGGCAAATACGCTTTCCATGGCAGGGCTGGGAATTCCGTCCCTTTCGCCCAGCAGGACCAGCTTTTTTCCGGTCAGCTTGCTCATTTTCCGTCTCCTTACAACGGGTTACAGGGTTGTGGCACTGTGCAGGGCATAGTGCATTCTTAAAAATTCTCTCACAGGAGTTGGGGACGCGTTGATTAGCTGGCGTTTTGGAAACGTGCAGTTATTTCGTTTGGCAAGGCGCAAACCTTTTTTGAAGCAGGAGTGGACTCTTTCGTCCTCGACTGTTTAAAAAAAGTGAAGCAACGCCGCCAAACGGAATAAATCAGCGTTTTCTCAGCCTGCCAGGGCGGCGGTTTTAGCCTTCACCGCCTCCAAGGTGACTTCTGCCCCGGCCAGGCGGTCTTTGCATTGGCCCCCGTTAAAGAATAAAAATGTAGGCACGCTCATAACCTTCAGCTCAATGCACATGCGGCGGTTGCCTGCCACGTTTACCTTGCAGAATGTCACTTTGCCTTCATACTCCGCGGCAAGCTTTTCAATTTCCGGCATCAGGGCAAGGCACGGGCCGCATTGTGGACCCCAAAAATCGAGCACCACAGGACCTGTGCTTTGGGTTACTTCCTGTTCAAAATTCTCTTTGGTAATCTCTATCATGGCATTCTCCTTTGGTTGTTTGTTTGTGGATTGGGTCGGCAAACCTTCTCCAACAAAAATAACTAAATGAAGCCAGCGCGGCGCAGAACGCCTTCCGCACTTGCCTTGGCGCAGGCAGGCACGCGCACCACGGGGCCAGTGCAGCCCATGGCGGTTTCCGCATACATGCCTTGGGCCCACAGGGCTTCGGCGGCGGCTTCCATGTCCAGCACGTCTACCCCGGCAATTTCTGCGTCCACTGGTACCACCGGGGGTTTTTGAACAGCTTTTGTTGCAGGGCCTTCTTTGGGGCGCAATTTTTCCAGCTCTGTATCCAGCCCGGCAGTGCGGGCGGTGTGTAGTTCTGTTGCAAGCGCTTCTGGCAGGTTACCCTGCACCGCCTGGGCCGTAAGGGCCAGCGCATTGGCTACCACAGGCGCGCCGGAAGCACGGGAAACAATGGAAACCACCTTGCCCCAGCCTTCCCCAACGGAAGGGCCGTAGCCAAAGCCAACGCTTTCATACCCGCCGCCTGTGGTGAAGGTGGCAAATATTTTCATCAGGGCATTTCCGGTAAGGGTGTCGCACACCAGCACATCCACTGCCCCGGTTACAAGGTCGTTGCCACGCAGCAGGTTGCCACCATCGCCCCTGCCGCTGCTGCCAAGGTTTACAGCATAGCCATTTTCTTGCAGGCGGGTAAGGCTGCGCAGGGCAGGGCCTGCCCCTTCGCTGTTTAAAAAGGCTACGCTGGGGTTTACCAGCCCGCAGGCCTTGGCAACGGCTGTGCCATATACGGCGTTGCGCAGCAAGGCTTCCCCCCGGCTGGCAGCCGTTGCCCCGGTGCAGGAAGCAATGAACATGGGGCGCCCCTTGGCAGGGGTGACTACACGCCCAATGGTGGCTACCCCAATGGGGAAGGGAAAGTGCATGGCCACAGCCCCTGCCACGGTGCCTTCGGCCAGGGCTTTTTCCAGCGCTGCCACCACGTTGGCTTCGCAATTATCGGTTTCCAGCCATTCCAGGGCTTCAAACCCTGGCACTTTGGGGCCAATGGCTACCACACGCAGGCCAGGGGTGGCCTGCTGGGCCATAAGGCCGCCTTGCAACACTTCTGCTGCGCCCAGTTCACTGCCAAGGGCCATTAGCCCAAGGCGCAGCACCGGGCCACCATTTTGGGCGCGGGCCAACAGGTTTTCCAGGGCCTCGCCAATGGCTTTGCGTGTTGTGCTGTTCATGGCTTACCCCTTCAGGCGGCTGGCAAGGTCGCCCAGCACTTCAAGAATAACGGCTTCCACATCTTGGCGGGAAACACTGCCTTGTGCAGGTTTTGGCGCTTCCACCATGAAGGAGGCACCGTCTGCCAGGTTGGTGAGCCGCCCAAGGAACAGGCTGCCTTTGCCAATAATCATAGCCCGTTGCATGGTGCCATTGCTAATGGCTTTTGCGGCATGGCCCAAAAAGGGCACGCCAGATGGAATGTGACCCTGGGTGGGGGCAAACCCCGGCACCCCGTGCTGGCGCACAAAGTCGGGTATGGCGGCTTTTTCGCCCTGGCCTTTCATAACTGCCAGGGCAGCAATCATTTTAAAGTTGGCTTCCGGCACGTTGCCCGCCCCTGCGGGCACGGTTACTTCCGGGTCGTGCAGTTCCGGGGCGTATTTGTCCACATCGGCAAACTTCAGGCCAGCGGCTTGCAATGGTTCCCACACCAGGGCGGTGGTTACGGCCTGGGGGGAAGCCCCGGCTGCCACGGTGTGCTTGCCCAAAGCGTCCAGACGTATAACGGGCAGGGTGCCGTCATCTGGCGTAAGCAGCAGGGCAAAGCAACCCAGCACATTTTCCATGGGGGGAACGTTCTTTTTTACATGCTCGCGGGCGTTCATGTACAGTTTGGGAATGGAGCCACCGCTGACTACAGCCACGTTTTTGCGTGCGCCGCAGGCAACCATGCTGGCGGAAGTAATAATAGCGGCCACCGGGGCTGCGCAAAAGGCCCGCAGGTCGAACCCGCTGGCATTGCCGCACCCGGCAATTTCGGCAATGGCTTTGGCCATGTTGCCGCCGCCGCGCTGGTTAATGTCGCCCACGGCTTCTTCGGAACAATCCACCACGAAGTCGATGTCATCTGGCTTCATGCCGGCATTTTTTATCAGGTGCAGCAGGGCAAGCACTGCCCCGGCTTTGCTGGCAAGGTTTTCCAGCAGTACGTGGGCGCTGAGGTTTTCATCCACGTCGTGCCCCGGGCGGCAGCAGCCCACAACAGCACCGTGGTAATACAGGGGCAAGGCATGGCGCTGGTTTACTTCTTCGGTAATGGCGGTAGCTTCGCGCCCCTGTCCCAGGCGTTTAAGCTGTTCCGGGCCAAGCAGGGGGTGGCTTTCCAGGGCAGGGCGCACAGAAGCGGCAAACCCTTTTTCCAACCATACAAGGTCAAACACATCACATATGTCCAGCAGGCCCAAAAATTCATCTTCAGGCATGATTTCGCCAAATTCGCCAAAACGCTGGGCCTGGGCCACCGGGTTGTCCAGGTGCGGGCGGGGCAGGGCTTCCAGGGCGTTGGTGTCTATGGCACCAATATAGGCCAGGTGCGGGGCGTACTGGCAAATGGCATCAAAAGGGCGCACAGCCCCGGCAAGTGACGCCAAAAAGGGCGATTCCGGGTGTGCTTTGCGCTCCTGATAGGTGGTGGTGCCATAGTGCAGCCCCAGTTCTGAAGCGTAGTTCAGGCAATACGCAGTTGCCTTGATTGCGGCTGTAACCATGGGGGGTCTCCGTAAAGAATATTTTGTGTGTGTAATCTGGGGACGTTGTCCCCCATACCCCCTACAAGGGGAATGATTGACTCGGCCCTTCCTGGACCTCGGCCTGCGACTCCCGCCCTACGGGCGGTTCCCAATTGTGCTTCCTGCACAATTGTCCCCTTGCCCCCCATTTGCATCCCCTTTTCCGCAAAGCGAAAAAGAGAACGCTGATGCGGGTTCCAAGGTCATTATGTCCTTAGTGGTGGAGTGGGGGAGGAGGTAGAGCCTTTCCCTGAACAAAGCACTCACCCGATTACTGAGGATTTTTTGGCTCTGCCCAGGAAGGGAAGTTGTGTGCGGGGCGATGTGTATTGAGGCATACATGAGCGTCGCACACAACGAACCTGACACAGGCAGAACAAAAAAGACTAGTAATCAATGGGTGACGATAAAGTGATAGGCGGACATGGCTGCCAAAGCACCGTCGCCCGCTGCGGTAACAACCTGCCGCAAGGGCGTGTTGCGCACATCGCCTGCGGCAAAAATGCCCGGCACAGAAGTTTGGAGGCGCTCATCCGTGGCTATCCAGCCGCCATCCACCCTGTCCAGTTGTCCATTGAGGAACGTGGCGGTGGGCACGGTGCCCACAAACACAAATACCCCGGCAACGGGCAGGGTGCTTAGCTCCCCTGTTTTGACGTTTTTCAGGGTTATGCCTTCCACAAGGCCTTCACCGTCTATGCTTTCCACGACGCTATCCCACACGGCCACAATTTTCTCATTCTTCAAGGCACGGTCTATTGCCATGCGGTCTGCCCGGAATTCGTCGCGGCGGTGCACAATGGATACCTTGGAAGCAAACCGGGTAAGGTAACAGGCTTCTTCCACGGCGGTGTTGCCGCCGCCAATAACCGCCACTTCTTCATCGGTAAAAAAGGCCCCGTCGCACACGGCGCAAAAGCTGACACCAGCGCCAATAAGGTCGTTTTCACCCTTGCAGCCAAGGCGGCGAAATGTTGCCCCTGTAGCCACAATAATGGCTTTTGCGGCAATATCGCCTGCATCGGTATGCACAGTGTGGTGCTTTTCCCCTGGGGTAATGCCGCGCACCAGCGCATTGCGAAATTCCACACCCAGGGACATGGCGTGGTCGTAAAACGATTGGGCCAGGTCCGGCCCGCTGATGGCCTTGATGCCGGGCCAGTTTTCCACTTCATTGGTAATAAGAATTTGCCCGCCGTGGCTGGTTTTTTCCAGCACCACAAGGTCCAGCCCGGCCCGCTTGCCGTAAATGGCTGCGGTAAGCCCGGCGGCACCGCCGCCTATAATAACCAGCTCATGTGTTTCCATGTGCGTTTCATTCCTTTGCTGCTATTATGTTGCACCTTTTAACAAATTGACAATGAGGCATCAGAAAACGCTGTATTTTTTGTGTTTGGCAAGGCGCAAGCGTTTTTACCAAAGGGGGTGGGCTCTTTGGCCCTGCCCCCTTTGGTAAAAAGGTGAAGAAACGCCGCCAACCCAAAAACAGTATTTCCTGAGAAGATCACTCATTCAAGGGCACTTGGGAAACGCGTAGTTATTTTGTTTGGCAAGGCACGAGCTTTTTTTGAAGCAGGAGTGGACTCTTCCGTCCTCGACTGTTTCAAAAAAAGTGAAGTAACGCCGCCAAACGGAATAAATCAGCGTTTCTTTAGAAGACGGTTTGCTCGGTGACATCGGCCCCCAAAGCCTTCAGGGCTTTTTCCACCAGACCGCGGCGCAATTTTTTTTCTTCTGCGGGGGAAAGGGTGGGGTTCCCCAAGGGGTAAGGAATGGCCACCGTGGGAATGATGCGGTTGGCACCCACGCTTTGGGAAATGGGCACAATGGAGGCCATGTGCACAACAGGCATGTCGCCAGCTTCTTCAATAGCTTTTGCAAGCGTTGCACCGCAACGCGTACAAGTTCCTCACGTGGATGTGAGGATAACCGCCTGTACGTTGGCCTCCTTCAGTTTTTGGCCAATTTCTTCCCCCCACTTTTTGGCGCTGGCAACGGCTGTGCCGTTACCCACAGTGGAGTAGAACAGGTGGTGGAGCTTGCCAATTTTCTTTTCTCTTTCCAGGTCGCGCAGCACGTCTACGGGCAGCACCCTGTCTGCATCCTGGTTGGCAAAGGTCTGGTCATACCCGCCGTGAGCGGTCTGGTAGGTTGTGTCTGTCAGGTCGTTCACCCCGGCAATGTCATATTCGCCGTAGCTGCGGGCACTGGAAGCGGCAATGTGGTCCGGGTTGCCTTTGGGCACTATTCCGCCGGAGGTCACCAGGGCAATGGTGGCCCCTGCCATGTTGGTAATGCCGGGGCGCGGTGTTACCCTGTCGAACACGGGCATTTTATATTCTGTGGTAAAGGGCTTGCCTGCCAGTTTCAGCAGCAGCATGTCTACAGCGCGTTCTGCACCGGGCTTTTCGTAGAACATGTTCACCCGTACCCCGCGCTCAATATAGCCTTCAGCTTCCGGGCTTTGCAGGGCTTCTTTGCGCAGTAATTTCAGCAGCAGGGCAGCCATGGCCGGAATGGCCTGGCCCATGCCGCGGGCGCTGTCTGCCGCCGGAATAATGTAGGTGCCTGCCTTATACAGTTCTACGCCGGGGTTTTCAGGAAACATGGCGGTAACGGTGGGAATGCCACACGCTTCGCCTATAGCCGCGCACACGGTGCCGCAAGCCATGCCGTAGCGGCCTGCGTTAAAGGCCGGGCCTGCCACCAGGGCATCTGCCTTGTATTTCTTTACAGTAGTGGCCACCAGGGCTGCCACTTCTTTCTGGTTTGCCACGCAGTAGTTGTCGCCGCACACAATGGTGGCAACCACTTCTGCTTCACCTTTCAGGGCTGCATGCAGGGCCATGGCAGGGCCAGCCTGCCCCACCCTCACTTCCGGCTTGTGGTCTGCCATTTCTTCGCCGCCAACGCCGCCAAAGAACTGGTTTATGTAATGAATAACACGATATGCCATGAATATTCTCCTTTATCACCCCATGGGGTGTTGCGTGCTTTACATGCCGCCGCAGGCGGCTTGAGAGATAGCTTAAATGGTGTAGGCCCCAATTTTATTGAACCCTAGCTCGTTGGTGGCCCCAAGAATGGCTTGCAGTTCCACTTCCATGGAACCGTCGGCCCGCAGGGAACCGAAGAAGCCGCCAGCAATCACGTCGGCCTGGGCCGGGTCGCCCAGTACTTTTGCCATGGGGGGCAGCACAATGGTGGCGTTGGCATTGCCAGCCGTGACCACGGCGGTCCCTTCCGGGCAGGAATCTGCCAGCGACTGGCTTGCCCCGTTGGCCCCGGCATATTCGTCTGTGACCAGCACGGTTTTAATGCCTGCGCTTTCTGCTTTCACGCAGTTAAGCACCAGGTCGGCGTCGGGGTTGCCAAAGCCTTCTTCGGAAATAACGGCGGCGGTAACACCCAGCATGCTGGCCAGTTTTACGGCATAGGAAGAACTGCGCTGCTTGTCTGCCAGGGTCACGTTTTCATTGGTCAGGATAACGCCCACAAAGTTGATTTCTTTGCCATGGCGGGCATACAGGGCTTTGATAATGGGGTTATTCTGGTGCACGTACGTGTTGTTTTTATCGCAGGCAGAAACGCAGTTGCCGGAAATAACGGCACCGTCCATTATTTCTGTGGGGCTGATAAGGGTGGGCAGGGTTTTTTTGGCATCAACACCGTATACCCAGGTGTCGTGCAGCAGCCCTTGCGATTGGAGCATGTAAATATAGGCCACCTTGGGCAGGCCGGGGTGGGCTGCCATGGCTTCTGCCAGGGGGGGGAATGCATAGTGTTCCACGCGGGCTGCTTTTGCTGCTTTGCAGCGGCAGGCCAGGTAATGGGCGGCTTTAAGCCCCACCATGCGGCAGGTGGCTTCTGCTTCATGCAGGGTCACGTCTTCACGCGGGGTAAGGCCCAGCACAATGTTGCAGGTGCTGGAAAAAGGGGTGTAGGCTGCGCCGGGGCCGCTCATGTCCACAATACCTTCCTGCGGGGCCACAAGGCGGCCTGTGGTGAGCACGGTGGCACCTTCCAGCACAAAGGTTGCGCCTTGGCCCACTGTTTCCACACCGCCAATAAAGCCGGGGAACACTTCGTTGCCACCAGAGAGTTTGCAACGTGGTTCCACAGCGTCTTTTACGGGCATAATACGAATGCTCTCGCCGGGGTGGGCCAAATCAACCGTAACCGCGGCAAGGCGTGGGTCTTCAAGCAGCAGGGCTTGTAGTTCCTGCTGGTTGATAACCAGAACATCATTTTCCAGGGTTGTTTGCGGACCGAAGCGCAGGGAGCGCACGGGAGCCTTATGCAATTCAAGCTTCACAGTTCCCTCCAGTACAGGGCAATAAGGTATCAGGCAGGAAGGGCGGTATGCCGCCTTCAAGCCCAAGTTCAGCCCACCCCGCTTGGGCAAGGGGCAGGCGCATCAGTTCAAGGTCAATGGTGGCGCAGTCGCGCAGGAATGAATGGGGGGCTTGGTGCGGCAACAGCACCGGGGCGGTTTGGTAAATACCCAGAGCTTCCTCCACAAGATGCAGGGAGGTAAGGTTTACCTGTGCTTGCTGTGTGGTGGCCTGTGTATTTGCCTGAATGGTGGAGGCTGTGCTGTTTTGGAGCAAGAGAGAGCGGTAAGGCTGCTGGTGCGGCCTGTAATTACCGTACAGCGGGTGGTGCAAAAGCTGCCACCCGGCATGCACCCGGTTGCGCCCTGCAAGGAGCACATCCAGTGAGGAAACAGGCGTCAGGCCCAGTTCCCAGCCAGGAAAGCGCAGAACGCGCATAAGCGGATTGTTTGAAAAAAGCACAAACACCATAACAATAGCCCCCCCGTTGGGGTTTAGCCCTGTTATAAGCGTTCATGCCTACTTCAGAGTGCGTCCAGCCATGCTCCTTGGGCCTGAGAGATTCGGTTGCCCTTTCCCCTTCGGCGTTGCCGGAAAATTCCAGCAAACTCTCACATAGCTTTCAACCGCGTTGGGCAGTGGGGGGCGGTTTTGCCGCGTTTCCCGTTTGCCTCGTACTATACTGTACAGTAAAGGAAAAATGCATCATCACGTTACGCCATTATACTATTCCTCCCCTGTAGAATGCAAGTGTCTTTGTCGGAGATTGAGAAAATTTTCCCAATCTCCGAAATGTGAGACGGATGGCCAGAGTTTGTTCTTTGTGAATGGAATGGCACAAGCCCTGGCTTGAGAACGAGAAACATCTGACCAAGTAGAGAAATGTACGGTGTGGCAGCAAGGCTGTTGCCACACCATAGCGCTACACTTTCTTAGGGTTGATAATGGGAACGATAAGGATGGCGGAAAGCAGGGATGCGGCAACCATGACAATAAAGAAGCCGTTCCAGCCAAAGCCTTCAATCACTTTTGCCACAGGCAGGCCGGTCATAGCTGCGCCCATATAGCCGAACAAGCCCACAAACCCGGTGGCTGTGCCTGCATATTCTTTGTGGGCCACTTCTGCCGCTGCCATGCCCGTGAGCATTTGGGGGCCAAAAATGAAGAAGCCGATGAGGAAGAACACGGTGCCAAGGGCAATATAGCTGGTAAGGGGCAACAGCCACAGGGCCCCAACAGACAACATGATGCCCAGCATGAAAATGATGTTCATGGGCACGCGGTTGCCACGGAAAAGAACGTCTGACCCCCAACCAGCCACAATGGTGCCAATGAAGCCGCCAATTTCCAGCATGGTAATGGCAGAGTTTGCCACCACAAGGTCAACACCATGCTGACGCACCAAATAGAGGTTGCCCCAGTCGTTTACCCCAATGCGAACGACGTATACAAGCACGTAGGAAAGGGCGAGGAGCCAAATGTATTTGTTGGTAAGGACGTATTTTTTCAGAATTGTCCAGGTGGAAAGGGTGTTGTCACTTTTCTTGACCTGGTCAATTTCCAGTTCGTCGTTGCGCCATTCACCCACTTTGGGTAAACCCATGGATTCTGGCCTGTCGCGCAGCAGCAGGCATACCAGCACCCCGGCAACAATGCCGATAATACCGGGGATAACCATGCCGTAACGCCAGCCGTAATGCACAGCAAGGTACCCGGCCAGCAAGGGAATAATGGCCCCGCCCACGTTGTGGGACGTGTTACACATTGCCCACCAGAAGCCGCGTTCATTACGCGAATACCAAGTGGTGAGAATTTTTGTGCAGGGGGGCCAGCCCCAGCCCTGGAAGAAGGCGTTCAAGCCCCACAGCAGGGCGAACATGGCCACAGAAGAACTCATGCCAAATAGAATGTTGATAATACCAGTGATAATAAGGCCAATACCCATGAAATAGCGGGGGTTTGCCTTGTCGCTCATAATGCCGCCAATAAAGCGGGATGAACCGTATACAATGTAAAAAATAGTACTAAGCATGCCCACATCGGAAAGCTGTAACCCTAGGTCTTCCAGCATTTTTGGCATAATGGACTTGTAACTGTTGCGGGTGAAGTAAAACACAGCATACCCGAGCCAGATGGAGGCCATTACGTGCAGTCGCCAATACTTGTAATCTTTGTCAATTTCTTCTGCGTTTTTGGTTACAGGCTGAGGTGGGGAAGCTTTAAGCCAGTCAAACATGGGATTCTCCTGCGAGTTAAGGGTGCATCAGAGAAACGAGTGTTTGGAACTGAATACCTTGCAGAAACCCAAACGGTGTTTCAGCATTGAAAATGTATATGTAGCGCAGGCAGGGCGACCTGCGGGAATGGCTGTGCGTATTACCACGTGGTACCGGAATGCACAGGAGTGCTTTCTGTGTTCAGGGAAACTCCGTGTGGGAGTTAGCGGTGTTTTGCAATGGCTTCCAGGGCTTTGGCGTGCAGGCGTTTGTCGCCACTTGCCAGTACTTTCATGCCGGAATGCATGGTTAGGGGGTTTCCTTCCCAATCAGACATAACGCCCCCGGCTCCTTCAATGATGGGCACCAGGGCGCAGTAATCCACTTCACGCATAATGCCGCTGTCGTAACACAGGTCTATTTTACCTGCGGCAAGGCTCATGTAACCATAACAGGCCCCACCATATACCCGCCACTTGGTGGAGGTACGCAGGTATTCATAGGCCGCTTTATCTTCCGGGAACACAAATTCTGTGTTGCTGGAAGCGGCAAGGGCGGTGCCCATGTCGTCGTGCTCGCGGGTGCCAATGGGCAGGCCGTTTACGGTGGAAGGCATGCCATGCACCCCAACCCAGCGTTCAGCCATTACAGGCATCTCAACCACGCCAAGAACGGGCGAGCCATTGCGGCACAGGGCAATAAGCGTTCCATAAAAGGGGTAGCCCACAATGAACTGGCGGGTGCCGTCAATGGGGTCAATTACCCACACGTATTCGGCGTCTGCCGAACTGGCCCCGTATTCTTCCCCCAGCATGCCGTGGTCAGGGAAAGCCTGGCGGATAATGCCGCACACTTCGCGTTCTACCCGTTCATCTGTTTCTGTTACTGGGCTGGCATCGCCTTTTGTCTTAAAGCTGTAATTGCCGCGCAGGTATTTCGCCCTGTGTTCAGTTAACATTTCACGTGAACGGTCGGCTGCCTGCATGGCAACCTTGAGGAACTTTTCGTATTCTGCGCTCATTTCAAACTCCATTTGACCTGTAAGGGTCTGTAAAAGTTGTTGTGTGCGTGCTGCAGTGTGTGGCAAAAATTACTACTGCAAATTTCGTGAACAGAAACGTTGGAAATTGCCCTGTTGTTACAAGCCCTCTGGGGGGCAGGTGAGGCTTGCCATCTCTCCAAAATTTAACGGGAACAGGGGTGGTTGTGCCCTGTATGGTTCAATGCATTCCAGCGGAATGTTATGGGCTTGGGCTATCATTTCCGCCACAGGGGCAGCGCACATGCGCCCCTGGCAGGTGCCCATGCCGGGGCGAGCTTGAGACTTCAGGCCGTCTGGGGAATAGCTGCCAGCCATAATAGCTTCACGCAGGGTTTTGGCGGTGAGTTCTTCACAACGGCACACAATGGCGCTGTCTGCCGGTTGCAGGCATTCCAGCCTGGGGGCAAAAACGGTATCCATAAATGGTTGCATGGCCTCGCAACGGCGCAGGCGGCGCTGTTCCGGCAGGGCAAAGGTGTTACGTTGTTCCGGAGTGATTTTGCCAAGGGTGTAGCAGGCATCAAGGGCTGCCAGGGTGCCCCGTGCTGTTGCGGCGGCAGCCCCGCGCACCCCCGCAACGTCCCCCGCGCAGCGCAGGCCAGCCACACAGGTGTTGCCCCACGTGTCAGTTTCCGCATGCCAGTAGCGTTGGCGGGGATTCCACACATGGCGCACCCCGGCAAGGCGGGTAATGCGCGATTCAGAAACAACCCCTTCGTGCAGCAATACTGTGGTGCCTTCCACGTGGCGTGTTTTGCCAGCAAAGTAGAAAGAAACACGCAAGTTGTTTTTCTCTTTCTCAATGGCAAGCTGAGTGGCCCCTGGGTAGCAGCGGGTGCGCAGGGCCATGTTCAGGCCAAGGCCCATGCCATGGGCCATGTACTGTGGGCGGGCCAGTGCCCCAGGCAGGGCAGGCAGGGCTTTTATGGGGTTGCTGAGATTTCCGGTAAGCACCACCCCTGCCACGCGCACCCCAAAGTGCAAAAGGTGGCTGACTGTTTGTAACAATAATGGCCCGTTGCCACACAGCACCACAGGCCCTTCGGGCAATATACCAGCGGATTTCAGTAAAATGTCGGTGGCACCTGCCCCCAGCACACCGGGTAATGTCCAGCCCGGCAGGGGCACAGGGCGTTCCATACCGCCTGTAGCCAAAATGATTTGGTCGGCCGTAATGCCGTGGCTTTGCCCTTTATGGCTGAAGTAAATTCTGCCAGGAGCAATGTGCCATACCTCTGCCCCCGCCAAAAAGGTAACAGGGGCGTTTGTGAAGGCCCGGCACAAGGAGGCCCCTTCGGCATATTCCTTACCAATGGCTTGCACTGTTGCGGGTTGGGCACTTCCGGCAGAGCGGAAAATTTGCCCGCCAGCTTCTGGTTGCCTGTCCAGCACTAAGGGCTGCACACCATGGCGGGCCGCTTCAAGGGCAGCAGCCATGCCCGCAGGGCCAGCGCCAATTACCACAAGGCTCCAATGTGTTTGCATGGCTATTCCTTTGTGCCGCTGGGGGCAATGCCCGTAAAGTTGGGGGCACCCTGCTGGCGCCGCACGCGCATATCTTGCTTTACAGGTACAAGGCAGGCCCGCTGGTTTGGCACGCCGTTAATTTCCATAAGGCATTCGTAGCACACTCCCATAAGGCAAAAAGGGCCGCGCTGTTCGTGCTTGATGGCTGTTGTACGGGCATAGGGAATGCTGTAACGCAACACAGCGGCAGCTACGCTGGTGCCTTCCGGTACTACAAGGGCGTTGCCTTCCACAAAAATGGTTACCGTGGGGTCAGGGGCTGGCAGAACTGGCTTAAACATGCTGCACCTCAGGGGTTCTTCATTATTCCATTCTTCTGTTACGTTTGCTGCATGGCGTTCATTTGGCATGTGGCTTTGCCCTTCGTGTTGTTCTTTAATCCATGCGGAAGCCAAAGCGCAGGGGATCCTCTGGGTCGATGACAAACTTGTGCAGCCCGGTGAAGTGGGCCCTGCCGGAAACTTCCGGCACGCCGCCTTTGCATGTGCCTATGGTAACGGCTTCCACAATGCGGGCCGTAAACTGGGTGCCAATAATGCTTTCATGCACAAATTCTTCGTTCAGCCCAAGCTGGCCTTTGGCGAACAGGGAGGCAACACGGGCCGAAGTGCCTGTTCCGCAGGGGGAACGGTCTACCGAGCTGGGCAGGAAAATAACGGTGTTGCGGAAAGTGGCTTTGGGGTCGTCTGGCTTGGCGTTGAACATGACGTGGGAAATACCCTTCAGGAAGGGGTCTGTAGGGTGCACAAACGGTACTTCCTTGCGCACGGCTTCACCAAAGGCCTGGGCTGCTTTGATGATATCGGATAAATGGGCAGGGCGCAGGGTCAGGTTATTCATGTTGGCCGCATCGGTAATGGCATAGGTATTACCGCCGAAGGCCACGTCATAGGGCACAGGGCCAAAGCCGGGCACTTCCACTGTGCCGCTACGGTATAAAAAGGAGGGTACGTTGCGGAAGGTAACTTGCTTTACCCTTCCGTTTTCCACCAGGGCGCGCGTGCGTACAAGGCCTGCGGCGGTGTCTATGTTTACTTCGGTAATTTTCCCCGTAATGGGAATGCGCCCACTTTCCAGCATGGCGGTAACGCATCCAATAGTACTGTGCCCGCACATGCTCATAAGGCCGCTGGCATCAATGAACAAAATACCCATGTGCGCTTCCGGGTGGCAGGGGGGCAGCCAAATGGTACCCGACATGTTCCCGTGCCCGCGTGGCTCCTGCATTACGGCAGAAACTAGCCAGCCAAGGTGTTCTTTGGCATAGGCCATTTTTTCTTGCATGGTGTTGCCAGGAATATCCGGCACGCCTGCAATAAGGTTGCGGGTGGGGTTGCCAGCGGTATGGGTGTCAATGGATTCAATGATATTGGTAACGTGCATGGCATTTTCCTTATGGGTGCAAGCTGGGGTTAGGCTTGGGCTGGCAGGGCAGGCGGGTTCAGGCCAAAACGGTCTATATGCAGTGGGCCAAGTTCTATGGCCGGTTCAAGCCCTTGTAACATTTGTGAAACCAGGGTGCCTGTAATAAGTGAAAGGCCAATGCCGTTGCCTTCATGCCCGGCGGCCACATACACCCCCTGTATATGGGTGGGGGAAATTATGGGTTTGCCATCAGGTGAGGCAGGGCGCAGCCCTGCATAGGCGCGAATGATGCGCGTTTGGCTAAACTTGGGAAAAAAGTGGGTGGCACGGCTGGCAATGGCGCGCATAACTTCCGGGTGGGGGGCAATGTCCATGCCCACAAAGCGGCGGCTGCTGCCCACCAGCACTGTGCCTGCGTGGGAAGGTTCCACCACAAAGGCTACCCCAAAGCGTTCCATTTCCGGGGTAACGCCTGTGCGGGCCACGCCGCCTTTGGCCGCAAGGTAGCCATATTCCGCATAATTTTTACCCACCAGCCCTTGCAGCCGTTCTGTTACCAGAATTTGTCCCTGGCGCGGGCGGATGGGCACCTGCACACCTGCCATGGCTGCCAGTTCTGGTGTCCACACCCCGGCACACAGCACAACCTTTTGGGTGGCAATGGTTCCGTTGGTTGTTTCCACCCTGGCAAGCTGGCCGTTTTCCACCACGATGTTGGTAACGCGGGTGCGGGTAAACAGGTTTGCACCGTGGCCTTTTGCCATGTGGGCAAGGCCAAAGGCAAGGCGCATGGGGTTTAGCTTTGCATCCCCCATAAAATTCAGGCAGGCAACCACGTGGTCTGCCACGTTGGGTTCACGGCGGCGCAATTCGTCTTGCTCCCACAGCTCAACGGGCACGCCTTCGTTTTTTTTGCCTTCATAGGTGGCACGCACTGTTTCCAGGTCGTTTTCATTGTCCACCAAAAGGCCGAGCCCTTCCGGAGTAAATTCAATGTCACAGGGCAATAGGGGGGCAAACTGGGGGAAAAGGTCAAGGCCCATTTTGCAAAAACGGCTGAAGTAGCCTGGGGGGCTGTCATAGGTTACTGCATGGCCATCACACCGGCGGCTGGAACCCCAGGCAAATTCACCCAGTTCCACCAGCGCGACCTGGGCCCCTTCGCGTGCCAGGCAGGCTGCCACTGCTGTGCCCACAGCACCGCCGCCTATAACAACAATATCCGCAACTTCGTGTTTATTCATGGCGCTTTGCTTCCCGTTGCACCCGTGCCGCTTGGCCTGGGCGTGTTACCGTAAGTGCTTAAGCTACACCAGTTTGCGTGGTTCCCAAGGCAGTACCCCCCGCCAAAAGAACGACCTTTTCTGGCAGGGGTGCCTGGCTCTTTCCTGCAAGTTACCCAAGGGGTGGCAGCCAGCAGGAAGACGGGGTTATTTAAAGGTGGTGGTTTGCAACACGGCATCCACTGCGGCTTTGGTGGCGGCGGAAATAGGCAGGCGTGGGGCGCGCAACACCCCGTTACCCATTCCCTGCTTTTGCAGTACATACTTGGTTATTTGCCACAGTTCGCCCGTGCTTTCCGTAAGTTGCAGCAGGGGAAGCAGCTTGCGGTACAGGGTGCGTGCCCCGACAAGGTCGCCTTTTTTGGTGATAAGATCGAACAGTTCCACAGCCTGGGCAGGGGCCACGTTAGCCAGTACGCAAATCCAGCCTTTGGCGCCCATAACGAAGCTTTCATAGGCCAGGTTTTCACTCCCACACAGAATGACAAGTTCCTTTTCCAGGGTGTCCACCATAAGGGTAAGGCGTGTAATGTCCCCGGTGGATTCCTTCAGGTATTCCATGTGTGGCAGTGTAGCAATTCGCTCCATTGTTTCCGGGGCAATGTCCACCCCTGCGCTGCCGGGGTTGTTGTATACCATTACTGGCAGAGTGACATTTTCGGAAACATGCTTGTAGTAGGCATAAATTTCGTCTTGGCTCAGGTGCATGCCTGGGGCTGGCAGAACCATAACCGCGTCAGCATTAATGGAGGCTGCGTGGCGGCACACTTCCAGGGTAGTTTCCATGTTTTGGGAAACAGCACCTATCATTACTGGCACGCGCCCTTTTACTTCCTTCATGCAGAATTCAGCATATGCCTTGCGTTCTTCCAGGGAAAGGGCAGCAAATTCCCCGGTAGCACCCAGGGGCAAAAGGCCGTGTACGCCGGAACCAATGAGCCAGTTCAAATGCTTTGCCGCTGTTGTATAATCAATTCCGCCATCAGCAAGGAAGGGGGTAACGGTTACCGCGATGATGCCATGCATTTTTTTCATACCTGTTCTCACCTTGTGGTTGTGTTGTAGAATGCCCCGGTGAACAAGATTGGGGCCCTGTGCCGCAGCGTTTCATTGCATGTTGTGTAAAGCATATACATTATTGCTTGCAAGTTTGAATGCAACTCTGGGGCCAAAAATGCGGTAATGCAATAATTTGCTGTAACTAATGAATATTATTTTTTTGCGCATCGTATTTTTTTATTGCGCCGTGTATATTTGTGTTGCGTTTCGCTGCAATGGTCTGCATAATGTGCTGCATGTGTAGCGAATGGCAACAGATGCTGTCTTGCAAAGCGAAGAACTACGCAGCAAGGGCATTGTAAAAGGAACTGGCTGCGTGTTGCAGCAAGATATGTCTTTTTTGTTACGCCTTGGTGCGTGATGTGCAACGAAGCGCTCCACATAGGCAACTATTGGTGGGTAATGCAGCATTTTTCTACAATGGTGCAGAATGCCACTTCCTCTCTTTTCAGCATGAATTGGTACTGTCCAGGCAGGCTTCGCCTTGCCAGCAATTTAGGAGTTTTTCATGGCACAATCGATTTTTGCCGTTTCAGCCCCTCAAGAAGCCATTCGCGCTGCGTGGCATACTTTTGTGAGTGGCGAACCCCTGCTTGGTGCCCCTGTTGCTCCTCATATTCTGACAGGATGGGAAAAAAGCCGAAAATATGGGGTAGACCCATTGCGGGCGCAAGTACCCCCTGTGCTAGGGCAAAAAGAGCTGGAAGAATTGTGCGAGGCAAACAAGGCATTGTTGCAAAGTGCGGAACCCATGCTGCGCATGCTGGAAGTTTCCATACGTGAAACAGGCTACATTGCAACCTTGGCGGTGGCTTCCGGCCATTTGCTGGCTGTGGTTGGCGACGATACCCTTATGGAGCAGGCCAGGGCGCAGTATAATATTCCTGGGGCAGAACGCAGCTTGAAAACTGTAGGTGCTTCCGCTCTTTCCCTGAGTATTTCAGAACGCCGCCCCGTGCAGGTAACTGGTTTTGAGCATTACAACCGTTTTTTTCATGAATGGCGCTGCACCGCTGCCCCCATTTTTGATGCCGGGGAGAAGCCCATTGGTTCCCTGACCATTTCCAGCCACATTTCCCGGCCTGACATGCACACCCTTACCCTGGCCCAGTCCTGTGCAGACTGCATAAGCATTCGCCTGCGGGAACATGCTCTTATGGAGTCGCAACGGCACCTGAACGCCATGTTGGAATCTGTGCATAATTCCCTGCCGGAAGCCGTGGTAGCCATTAACCCTGCGGGGGTGGTGACTCATGCCAACCAAAAGGCGGTGGCCCTGTTTTCGCAAATTGCCCAAAACGTGGTGGGGGCACACCTGGAAGGTTTGTTCAGCAGGCCGGAAATGCCGCGTATTTTACAACTTGTGGGCCGGGGCCAGCGGGAAACCCTGGAGCTTGAAGTGCTTTCCGCCAAAGGCCCTACAAACCGCATGTGTCGGTTTGAGCCCATTCGCCTGGATAATGGCACCACCTGCGGCATGACCCTTTCCATAAGCACCAAAAGCCAGGTTATTGATATTGCCAAGCATGTGGGGGGCAATTACGCCAAGTATTGCTTTGACGACATCAAAGGAGAAAGCCCGTTACTGAAAGGGCAAATAGAGCTTGCCCGCCGGGCAGCTGCCAGTGCCCACCGTGTGTTGTTGTATGGAGAAAGTGGCACCGGTAAAGAGCTGTTTGCTCAGTCTATTCACAACTGTAGCAAACACCACAATGGGCCATTTGTCGCTATTTCCTGCGCTGCTATTCCGCGCGACCTTATTGAGTCGGAACTATTTGGGTATGTGGGCGGTGCTTTTACCGGGGCGCGGCGTAATGGCATGGTGGGGAAAATGGAACTGGCAACAGGGGGCACCCTGTTTCTGGATGAAGTAAACAGCCTGCCCCTGGAAATGCAGGCCAAGCTGTTGCGGGTGTTGCAGCAAATGGAAATTGTTCGCCTTGGCGACACAAAGCCAACCCCCATTGATGCGCGGGTTATTGCTGCCACCAACCAGGATTTGCGCGAAGCCGTGCACCAGGGCACCTTCCGGGAAGACCTGTATTTTCGCCTGAACGTGGTGGAAATTACCATTCCCCCCCTGCGGGAACGCAACGAAGATATTGGACTTTTGGCCCACCAGTTTTTTCGGCGGCAAAGCTTGGAAACCAGCGTACCCTTCCCCCATGTGGGGGCAGATGCCCTGGATGCCCTGTACCGCTATTCATGGCCGGGCAACGTGCGGGAACTGGACAACGTGTGTGAACGTGCCCTGCTTATGGCAGGGGGGGCTGCCATCACCTTGGCCCACTTGCCGCCGCACATTGTTGGGGCCGCCACAGCCATACCGTGCGCCAGTCCAACAAGCACTGGGGGAATAGGCGGTACAGCAGGGGGGGGGCGTAGGGCAACGGCTTTTGGTGGTGTCGCTACCGGGGTGGACGATGCCTACAGGCGAGTTGTGCAGGAAGCCATGGCTATGTGCAATAACAACATTAGCATGGCGGCGGAACACCTGGGCATTGCCCGCACCACACTTTACAGAAAATTGAAAAAGTACGGGCTGGAAGGGTAAGTGTTGCGAGAGCATTTCAACTTTGAAATGCTCTGTGGACGCGCAGCGGACACTCGCGAAGCGTGTCGTTTTATTCTCTTATCACCTTGGGTTATGTTGAGTTGCCCATGTGTATTACGGAAAATGAATACAACTGTTCAAAGGTAAAATGCTCTAGCGGGATAAATGACCTTGCTTCAAAGCTCTGTGCTGTTAAAAGGCATATAGGGTGTATGTCGTATTTTGCTACAGCCGCTACGCAATATGTGTAGCGGCTTGCTACATTCAGCAGGTGCAACAAATAAAAGACTCAATGAATTAAGCCTGTTTCAGCTTCGCACGGGAATTGCAAGAGGTTTTCCATACCCACGGAAGATTTTTGCCTGCCGTGCAACATACTGCATATTGATACAGGAGGAATTTATGTCTGACTTTTTGACAACAGCCCAATACGAGGCCATGGCCCGTTCCCTTTCATTTCCCACACAGGCTTTTATTGGTGGCAAGTTTGTGCCTGCTGCTTCTGGCAAAACAATGGACACCATTAACCCCGCCACAGGGGAAAAAATAGCTGAAGTGGCTTCTTGCGGGGTTGAAGATGTAAACCGCGCTGTTGCCGCAGCCCGTAAAAGTTTTGAACGTGGGGTGTGGGCAAAAATGCACCCCACGGAACGCAAAAAGATTTGCCTGCGCTTTGCAGAACTGCTGGAAAAGAACGCAGTGGAACTGGCTGTGCTGGAATCTGTTGATAGCGGCAAGCCCATTCGCGAATGCCTAATGACTGACCTGCCGGAAACCATTGAGTGCCTTATTTGGCATGCGGAAATTGCAGACAAGCAGTATGGTGGCATTTCCCCTTCCGGCAGTGGGGCGCTTGGCCTTATTGTGAAAGAACCCATTGGGGTTGTGGCCTGCGTGCTGCCCTGGAACTTCCCGCTGATGATGGTAGGGTGGAAGCTTGGCCCTGCCCTTGCCGAAGGGAATAGTATTATCTTGAAGCCCGCCAGCGTAACCCCCCTTACTACCCTGAAACTGGCTGAATTTGCAGCCGCAGCGGGCATTCCTGAAGGTGTACTGAACATTGTACCTGGCCCCGGTGCCCTGGTGGGTGAAGCCCTTGGCCTGCACCCGGACGTAGACGTTATTTCCTTTACCGGCTCTACCGAGGTGGGCAGGCTGTTCCTGCGCTATTCCAGCGAAAGTAACCTGAAACGTATTGTACTGGAACTTGGTGGCAAAAGCCCGTTTGTGGTGCTGGACGATGTAAAAGACTACACCGTGGCAGCCCAGCACGCCGTGCAGGCGGCCTTTTGGAACATGGGGGAAAACTGCACAGGCAACTCCCGCATTATTCTGCCCAACAACCGCAAGGCAGAGTTCCTGGAAGCCATGAAAAAACATCTGCAAGGCTGGAAAATTGGTAACCCCCTGGACCCTGCAAATGCCCTGGGCAGCATGGTTAGCAAAAGCCATTTTACTACGGTTATGGGCTACATTGAAAAAGGCAAAGCAGAAGGTGCCACCGCTGTGGTGGGCGGCGCGCCACTAGGCATTGGCAGTGGGTTGTTCATTCCCCCCACCATTTTTGATGGTGTGCTGCCCACGCACACCATTGCCAACGAAGAAATATTTGGCCCGGTCACAACCTTGCTGGGGGTGAACTCCAATGAGGAAGCCCTGCGCATTGCCAACAATACCGTGTACGGCTTGCAAGCTACCCTGTTCACTGATGACATTACCAACGGCCACCTGTTTGCCCGTGAAATGAAGGCTGGCACCGTTTCCGTAAACAACTTCAGCGAAGGTGACAACACCACACCCTTTGGTGGCTACAAGCTTTCTGGCTTTGGCGGGAAAGATAAAGGGCGTGAATCCCACGACCAGTATCTGGAAACCAAAACTATTTTCATTAATTTGAATAAGTAACAAGAGTTCTGCAACGTTGTTTGCGTATCCTCTTTGTTAGTTCCAAATCAAATTCGGTTGCTTTGTAAACAGGTACCGAATCATGTTGAGAAAACAACACTGCCCAGCAATTTTTGGTTGTGCTGGGCAGTGCTTCACATTTCTTTCTGTGTATTATCTTGAAAGATTTACTTTCCCCCCTACACCAGCCAAAAAATTTGGGCATCCGTTTCTTCTGCCGCATCGTCTCCAGGGTAGTTCCCCAGAAGCACCCCATGGCCCCTTCCCCGTTTTGCCGCTGGAGCAGGTGGGCAATCCAGGTTTGGGTGGCCTCACTGGCAAAGGGGGTGCCGTCGTAAAATTTCAGGTGCACCACGTCGGGGAACTGGCTCACAAGGGCCACAAGGCCAATGCACTCCACACTGTGGGCTGTTTTGGCCCCAATGCCATCCAGGCAGCGGGCCACCATAAAGTGCCCGTCCAGCCAGAAGGGAGCCTTGCCAGCGGAGCGCTCAAGCTGCGGCAGCACAGCGGCATACTGGCGGTTTTCCACAACTTGCTCATAGGCCAGGGTGCGTTCACGCGGAATGGCCCGCACCTGGGTGTTGCCTGTGGCGGTTGTTTGGGGCAACTGGTTCACCGTGCCCCACGCCGCTGCCCGGTGCAGGAAAAGGAGAGTAGAAATGTGGCTCGTTTCCATTTGTCGCAAGAAAGGCGTATGCACATCACCTGCCAATCTGAGAAGGATTTTGTAGTAATAGCATACGTTGCTTGATGGAGTTGGCGCATGGGGAGGTCGTCCCAAAGGATAAATGGGCTTTTAAGGGTGTTTTTCCTTGTAGCGTTCTGCATTGCTTATGATTGTCAACGTAATATAGCTAGTTTTGACTATAGGTGCGCATACAATTCCCCCAAGTGTTATTTCAATTGTGGTATTAAAGGGGAATAATTTTATGACTGGTAAAATATTCTATACAACCGTGTTGAAATATTGTAACATAACACATGGGTGTTATTCAGGATTATTTCCAATGCCCGCTTGCCTCTTGTTACTTTTTTCCCTTTCTTTTCATATGTCCATAAGGCTACTCTCTCTAAGCTATTCCTTACTATAAGATAATAGCTGTGCAGTAAGTGTATTGCCCTTGTGGAGTGCATATATCCCATTTCTTTCAATACGCTTTGCGGCTTTCTGCGATTTCTGCCTACAAACCTTTGCCCAAGGAGCTTTACATGAGTGACTCTTTGTCTTTCAATGCCAGAGCTAATCAGGGAAGTCCGGGACTGGCCGGTTCCCAGGGAAGCTATGTGGCTTCGCCTGGTAAGCTGGCGGGACGTCTGGACGTTTTGCAGGCCCTTTCCGGGGTGCTGCTAATTCTTTTTCTGTGGGCACACCTGTTGCTTGTTTCCAGTGTTATTGTCAGCCCTGCCTTAATGAACGGCATTGGCTGGTTTTTTGAGGTTACTTTTATGGCTCAGATAGGTGGGCCTGTTATTCTGTTGCTGATGGTTTTTCACTTTATTATTGCAGCCCGCAAAATGCCTTTCCGCACGGGAGAGCTGTGCACCTTCTGGAAGCATGCCAAGCGGCTGCATCACAAAGACACCTGGCTGTGGTTGGTGCAGGTTGTGACTGCCATTGTCATTCTGGTTATGGCCAGCATTCATGTACATGCCGTGCTCAGCACGTTGCCCATTACCGCGGCAAAAAGCGCGGAACGGGTGCAAAACGGCTGGCTTCTCTTTTACCTGGTGCTGTTACCCATGGCTGAATTGCATGTGAGCATTGGCTTTTATCGCCTTGGCGTGAAATATGGGTACATAAGCAGTGGGGCCCGCAGCAAATTTCAGCGTGTGGAATACTACATGGCAGGAACCTTCATTGTTATTGGCCTGCTCACGTTGTTGCGTTTCTCTTACCTTACCATCAGCTAGGGTAGCCTGATCCGAATTCCCACAGGAGCGAATACATGAAGATAATTTATACGGATGTCCTTTGTATCGGTGCCGGGTTAGCCGGGGAGCGGGTTGCCGTGGAAGCTGCCCAGGCTGGTTTTAACACAATTTGCCTTTCTCTGGTTCCGCCGCGCCGTTCACATTCTTCGGCTGCCATGGGGGGCATGCAGGCCGCCCTGGGTAACTCCATTATGGGCGAAGGCGACTGCCCGGACGTGCACTTTGCTGACACCATAAAAGGTTCGGATTGGGGCGCAGACCAGGAAGTGGCCCGCATCTTTGCCGATACTGCCCCCATTGTTATGCGCGAAATGGCTAACTGGGGCGTGCCCTGGAGCCGCGTTGTGGCTGGCAAGCATACCTACTTCAAGGGTGGTAAACCCTTTGAGGCAGAAGAAAAAGCCGCAAACCATGGCCTTATCCATTCCCGTGCCTTTGGTGGCACTGCCAAATGGCGCACCTGCTATACCTCAGACGGCACAGGCCACGCCGTGCTGTATACCCTGGACAACAAGCTGCTCCAGTTGGGGGTGGAAATTCACGACCGCACCCAGGCCGAAGCCCTGATTCACGACGGGGAAAAATGCATGGGCTGCATTGCCCGTTGCTTGCGCACAGGTGAGCTTATTGCCTATTTTGCCCAGGCCACCCTTATTGCCACAGGCGGCTACGGCCGTATTTACCGGGCCACCACCAACGCCGTTATTTGCGATGGCGGCGGGCAAATTGCCGCCCTGGAAACAGGCGTTGTGCCCCTTGGTAATATGGAAGCTGTGCAGTTTCACCCCACAGGCACCGTGCCCACCGACATTCTGGTAACCGAAGGGTGCCGGGGCGATGGTGGCACCTTGCTGGACGTGAATGAATACCGCTTCATGCCGGATTACGAGCCGGAAAAAGCAGAACTGGCCTCCCGCGACGTGGTTTCCCGCCGCATGACAGAGCACATGCGCAAGGGGCTTGGGGTAAAATCGCCTTACGGTGACCATTTATGGCTGGATATTCGCCACCTTGGCGAGCAGCACATTACCACCAACCTGCGCGAAGTGTATGACATTTGTACCAGCTTTTTGGGGGTGAACCCCATTCACCAGCTTATTCCTGTGCGGCCTACCCAGCACTATTCCATGGGCGGGGTGCGAACCAACCGCGACGGCGCAGCTTATGGCCTTTCCGGCTTGTTCAGCGCTGGCGAAGCGGCCTGCTGGGATATGCACGGCTTTAACCGCCTTGGCGGCAACTCCCTGGCGGAAACCGTGGTGGCAGGGCGGTATGTGGGTAAGCGCATTGTGGAATTTTTGCGCGGTCACACTGCGGAGTTCAATACAGGAGCCATGCGCGAAGCTGCTTCCCTGGTGCAAGGGCGCATTGACGCCATTACGGCACGCGGTAAAAGCGGCGAAAATTGCTACATACTGCGCAATGAAATGCAAAATATCATGATGGAATACGTGGGCATTTTCCGCAACGGGCCAGACCTGCAAACCGCTGTGGACAAGCTGCAAGTGCTGCTGGAGCGCGCGGGCAAAATCGGCCTGCACGGTTCTGCCAGTGCTGGTGGCGGGTTTAAGCCGGAACTTTCCATGGCGCTCCGCATTCCGGGCATGGTCAAACTGGCTATTTGCACGGCCTATGGTGCGCTTATGCGCACTGAAAGCCGCGGGGCACACACCCGTGAAGACTTCCCGGAACGCAACGACCGTGACTGGCTGAACCGCACCCTGGCGTACTGGAAAGAAGGGGCAACCCTGCCGGAACTGAAGTATGAGGCTGCCTCGCCCTGGTTTGAAATTCCTCCGGGCGACCGTGGCTACGGCGGCGGTAAAATTATTCCCGTTGAAGTGCCGGAAGGCATGGTGCGTGAGAAAAAGCCGACAAATCTCGAGTAAAGGGAGCCCTCAATGAATCGTAAACTCCAATTTGAAATTTTCCGCTATAACCCAACTGACCCCAATTCCGTGCCGCACATGCAGTCATTCCATGTGAATGAGTATGACAGCATGACCCTGTTCATTGCCCTGAACCTGATTCGTGAAGAACAGGACCCCAGCCTGCAATTTGACTTCTGCTGCCGGGCGGGCATTTGCGGTTCGTGCGGTATGGTTATTAACGGGCGCCCCGGCCTTGCCTGCAACACCCAAACGTGCGATTTGCCCGAACGTATCATTCTGCACCCGCTGCCTGTATTCAAACTGGTGGGCGACCTTTCCGTGGATACGGGCGTGTGGTTCCGCAACGTGGGCACAAAAATAGAATCCTGGATTCATAGCAGTAAGCCCTTCGACCCTCAGGCCGAAGAAGAGCGTATGGAAAATGCCCTGGCCACTGAAATATTCGAACTGGACCGCTGCATTGAATGTGGCTGTTGCGTTTCCGCCTGTGGTACAGCCCGCATGCGTGAAGATTTTATTGGTGCAACGTCCATTAACCGCATGGCCCGTTTTCACATTGACCCGCGTGACGAACGCACCCCGCAGGACTTTTACGACCTGATAGGCGACGACAACGGCGTGTTTGGGTGTATGGGCCTGCTGGCGTGTGAAGATGTGTGCCCCAAAAAACTGCCATTGCAAGACCAGCTTGGCATTATGCGCCGCATGCTGGCACTCAATTCGGTTAAAGGCATTGTGCCTGCCTCCATCCTGAAAAAAATGAACAAGGGGTGTGGTTGCCATGCGAAAAGTTAGCGCACAAGATGTGCATGTAGCGGTAAGGGATATGATTCTTGAGGCTTCCCGTTATTTGCCCAAGGATGTGTACCAGGCTCTGCAAACCCGCATGACGGAAGAAACTTCTGCCGCTGGCAAGGAAATTCTGCGCCAGCTTCTGGAAAATGCCGATTATGCGGCAGAGTCTGGTTTGGCCCTGTGCCAGGACACCGGGGCGGCTATCTTTTTTGTGGAACATGGCGAAGATGTGCGCATTGAGGGCGGTACCCTTAATGAAACACTGAACAAAGCCATGGTGGAAGGCTACGACAAAGGCTTTTTGCGTAAATCCATGTGCCACCCCCTTACCCGGAAAAATACCGGGGATAACCGCCCGGCTATTATCCACACCGAGCTGGTGCCGGGTGATAAAATTACAATCAAGTTTATGGCCAAAGGGGGCGGCAGCGAAAACATGTCGCGCTGCACCATGCTTACCCCTGCCATGGGCTGGGCAGGCATTAAAGAATTTGTAGTGCGCCGCATGGCAGAAGCCGGGCCAAACCCCTGCCCCCCCACCATTGTGGGTGTGGGCGTTGGCGGCACCTTCGACCTTGCCCCAACCCTTGCTAAAAAGGCGCTGTTCCGCCCGGTGGGCGTGCGTAACCCGGATACGGAAATTGCAGCCATGGAAATGGAATTGCTGGGTGAAATCAATGCCCTGGGCGTTGGTCCCATGGGCCTTGGGGGCACCACCTCCAGCCTGGATGTAAAAATTGAGATGGCCCCCTGCCATATTGCCAGTTTGCCCGTGGCAGTGAATGTGCAGTGCCATTCTTCACGAATCCGGGAGGTAATTTTATAATGGCTACCTACAAACTTTCCACCCCCCTGCAAGACGCTGACCTTGCCACGCTCCATGCAGGCGATGTGGTGCTGCTTTCCGGCACTGTGTACACCGCCCGCGATTCTGCCCATAAACGCATCATAGAAACGCTGGATAAAGGGGAGCAATTGCCCTTTGAATTGCAAGGGGCTGCCATTTATTATGTTGGGCCAACCCCTGCCCCCCCTGGGTTTGTTATTGGTTCGGCAGGCCCCACCACCAGCGGGCGTATGGACAGCTACACCCCGCGCCTGCATGACCTTGGTTTGAAAGCCAGCATTGGCAAAGGCAAGCGTAGCCAGGCTGTGCGCGATGCTTTGCAACGCAACACCTGTGTGTATTTTGGGGCTACCGGGGGCGCAGGGGCGCTGCTTTCCAAGTGCATTACTGCCGCAGAAGTTATTGCCTACGAGGAACTGGGGCCGGAAGCCATTCGCAAGCTCACGGTAAAAGAGCTGCCCCTGCTGGTAATTAACGACTCCCACGGGGCGGAGCTGTACGCCAAACCTAACATAGATTGAGGAAACGCTGATTTATTCCGTTTGGCGTCGTTACTTCGCTTTTTTTGAAACAGTCGAGGACGGAAGAGTCCACTCCTGCTTCAAAAAAAGCTCGTGCCTTGCCAAACGAAATAACTGAGCGTTTCCCAGATACCGCTTAAGCGAATGCCCTTGGAACCCGCATCAGCGTTCAGTTTTTCGCAAAGCGAAAACTGAACGCAAATGGGGGTCAAGGGGCGTCACGTCCCTTGCAGGGGGTATGGGGGACAGCGTCCCCTAATGAAAAACAAAAAATTTGCGTTTCCCCGAGATAACCTTCAACCAAAGGAAACCGACATGGCACTGTTCACGAAGCAAGATGCGTTGGATTACCACGAATTTCCCCGCCACGGTAAAGTTGAAGTCGTACCCACCAAGCGGTGCGAAAATCAGAAAGATCTTTCTATGGCTTACTCCCCCGGCGTGGCAGAAGCATGCATGGCCATTCACGCTGACCCGGCCCTGGCAAACCTTTACACTGGCAAGGCTAACTTGGTGGCAGTTGTTTCCAACGGTACAGCAGTGCTTGGGCTTGGCAACATTGGTCCCCTGGCAGGCAAGCCGGTTATGGAAGGCAAGGGTGTGCTTTTTAAGCTGTTTGCCGACATTGATGTGTTTGACCTTGAACTGAACCTGAGCGACCCGGATAAAATTATTGAAGTGGTCAAGGCCATGGAGCCCACTTTTGGTGGCATTAACCTTGAAGACATCAAGGCACCGGAGTGCTTTTACATTGAAGAGCGCCTGAAAGCCGAAATGAACATTCCCGTGTTTCACGACGACCAGCACGGCACAGCCGTTATTTCTGGTGCAGGGCTTATTAACGCGGCTGAAATTACCGGGAAGAAAATTGCCGACTGCAAGGTGGTGGTTGTGGGGGCCGGGGCGGCTGGCATTGCTTGCGCCAAGTTTTATGTGGCCCTTGGGGTAGACCCTGCTAACCTGTTTATGTTCGACTCCAAAGGGCTTTTGCACAAAGGCCGTACAGACCTGAACAAATACAAACAGGCATTTGCCCAGCCCAACAGTAAGGGTACCTTGGCAGACGCCATGAAAGATGCAGACATGTTCCTGGGGCTTTCTTCCAAGAACCTGCTTTCCAAAGACATGGTCAAAAGCATGAGCAAAAAGTCGCCTGTTATTTTTGCCTGCGCCAACCCGGACCCTGAAATTAGCTACCTTGATGCCAAGGAAGCCCGCCCCGACTGCATTATGGGCACAGGTAGAACAGACTACCCCAACCAGGTGAATAACGTTTCCGGCTTTCCCTTTATTTTTCGCGGTGCACTAGACGTGCAGGCAAAGGAAATTAATGAAGCCATGAAAGTTGCCGCAGCAAAAGCCCTGGCTGATTTGGCAAAAGAACCAGTGCCGGAAGAAGTGAGCGCCCTGTATGGCGGGCAAAAGTTCAGCTTTGGGCTGGACTACGTTATTCCCAAGCCGCTAGACCCGCGCATTCTGCTGTGGGAAACCCCGGCTGTTGCCCAGGCCGCTATGGATACAGGCGTTGCCAAAGCACCCATTGCAGATATGGCAGCCTACAAAACCGCTCTTAAAAAACGTGTGGATGCAGCACACGCTCGCATAAAAACGTTCACCGACAGTTACTACAACAAGTAACGCTGCTCGAATTGCGGTTTATTACGGATGCCTTTACGCATAGGACGCGGGCATCCGTAATAAACCAAATACATGCTTTTATCTTGCTGGCCACACCCTTGTCGCCGGAACCTCTCTGACCCGGTTTTTTTGGAGCCCCAAGGCACCCCATTGCATTGTGTATTTACAGTGTAGTGCTTTGGGTGTTACTCTAATTCACTACCTAGATATAGTTCTATCTTGTACTCATATAATACAAACTAGCTATTTTCGGGTGTAGTCTTTTGGGTTTGTTACTGGTCCGCCGCAGGGTTATTGTCATGGTGTCCTGTTATTTTACGGAACCGCTGCTGCAATGGTATTCGTCAGTGGTTTACGCGTAAAACATTGCTGGTTGCTGCGCTGTACTTCCTGTATCCGCAGTCAGCCACATTAAACTTCTAAGGAGCACTTATGGAGATTGGACAAATTACCAAGATGTCTGGACGCCATATCGGCTTTTTCTTGGGCTTATTTCTCTTTATCCTTCTTCTTCTGCTTCCTGCACCAGAAGGTATGAAGCTGGCTGCATGGCGCGTTGCTGCCATCACTGCCCTCATGGCCACGTGGTGGATTACAGAAGCCATTCCCATTCCTGCCACCAGCTTGCTGCCCCTGTTCCTGTTCCCCGCCCTTGGGGTTATGCCTGCTAAGCTCACGGCAGCGCCCTATGCTGACGATGTTATCTATCTGTTTATTGGTGGCTTTTTCCTTGCCGTGACCATGGAACGGTGGAACTTGCACCGCCGTGTTGCCCTGAACACCATCAAGCTTGTGGGCTCCAGCCCCGCAAAGCTCGTTCTTGGGTTTATGGTGGCTACCGCGTTCTTGTCCATGTGGGTGAGTAACAGCGCCACTGCCATGATGATGGTTCCCATTGGTCTGGCTGTTGTTTCTGAGGTAACAGGCCTGAGTGCTTCCGACTTGAAGAACAATACCGACGGAAAAAATACAGACATGAACTTTGGCCGGGCCTTAATGCTTGGCATTGCCTATGCGGCGTCTATTGGCGGTTTGGCCACCATCATAGGCACCCCCCCCAACGCCATTTTGGTGGGCATAGTGAAAAAAATGTATAACTATGAAATCTCCTTTTTCCAGTGGATGCAGGTGGGCCTGCCCCTGGCTGTTGTAACCCTTTTCGTTACCTGGTTTATTTTGATCAAGTTTTTGTTCCCCACCAAGCCTTTTGTGCGCGGAAATGCCGGTGAAGTTATTGACGATGAAATAGCCAAGCTTGGTAACATTACCCGGCCAGAGCTGACCATTCTGATTATCGCCAGCTGTATGGCAACCTTGTGGATTATCAGCGGGTTTGTGTTCAAGCATGTTCCTGCTTTGAAAATGATAAATGACTCTACCATTGCCATTGGTGGTGCCGTTATTCTTTTTGCGACTCCCATTAGCCTGAGTAAAGGTGAATTTTTGCTGGACTGGAAAACGGCGGTGAAGATTCCGTGGGACGTTGTACTGCTTTTTGGTGGGGGCCTTGCCCTTGCCAACGGCTTCCAGCAAACAGAACTTACCCATTACATTGCCCAGCAATTGGTGCACCTGCAAGGCATGCATTCCTACCTGCTCATAACAATCATTGTTATTTTCACCATTTCGCTGACGGAAGTAACGTCCAACACTGCCACCGCAACCTTGCTTGTTCCCATAATGGGCACAGTGGCCATTGCCATTGGCATTAACCCCATTGGCCCCATGGTGGCCGCAGCGTTTGCCGCTTCCTATGCCTTCATGCTGCCTGTGGCAACACCCCCCAACGCTGTCGCTTATGGTAGTGGTTGTTTCACTATCAAGAACATGGCAATGGCCGGTTTGTGGATAAACCTGTTCTGTTTTGTTATTATCCCTGTAACCCTGTATCTTTTGATACCGCTGTTCTGGGGTGAAAACCTTAACATGGTGCCTGAGTGGGCAAAAATAGTTGCACAACCAAAGTAGCATGTATATGGTATGAAAAAGGGACGCGAAGGCGTCCCTTTTTTTTGATGCATTCATTGTTTGAAAAAACTCGGCGCGTATGGGATAATTTTTCCCTAGGTTATTTGGGCTTGAAGGAACGTTTTGCTGGTGCACTAGTGAAAGAATGTGGCAAACTGAACATCTTTATAGGAACGGGCAAGATGAAAAATAAGCAGGTTGCTTGCGCAATGGCGCAGGCACAGGGCGTGGTTGGCAACAAGGTGCCCCTTGACATGGAAGAGCCAGCACCCTGTTCCGGCGCGCAACGCGACATAACACGGCTTTGTGCCTATTGCGGGCAACTGTGCCTGCAACACGGGGCGGAAACGGCCCTTGTGGACCAGTTGACCACACGCATGGGCATGGCCTTTGGCATGCAAAGTGTGGAAGTGGCCATTAGCACAACCTTTATTGTGGTTACCACCCTGAGCAATGGCGTGTGCATTACCACCACCCGGCGCAGCACAGACAGGGGCATTAACATGCATGTGGTGGCAGAAGTGCAAAAAACGGTCATTATGGCGGAACATGGTGAGCTGGAGGTGAGCCAGGTGCAGGAGCGATTTGCAAACCTTGCTCCCTTGCGCTACCCACGCCCTGTGGTGGTGGGCATGGTGGCTGCTTCTTGCGCTGCCTTTGCCTTTCTTGCCGGGGGGGATGCCCCCGCCCTGGGCATTGCTGCCATGGCTTCAGGCATTGCCATGTATGTGCGTATTCAGTTTGCGGCCAAGCACTTTAACCCGCTCATATCCTTTGGTGTGGCTGCTTTTGTAGCAACCCTCGTGGCTGCCTATGCCTGTAAGCAGGGGTGGAGCACCACCCCCAATATTGCCCTGGCCGCCTGTGTGCTGTTTCTGGTGCCGGGCTTTCCTATGGTCAATGCCATTTCTGATGTGTTGAAAGGGTATACCAATACAGCCATTGCCCGCTGGGCCATAGCAACACTATTGACCATTTTTTCCTGCCTTGGGGTTATTGGGGCCCTCAGCATTGTGGGGTATCAGGCATGAGTATGGAATCTTTTCTTGTTTGGCTGCCTTCATTGTTGCTCGATATTGTTGTGGCCAGTATTCCTTCCGTGGGGTTTGCCCTTCTTTTCAACGTGCCGCAGCGAGCTTTGAAGTATTGCGCATTGCTTGGCGGGGGCGGGCATGGCTTGCGCTTTCTTTTGTTGCACTTGGGGGTTCATATTATTCCGGCAAGTCTTGCGGCTTCCCTGTGTATCGGGTTTTCCGGCATTTATTTGGCGCGCAAGTTCCATGCCCACCCCAAGGTGTTTACCGTTGCGGCACTTATTCCCATGATTCCCGGGGTGCTTGCCCACAAGGCCACCGTGGCTATGCTTTCCATGTACCAGCAAGGGGTAACCTATGTGCTGCTGGAACGCTGGCTTACTGCCTTTTTGGATGCCGTGGGCATTATCGGGGTGCTGGTGTTGGGGCTGGTGTTGCCGGGTATGTTGTTCTATCGCAGGCAGCCTGTGGTGTAAGCAGGGGCTGCCAACTGCATGCAGGCACCGTGTACTCCTGCTGTGTGCGGGGTGCTGAAAACGGCAAGGTACAGGGCGTACCTTGCCGTTTTTGTTATGGGATGCCATGGCCTGCTGGAGAATACCGCGCTTTGTCTGCCAAGGCAGAATGTTCTCAAGTAAACTGCGGTAATCTCAATGGCATAATGCCATCAACTTAATCGTTACTATTTTTGCCAGTGGGGTGCAGGTGGGGGTGGGATTGCTGGTCAAGTAACTGCAAAATAGATTTTTCTTTGCCCAGCACAATAATGTTGTCATTAATGCACAGGCACGTATCGCCGTCAATATGTTCCAGCACTTCATCATTACGTTCAATAAGCAAAATCTGAATACCAAAGTTTTTGCGCAGGGCGCACTGCTTTAACGGGATATTAACAATAGTTTCAGGTGGATATGAGAGGTGAATGTTGGCAATGATGTTGGAGCCAAGGGTGTCCATAATGGTAATGGGGTTAATTTGCCGTTTGCGCAGCTTGCGGTAGAGCTTTTCAATGAAATTATCAAGCATTTTGTTGGCTTTTTTGAACTTGACCAGCCCGAATACAACAAAAAAGGCAATGGTCAGGGTGGCGCTTAACCCTACAAACGTGTTCATGTCGGAAGCAGACATATCCAGAAAAATATTGACGATGGTGGAAACCACAATAAGGGAAAAAATATAGCCAAACAGCATGGCAATGGCAGCAAGGCGCCTTCTTTTTTGGGACATGGTAATGGGTTCGCTTTGGGAAGTGGTAAAGCCGCATAATGTTAGTAGCGAAATGACCTGGAAGCGGGCTTTATCTTCAGGCAGGCCTGTAAGCCGAAAAAGAACAGTAAAAATTTCCGTGATGATAATGTAAATTATACTGAAGGCAATAAGCAGGATAATGGAATCAATCATGGTGCGTTACTATCTTTGTTGTAGCGCATAACTGCGCGAGTTGGGTTACAGGGGGGAGCCTGTTTCTAGCCAGTGTATCCTTGGAACATGGTTTGTTATGTATTTTTCCATACAAGGTGTACACGCTTTCCATGCTTCTTGCCAAGCCTTATTTATTGCCCCCAGCAGGCTGGGCATGTGTATTCGTTACAGTTCTCCCCTGAAAGCACAAGGGCCTGCCCTTGCGCTATGCATGGGGGCAGGCCCTTGTGGTGTATGTTTTGGGGTCTTGTTTCAGGAAGTTGTTGGCCCTTCCAGCAGCGCCTTCAATTCCCTGTAGTTTGTTTTCCCGGTGCCCAGTAAGGGGATGCTGGCAACCTGCACTACCCGTTTTACGGCATACAGCCCGGAAAGGCCGCTGCGGCGCAACGCCGCGTTGGCTTCCTGCGTGGTAATGGGCATGGGGGTGAATAGCACAATTTCGCCGCCCAAGTCCTCTGCCCCGGCTTCCACCGCCAGGGCCGGGCCTTCCTGCGGGGCATCTTCCCGGTGGGAAAAAGCTTCCAGCAGCACCGTTTCCATCTGCGGCAGGGAAATCATTTCCCCGCCCACTTTCACAAAGCGCTTCAGCCTGCCACGGAAAAAGAGGATGTTATGCTCGTCCATGCTCACTAAATCGCCTGTGCGGTACCAGCTTTGTCCTTCATATTCCACAAAGGGGTTGGGTGCAGTGCCCAGGTAGCCGCCAAAAATGCTTGGCCCGCGCACCAGCAGCATGCCAGTTGCCCCCGGTTGCACCGGGCCGGTAATGTGCCCGTTGTCTTCCTGCACCAGGGCTGCCTGCACGGAAGGTAGCAGCAGGCCAATGCTGCCGGGCACAACGTGTCCTGGCACGTTTACGGAAACCACCGGGGAACATTCGGTAATGCCATAGCCTTCACATAATGATGCCTGCGGGCACAGCCGGGCAAAAGCTGCGTACACACGTTCCGGGCATTTTTCCGCCCCCACAAAGGCGTAGCGTAGCTTGTTCAGAACATGGGGGGCAGGTTTACTGGGGCTTTGAAGTGGGCTGGCAGGCCCGGCAGTTTCCGCCAGTTGTGCCTGTTGGGTTTTGTCTGCCATGTCCAGTATGGCGCTAAGGAACGTGGGGGGTGAAGCCACCAGGGAAAGGCTAAAATCGCGCAGTATGCCCAGCAAAGGGCCAGCTTCCGTGGGGTTGGGGTAAAAGGCCGCGCGCAGGCCAAGGGCCAGGGGCAGCACAATGTTCACCATAAGGCCAAAGGAGTGGAAGGGGGGCAGCATGGCCAGTACGCTGTCGTCTGCCTTTACTTTGAGCACGCCAATAAGGTCGCGGGCATTGGTGAGCAGGTTGGTGTGGCTTAAGGGCACAGCCTTGGGGAGCGATTCGGAACCAGAAGTGAACAGCACTGCCGCAATGTCTGGAATGGTGCCTTGGGGCAGAGTTTTGGTGGTGTAGGCCTTAACGGCTGCACGGAGTTTGTCTTTCCAGCCAAGGGAGCGGGCCACGTCTTCCAGCAGCACCCATTGCACAGGCAGGCTCTCCAGGGCAAGGCCCTGGCTGAGCAGCCGGGCCGTGAACTGGGTGGCGCTAATGGCGTGTTCAATGCCTGCCACCTGGCAACAGTGGGCCAGGTTGCTTTGCCCCACAGTCCAGTTGAGCATAACAGGGGTTTTGCCTGCCAGTTGCAGGGCCAGCCACACAGGCAGCACTGCGGGCACGGCAGGCAGCATAAGCCCTACCCGTTGCCCCGGAATGCGCCGGAATGATTCTGCCAGGGCCATGGCCCCCATCAGTACCTGCCTGTGGGTGCGCAGTGTTTGGCGGTCTGCCATCAGGGCGGCTTTGGGGGTGCGGCGTACGTTGTGCAGGAAGGCATGGGCAATGGTGTTGGCCCCTTCTGGTACTGCCAGGGGGCGGGAGGCATCTACAAACGCATCCCAGGCTTTTTGCAGGGCAGGGGCCAAGGGGCCTTCTGCCTGGGCTTCCTGCAAGCCATATTGCGCGGCCTGTACGCAGTCTCCCACGGTCACAAGCCCTTCCAGCCAGGTAATGGTTTTGCCTTCCAGCACTTCAAGGGCCAGGGCTAGTTCCATCAAGGCAAGGCTGTCCAGCCCAAGGTCGGCCCCCAGGCGCTGGGTGTTTTCCAGCACATGGTCAGGTTCCAGCCCGGCCTGCTGGCGGAGCAGGGCATACACGCTTTCACGCAGGGCAGCGGGAATGGTGGCAGTATCCATGTTGCCCCCTGCAAGGCCGGGTTCAGGCAGGGCTACGGGAGTATGCCCCTGCCAGAAAAAGCGGGGGTAGGTTACTGCCGGGCGGGTGGCGTTTTCGTAAAACGCTTCCAGGTAGCGGTTCAGGGTTGCTTTGTCTGCGGTGCGGGGTACGTCTTGCGGTTCATAAAATTCCACATGCACCGGGCGGCGCGGGGTGAACAGCAGCAAGTTGGCCAGCACCGTTTTGACACCGCGCAGCAGGGCCTTGCCAAATACAGGGGCTTTCCCGGCATTCTCTGGCCCGGCATAGCCAAAACTGCTGCCCCACAGTCCGGTTGTGCGCACCAGCACCACCCGCTGTTCCGGCAGGGTACTCAGGATGCTGGCCACCCCGGAATTGCCTCCCAGGTGTTCCTTGGCACTGCGGTACAACTGCCCGGAAGGATACAGCAGCACGCTGTCGCCCTGGCGTAATCCTGCAATAATGGCGTCTATGCCAGCCTGAATTTTTGCCTTGGCTCCCCTGCCGTCGCGCTTGGCGTCTGGCAACAGCACCGGGTGCAGGGCGCGGGCAACAAGGCGGCCTGCCGGGGAGTCGAACTGGTGTGCGTCTGCCAAGGGGCGTGGCCTTTTACCTGCGGTAAGGGCATATATTATAATTGGGTCAATAAGGGCCGGGTGGTTGGGCAGGAATAAAATGGAGCCGTTGCCTTCAATAGTTTCCAGCCCGGAAACCGTAACCTTATAGCGCAGGGAAAGCAGTGCTTGCAGGCATGTGCCCAGCACGGAACGCACAGCACACGCCAGGGAATAGTCCGGCAGGGGGCCTGTGGTTTCAGCGGTAGCCTGTGGCTGGGCCTGCGTTGCGCTTGCTGCTTTTTTGTGCAGCCAAAGGGCAAAAAACAGGGCCGCAACGGCACCTGCCAGCAGTAGCTGGGAAGGCAGAACCTTGCCACACAAACCAAAAATGACGCCAGAAGCAAGAATGCCTGTAAAGCTGGCGAAGCCGGAAATGCCCAGTATTTTACCTTTTTCCCCGGCTATAGGGCGCAGTTGAATGGTACTGACCACGGGAATAAGAAAAATGCCCCCGGCTAAGCCCGCCAGCAGAAAACTGCCCAGAAGCAGGGGCAATTGCCCAGCCTGGGGCAGCAGGGGAACAGCCCCACCCAAGAGCAGGCCAGCGCCCATGCCTGCACAGGATTTAGGGGCAATGGTGACCCAGTGTTCCGCGGGTATACGTGCTGCCAGCAGTGAGCCAATGCATACCCCAACCATGAGGGCTACAGAAAGCAGGCTGGTAATGGTAAAAGAGTATCCCAACTGGATAACCCCAAGGTTGTTCAGGGAAAGCACCACAAAGGTGGAACACAGGTAGAAAAAGGCTTCTGCAATAATGGACAGAAACAGCAATTTGTCTTTGTGGAACAGTTCATTGGTTTGCTGGAAAGAACTTACCGGCCCAAGCCAGGGAAACGGGGTGGTGTGGGCCTGGGGAGTGTGGCCAGTGGCTGATTTGCCAATGCCATAGGCCGTGCCAATGCCCACAACGGAAAACAGGCAGGCAATGAGACCAATGTACAGGCCCCCCGGCATGGCAGGGTTTTGGGCAGACTTGGCCGCCATAAAGGGCAGGGCGGGCAGGTCAAGCACCAATCCTGCCCCGGCAATGCCAAGCAAAATGGTCACTGTGGTGGCAAGCTTAAGCAGGGCATTCACCCTGGGTACGTGGTGGGTTTCAAAATTTTCCGGAATGGCTCCATTCAGGGCAGGGCTGAAAAAGGTGGATTGCAAGCCCATAAGAAAAACTACCGTGACCATACCATACCAGTGGAACGTTGCGTTGGTGCTGCACAGGGCCACAAGCCCCAGGGCCATGGCTACCAGTTCCATATATTTGGCCCCTATAATGGTAGTGCGCTTGGAGTAGCGGTCTGCTACCCAGCCAGCCCAGGCTGAACAACAAATAAATGGCACGGCAAACAGGGTTGTGGCCACCCCTTGCAGCCATTCCAATTGGGCTGTAGCCGCCAGCAACAGGGCCGCTTGCTTGAAAAAATTGTCGTTGAAGGTGCCAATGGCATAACTTGTGCCCATGTTGAGCAGGCGTTTGCTGTTGGCGGGTACTGGCTGGTGGTGCATGAATATCTCCGGTTGGAGAAACGCTGATTTATTCCGTTTGGCGGCGTTGCGTCACTTTTTTTGAAACAGTCGAGGACGGAAGAGTTGACTCGGCCCGTCCTGGGCCTCGGCCTTCGGCTCCCGCCCTTTGGGCAGTTCCCAATTCCGCTTTCCTGCGGAATTGTCACTCCTGCTTCAAAAAAAGCTCACGCACAGAGCCTGTGTCCCCGACCTTGCCAAACGAAATAACTGCGCGTTTCTAAAATACCTTTTAATTTAGTGTTTCCTTTGATGTGCAGAGGAAATTCCCAATTCTTCGTTGATAAAAGTATGCAGTTTTTCCAGGGCAGCCAGCACAGCGCCATGCTGCACAGCATACAGCGCCAAACGCCCCTTGCGCCGAACGGAAAGGATTCCGGCTTTTTCCAGTACCGCAAGGTGGTGCACAATGGTACTGCGCCCTAAAGGGAGTGCTTCTGTAATGGCTTTGATGGAAAGTTCTTCGCCAGGTTCGAATAACAAAAGAATGCGCTGGCGGGTGGTGTCGCCCATGGCGGCAAATGTTGCGGCAATGGGTTCCCAGTGGGGGGGTAAGCTATGAAGGTATTGTGTTCTCATGACTATATAACTAGTTTTTTAGTTTTATTATGTCAAGCTTTTTCCTATAGCCGCGTACACGTAATTTGGATGTCGTTTTCTTGTGCAGCCAGCACAAATTGCCCTTGACATAAATTTCACGATTATATATTTTTGTCGTAATGTCGACATTTACTCAAACTGCACTTGTAAAGGAGTGGCACATGAATTTGGCTCAATTTGCTCGCAGAGGTTACGTAACTGAACCCACCCCCCTTGAAAGACTGGATAACTTTTCGGCTGCACTGGGCAACAAAGTAACTGTGTACATCAAGCGCGACGACCTGCTGCCAGGCTGCGCTGGTGGCAACAAAACCAGAAAGCTTGACTTTTGCATTGCCGACGCCCTGGCCCAAGGCGCAGACACCATTATTACTTGCGGTGCTGTGCAGTCTAACCACTGCCGCCTGACCCTTTCCTGGGCTGTGAAAGAAAAAATGGATTGCCACCTGGTTCTGGAAGAACGCGTGAAGGGCAGCTATAAGGCTGATGGCTCCGGCAACAACTTCCTGTTCAACCTGCTTGGCGCAAAAAGCGTGAAGGCTGTGCCCGGCGGCTCCCCCATGCTGGAAGAAATGGGCAAAGTGGCAGAAGCTTTGAAGGCACAAGGCAAAAAGCCTTACATTATTCCCGGCGGCGCTTCCAACGCTCTTGGTGCCCTTGGCTATGCTTCTTGCGCTCAGGAAACCATGGAACAGTTGTTCCTCATGGGCGTGAACATTCACACCATGGTAGTGCCCAGCGGCAGTGCAGGCACCCACGCAGGTATTGTGACCGGCATGTATGCCAACAATACCAACATTCCGGTGAAAGGTATCAACGTAAGCCGCACCAAAGAAGTGCAAGAACCCATTGTGCACAAACTGGTGTGTGAAACTGCCAAGCTCATCGGCATTAAGCAGGAAATTCCTGCCAGCGCTGTAGATTGCAACGGCGACTACGTTGGCCCCGGCTACTCCCTGCCTACTGATTCCATGGTGGAAGCTGTGAAGCTTCTGGCCAGAACAGAAAGCATTCTGCTGGACCCCGTGTACTCCGGCAAGGCCATGGCTGGCTTTATTGACTTGATCCGCAAAGACACATTCCCCAAGGGCAGCAACGTGTTGTTCCTGCACACCGGTGGTTCGCCTGCGTTGTATGCCTACACCGATACCTTCAAATAACGAAAACACTCTTTTTTCCGCTCCTGCGGCGGGGTAGATGCTTCGGCGGGTAGCCGCCTACTCCCCGCTTAGTCGCTCCACGGCTCGCTACGCTTGCGATTGCCTTCGGCGTTAAGGAAGCGTGGCAGGACAGAAGTGTTTGTTTGGTCCGTCCTGCCAAAAGAGCATCCAGTCTCCAGTTAATTGTCTTTCAGACCCCGGCGGAAACATGCGTTGCGTGTGCGCCGGGGCCTGGAATGACATGGTGTGTAACGTGTACAAGTATTGTTTTGTGTAATAACTCTTCGTAATGCAGGAGAATGTATGGCCACAACAGAAAAACAACGGCTTGGTTTGCCAGCCCTTATGGGCATTGGCTTTGCCCTGGGTATTTTTGCGGGCGTGCTTGTGAAATATTTCCCAAGCTTTGACCCGGCATGGTTCAAGCCCCTGGGAGATTTGTTCATCCGTCTTATTCGTATGGTGGTTGTGCCCCTTGTATTTTGCTCTATCGTTTCCGGGGCGGCAAGCATGGGCAATGCCTCCAAGCTGGGGCGCATTGCTGTTACTTCTATCGTGTATTTTTTGCTTACCACAGTGGTAGCGGTGGTTATTGGCCTTACCGTGGCGCACTTTATTGCGCCGGGTGCCGGGGTTTCATTGCCTTCTGATATCGCGCAAATGAAAGCTGTTATTCCCCCCAGCATGTCGCAAACGCTGCTGAACATTGTGCCCATTAACCCCATGGAAGCCATGGCTTCCGGCAATTTGCTGCAAATTTTGTTTTTTGCCATTGTTTTGGGCTTTGCATTGAGCGCTATGGGCGAAAAAGCCCAAATTGTCATTGATTTTTTTGAGCAAATGAACACCACCATGGGCAAAATTACTTCCATGGTTATGGCGGTGGCCCCCATTGGTGTATTTTCCCTTATTGCCTTTACCGTGGCATCCTTCGGCCTGAAGGTGCTGTTGCCCCTGGCCATGCTGGTGGTAACGGTGTATGTGGCCGCTATTTTGCAAATATTTCTGGTGTATGTTCCCCTTATTAAAGGGGTAACAAAGCTTAGTTTGCGTGCCTATTTTCGCCTTATGCTGGAGCCGTTCCTTCTGGCCTTTACCACGTGTTCTAGTGTGGCGGCCTTGCCTGCAAACATGCGGGCAGCCAGGGGCATGGGGGCCAGCAAGGAAGTGTGCAGTTTTGTCATTCCCCTTGGTACCACGGTGAACATGGACGGTGCCGCCCTGTACCTGGGTATTGCTGCCTGCTTTGTGGCAGAAGTGTACGGCATTACACTCAGCATGGGCCAGCAGGTAACCATTGTGGTCATGTCCCTTATTGCTTCCATCGGTTCCGTAGGGGTTCCCGGTTCCGCCCTTATTGTTATGACCATGGTATTCAGCCAAATTGGCCTGCCCATTGAAGGCATTGCCCTTGTGGCTGGCATTGACCGGGTGCTGGATATGGCCCGTACAACTATTAATATTATGGGCGACTCCACAGGGGCCGTGCTGGTTTCCGCCATGGTGGATAAAGAAACCGTGGCACAGGAAATTGCCCACATGCCCGCAGGTTCTTTGCTGGTAGAAGAAGAGAAGTAGCCGCAAGAAGGGGATTTTCCCCCTTTTTCGAGCGTGCAGGTGCTACGCGTGCATGGCTGAAGTTATTTTTCAACGTTGAGGAAAGTAGGGCTGGTCATGAACACATTGAAGCAGGAAAAAGTTGCAGGCATTATCGGGGGCATGGGGCCGGAAGCAACCGTGGACCTTATGCAGCGCATTATACGCAATACCCCGGCCTTGGGAGATGCTGACCACATTCGCTGCATTGTGGACAACAACCCCAAAATACCTTCCAGAATGAAGGCCTTGCTGGAAAATAGCGGCGAAGACCCCGGGGCTGCAATGGCTGCCATGGGGCGCAGGCTGGAAGCATGGGGGGCAGATTTTTTAGCCATTCCCTGCAACACAGCCCACAATTACCTGCCAGACGTGGTGCAGGCAGTGGGCATTCCTGTGCTGGATATGGTGGATTTGGCGGTGCAGCAGGCACGGGCGCAAAAGCCCGGCTTGCGTTGCGCTGGGATAATGGCCACCCCCATGGTGCGCATAACAAAGCTGTATGAACACAGGTTTGCCCCCTATGGGATAACGGTTTTGTATGCCATTGGGGATGACGAACAAAATTTATTTCGTATTATCAAGGAAGTAAAGGCAGGCAAGGTTACCCCTGCCCTGCGTGAAGAGCTGCTGGCCATTAAACAGAACATGCTGGGGCAGGGGGCCGAGGTGTGCATTCTGGCCTGCACGGAACTTGGTATTTTGGCGCAGGAAGATGCAAACACCCTGGATGCGGCGGAAGTGCTTGCCAAGGAAATTGTACGCTTGGCTAAGAGCCAGTAGGGTTTTCTTCTATTTTGAAATATCCAAATAGAATTTGCGATTTTGGTGTTTATCTAATTTAGTAAAAGGAACGATCGATGGACAATGACTTGAAAATGCGTGGTGGGTTTTGGGGCGGCTTAGTGCCCCTTGTCATCATGGTGGGTGGGCTTATCTGGCTTTCCGTGGCAGAGCGGGGCGGAACAAAATCTTTTTGGGCCGCAGCTTGGATAGCCATTGCCGTGGGCATATTTTTTGCCAAAAACCCCAAAGACTATTGCGAATCCATCATGCGGGGCATTGGGGATAAAACGGGTATTGTTATTGTGACCGCGTGGCTGTTTGCCGGGGTTTTTGGCAAGCTCATGACAGCCGGGGGCCTGGTGAACGGCCTGCTGTGGATGGGTATGACCACAGGGGCGCAGGGAGCAATTTTTGTGCTGCTGGTGTTTCTTGCTGCCATGCTGTTTTCCCTTGGCACGGGCTCAAGCACGGGCACATGCATTGCCTTGGCCCCTGTGCTGTACCCGGCGGGCTATTTTTTGGGGGCAGACCCGGCCATGCTGGCCCTTGCCATTCTTTCCGGCGCAGCCTTTGGCGACAACCTGGCCCCTGTTTCAGATACCACCATCGTTTCTGCCTTCACACAAGGTGCAACCATGCAGGATGTGGTAAGAAGCCGCTTCCCCCTGTGTATGACAGCAGCGGCGTTTACGGCGGTGGTATTTCTTTTGTTTGGCAGCTCCGGAGAAGTGACAAAATTGCCGGAAATACATGCCAACCTGAATTCCAGTGGCTTGCTTATGTTGCTGGCCCTGGTGGTAGTTGTGGTTTCCTCCCTGGCAGGGCGTCATATTATTGAATCGCTCATTTATGGCAACATTACTGCGGCTGCTGTGGGTATTGTAAGCGGGAATCTCAAATTGACAGCTCTCTTCAGCATTCCCGCCAAACGGGGCGACTCCACAGGCCTTATTGAAGACGGCGTGAACAGTGTTGTGGGCGCAATTATTTTTGCTATTCTTATTCTTGCTGTGACCCAGGTGCTTGTGGAAAGCGGCATTATGCGGCGCATTCTGGCCCTGGCTGAAAGCGCTATTGTGAAAACGGTGCGGCAGGCAGAGTCTTTTATTGTGCTGGTCACCATTCTGATTTCCATTCCCATTTCTGCCAATGCCCCGGCGGAACTCTTGGTGGGGCCTTCTCTTGTGCGGCCTGTGGGCGTTAAGTTTGACCTTGCCCCGGCACGGCGGGCAAACCTTATGGACTGCGCCGTGTGTACCATATTCTTCACCCTGCCATGGCACATAGTTGTTGCCGCCTGGTATACCGCTATTATTGCGGCTTCTGAAGTGTACCAAATATCGGCCCCTTCCATTACCGTGGCTTTTTATAACCCGTACTCATGGGCGCTCTTGCTTGTGCTGTTCTTTTCCATTGCCACAGGCTGGAACCGCAAGTTTGGCGGGAACGAACAGGAACACGTGGCCAAGTAGTGTTCTGGTTGTTGCATGCCTGCCTTGGCGGCAGGCATGCAACACGCTATTTTGTGTTGCAGGTTAAAACTCTTTGCTTTTTTCCCTTGTGGCAAGCGCAGGCTGGTTAGCCTGCGCTTGCCTTGCATGGTGGCCTGTTCAGGGAATACGGAAGAACAAAGAACTAGGCAACCTTCTGTGATTATGCTAGAATTTATAAGTAAATGGGTGCCATGGGTAACCGCACCTTGTATAAAAAATCGACATTACCCAAGACTATCAGGAACGGTATGCGCCAGATAAAAACGTACAGCGAACAAATTATTAACTATATAAAAGCAATGTTGCTGAGCGGTGCGTTAAAGCCCGGCGACAAAGTGAATGAAGTGCACCTTGCCTCGGCTTTGTCCATAAGCCGCGCCCCTGTGCGTGAAGCCTTGCAAATGCTTACTAAGGAAGGGCTTATTGTGTATCTGCCACAGCGTGGCAAGTTTATTAAGGCCCTTACCTCCCAGGAAATTTTAGATAGTTACTATATAGGCGGCGTGCTGGAAGGGGCTGCCGTGGGGGCATGTGTGGAACAGTTTACGGAATGCGATTTTGCCCAGTTGCAGGCCTGTATTCAAGAAATGGCAGGGCTGGACCAAGCTGCTGAGTATGCAAAAGAATTTAGCCGCATTGATATTTGTTTCCATAAAAAACTCCTTTGTTACACAGAAAACAAACTCATTATCGACTATTCCAGAAACATGTGCCAGCGCATGTCTAAATTTTTGCTGTTACGCCATTGGCCCGTGTGTTTTTCAGTGGAAGAAATTGTGGCCCGGCACCAGCGCATCCTTGATGCCCTGGTTACACGCCACCCGTACACGGTGGAGGTAGCCATTCGTGAACACTACAAAGAACTTGGCGTGCAAATGTCGGTGTATGGGTGTGTAGTGCCGCCGTATCAAGTAAGCTGATTTTTGCCTCAGGATGGATTGCAGCATGATGCAGTATGTATATGCCCATAGCCAAACAGAAGCCACCACCGGCTATTTTTCCTGTGAGCCGGAAACTCCCCTGAACGTGCCGCAACTGCTGGCTTTCCTTGCCGCCCACCCGCACGACAGCTTTATGCGCCGCCATGCCCTGCATGTGTGCAGCAACCTGCCCATGGCTGATGTGGCCTTTGCCTTTGCTGCCATGCGGGAAGCGGGCACAGAGGAAAAGCCACTGCCACTGCCCCTGGTAGCGTTTGCCCATGAGCTGGCTATGGTTTCGGCAGAAGGAACCAGCCTGCTGCCCGCTCTGCTGGGGCCAGGGGAGCAGGCGGAAGCCAGCCTTGCCCCCCCTGTGGTGTGTGAAGAAGCCACCTCCCTGGTGTTATTGCGCTGGCAAACCCTGGCAGATGGCCCCTTGCATGCGGCCTGGGGCAAGGTGTTTACGGAAAATATGGCAGGCCACCGCCTGTTGGTGGCACCGCAGGCCACAGGGCTTGCACCCCTGTATGCGCAGGAACCAGCCACACAGCCGGAGCAAACAACTGAACAGCCGCAAATTCCTGGCAGCGCCGCTGTGTTCCGCACGCCTCTGGCCGCTCCCATGGCGCAATTACGGGAAGCGGTGGCAGCCCGCTTCCAGGGCAAGCCAGGGTACACCCGCCCCCCGGCGGAAGAAACTGCCGCCCTTGCGGCCCAGCGCCTGGAAGAGTGCGGTATTATTGATGGCGAAGAAATGCGCCACGTGGCATCCCTAAGCCCGGTGGCCTTGATGCGCCCTTGGCGGGTGCGCTTGCAGGTGGAAGGCGGCAGGCATGCCTTTGGTTTACAGGGCAAGGCCACCACGTATGGTCGGGGGCTGAATGTAGGGGCTGCGCGTGCTTCCTGCCTCATGGAAATGGTGGAGCGGGCCAGCCTGTATGTGAGTGTGGCTGGGGGGCAGGTGCTGCACAGGGCCAGTTCAATGCCCATTGTTCAGGCCCGGCGCAGTGAGCTTGTGGCCCAGGGCCGCCTTGCCCTGAACCCGCAGGAATACCCCTTGGAAGCGCCCTGCGGCGACCCCGTGCTGCACTGGGTGGAAGGGCAGGATGCCACCGGGCAGACCGTGTGGGTGCCCCTGCAAATGGTGACGCTGTTTAGCAACCTTGATGAAATAGATTTGTTCGACTCCTTGGGTTCCACAGGCATTGCCACAGGCAATACCCTTGCAGAAGCCAAGGTGGCGGCACTGACGGAAATTATTGAGCGCGATGCCGAAGCCACCACCCCCTATGTGAAGCAGGGGTGCTTTACCCTGCACGCCGAGCATGACCCTGAATTGGCCAGGCTGCTGGAAGCCTACCGCCAGTGCGGTATTCATGTGCATGTACAAAATTTGACAGGCCCCTTGGGCGTGCCCGTATACAAATGTTTTGCCATGAGCCCCAAAGGGCAGGTGGCGCGCGGGTTTGGGGCAGGGCTGAACGGCAAGCGGGCGCTTGTTTCGGCCTTGACGGAAACGCCGTTTCCCTTCCCCGGCGGTGGTCCTTCCGGCCCCATGCTGCGCGGGGTACCCCAGTGCGATGTGGACAGCCTGCCAAACCATAGCCTTGGCAGCCCGGAAGCAGACCTTGCCCTTTTGGAAGATGTGCTGTGCGCTAGCGGGCGTATGCCCGTGTATGTGATTATGACCCATGAAACACTGCAATTTCCTGTGGTGCGGGCCTTTGTGTCGGGCATGGAACTGGCGGCAGATCGCGACACTTTCTCTCGCATTCCTTACAGGCTGTGGGAAAATTACCTGCGGCAGTTTGCAGAAGAATAGACGAAGGCAAATTACAAGGCCCTTGCACAACTGGTTGTGCAAGGGCCTTGTGGTTTTGAGGTGTTTTATTGGGGGACAGTGTCCCCCAATAACAATCAATAAAATTTTTACGTGTGTTTATGGCGTACAAACGGCAACGCCGCCCCAACAAACACGGCCATAATGGCAAAGCCCAGGCGGAAGCTGGCAAGGTCGCCTGCCAGGCCAAGCATTTGGGGAACAAGGCCGGAGCCGAACAGGGAGGCAAGGGGGGCCATAATGGCAAACAGCAGGGGTTGTTCCTGTATGTCAAAGTGATCTGCAATGTACAAAAACAGCGGGGGAAAGGTCAGGGCAGCCGCCACAGGCTGCAAGAACATGCCCACAGTCAGGGTTGGCAGCCACGGCACTGTCATAAGTGCCATGCTGGCGGTATGCAGGCACAGGCACAGGCGTAGGCTTTTTACCGGCCCCATGCGTTCCGCCAGGTAGCCGCCATACAACACCAGCAAGGGCGGGGCAATGCGGGAAGTACCCAGCAAGGTAGCGGCAGTTTCGGCAGAAAAGCCAAATTCATCTTGCAGCAGCAGGCCAAGTACGCTGTAGGGAGCAAATTCTCCTGCCACGCTCATGCCAAACAACCAGGTAGCCACCCAAAAGGCCGGGGTTGTCAGAAGGCGCTTCATGCCACGGAAGGACGTGGGCATGGGCGTTTCGTAACCGCCTTTTGCCTTGTACAGGAAAAAAATGCCCCCCAAAACCCCGGCAGCCCCAAGGCCAAACACTGTGGCGCGCCAGCCAAAGTGGGTGGCACTGGCTGCGGCAAGCAGCGGGCCCAGAATAAAGCTTGCGTTGGGGCCAAGTTCATGCACGGCAATGGTTCTGCCCCAAGCTTCCGGGTGGGAAAGGCTGCGCAGCACGGAAAGCCCAGCGGTAAAGTAGTGGCCGCTGGCTACCCCTACCAGAAAAAACAGAATGGAAAGCATGCCCTTGCCGTGGGTTTGGGAAAGCACCATCAGGGTAATACCACTGGCAATGGTGGCAAGGCCTACCATGTGGCGGGGGCGCATAAGGGAGCAGGTAATGGCAGAAGCCAGCACGCTTAAGGCATAGCCAATGGCAATATACAGCAGGAACAGGGTGGACTCACTGTGGGAAAGGTCCATTTCCTGTTCAATAAATCCCAGGAGCGGCCCGAAGACGGCGCGGTTCAGGTAGCTGAACACAAACATGAAGGCCACAAGGCTTATCCAGGGCAGGGCCTGGCGGAACGTTGCGGGCTTTTGGAAGGGAGGGGGGGTAGTCATGGTAAAAAAAGAATGCCCTGCCAATGCCATTTCAACATGAAACTGCACTGACAGGGCATTATGGTTGAGTGTGGTTACAGCCCAAGGCCCTTGCGCAAGGCAATAAAGTCCAGGTTGGCACTGATAAGCTGGGCGCCCTGGCGAATTTTAATAATATCGCGCAGTTTGTGGCGTGTGAGCAGTGCTTCCATTTTTTTGGCTACGGAATAGGTGTCGTCGCGCACCATAATAATGGGCACCCCAAGAGTTTCCGCACGGGAAAGGATAATGTCGTTGGGGTACAGGTTGCCGGTAAGCACAATACAGGGGCAGTTGCCTTCAATGGCAACTAGTTGCACGTCGGCCCTGTCGCCCCCTACCAGCACGGCGGCGTTGGAATGGCGGCGAAAATGGGTCATGAAGTTTTCTACCTGCATGGTGCCAATAAGAAAGCTTTCCACCATGCCATTGGCCTTTTCCTGGGCCGTTACCAGCCTGCCCCCAAGGCAGCGGGCAAGGTCTGTTGCGCAAATGGAACTCATGAGGGGGTCGTGGGGTAAAATACCCAGCACAGGAATGCCCTTGCGCTCTAAAAAGGGCTGCACCACACTTGTGACTTCGTTCATGAAGGAGGCAGGGATATCGTTGATAACAGCCCCCAGCATGGCATCGCCCAGGGCTTCTTTGTAGGCAATAAGCACATCGTAGTTCAGCTCAAAATTCAGCCTGTCAATAACAACAACTTTCAGCCCCAGTTCTTGTATAATTTTGAAGCTGTCCAGCCCGCAGTATTTGCCGGAAATCATGTGCCCGGAACCGGAAACAAGCATCATGTCTGTATTGGCAGAAAGGGTTTTGTATGCCTTGCCAATGCGTTCCAGGTGGTTGTCTTCTTGCCCGCTAAAGGCGCGCATTTTAAAATCTTGGGTAATAAGCACCGGGTTTACCAGGTCTTTGGGCTGTTCCAGGCCCAGCACTTCCTGCACAAAACAGGCGTCTTCGTCCACCATGGTGTCTTCATGCTCACCCGGAACGGCCCCCACAGGTTTCATGTACCCAAGGCGCAGGCCTTCTTTCTGTAGCCGTAAGCCAATGCCAAGGCTGAGCATGTTTTTTCCGGCGTAGGGGCTGGTTGAGCCAATATACAAACCAGTTGCCATAGAATTCTCCTTCGCATTATGCCTGCGGTATCATAACTTCCTGTAGCAAGCAGGTTGCCGGCAGGGGGGGTGTTGGAACGTGTTTGTCCACATTACGCCAAGGGTTGCTTGCGGGCAAGAACCAAACGTATGTCAGCCACGTAGGCTCCGTTTTCGTCTGCCAGCACCGGGTTGCATTCGGCTTCTTCAATTTCAGGAAAATCAAGTGCCAGTTTGGACATGATGAGTAAAATATCTTCAATGGCCGTGAATTTGACGGGCTTTTGGCCGCGCATGCCTGCCAAAATGGGGAATGCCTTGATTTCCCGTACCATATCATGCACGTCTTCCAGGGAAAGGGGGGCAAGGCGGCTGGAAATGTCTTTGAAGGTTTCCACATGAATACCCCCAAGGCCAAACATGACCATGGGGCCAAAAAGCCTGTCACGCTTGAAGCCAATAATCACTTCGCGTGCGCCTGCCGGGGCCATGGCCTGCACAAGGCACCCGGCTATGTAGGCTTCAGGCCGCATGCGGGTGGCACGGTTGGTAATGTCTATAAACGCTGCCCGCACTTTTTCCAGGGAATCCAAGTGCAGCACCACCCCGCCTACGTCGGTTTTATGGGAAATTTGGGGGGAGGCAATTTTTAAGGCCACGGGCAAGCCAAGTTGTTTGGCAATGTGGCAGGCTTCATCGCTGGTGCGGGCCAGTTTTGATTCCAGCATGGGCATTTCATATGCGCTTAAAATGCCCAATGCCTGAAATTCAACAACTTCCAGTCCAGGCTGGTCGCGGGCTGCATCCACTTCTTTGCGGGCTCGGGAAAGGTCGCGGCGGTAGTTTACTTCCACTGGCGGGGGTGTTTCCCGCCACTGGCTATGGCGGTACATGGCCCCCATAACGTCAATGGCAGGTTCAGGAAAGGCAAAGCAGGGTATGTTGTTGGCAGCAAACAGGCGTTTGCCCGGTTCAGCCGAATTGCCCCCCATAAGGCAGGCAAAAATGGGTTTTTCGCAGCCTTTAATGGCTTCGCTCACGCAGGCTGCCACGTCTTCCACCGGAATGCGGGCCGTTGGGGCGGCAAGCACCAGGGCCATGTGTACATTGGGGTCTTGCAGCACCACGGCCAGGGCATCGGCCAGGTTTTTTGCTGTGCCGTCCCCCACCACATCCACCGGGTTAAATACAGAAGCATAGGCTGGTAACATACCCTTTAACCGCTCAATGGTGGAAGGGGCAAAGCGGGCCAGGGTCAGGCCTGCTGCGGTGCAGGCGTCTGTTGCAATAATGCCAGGGCCGCCTGCATTGGTAACCACAGCAATGCCCGGCCCTTTGGGCAGGGGCTGGCAGGCAAAGCCCTGGGCCATGGTAAACAGCCCTTCCATGCTGTGGGCACGAATAACGCCTGTTTGGCGAAAAGCAGCTTCAAAGGCCATGTCTTCCCCAATAAGTGCCCCGGTGTGGGAAGAAGCAGCCCGTGCGCCTGCCGGGGTGCGCCCGGCTTTGAGCAAAATAACCGGATTCTTGCGAGTGGCCTTTTGGGCGTTATGCAAAAAACGGGTGCCGCTTTCAATGCTTTCCAGGTAGCCTACAATGACTTTTGTGGCAGGGTCTTCAGTCATGTGGGCCAGCACGTCGGATTCATCAAGGGCCATTTTGTTGCCAAGGCTGACAAAGGAAGAAAACCCGATATTTTCATCTTTTGCCCAGTCAAACATGGCGGCGCAAAAAGCCCCGGACTGCGAGAAAAAGCCAATGTTCCCAGGCAGCGGCGAATCTTTGGCAAAGGTGGCGTTCATGCCACTAGCCGTGTTAGCCAGGCCAAAGCTGTTTGGGCCAAGCACGGCCATGCCATAGTGTTCCGCTGCGTGTTTTATTTCCAGTTCAAGGGCTGCACCGGGGCCGCCAGTTTCTTTAAACCCTGCGCTAATAATAATGGCAGCGCGTGTGTGCTGTTCACCCAACTGGTGTATGGCGGCCAGCACGTTGGCGGCAGGCAGGCAGATAACGGCAAGGTCCAGGGGCCTGTGCTGGGCCGGAATATCTGCAATGTTGCTAAAAGTGGGCAGACTGAGTATGCTGCCCTCTTTGGGATTTATGGGCAAAATGTGCCCAGAAAACCCTGCGGAAAGAAGATTTTTAACAACAATATTCCCAATTTTCCCCGGTGTGGCCGAAGCACCCACCACAGCAATGGTGTGGGGGGTAAACAGTGCGCTGGTGTTTTTATGGGTAAGCATTGTGGTCTCGAATGACAAGGTGACAATATGGTGGAACAAATACGCCAGGCGCTAAGGTATGACTTTTCAGACCCCGCGTTGCTGGTGCAGGCGTTAACACACAGTTCTGCTGCCAACGAGCTTGCGGGTTTTGAAACCCATAACGAACGGTTGGAGTTTTTGGGCGACGCTGTGCTTGAGCTTTGCGTCTCACAAGAACTGTATAACCGTTTTCCTTTGGCACGTGAAGGGCAATTAACGGCCATGCGCTCAAAAATGGTAAACCAGGAAGTGTTAGCTGGACTTGCCCGTAAAATTGGCTTGGATACAGTACTTATTTTAGGGAAAGGAGAAGAAGGGCAAGGGGGAAGGGTACGCGCCTCATTGCTGGGCGACGCTTTGGAAGCGGTGCTGGGAGCTGTGTATGTGGATGGTGGGTTTGCTGCCGCGCACAAGGTTGTGTTGCACCTTTTTGCTGCGCGCTGGCCCGCTGAACAGCGGGTGAATAAAAATAAAGACCCCAAAAGCAGCTTGCAGGAAGAATGCCAGCGGCTTTTTAAGGACAGGCCCATGTATGTGCTTGAAAGCAGCCAAGGGCCAGAACACGCTAAGGTGTTTACGGTGGCACTTACCCTGCCAGATGCCACCCAGTTTGTTGCTACTGGTTCCAGCATGAAGCGGGCAGAACAGCATGCGGCCCAAAAGGCGCTGGAAGCGCTTGGGGCTGCGGGCTAAAAAAGGTAAACCGAACGAGAACAGTTTGCTTTGAAAATGTTCCAGTACACGTATTTGCGCGTTAAGCACCAAAGCAAGCGTGCGTTACGTTTTGAGAATAGTTTTTCTTAAAGTGAATGTGCTCGCTCAAAAAATACACCGGGCTTGGGTTGGGTGCGAAAAGCCTGACCGGATGTCTTGTCCGGTGGACGTTTCGCACCGCCACCACGCTGGCGGCGGCGCGCCTGTGGCTTTGCAGGCTGTGCCGTATCATTACACTGCGAAGGCAAGGGAAAGCTTGCCCCCGCAGTGTATGTCTTCGGTCTGCCTCAGCCAATGGGCGCGCGTTAGCCTTGAATGAGCTGCATTGCCATTTTTGGCAGGGAGTTTGCCTGGGCCAGCATGGCTGTGGCTGCCTGGGAAAGAATCTGGTTGCGCACAAATTCGGTCATTTCAGTGGCAACGTCCACGTCGGAAATGCGCGATTCTGCTGCCTGGAGGTTTTCAGCCTGCACTTGCAGGTTGCTGATGGTGTTTTCCAAGCGGTTTTGGGCAGCACCAAGGTGGGCACGAATTTTATCTTTGGAGATAATGGCCTCGTTCAGGGCTGTCAAGGATTGCTGGGCTGCTTGTTGGGTGGAAATGGTGAAGCCTGGGCCAACAGCAGACTGGTTGCCAACACCAAGGGCGGAAGCTGTGGAGTTGCCGATTTTGATGTAGTAGTAGTCTTCGGCAGAATCGTTCCCTGTACCAAAGTGAACTTTCAGTTTCCCTATGGCGCTCAAACCGCTCCCGTCGTGGTTGTCGCCGGAAAGGTTCCCGTTGAGCAGGTAAATGCCGTTAAAGTCGGTGGCGTTGGCGATTCGGGTAATTTCTGAAGCCATGGCCTGGTATTCAGATTCGATCATCAAACGCTGGTCAGAGTTGTAGGTACCGGTAGCTGCTTGTTCTGCAAGCTCTTTCATACGAATGAGCTTTTCGTCAACAACACCCAGGGCGCCGTCAGCCGTTTGAATAAGGGAAATGGCATCGTTGGCGTTACGAATGCCTTGGTTCATGCTGGCAATTTCAGCCCGCATGAGTTCCCGAATGGCCAGGCCTGCTGCGTCATCCGCAGCGGTGCCCACGCGCAAACCGGAAGAAAGGCGACGGGTTGAAGTTGCAAGGCGTGCGTAGCTGGCGCCAAGGTTACGAGCAGAGTTCATTGCCATCATGTTGTGGTTTATGACCAAAGACATTGTGTGAGTCCTCCGTAAAAGGGTTTCGATGCCTTTGGTTAGCAAGTACGATGCCAAAATAAAAAATATACGTAAAATCAGCATGTTAAGTTTTTACAGTTTTCGGCCTGAGCCTGGAAGCCTGGAAAAGGGGAAATTTTTACCTGATTTTTTGACAACCCAAATGCTCGTTACCGGTGCGAATAGCCTGCATATTCAGGTTGTTGCCTTGAATGGTTCAGGGGGGGGGCAGGGTGAACAGCGTCTTAGCCAATTTAAGGAAACGGGGAACACAGCATAGGAACTTGGGGTGCCTTTTATGAGCGCGCAGAAATTGTTCTGGCTATAAAGCCAGGGCAAGAAAGCCATAATTGCCCTGTTATCTGGCGGTTTTTTGACATGCGCAGGTCGTGCTGGCTGGAACTTCTCTTTATAATAAGGAAGAGGTGGTGCTGCTACAAGGCACCATGCTTGGTGGGCGGGAGAATAGGCACGGAACAGACAGAACCGCTGTGCCGGGTAGCGCAAGCATCAGGGAAACACATATTACGTGTACCCCTAATGCTTGCGCTACCCGGCACAATGGAATAAGCTGTTGATATTGAGGGAGCTTTATATAATGTATGCCCCCTTGGAATGCCAGTCAATATTTCTCTGGCCTGGGTTGGGTGCGCCTGTTTTGCTCATCTCTTTATTACCCCTGGCGGGTACCTTCCCTTAAGCCAAAGTCGCGTTTTAGTTCAATAGCCCTTATGGCGTGAATATTGCATGTTTTTCAATGCATGGAAAATATTCCCGCGCACGGTGGGAGCAATAAACAAATGAAATGAGTTGGTTGCTCTGCAAGGAGTATAACGAAAAATCATTGCCACAAAACAGGCGTAGGTGAGCTTTGTTCGCCGTTAAACGACTATTTCAGGTGGTAAAGGTTTTCGTGTAGGCCTTGGTCGCACCGTGCGCGGCACGCCTTACCTTATTCCATGTAGACTTCTTGTTTGAATACGGCTTCGCTTTTTATGGTATCAAGCAGGTCGGCAAGGGTGTGCTTTACGTGCTCGCGTATGTCGCCAGCCACTATAAGAAGCATTACGTCGTCACCAGGTTTGAGCATTCCGGATTTGCATTGGGCAACAATGCGGAAAATGCCAGGCTGTTTTTCTTTTTCCCGGCAAATGGCATGGATTTTGTCCATGTCAGGCTCTACTGTAATGCTGGTAACAGCTTTATGGTCGTTGCGGGAAAAACCACGTACAACACCGTTATGGATCAGCACCATGCCGACTTGGTCGGCAAAGCCGGGTTCTTTTTTTAACTCTGCAAGCGTTTTGTTGATGTCCATGGCTGTATCCTCCTAGGATGATAGTGTATGAAAGCATTGGCTGAATTGCGAAAACAGCTTCCCAATGTAACGGAAGCGCAGATGCGCGCTGACGGGTATTGCCTGTGGCTTGTTTGGCAGGGTGAGCTTAACACCATTTTGGAACAAACCCTGGCAGACTATGGTGGCGTATGCATTGTTGGTAGCCAGGGCCAAAGTCTTTGGTTCTTTTTTACCCAGGACGTTTTTCTTTCTGCGGCGCGGCTTTCTGTTTGGGCTAGGTTTAACAGCCCACGGGCAGCTATGCAAATATTTCCTGCCCGGCTGCAAGTAGACACGGCCCAGCGCAGAATGCTTATTTTTGATGAACCATTGTGGCAGCAAACGTTTGCCATGCCCTCAACATTTCAGGTGTGGGTGCATGGGGCTGCTACCCTGGCCCTGGCCGCCCTGCCCGGTATTTCCATGAAGGAAACACCAGGCCTGCCCGGCATGGCTGCCAATACCTGGGGCCTGCTTGATGCAGACGCCAGGCTGCCATACCAATCTTCCTTTGCCTGGTATGCTATTGTGCACCCTGTGGGCAACCCCCTGGATAAAGCCTTTCAGTCCGGGTGGCGGGAATTTTTTGGCCATGTGGAAAACTTGCTCCGCCGCAACAAACTGCGCTTTAGCCTGCACAACTATTATCTTACCTTCCCGCTGGACGGGCTCCGCCAGTTCAAAAGCTGGTGCCAGGAATATCTTGCCCTGGTAGACAGGCTGAAGGCAGAAAACCCAGACCACTACTGGCCTTGTGTGCAAGCCATTATTGACAAAAAGGGCGTGAACTATACTGACGACCTGCCCCAGCGGGTGGGAATAGATTGGGACCAATTGAGTCCGGATTATCCTTACACCGCCATGCGCAACGCCCTGTTGCTTGGGGACGAATTTGTGTTCCACCCGGCACGGTTTGCTGCAAGTTCTCATTCTTCAGATGACTGGTGCAGCATTACGTTGCGTTCGGACGAAAAAAGCTCTGGCACGCCATTGCCCCAACTCTTGCCAAGTAGCATGATGGGTGCAAACCCACAATGTTTTTATTGTGGGCAGCGCAGCCACATTACCGCAGAATGCCCTAGCCGCACCATGCCTGCCCATGACGGTAAGGTGTGGAATGAAATGGCAACCTTCAGCTTTACTGATATGATGGTGGCGGTAAAGGAAATTGATGCGCAGTTTGCCAAGGAAGAGCCACCTACCATGCAGCAGCTTGCTGCAGAAATGACCCCTTGTGGCACCATGGTTCGGGCGTTTTATGATATTGCCTGGCCCACGCAACTGCGGTCCATCAGCATTTTTTGGCGGCTGCGCGGCAAAGACATGGCCAAAGCCCTGGCAGAACAGCCCGCGCCGGAAGATGACAGCCCCTTGTGGCCTTTGCTGCTGAGCTTTACAGAACGTGAACCCGCTGCGCTTGACAAGGAGCTGCAAGGGCTTTCCCACCGCTTTCCCAAGGATTTTCGCATAGCTTCCTTGCGTGGCTTTGTGGCCCTGGAACAGGGCGACTATACCAAGGCTGCACAATTGTGGAAAGAAGCGGAAGTGTACAGTACGTTTCCTGTTATTCAGGCCTGGCACGTTTTTTTGCAGGCACGGGTCGAAGAATTTCAGGGGAATTTGCTCCAGGCCAGGCAAATGTATGAAGCTGCCAAGCTTATGACCCCTGCCTGGAGTATGCTGGAACAGCGCATTGTGGTGTGTGATATCAAGCGCGGTTTTTCCGAACTTGCCCTGCCCCCCCTAACGGCGCTTGTGGAACAAAACGGCAACTATTTTAATAAGTTCCTTATTGACCCGGAAATAGAGCGGGGTAGCATTCACGTGTTTTCCTGCTTGCTGGGGCTTTGGGCCGGTATGGAAGCGCGGGTGGAACAGGAAGAAAGCAGGCTGGCACACCTGCAAGATGAGCTGGTGAGCTGGTTTATGCCTGGCAACGCCTTTGCCGAAGCTACGGCAGAACGCATTCAAAAACTTATGGCAGTTACCCAGTATAAAAACTATGTGGCATACCAGTCCATTGCCTATGGCAGGGTGCGCATAGAACGCGACCTGCAAAGCCACATCCGGCAGGAAGCAAAGCGCTATAAGGATGAATTCACCAAGTATGTTGAACGGCTGCAAACCATACGCGAAGAGTCGGCCTGGTTTCCGTTCCAGCGGGTCATGGCAGATTTTACCCGACAGTATAACAAGAGTGTGGAATCACTTAACTGGGCCATGCGTAATGGCTTTCAAACCGCAGAAACATTCAAGAAAGCACAGATTCTTGTGGGGGAAGAAGCAGAGCGCATGAAGCGCCTGGAAAGCCGCATGCGGTTTTTACGCATTATTCGTGATGCCACATTGTTCCTGCTTTCATTGTTAGAAACGTTTTTCTGGATTGAGCTTGTGGGCCTTATTGCCATTTTTGTGTTGTTGCCTCTTTTGCTGGTATATGGTGACAAAATTGGCATGGACATGGTGGTTTCCGTTGCCAGCAAACAACGCTGGCAAGTGCAAAAGGTACTGTTCTTTTTCATTACCATTGTGGCCATTGCTGTGGCCGGGCTGCGAACGGCCCTGCGTTTTGAGGCCATTCGTGAAAAAGTGTTTGCCAAGGCCAAGAAAAAAGAAGAAACACGCCTGGAAAAAAGAAAGAAAGATGTGCAGCGTGGGCAGAGCAAGCAGGCCGCCGCAAAAAAATAGTATTACCCCTTACGCCCCTGGTGGGGTACAGGAACCCGTTACACCCCCAGTCTGTGCGCACAGGCTGGGGGTGTTTTTTGGGGGAAGAGGTGGGTAATTTTGAGAGGCGTGCAAAAAACCGTCAACCCATCAGCGTGGAAAATGTTTCCCAATTTTGATTTTTGCGGTATAGTGTATGAACCCGATGGTTTTTTCAGAGCGTTTCACACCGAAACGCATTAGTTGCAACCAACCGCATGTTTCCCGGTGTGTACGGGAACCAGCGCAAACGATAGAGAGGAAGGATTATGCGTCTTGTTACCCGTTCCGACTTTGACGGCCTTGCCTGTGCCGTGCTGTTGAAACATATTGGCATGATAGACAGTTACAAGTTCGCCCACCCCAAAGACCTGCAAGACGGTTTGGTGGAAGTTTCTTCTTCTGATATTCTTGCCAACGTGCCTTTTGTGCCTGGTTGTGGCATGTGGTTTGACCATCACAAAAGTGAACAAGACCGCCTTGGCGAATTCAGCTACAAAGGCCTTTCCAAGGGGTCACCTAGTTGTGCCCGTGTTATTTGGGAATATTTTGGCGGCCATGAACGTTTCGATACGTTTTTTGATACTATGCTGCTGTATGTTGACAAGGTGGATAGCGGCGACCTGAGCCTGGATGAAGTACTGAACCCCACCGGCTGGGTACTTTTGGGTGCCATTATGGACCCTCGCACAGGCCTTGGGCGCTACCGCGACTACCGTATTAGCAATTACCAGCTTATGCTGGACATGATTGACTACTGCTCCATGATGACAGCAGAAGAAATTCTTGCCATTCCTGATGTGAAAGAGCGGGTAGACCGTTACATTACCCAGCAAAAGGCCTTTGCTGCCATGTTGAAGCGCTGCTCCACTGTGCACGGGAACGTGGTAATGGTAGACTTGCGCAACGAGCAGGAAATTTTTACCGGCAACCGTTTTACTTTGTATGCCTTGTACCCGGAGTGCAACATAAGCGTGCAGACTATGTGGGGGCTGAAGCAGCAGAACACGGTATTTACCGTGGGCTATTCCATTTTGAACCGCACTGCTACGGCAGATGTGGGTGCCCTTATGTTGAAATATGGCGGCGGTGGCCACTTGCGGGTGGGAACCTGCCAGGTGGAAAACGACCAGGCAGTGCGCGTGCAGGAAGAAATTCTGGCTGTATTGCAACAATAATCCGCTGATTGAGGATTACTGAATTGGCTTGAATGTTGTGGCGTTTAACGCTCTATTTTCAGTGTATTTACTTTTTCCATGATGCTGGGGGAGCCTTAGGGCTGAGAGTGGCAAATGCCAGACCCCTTGAACCTGACGCAGGTGATACTGCCGTAGGGAAGCGTTTTTCAGACCTCATGAAAGCCCGTTCCTTACGAACGGGCTTTCATGTTTTTAAAGGAGCGAGTGATGAGCATGACACTTCCGCAGACTGCGCTGTATGCGGTTACTGACCAGGCAGCAACGCTGCGAGGAATTTTACAGCAGGAAGGTCTTTATGAGTAACAGTACAAAGGCGCTACACCCAAGGGCAACCAGCAGTCCTGTTATACTCAGTATTGCCGGTTCAGATTCTGGCGGGGGTGCTGGCATTCAAGGCGATATTAAAACCATCAGTGTCCTTGGTGGTTTTGCGGTTACTGTTATTACTGCCCTTACTGCCCAGAACGGGGCAGGGGTGAGCGGGGTACAGGTAACCCCCCCGGATTTTGTGTTGCAGCAACTTGCCGCTGTGCAAGAAGGGTTTTCTGTTCAGGCTGCCAAAACAGGTATGCTGGCAACGCGGGAAGTTATGGAAGCGTTAGCCCCTGCCCTGGCCTGCCGCACGTACCCATTGGTGGTAGACCCGGTGTGCGTAAGCCAGTCAGGTCATGCTCTGTTGGAAGCAGGGGCACTGGAGTGCCTGCGAACCCGCATTGTGCCCCTGGCTGATGTGCTTACCCCCAATGTGCCGGAAGCGGAAGCCCTTACCGGGCAACGCATTGGTTCTTCAGCCCATATTGAAGCACCCATAAGGCAACTACTGGGCATGGGGGCAAAGGCTGTGCTGTTAAAGGGCGGGCACCTGGAAGAGTTTGCCGGGCAGGGGCAAATAACCGACTGGCTTGGGCTGCCTGATGGCACCATAATCCCGTTTGTGCATAAGCGGGTGGAAACGGCCAATAACCATGGCACTGGCTGCGCCCTGGCGGCAGCCCTGGCCACTGGGCTGGGGGCTGGCCTGAATGTGCATTCTGCTGTGATGCAGGCCCAGGAATTTTTAAGCATAACGTTGGGAGCAGCCTATGCCCCAGGTATTGGGGCTGGCCCCCCTAACCACATGGCCTGGCTCAGGAAACGCTGATTTATTCCGTTTTGCGGCGTTGCTTGCATTTTTGCAACGGGGGCAGGGCCAAAGAGCCCGGCCCGCCCTTGCAAAAAAACATCGCGCCTTGCCAAACGAAATAACTGAGCGTTTCCCCAGTGTCATTAAATCAGTGTTTCCATAGTGACCGCTGATTTATTCCGTTTTGCGGCGTGCTGCCCATACATCTCAACGCAGCCCGAGCGGAAAAGAGTCACAACCACCAAAAAAGCCACCTTACGGTGGCTTTTTTGGGAGTGTAGGGTCACAAAGTGAAAAACGCTATTCCTTGAAGGAGAATTACGCCTTGGGGCGCAAGGCGTGTGTATGTAATGTTTCTTGAAAACGGTATTGTCTTCTTATTCTCTGGCGTGTTCCACAGGCAGGGCATGCAGTACAGTGGTTAGGCTGCGCTATGTGCCGTTTGTGTGGCAGGGGGTAAACACCCCCGGGAGCAAATGAACCTGCTATTGTTACTAAGCTCCCTGGCAGAGTCCCCATGAAAGAAGTTTTTCAGGGGTAACGGCTCGCATTCAGTGGTGTGTTCCAGCACATACGTTGTGCGGCTACCGTTGGTGCGGGTGGGTGCTTACGCACACTCCAGAGACAATTTACAGGAAATTGCTCTAGCCGGAAATAAGACGCAGTGCCATGCTTGGCAGGCTGTTTGCCTGGGAAAGCATAGCCACAGCAGACTGGGACAGAATTTGATTGCGTACAAATTGTGTCATTTCCAAAGAAACGTCCACATCAGAGATGCGGGATTCAGCGGCTTGCAGGTTTTCAGCCTGAATCTGCAAGTTGCTTACGGTACTGGTCAGGCGGTTTTGCATTGCCCCAAGGCTGGCGCGAATCTTGTCCTTGGCGGTAATGGCATCATTAAGGCCTTTCAGTGCGTTTTGAGCGGCTTGCTGCGTGGAAACTGATGCTGCCGTGCCACCGGAGTTGTTGCCAACACCAAGAGCTGAGGCCGTTGCAGTGCCAATTTGCACGAAGTAGAAGTCTGAAGTTGAGTCGTTGCTTGGCCCGAAGTGCACAAGCAATTTGCCAGTAGACTTCATCTGGTCAATGGTTGAGGTGGCACTGCTCAGGTTGCCATTCAACAGGAATACCCCGTTGAACGAGGTTCCGCTGGCAATACGGGTAATTTCCGAGGCCATGGCCTGGTACTCAGATTCAATCATAAGACGCTGGTCTGAGTTGTAAGTACCCGTGGCTGCCTGCGTAGCCAGTTCTTTCATGCGAATGAGCTTTTCGTCGATAACACCCATGGCACCGTCGGCGGTTTGAATAAGGGAAATAGCGTCGTTGGCGTTACGCACGCCCTGATTGATGGATGCAATGTCTGCACGCATCAATTCACGAATACCAAGACCGGCGGCATCGTCAGATGCCTGCCCAACACGCAGCCCAGATGAAAGGCGGCGCACAGAGGTAGCCAGTGCATTGTATGAATTCCCAAGGTTTCTTGCCGCATTGGCAGCCATCATGTTGGAATTAATGCTAAGAGCCATGATCATTCCTCCTTGAACGAATCATATTGCCCTGCGCCATAACTCCAGGTTGGTAACCTCCTTCTGGCTATTTTTCACTTAACTCCCTTATCGGCCGTGTCCCATAAGGCTTTAGGGGGTAAGTAAAAACAATGTACAAGGGGGAGTCGTCTGTATCTGCATGAAATGTCTTGATAAGTTAATCAATACTTGCTTACATCCAGTTTTTTTTCCAAAAAAAATACCCAATTGCCAGGGAAAAAAGTGTTGTTCCCCCGCTTATCCAGATAAATACAGTGGGGTGGTCCTGCATGGGCAAGGGCACGTTCATGCCATACACGCCTGCCACCAGGGTGGGTATCATCAGCACAATGGTCAAGGCAGTAAGTACCTTCATTACCTTGTTCAGGTTGTTGGAAACGATAGCCCCAAAGGTGTCGCCCAGGCTGCCAAGAATCTGGCTGAACACGTCGCCCATGTCGCTTGCCTGGCGCATTTCTGTAAAGGCAGCCTGCATACGGGAATGTTCTTTGGGGCTAAGGGGCAGGTGGTTTTCTTTCAGTTGCTCGTCAATAATGCCGCAGTTTCCTCTCAGGGAAGTCAGGAAGTAGATAAGGGACTTTTCCATGTGCAGCAGGCTGAGTAATTCTTTATTTTGCATAGACTTTTGCAAGGTGTGCTCAACATGTTCGGAGGCATCAATCATTTGCTGTATGTGCCGGATAAATTCGGTGCCAATGCGAAAAATAAGGGCCAGCAGCACACTGTAGGTAGCATTTTCAGATATAAGCCGGACTTTTTGTTGCAGAAGGGCTTCCACCAGGTTAGGTTTTGCACACACTGTGATAATGGCAGTGGGGGCAAGAATAATGCTGATGGGATGGGTGGTGAAGGGCATTTTGGTTTTTGCGGTTTCCCGTAACGAAGCACGCAACAGAATGTGGCTGAATACTCCTTGTTGTTCAAAGCGGGGGTGCTCGTTTATGTCTGCTGCGGCCAGCAAAAAGCCAATGGGAAGGCCGATTTTCTTCACCAGGGCGTCACATTCTTCCTGTGTGGGGTCGGTGAGTTGTATCCATGTCTGTGGTGCTGGGGGTTCCAGGGGTTCATAAAGCAAAGAGCTTACTGGCGATGTATGTATCATGCGGTGGTCCTTTTGGCTCTTTTGATTTTTTGCGGGGACGGCCAGCCCCAGAGCAATTGTACTGTAAAAAGTACGCGAACAGACGGTTCTTGTATAGAAAAAGCAGGTGCCACTTCCTGTTATGTAGGGTGGCACCTGCTGATGAAGTGAACACTAAGAATGCGCCCTAAGGGCGGCAGGCATGTACTGCCTTAAATAAACAGGATGGAAATAAGCACAAAGCAGGGAATAAGGAAGGCCAGCGACCACCCCATGTAGCCAAAGAAGCTGGGCATTTTTACGCCCATGTCTTCAGCAATGGAGCGCACCATAAAGTTGGGGGCGTTCCCAATGTAAGTGTTGGCACCCATAAATACGGCCCCGGCAGAAATGGCCAGCAGGGTGGGGGCCATGTCTGTCATAAGGTGTACAGGGTCGCCGCCTGCGGTGTTAAAGAACACCAGATAGGTGGGGGCGTTGTCCAGGAAGCTGGAAAGCAGCCCGGTAAGCCAGAAGTACATCATGTTGTTGGGCTGCCCTGCTTCTGTAGTGACCATGTTAATAACAGAAGCCAAAGCGCCGTTGGTGCCTGCCTTTAAAATGGCAATGGCAGGAATCATGCTGATAAAAATACCCAGGAATAGCTTGGCAACTTCTTCAATGGGGGCCCAGTTGAAGTCGTTAAGAGCACGGGTTTTTTTGCTAGTAAGCACCAGGGAAAGGCCAGCAATGCCCAGCAGCAGTAAGTCGCGCACAATGTTTTGCAGGTCAAGGTGAACGCCCTTGAAAATGTCGAAGCTTACATTGGGCTGCCACATGCCGCTCATAAGTACCGCGCCAATAATCAGGACCAGCAAGGGGAAGTTGATAAGGCCGTCAAAGCCCAGTTTTTCGTTGCTGTTTTCCTGTACAGGGGCTGTGGGGCGTCCTTCCTTATTAAAGTGGTACGTATCAAGAATATGGTGCACCACAAGCAAAATGCCACACAGGAACAGCATGGGAAGAAACAGGTGTTGCAGTGTCCAGAAAAAGGAAACACCTTTCAAAAAGCCCAGGAACAGGGGTGGGTCGCCCAGCGGGGTAAGGGAGCCGCCCGCGTTGGCCACCAGAAAGATGAAGAACACCACGTTATGCACGCGGCTTTTGCGGTGTGCGTTGGCGCGCAATAAGGGGCGAATAAGCAGCATGGCAGCGCCGGTTGTCCCCATCCAGCTTGCCAGGGCTGTGCCCACGGCAAGAATGGCTGTGTTCACCATGGGGCTGCCCACAAGGCTGCCCTTTAGGCGAATGCCCCCTGCCACGGTAAACAGGGCGAACAGCAGAATGATAAATGGTACATATTCCAGCATAATGGCGTGCAAAAGCTCGAACAGGGCAAGCTGAACGCCAAAAGACATGGCAAATGGCACCAGAAAGGCAAGGCCCCAGAACAAAGAAATTTTGCCAAAGTGGTGGTGCCAAATGGCAGGAGCAGCCAGGGGCATGATGGCAATGGAAAGCAGCATGCACACAAACGGAACAACCCATAGCGGGCCTAGCTGGGCACCATCAAGGTGCAGTTCCGCACACAGGCCAGCCTGGGGAAAAAGCAGCACAAATAATAGGGTGAGTAGTGGAATAAATCGAGATTTCATCAATAACACGTTTCACCTCCGAAAAATACGTTGTGCTGCGCTGGTTGTTGCCCTTCAAGCCAGCTTGAGGTAACACTTCTGGGTCATGCGGCAGCGACTAAGTGAACAAAAAAGTGTGTATTTACACAAAACACACCTTGCATGCGCGGTGGGAAAAAGGTACCCAAAAGTGTACCTGACAAAGCACAGCGCATACAATAACAGAAAAGGTGTTGTTTTTCAACAGGCATATATGCTATCTCCCCGCCGGGCTAAGCATCTTTTCCCTGCGGGCCTATGGGAAGACTTTTCCCTTGTTTTTGCAGGGTAGGGGGCCTTTCTCCAGGCCGGGGAATCTTTTTTCGCTTCGCGTGTGTGCAGCAGTATAAGCAGTAATGGACCAATGACCAAAACGAGGCGATATGCGTACTTCCCTTACCCCCGAAAGGGCGGAAAAAATTCACCGGGTGTTACACCACCGTCAGAAAAATCTCACCCTTGTGCTTGCCAATATTCACGACCCGCACAACGTTTCTGCCATTTACCGTAGTTGCGATGCGTTTGGCGTGCCAGAAGTGCATTTGTACTATACCCACTGCGCGTTCCCGGCTTTGGGGGCAAAAAGTTCTGCTTCGGCCCGTAAATGGGTGGAAACAGTGCGCCATACCACCGACCAGAGCCTTGCCAGCGCATTGAAGGGCCAGGGTATGCAAATTCTTGCCACCAACTGTAGCCCCGCTGCCAGACCCTTTCGGGAATACGACCTTACCCGCCCCACGGCGCTTATTCTTGGCAATGAACATGGTGGCGTAGACCAGGAATTGTTCGGCATGGCGGATGGCGAAGTGTACATTCCCATGTACGGCATGATCCAAAGCTTCAATGTTTCTGTGGCTGCTGCCTTGCTGCTTGCTGAAGCCGCCCGCCAGCGCGAAGCCGCAGGCATGTATGCAGAACCCCGGTATACCAAGGAAGAGCTGGATGCGCTGTACGAAGTGTGGGCACAGAAGTAATTTCAACGAAGCCCGAGCGGAGAAGAGGAGAAGGGGAGGACTGTGCTTCTGGAGTGCAGAAGGAAAACTGCCCTTTTTACCGGATGCTTCGTTGTGGGGCAATTTTCCGTCGGGGCAGTATTTATATACAGCCCCTTGAAAAATTGCCCCGCGCCTCGCCTGCGGTAAAAATTTCATCATTTTCCTTCTGCTCTCCAGAGAGTACCCCCCCGGCAAGCCCGCGAAGCGCGACCTTTGCCGGGATTTAGGGTGGCTTCGCATGGGAAAAAACAAACAGGTACTTTGCCCAATGAATGCTCAGGGCGCGGAGAGGGAAAAAGGACGGCGGGGTGTATCTTGGAGCGACAAGGCGGGGCGCAGGCGGCTTTGCCGCCGAAGCATTTTACTCGCCGCTGGAGCGGAGGTAATAGCCGCCCGCCAGCGCGAGGCCGCAGGCATGTATACAGAACCCCGGTATACCAAGGAAGAACTGGATGCCTTGTATGACGTGTGGGCGCAGAAGTAGTTGTGGAAACGGTCAGTTGTTTTGTTTGGCAAGGCACGAGTATTTTTTGAGGCGGGTGCTGGACTCTTTGGTCCTGCCCCGCCTTAAAAATGCGAGTAACGCAGCCAAACGGAATAAATCAGCGTTTCCTTACGGGAGGATGTGCAGGCAAGGCGCACCCTCTGCACACACCACTTCCCCGATGACGTGGGCAGGCTCGCCCTTGTCGTGGAGCATGGAAACGGCCCGGTGCACAAGGCGGGCAGGCACTGCCAGCACCAGGCCACCGGATGTTTGGGTGTCAAACACAAGGTCAACCACAATGGGGTCTACCCCCTGGGCCACCTGGGTGCGGTGCCGGCAGTGGGCGCGGTTGGCGTGGCTGCCGGCAGGCAACAGCCCAATGCTGGCCAGGGCATGAACGTGGGGCAGCAGGGGCACGGCCCCGGCATACAGGGTTATACTTACCCCGGAAGCTTCCGCCATTTCCAGCAGGTGCCCCCCAAGGCCAAAGCCTGTTACATCGGTGGCGGCTTTCAGCCCCAGGGCCTGAATGACCTCGGCGCCATGCTTGTTCAGCCTGCCTGCCCACTGAATAATAAGTTCTTCCATGGCTTCATGCCCTTCCCACCGGGCCTTCACCGCCGTGGCCAGCACGCCAGTGCCAAGGGGTTTTGTCAGCACCAGGGTGTCCCCTGGGCGCAACCCTGTGTTGGCGGCAAACCTTTCCGGGTTTACCAGCCCGGTGACGGCCATGCCATACTTTATTTCCGTATCTTCCACACTATGCCCACCAGCCAGCACAGCTCCTGCTTCCAGCAAGGCTTCTGCCCCGCCTGCCAGAATGCGTTGCAATATTTCGGCAGGCATAGTTTTCAAGGGGAAGCCCACAATGTTCATGGCTGTCCACGGTTCGCCCCCCATGGCGTAAATGTCTGAAAGGGCATTGGCTGCGGCAATGCGGCCAAAGGCAAAGGGGTCGTTTACTATGGGCGTGAAAAAGTCCACCGTTTGTACCAACGCTTTGCCCGCAGGTACGCGCACAATGGCGGCGTCTTCATGGGCGTGGCTGCTGGTAAGCAAACGGGATTGTGCCAAAGGGTCCTGGGGCAGAGCGCGCAAAATACCCTCCAGAGCCTCTGGAGGAATTTTAGCCGCTCAACCGGCGGAACGGCAGGAGTCTATCAGGCGTTGTGGCAGTGTTTTCATGGTATGTGTTGGCTACGTTGTGGGGTGGGCTGCATGTGCGTGGCGCAAGGGGCTGGTAGCATCACACAAATAGTGCAGAAACAGTTTTGTGGTGGGGAACATGGCCCGCCGGGTATTCACCACACAGGAAAAGGTGCGGCAAGGGGAAACTCCGGCAATGGAAACAGCACGCAGGGTGCCGTTTGCCAAAGCCTCTTTGGCTGCAAGGTGGGAAGCAATACTCAGCCCAAGCCCCGCAGCCACATATTGCATGGCGGCGTGGGAACTGTCTACAGTAATGCGTGTAGACAGGGCGCGGGGGTCATAGCCAGCAAGGCGCAAGGCTTCTTCAAACAGCTTGCGTGTGGTGGAGGTTTCTTCCCGCATAATCCAGGGCAAGGCGGCTGCCTGCCCAAAGGCGAGGCCAGCCAGGTGAGTGCTGCTGGGCAGGGGGGGGATAGTTGCCGGGGCAATCACCACAATATCGTCCTGAATGAGGGGGGTTACATACAGGTCGGCGTCTGTGGGGTCGTAATGGCCCACAATGCCAGCTGCCACTTCACCCTGCCGTACTTTTTGCAGTACTGCCATGGAAGAGGCAATGGTCAGTTTGGGCTGCACTTTGGGGTGGCTTGTTAAAAAATGGGCGAGAATGCTGGGCAGCACATGGTGCGCGGGAATAGTGGTGCTGGCTATACGCAGGGTGCCTGTGGCTTCATAATGCAGGCTGTCTATTTCTTCCTTGGCCTTGGCAAGGTTTTGAAAGGCTTCGTGGCAGTGGCGCAGCAGTATTTCCCCCGCTGGTGTGGGCAGCACGGTGCGTGTAAGGCGGTCTACAAGTTTGGTGTTCAGTTCCCGTTCCAGGGTTTGAATGTGAGCGCTTACGGTGGGCTGGGAAAGGAATAGCGCTGCCCCGGCTTTGGAAAAGCTTTTTAACTCGCACACTTTGCAAAAGGCTTCTAACTTGCGTAAGTCGTACATAGTAACTTGGGGGTTTATAGTGTGAATACTTCAGGCAACCCTAACAAATTTTGTCACACTACGCCAGCAGGCAGGAGGGATTATTCTGTTTTGCGCTGCAAGGAAGGCAGGGAGGCAAGGCCATAGGCCAAGGTGCTTACGGCAATAATGGCTGCCCCGGAAGAAATGTTGGTGTACCAGGCAAGCACGAGCCCTGCCAGACTGAAAAGCAGGCTGCACAGCCCTGCTACAACCATGCAGGAATAGAGCGAACGGCAAAAGCGCCGGGCAATAGCCGGGGGTATGGTGAGCAGGGCCAGCACCAGAATAAGCCCCACAATGCGAATAAGCATGACCACCGCCAGGGCCGTTAGCCCCACCAGCAACAGGTACAGGAAGCGCACAGGCAGGCCACGGGCCTGGGCAAAGTCTTTATCAATGGAAATGGCCCAAAGCCCCTGGCGGAAGAAGAGCAACACCACGACGAGCAAGACATCAAACAGGGCCATGGCCCATATATCTGCCCGAGGCACTGTAAGAATGCTGCCAAACAAATACCCCATGAGTTCCCCGGTGTAGCCAGGGGTGAGTTCAATAAGAATAATGCCAAAGGCCATGCCCGCTGCCCAAAGTACGCCAATGGCGGCATCTGCCCCACCTTCCTTGCCAGCCAGGCGGGCAGGGGTGTGCAGGCTGACAAAGCCCATAAGCAGAGAAGCCCCAAGAGAAAAGAGCAGGGTGCATAACAGCGGGGGCCAGCCAAAATAAATGGCAAGGCCTATGCCGCCATACGCCGCGTGGGAAGCGCCCCCCGCCAGAAAGGTGAGGCGGTTGCACACCACCAGGGAGCCCACAATGCCGCAGGCCACGCTGGCCAGCAGGGCGGCCCACAGGGCGTTTTGCAGAAAAAGGTAGGAACCTGCGGAAGCAAGAAAATCAGCCACGGCCCGCCCCCTGGTTCTGGGAATCTTCAAGGCGACGCTGGAGGGCGCCAATGGGGCAACTGTGCGCATGGGTGCCAAATGTTTCCATAAGGCCCGCAGGGGAAAGCTGATTGCTGGGTTGCATGGTAAGGGTGCGGTTGACCAGGGCAATGTTGGTGAAGTAGGGGGAAGCCAGGGAAAGGTCGTGGCTAACCAGCACAATGGTGCAACTGCCGCGCAATGTTTCCAGAAAATCATAAAAACAATGCTTGCCCTCAGGGTCTATGCTGGCGGTGGGTTCGTCCAGAAGCAGCAGGAAGGGAATGTCCTCTCCTTCTTGTGTTGGTTCCGGCTTTGCCATAAGGGCACGGGCTGCCATGGCCCGCTGGCACTGCCCGCCGGAAAGGGAGCCAATGGGCCTGCCCGCCAGGCCTGAAAGCCCCAAGGTTTCCAGAAGGCGCAAGGCCTTTTGCCGGGCCTTGGCGTGGGTGCCCCAGCCGCCCCCCAGGGGGCTGGCCTGCGCCCCGCCCATGAGCACCATTTCCAGCACTGTGGCGGGAAAGTCTGCCCGGAGGGTGGTAAACTGGGGGACAAAACCCATGTGGCTACGGCTGGCAGCGGGTGCCTTGCCAAATATCCGCACTTCCCCCCCGCTGGGAGTAAGCAACCCCAACAGCAGGCGCAGCAGGGTGCTTTTGCCGCCCCCGTTAGGGCCGATGATGGCCAGAAAATCGCCAGCCTGCACGGTAAAGGTTATGTTGTGCAGCACCGCTTCCGTGCCGTAGGCATAGCAAAGGTCTTGCACCTGTACGGCGGGCACCGAAGGGTGCACAGGTGCTTGCTCCGGTGGGAGTGTGGCCTGCTGGCAGGGGTGGGCGTGGGGAGTCGATGCGGGCATAGTGTCTCGTTGCGTTGTCACAGTATAAATAGGGAAGCACAGAGTAAATCGTATCTTGGAAACGCGCAGTTATTCTGTTTGGCAAGGCACGAGCTTTTTTTGAAGCAGGAGTAGACTTTTCCGTCCTTGACTGTTTCCTTTATCCGCTCGGGCTTCGTGTAGATGTGCGGCCAGCAAAGCCACCCGCACCCTCCGCCCTCACTCTACGGCTCGCAATGCTCGCGACTGCCGTCGATTTACTTACACTCGGGCTTCGTGGAGATGAACAGCCAGCAAAGCTGCCTGTTCCCTCCGCCCTCG
>NZ_KE387017.1:129714-332864 GCF_000430005.1 Desulfovibrio cuneatus DSM 11391
CACTCGGGCTTCGTGGAGATGAACAGCCAGCAAAGCTGCCTGTTCCCTCCGCCCTCGCTCCACGGCTCGCTACGCTCGCGACTGCCGTCGGCTTTAGGGAAGCTGCAAACGGAATAAATCAGCGTTTCCTTATGGGCGAACATGGGGGAAAGAGGCCGCCAGTTCCTTGCTGAAGGACTGAAGCAGGGCCAGCCAGTCTTCTTGCAAGGGGTCCACCGTTACAATTCGCGCCCCAATGCTATCTGCCACCATAGCGGCAGCACTTTTGGGGAACTGCGGTTCAATAAAGACAGTGTTCAGGCCGTGGTGCAGGGCTGTATCAATTACCTTCTTCATGGCTTTGGGGCTTGGTTCTTTGCCGTCAATTTCAATGCTCAGTTCGGTGGTGCCGAATTCTTCAGCGAAATAATGCCAGGCCGGGTGAAAAGTCAGAAACAGGCGTTGCTTGGCCGGGAATGGCGCAAACTGAGCGTGGATGCTTTTTTGCAGGGTTTGTATGTCGTTACGCAGGGCAGTCGCTGCTTCGGTAACGGCGTTGGCCTTTTCAGGTAACAGGGCCACAACTTCTTTTTCCATGACGTCCAGCATGCGCAACATAAGGGCTGGGCTCAGCCAAATGTGGGGGTCTTTGCCTGTGTGCCCATGACCGTGGGCATCTGTAGCGTGGGCTTCGGCGTGGTCGTCGTGGTCATCGTCTTTATGTCCGGGCTCAGCATGTTTTTCCTCACCTTTGTGGGCAGGCTCGGCATGTTTTTCGTCTTCATGGTGGTCAGCATCTTCTTCTAATGCGGCATGTAAGGGCACAATACGCAGTTGCTTTGCCGCACCTTGAATGCGCGGGAGCCAGGCCGCTTCAAACGGGGCCCCAATGGTAAAGTATACCTGTGCCCCTGCCACGGCGCGCATTTGGGCCGGGGAGGGTTCAAAGGTGTGTGGGTCGCTGCCGCTGGAGGCCAGTACTGTTACTTCCAACGCAGTGCCAGCCAGGCGTTGCAGGAAATATTTTTGCGGGGCCAAGCTGACCACTACCTTTACGGGTGCTGCTGCGTGGGCAAGTGATGCGGTGACGAGGAATAACAGAATAGCGACAATATTGAGGCAGGTGATGCGGGAGGATGGACGCATATGCATGGAATTTCCTTGAGGATACCCAAGAGGGCGATATGGTTACAGGAGGCCTTTACACCGAAACCGGGAAAGGCCGTTTGGCCTTATCCATTGTAGACAATGTGCGGGTGGGGTCAAGGGGGAAAACAGGAGGTAACCTGTTTTGGCGGCTAAGTTACCGGCTTTTTGCCGTAAGCTTGTGTTTTGTTCCGCTGGTTACTGGTACGTATTGAGATAAAAAGATGATGAGGCCAGAGAATGTACTTGGCTTGTTTGAGTAACCCTAAAACTGGCATTAGAAAAAGTTGAGTTTTTTCGTTTGGCAAGGCGTGCTGCCAATTTGAAAGGGGGGCTGGACTCTTTGGTCCTGCCCCCCTGACAAATTGACGAACAACGCCGCCAAACGGAATAATCCACTTTTTCTTAACAATGCACTACTGAAATCGCCTTTGGAAAATGCTCAGTTTTGCATTTGGCAAGGCACGAGCTTTTTGGGAAGCAGGAGTACATTTATTTGTCCAGCCCTTACCCAAAGCCTTTGCTCTATCTGCCTTCCCTGCTGACGGCAGTCGCGAGCGTTAGCGAGCCATGGAGCGAGGGCGGAGGGTACAGACAGCTTGCTGCCTGTACATCTCCACGAAGCCCAAGCGGTAGTTTAGAAGTCCACAAGAAGGGGACTCGCTTCCAGCTCTTCCAGGAACTTGTCCGGACGTTCTTTCTGCTCTGGCACCACGATTTCTGCATGCACATATTCGCGGTAGCCAGTGCCAGCAGGAATGAGGCGGCCTACAATAACGTTTTCCTTCAAGCCGCGCAGGGTGTCGCTTTTCCCTTTCAGGGCCGCTTCTGTCAGTACCTTTGTGGTTTCCTGGAAGGAAGCCGCAGAGATGAAGGAAGAGGTGGTAAGGGAGGCCTGGGTAATACCCAGTACCAGCGGTTCTGCGTTGGCAGGGGTAAGCCCTTCAGCCACAGTGCGCAGGTTTTCAGTGCGGAACTCGGCTTTATCTACCTGTTCGCCCACCAGGAAGGTGGTTTGGCCTGGGTCAAGCACTTGCACCTTGCGCAGCATTTGCCGCACAATGACTTCAATGTGCTTGTCATCTATGGCCACGCCCTGGAAGCGGTACACGTCCTGAATTTCTTCTACAAGATATGCGGCAAGGAATTTTTCACCCTTGGTACGCAGAATGTCGTGCAGTTCAGGGCTGCCTTCGGTGAGCATTTCGCCAGATTCCACAAAGTCGCCATCGCTTACAATAATGTGGCGGCCTTTGGGTACCAGGTATTCTTTGGCTTCCCCGGCTTCAGGCGTCACAATAATCTTGCGCTTGCCTTTGGCTTCCCCGGCAAAGGCCACGGTTCCGTCAATTTCGGAAACAATAGCCATGTCTTTGGGTTTACGCACTTCAAAGAGTTCAGCAACGCGTGGCAAACCACCCACGATGTCTTTTGTTTTGGAAGATTCGCGAGGTTTACGGGCAATAATGTCGCCTGCCTCAATTTCCATGCCGTTTTTCACCATGAGCAGGGCGCCCACGGGCAAGGTGTAGGTGGCAGCCAGGGCAGAACCCGGACGGCTTTTCACTTCGCCATATTCGTCGCAAATGGAAACCGAAGGCCGCAGGTTGGTAGAGCGGTATTCGATAATTGTTTGCGAAGACATGTGGGTGGCTTCGTCCACTTTTTCCTGGTAGGTGCGGCCTTCCAGAATGTCGGTAAACTTTACCACACCGTTTACTTCGGAAACGAATGGTTCGTTGAAGGGGTCCCATTCAGCAATAAGGTCGCCCTTTTGCACATCCTGGTTTTCCTTCACCACCAGCTTGGAGCCGTTGGGCAGAATGTACTTTTCCCGTTCACGGCCTTGCTCGTCCACAATGCTTACCTGGCCGCTCTTGGAAAGAACCATGAACTGGCCTTCGCGGTTTTGTACGGCCTTTACGCGGGAAAGAATGATGCGGCCCGCGTGTTGGGCGGCAATATTGGAACGTTCAATTTCGCGCGATGCCGTACCACCGATGTGGAAGGTACGCATGGTAAGCTGCGTGCCCGGTTCCCCAATGGATTGGGCAGCAATAATCCCAACAGCTTCGCCAATGTTCACCAGGTGCCCGCGGGCCAAATCGCGCCCGTAGCACTGGGAACACACGCCGCGTTCTGCCTGGCAGGTAAGCGCGGAACGGATGGTGAGGGAGTTTATGCCTGCATCGTCCAGGGCCAGGGCCACTTCTTCGGAAATAAGCGTGTTTGCTGGGAACAGCAGTTCACGTGTTTCCGGGCTGTAGATGGGGTACAGGGTAACGCGGCCAAGGGCGCGTTCTGCAAGGCGCATTTTAATTTCGCCGCCCTTTACCAGGTGGCTCAGTTCAATGCCGTCCACTGTGCCGCAGTCTTTTGTGCTTACAATAACGTCTTGTACCACGTCTACCAAACGGCGGGTAAGGTAACCGGAGTTGGCTGTTTTCAGCGCGGTATCGGCCAGACCTTTCCGTGCCCCGTGGGTGGAGTTAAAGTACTGGGAAACGTCCAGCCCTTCCCGGAAGCAGGAAGTGATGGGGGTTTCAATGATTTCCCCGGAAGGTTTGGCCATCAGACCGCGCATCCCAGCAAGCTGGCGCATCTGGTCCTGGTTACCTCGGGCACCGGAGGTGGACATCATGAATATTGGGTTAAAGGAGGCGTTGGTTTTGGTCTCGCCCGTCTTTTTGTTCACTATTTCTTCGGTGGAAATAGATCTGACCATTTCTGTGGAAACGTCCTGGGTGGCTTTTGTCCACACGTCCACCACCTTGTTGTACTTTTCAGTACGGGTGATGATACCGTCGTGGTACTGGCGCTGAATGTTGTCCACTTCATCCTTGGCAGCCTCAATAATACCTTTTTTGGCATCAGGAATTTGCAAGTCTTTCACGCCAATGGTAATGCCAGCGCGCGTTGCGTATTCGTACCCCAGGTCTTTGAGCCTGTCGCACAGAATTACGGTGGCCTTGCTGCCAGCGTCGCGGTAAGCAGAACCCACCAGGCGGGCAATGTTCTTTTTGGTCAGCACGCAGTTGACGTTCTCAAAGGGAATACCTTTGGGCAGAATGTCGCGCACAAGAATACGGCCAGTGGTGGTTTGAATGAGTTCACCATCAATACGTACCTTGATGCGGGCGTGCAGGCCAAGCTGGCCACCATCGTACGCGGCGATAACTTCCCATGGGGCGCAGAAGATTTTATCTTCACCATCTTCAAAGTCGCGTTCCACTGTCATGTAATACAGGCCAAGCACAATGTCCTGGCTAGGTACAATAACGGGGCCGCCGTTGGCAGGGGAAAGAATGTTGTTGGTGCTCATCATGAGTACCCGGCATTCCACCTGTGCTTCAATGGAAAGGGGCAGGTGCACGGCCATCTGGTCACCGTCAAAGTCGGCGTTATAGGCAGAACACACCAGGGGGTGCAACTGAATGGCCTTGCCTTCCACCAGCAGTGGTTCAAAGGCCTGAATGCCTAAGCGGTGCAGCGTAGGGGCGCGGTTCAGCATAATGGGGTATTCGCGCACCACTTCTTCAAGAATGTCCCACACTACCAGTTCTTCGCGTTCCACCATTTTCTTGGCACTTTTAATGGTAGAGGCAAGACCCCTGGATTCCAGCTTGGAATAAATAAAGGGCTTGAACAGTTCCAGGGCCATCTTTTTGGGCAGGCCGCACTGGTGGAGCTTCAGTTTTGGACCTACAACGATAACGGAACGACCAGAGTAGTCTACGCGCTTACCCAGAAGGTTTTGGCGGAAGCGACCCTGCTTGCCCTTGATCATGTCGGAAAGGGACTTCAGGGGGCGGCCGTTGGTGCCAGTAATGGCACGGCCACGGCGGCCGTTGTCGAACAGTGCGTCCACTGCTTCTTGCAGCATGCGCTTTTCGTTGCGGATAATAATGTCAGGAGCGCCCAGTTCCATCAGCCTTTTCAAACGGTTGTTCCGGTTGATCACGCGGCGGTACAGGTCGTTAAGGTCGGAAGTGGCAAAACGCCCGCCATCCAGCGGCACAAGGGGGCGCAGTTCTGGTGGAATAACTGGAATAACTTCCATAATCATCCACTCTGGCTTGTTGCCAGACTCCAGGAACGCTTCCACAATTTTGAGGCGCTTGGTGAGCTTTTTCTTTTTGGTCTGGGAACGGGTGGCCTGCGATTCTTCGCGCAATTCCACTTTCAGTTCTTCCAGTTTCACTTCTTCCAGCAGGCTGCGCACAGCTTCCGCACCCATGCCCACGGTAAAGGCATCTTCACCGTAGTGTTCCAGCACCTGGTAGTGCTGGTCTTCAGAAATAACCTGAAGGCGGGTCAGGTTGGTGCTACCTGGGTCAAGCACAATGTACGAATCGAAGTACAGTACTTTTTCCAGGTCTGCCATGGTAATATCAAGCAATGTGCCAATTTTGGAAGGCAGGGTCTTCAAGAACCAAATGTGTGCCACAGGGGCAGCCAGTTCAATGTGGCCCATGCGTTCACGGCGTACTTTGGAGGCAATAACTTCCACGCCGCATTTTTCGCACACAATGCCACGGTGCTTCATGCGCTTATATTTGCCGCAGTTACACTCATAGTCTTTTACCGGGCCGAAAATTTTGGCGCAGAAAAGGCCGTCACGTTCTGGCTTGAATGTGCGGTAGTTAATGGTTTCCGGCTTTTTAACCTCACCATAAGACCATTCGCGGATACGTTCCGGCGCGGCAATGGAAACCTGAATAGATTGCAGGTTCTTAATATTGGATACGGTGGCGGAAGAACCTCTGACGGCGAAGAGTTCGTCTAGAGACATAGGTATACCTGCCAGTGTTTCGTAAGGGAGAAAGTGCGGCCTTGCCTGAAAACGGGGTGGCAAAGCCGCTGTTTCTCTCCTGTGCTGTTATTTTAAAAGGATATGGGCGTTACCCAGTCCTTGAGAATGCATACACAGCCTAAGCTGCGCGGCCAAAACACAATGGTTATTCTTCAGAATTATTGAAAAATTCCATTGGTTCAGGTTGGGCCCCTTCTGGCAACTGGGCCATATAACCCGAGCGTTTGGGGCGTCTTTTGCCTTCTTCCTGAATCAGGTTCACATCCAAGCCAAGGCTCATGAGTTCTTTCACCAAAACGTTGAACGACTCAGGCAGCCCAGCTTCCAGGAAGTTGTCCCCTTTGACTATTTTTTCGTACATTTTTACGCGGCCCACCACGTCGTCGCTTTTGACGGTGAGGAATTCCTGTAAAAGGTACGCGGCGCCATAGGCTTCCAGTGCCCACACTTCCATTTCCCCAAGACGCTGGCCACCAAACTGGGCCTTACCACCAAGGGGTTGCTGGGTTACCAGGGAGTATGGTCCAGTGGAACGGGCGTGGATTTTTTCATCAACCAAGTGGTGGAGTTTCAGTACGTACATAACCCCAGTTGTTACCCGGTTTTTGAAGGATTCCCCTGTCCGGCCATCAAAAAGAATGGTTTTGCCGTCATCGGGCAAACCAGCTTTGGTAAGCCATGCCCAGATTTCTTCTTCCGTGGTGCCGTCAAACACCGGAGTTTTGGTGACAATACCATCACGCATGGCCTTTACAGAAGCAATGAACTCTTCATCAGAAAGGGAGTCCACCAGGTCGGCGGTTTTTTGCGTGGAGAACACGTCCTTCACCCGGGCGCGAAGTTCGCTGATTTCTGTATTCTTGGAAGCCATTTCAGCCAGTTGCCCGCCAAGTTCTTTGGCTGCCCAGCCCAGGTGGGTTTCCATGATCTGCCCGATGTTCATACGCGAAGGCACACCAAGGGGGTTCAGCACAACGTCTACCGGGCGGCCATCTGCAAAGAAGGGCATATCTTCTTCCGGCAGGATGCAGGAAACAACACCTTTGTTCCCGTGGCGCCCTGCCATTTTATCGCCCACGCTCAGCTTACGCTTCACAGCCACATACACTTTGGCCATTTTGATAACGCCGGGGGGCAAATCGTCCCCTTCTGTTACCTTGCCGCGCTTGGATTCATAAATGTTCTTGATGTATTCAAGCTGGCGCTCGTAGGTTTCCAGTTCTTCAGCAATGGCGTCGTTGGTTTCCTTGCACTTGAACAGCCCGGCAAATTTTTTCACGGGCATGTCTGCCAGCATTTCCGGGGTAGGCACGCTGCCAGCTTCTGCCAGCACTTCACCTTTTTTCTGTCCTGTCAGGTTCTGGGCAAGCTGTTTGCCCGCACCAAGTTGCACAAAGCGGTTGCGCACGCTCTCGCCCAGGGCTTTAATGTGGTCGTGTTCCTTGGTGTCCAGGCGGCTCAGGGCCAAATCTTCAATGTCACGGGTTCTGTCATCTTTTTCACCGGAGCGGCGGTTGAACAGCTTCACCTCAATAACGGTGCCTTCAATTCCTGGGGGAACTTTCAGGGAGGTGTTTTTCACGTCGCGTGCCTTGTCGCCAAATATGGCGCGCAGCAGCTTTTCTTCCGGGGTAAGCTGAGATTCACCCTTGGGGGTAATTTTACCCACCAGAATGTCGTCTGGCTTCACGTTGGCACCAATGCGAATAATGCCGCTGTTGTCCAGGTTGCGCAGCATGTCTTCACCCACGTTGGGAATATCGCGGGTAATTTCTTCTGGGCCAAGCTTGGTGTCGCGGGCAACCACTTCAAATTCTTCAATGTGTACAGAAGTAAATACGTCTTCTTTTACACAACGCTCAGAAATAAGAATGGAGTCTTCGAAGTTGAAGCCACACCAGGGCATGAAGGCTACGGTAAGGTTTTTACCAAGTGCCAGTTCCCCGCCATCAATACCGGGGCCGTCTGCCAGCACCTGGCCCTTGGTGACCTTTTGGCCAGGGTAGCAGGAAGGCTTCTGCCCAAAGCAGGAGTTCTGGTTAGACTTGTGGTATTTGAGCAGGTTGTAAGAACGTACCCCGCCGGATTCCGGGTAAATGGGGTCTGTGTAGCTTACAATAATGCGTTCTGCATCGGCGTAGTTTACCACGCCTGTGGCTTCGGCCAGAATACATGCGCCGGAGTCCTGGGCCACGTCGCGTTCCATACCGGTGCCCACCAGGGGCTTGTCGCTGCGCAGCAGCGGCACGGCCTGGCGTTGCATGTTGGAACCCATGAGCGCGCGGTTGGCGTCATCGTGCTCCAGAAAGGGAATAAGCGCCGCGGAAATGGACACCATCTGGCTGGGGGAAATGTCGATGAGGGTAACATCACCTTTGGGGGTCATTTGTACGTCGCCGTGAATACGGGCTGTAACAAACTCATCCAGCAGGTTATTCTCTTCATCCATTACCGCGTTGGCCTGGGCAATTATTTCGTTATGCTCGCGGGAGGCATCCAGGTAGACAATTTCATCGGTGATATTGGCATTTTTCACCACCCGGTAGGGGGTTTCAATAAAGCCAAAGTCGTTTACCCGGGCAAAGGTGGTAAGGGAAACGATAAGACCGATGTTTGGACCTTCCGGTGTTTCAATGGGGCAAATACGACCATAGTGGGAAGTGTGCACGTCGCGCACTTCAAAGCCTGCCCGTTCACGGGTAAGACCACCAGGCCCAAGGGCGGAAAGACGACGCTTGTGCGTCACTTCCGAAAGGGAGTTGGTCTGGTCCATGAACTGGGAAAGCTGGGAAGTACCAAAGAATTCTTTGAGCACAGCCGTTACCGGCTTGGGGTTAATGAGGTCGTGGGGCATAAGGGTGCCCACTTCCTGCAAGCTCATACGTTCCTTGATGGCACGTTCCATGCGTACAAGGCCGATGCGGTACTGGTTTTCCACCAGCTCGCCCACGGGGCGCACGCGGCGGTTGCCCAGGTGGTCAATGTCGTCTGCCGGGCCGTGGGTGTCTTTCAGGTGGGTCAGAATTTGAATGGCTTTGATGATGTCTGCATCGGTGAGCACACGCAAATCACAGCTCGGGTCAATATCCAGGCGCTGGTTCAGTTTGTAGCGACCCACAGGGGAAAGGTCGTAATATTCCGGTGAACGGAACAGGTTGTCAAAAAAGCTGGCAGCGATTTCTGGCGTGGGAGGAGAGCTGGGGCGCAGGCGGCGGTAAATTTCCACCTGGGCAGCTTCCATGTCCGGGGTTTTGTCCAGTACCAGGGTGTCGCGAACGGAAGAGGAGGTGTCTGTGCCTTTGGTGTGCAGCACGGCAATGCGGGCAATGCCGTTTTCACGCAAAATTTCCACAAGCCCTTCGGTGATTTCGTCTGTAGCCTCGGCAAGAATTTCACCAGTGCTTTCATTCAAAATATCTTCAGCCAGGAACAGGCCGATGATGGACTCAGGGGCAACGCTAACGGCTTTAATGCCTTCGTCGCAAATCTGTTTCCAGGCGCGTTTGGTAATAATTTTGCCAGCTTTGGTAATGGATTTGCCCGCAGCATCTACAATGTCTTCATAGGCATTGTCTTTGCGGTACAGGGCAGGGTCCACTTCCCAGTTCACCTTGTCGTCTTCTGCAAGAAGGTAGTATTCCTTTTTGTAGAAGGTGTTGAGAATGTCCACCACAGACATGCCCATGGCTTTAAACAGCACAGTGGCAGGCATTTTACGGCGGCGGTCAATGCGCACGTAAAGAATGTCGCGGTGGTCAAAATCAAAGTCAAGCCAGCTACCACGCATGGGAATAACACGGCAGGAATACAGCACTTTGCGGCTGGAGTGCGATTTGCCGGAATCATGCTCAAAGATGATGCCGGGGGAGCGCTGGAGCTGGTTAACAATAACCCGCTCTGTGCCGTTAATGATAAACGTGCCTTTTTCCGTCATCAGGGGCAGGGTACCAAAGTAAATGTCCTGCTCTTTAATGTCGCGGATGGTACGGTTTTCCGTTTCTTCATCCACATCATACACCACAAGGCGTACTTTGATGCGGATGGGGGCTTCGTATGTCAGCCCTTTGCTGATGCATTCTGCCTGATCATATTTGGGTTCGCCAATCTCATAGCTGACAAATTCCAGACTAGCTGTGCGGTTGAAGTCTTCAATAGGAAAGACAGAGCGAAATACGGCTTCCAGGCCTTCTTCAGAGGTACGTAAAGAAGGTTCAAGTTGCAGAAATTTCTTATACGAATCCACCTGCAGGTTGAGCAGGTGAGGAGTAGGGAGGGCAACTTTGATTTTGCCGAATTGTTTTGTCAGCTGGGCCATGATTTCACCTCAGGGTCAGTAACAACAGTTTCTGAACGCGGACATCGGGAATATATCGTTATCCGTTTCGCCGGGAATGCTGCGGAAAAGGGGGGCGGGCATAGCTCCGCGCACTAAAAACGCCAAAAGGCTAAGCTAGGAACGGTTTTTTGGTTCCTGCCCAGCGAGTCTAGTGGGGTGTTATGCGAGGGGTACAAGCAAAGTACGGCCCAATTTTGCTCAGCGGTTTTCTGCATTGTGGACACAAAGTGAGCCAATATAGTTGAAGGCTCCCAAAAAGGCAAGTGGAAAAATAGAAAATATGCCTATATACTTCATCGGATTGCAGGCAAAGCATAGCAGTGCACTGAGGAAGCCCAACGGCACAAAGGCAATAAGCAGGAGTGCAACAGTCGCCTTTATTCCCAAAATCAACCCTTACTGTTTCCATTGTATACTAATGCAATATGGCAAGCAAGTAAGAGTGTGCCCCAAGAGTCAATTTACCTGGCGCGCAAAGAGGGCACAAAGAAACAAATGCTGTGGTGGCATACTGTTAAGGAACAATGCCACTCATTTACCCCGGCGGAATTACTGCAAGGAAAATGAAGCAGGCCCTGTGCGAACACAGGACCTGCAAATTCACAGAAGATGATCTGCGAAAGAAGCAAATAACAACGTTACTTTACTTCTACTTCAGCGCCAGCTTCAAGCAGTTGCTTCTTGGCATCTTCTGCTTTGTCTTTTGCTATAGCTTCCAGCAGGGTAGAAGGAGCGCCGTCTACTTTGTCTTTTGCTTCTTTCAGGCCAAGGCCTGTAAGAGCGCGCACAACTTTAATAACGCCAATTTTGTTAGCGCCAGCGGCCTTCAGGATAACGTCGAACTCGGTCTTTTCTTCTTCAGGAGCAGCAGCAGCAGCAGGCATTGCCATCATTGCAGCAGCAGGAGCAGCAGCAGATACGCCGAATTTGTCTTCCAGTTCTTTGATGAGCTCAGAGAGTTCAAGAACGGTCATGCCAGCGATAAATTCAATAACTTGTTCTTTGGTAACAGACATGGATATACTCCTTGTAGGTTCTTTGGCCCGCGGTTAAGCGGCTTTTTTGGTTTCAATAGCTTTAAGGGCATACAACACACCACGAATGGTGTTTGCAAGTACAGAAACAAGCCCGGTGGGCACGGCGTTCATGGTGCCGAGCAACTGGCCAAGCAGTGCTTCCCTGCTTGGCAGCTTGGCAAGTGCGTCAAGCTGTGCAGTGTCTAGTACTTTACCCTCAAGGCTCGCGCGGCGCAAAACAAGTGTTTTGCTGGTCTTGGCAAAGTCAACCATTGCTTTTGCAACGGCTACGGGATCATCCGAACCAAGGGCGATGGCGCAGTTTTCGCGGAATGTGTCTTTAATGACCGCATGGGGACCGTCTTCAAGGGCGATCCTTGCCAGGGTATTCTTCACAATAAGCAACGTTGCGTTGCTTTCGCGAAGTTTAACCCGCAGGCGTGTCATTTCTTCCACCGGCATACCCTTAAAGTCGGCGATTACCGCAATGTTTGCATCTTGGGTTGCGGCCTTGATGCTGGCAATAATAGCGGCTTTCTGATCTTTTTTCACGCGACTCTCCTTAAGTTATGTTGAGCCTGGTGGAAATGGAGCCAAAGAAAGTCTCGGCAGGTCTTCTCATTGGGCCTCTCAAATAGCCCTTTGTGCCTGCTGTCTGTGACTCGAATTTCCAGTGCCTCTAGCCATGGCGGCAATGCCGCCTATTGAAGGAAGAAAACCCGCAGAACCTAAGCCCTGCGGGTGTTCAATTAGCCTTCAATAAATTTGCGAATAATTTGTGGGTCTACCTTAAAGCCGGGGCCCATGGTGGTGGAAACAGACATGGCGCGCATGTAGGTGCCTTTGGCAGCAGAAGGGCGCAGTCGGTTTACTTCACCAAGAACAGTTTTGAGGTTGTCCATAATTTTTTCAGCACCAAAGGACACTTTACCCAGGGGGGAGTGCAGCACACCGGCTTTGTCCACCTTGAATTCAACGCGGCCCGCTTTTACTTCTTGTACAGCTTTGGCTACGTCAAAGGTTACAGTGCCAGTTTTGGCGTTGGGCATAAGCCCACGGGGGCCAAGCACCCGGCCTACCTGACCGACAAGGGCCATGCAGTCTGGGGTGGCTATGGCGCTGTCAAAGTTCAGGTTGCCAGCTTTGATTTCAGCTACCAGGTCTTCAGCACCAACAATGTCGGCACCGGCAGCCTTGGCTTCAGCCTGCTTTTCACCTTTACAGAAAACAGCAACGCGCACTGTTTTCCCCAGGCCATGTGGCAGGGAAATAGCACCGCGAACCATTTGGTCTGAATACTTTGGGTCTACACCAAGGCACAGAGCCAAATCTACTGTTTCATCAAATTTTGCGAAAGAAGCAGCAAGTGATTTTGCAACAGCTTCTTCAACTGCGAATTTTTCTTGTAAATCCAGGCCGTCAATTGCGGCGCGGAATTTCTTCCCACGTTTCGACATGCTGTACCTTATCCTCGTTTGAATCTCCTGCCGACTTAATACGCACTATGGCACCGCGGCAGTACAGTTGATTAAACGCTACTTAACGTCAATGCCCATGCTGCGTGCTGTGCCCATAATGGAACGCACCGCTGCTTCAAGATCTTTAGCGGTAAGATCGGGCAGTTTCAGTGCAGCAATTTCTTCCACTTGCTTCATGCTAATGGAGGCAACTTTGTTTCTGTTGGGCTCGCCAGAACCTTTTGCTACGTTGGCAGCTTTGGCAAGCAGAACGGAAGCAGGAGGGGTTTTGGTAATGAAAGAAAAGGTGCGGTCGTGGTAAACCGTAATAACTACGGGAATAACCGTGCCTTTTTGGTCTGCCGTTTTGGCGTTGAAAGCCTTGCAAAATTCCATGATGTTCAGGCCGTGCTGACCGAGCGCAGGCCCAACAGGTGGGGAAGGGTTAGCTACGCCACCGGGAATTTGCAGTTTAATTTTCGCCACTTCTTTTTTGGCCATGATAGTTTCCTTTTAACCTTGGGGCACCCATGCTTACAGGGTAAGCTGCCCCCACATATGGTTAGCCCTTGGTTACCTGCACAAAGTCAAGTTCAACAGGGGTTTGTCTGCCAAATATCGAAACAGAAACGCGAAGTTTGCCTTTATCGTAGTTTACTTCTTCCACAACGCCGTTAAACCCGCCGAAGGGACCATCTACAACGCGCACTTCGTCGTCACGTTCAAAGTTGAATTTAGGCCTTGGTTGTTCCTGACGTGATTCCATAAGGCTCAATATGCGGTCGGCTTCGCTGTCGCGCATGGGTGTTGGGCGGTTTTTGCCGCCAACAAAACCAGTAACCTTTGGAATGGACTGCACAAGGTGCCAGGAAAAGTCGGTCATGATCATACGAATCATGACATAACCGGGGTAAAACTTACGGGTGAAGGTTTTCTTCTCCCCGCGTACGAGCTCAATAACCTTTTCAGTTGGTGTAATAACCAGTTCTATCAGCCCCTGGTCTTGCGCTGTGCGTTGCATTTCCTTAATGGTAAGCTCCACACGCTTTTCAAAGCCAGAGTAGGTATGAACAATGTACCAACGGGCTTTTTGAGAACCTTCAAGCTCCTGAGTCATCTTACACCCCTATGGATAAAATGGCCTCGACTATCCATGCGAGGAGAATATCGACGAATCCGAGGAAGAGTGACATGACAACCACCAAGCCGGCCACTGCATAACTTGTTACTTTCACTTCTTTCCAGGTGGGCCAAGAAACCTTGGCAAGTTCCGCCTGGGAAGCTTGAAAGTAATTTGCCATGCGCTGGAAAAAACCAGGTGTGGTTTCCAGTTCAGACATCTTTTGCTTGGGCTGGCTTTTTACACCAGCAGCCTGCGCCTGGTTCTGCGATTTCTGCTTGATGCCCATATTGCACCTGTGTAGCGATTGCACGGGTTAAAGGCGATGCAACTTTTGTATGCCCGTTCAGCTTTTCTAACAAAATACATAATGACAGAGAGAAAAGATGAGGGGGAAGAAAGAGCAATACGCCGGACCACTATCAATAAGACTGTTCTGCGGTAAGTTGAACCTACCGCAGAACAGATATTAACGTGGCAGGGCAGGAGGGATTCGAACCCACAACATGCGGTTTTGGAGACCGCCGCTCTAGCCGTTGGAGCTACTGCCCTAGAGGGGAAGAGTTTACTTCGTTTCGCGGTGAACTGTCATTTTTCTGTCCCAAGGGCAGAACTTTTTCAGTTCAAGACGAGAAGTGGTATTCTTCTTGTTCTTGCTGGTGGCGTAATTGCGCCGTTTGCACTCAGTGCAGGCGAGCAGAATGTTAACCCGCATACGTTACTCCAGTATTTCGGAGACAACGCCCGCGCCAACAGTACGGCCACCTTCGCGAATAGCGAAGCGCAGGCCCTGTTCCATAGCGATGGGGTTAATCAGATCTACAAGGAAGGTAGCGTTATCGCCGGGCATAACCATTTCAACGCCTTCAGCAAGGCCAATGATGCCGGTGATGTCTGTGGTACGGAAGTAAAACTGGGGACGGTAACCCGTAAAGAACGGGGTGTGACGGCCGCCTTCTTCTTTAGAAAGAACGTATACTTCCGCTTTGAACTTTTTGTGGGGGGTGATGGACTTGGGAGCGGCAAGAACCTGACCGCGCTCAACGTCGTCGCGCTTCACGCCGCGCAGCAGGGCACCAATGTTGTCGCCAGCCTGACCTTGGTCAAGAAGCTTGCGGAACATTTCAACACCTGTGCAGATGGTCTTCACGGTGTCTTTGATACCAACGATTTCTACTTCTTCGCCCACTTTTACAATACCGCGCTCAACACGACCGGTTACCACGGTACCGCGGCCGGAAATGGAGAACACGTCTTCGATGGGCATCAGGAAGGGCTTGTCAATGACGCGCTCAGGCTGGGGAATGTAGTTGTCACAAGCCTTGAGCAGTTCAATAATAGGCTTTGCTGCTGGGTCGTCTGCGCTGGTAGCTTCAAGAGCTTTCAGTGCGGAACCGCGAATAACAGGAATGTCGTCGCCGGGGAAGCCGTAGCTGGAAAGAAGTTCGCGAACTTCCAGTTCTACCAGCTCAAGCAGTTCTTCGTCGTCAACCATGTCGCACTTGTTGAGGAACACAACAAGGCTAGGCACACCTACCTGACGAGCAAGCAGAATGTGTTCGCGGGTTTGTGGCATGGGGCCGTCGGTTGCTGCTACAACAAGAATGCCGCCGTCCATTTGGGCTGCGCCGGTGATCATGTTTTTAATGTAGTCAGCGTGGCCGGGGCAGTCAACGTGTGCATAGTGACGCACGTCTGTTTGATATTCCACGTGGGATGTGGAAATGGTGATGCCACGCTCTTTTTCTTCGGGGGCTTTGTCAATTTCATCATAAGAGATGAATTTGCCGCCACCAAAAGCAATGCCAGCCACTTTGGTAATGGCTGCGGTGAGGGTGGTTTTACCGTGGTCGATGTGACCAATGGTGCCGATGTTTACGTGCGGCTTGGAGCGATCAAATTTTTCCTTACCCATGGTGTTCTCCCTAACTTGCTGATTCTCACGCAGTTGGTGAATTGTGAAAAAATGGAGCCCACGAGCAGGATTGAACTGCTGACCTCGTCCTTACCAAGGACGCACTCTACCTACTGAGCTACGTGGGCATTTCCGTTTTAGCGAGCTGTGGGGAGGGACCGGGTGCTTTTGTGGAGCGGGAAACGAGACTCGAACTCGCAACCCTCAGCTTGGAAGGCTGATGCTCTAGCCATTGAGCTATTCCCGCGCACTCGCCGTAGTTCCCCGGCAGGTAACCTGCCTCCTACAGCCTTAGACGCATTCAAATTTATGGTGGTGGAGGGTGGATTTGAACCACCGAAGTCGTACGACGACAGATTTACAGTCTGTTCCCTTTGGCCACTCGGGAACTCCACCACATGGAGCTGGCGATGGGACTTGAACCCGCAACCTGCTGATTACAAATCAGCTGCTCTACCAATTGAGCTACACCAGCGTCGAAAAAGCTAATACTTCTGTTATGAAGAAAAGGCAAGAACAATTTTGAGTAAATTGCAATTTGGTGCTTTTCCCTCATGCGAGAAGGCACATTAGTCGTGTTCTTTCTTGAAGTCAAGCGAAATACGCAAGGATGTGGAAAAAATGAGGTTCGCTCCGGCTACAAGCCAAGACGCCTTGCTGGCACTAAGAGAAACACCCCGCCTGGCACTGCCGGGCGGGGTGTTTTTGAGCTCTCAATAAGGATTATTTGGGAAGCATTGATTAACGCAGCGCTTCCTTAGGCACTGGCCGCTGCGGTGTGCAGTGCGCGGGGCTGGCGCTTGTGTTCAACTATGCGGTGCAGGGGCTTGTGGTGTAGCGTTACTTCTTCCAGCAGGGTGCCCTTGCCTGCAACTAGTTCCCGAAGCAGTTGGTTGTTCAGGGCATGGCCGGAGCAACGTACCGTGAACTTGCCTTGCAAGGGAAGTGGGAGCATAGCCATGTCGCCAATGAAGTCCAGTAACTTGTGCCGGACAAATTCATCCTGGCTGCGCAACCCGTCCTGGTTCATCACGCCAGTGTCGTCCAACACAACGGCATTTTCAAGGCTGCCCCCAAGGGCCAGTTTGTGGGCACGCATGGCTTCCACATCTTTCAGAAAGCCAAATGTTCTGGCATAGGCCACCGTGGCAAAGCTTTCCGGTGTCACTTCCAGCTTCAAGCGCTGGGTGCCAATAGTTTTGTGGGGAAAATGTATAGTGTAGTCCACCATGAAGCCTTCATAAGGTTCTGCCATAATGAAGGCGTCGCCCTTGCTGGTGGAATGAGCAGCTTTTACGCGCAGCACACGGCGCGGCTTGTGCAGTTGTTCGATGCCAGCGTCCTTTATAAGGAGAGCAAACTGCCTGGCGCTGCCGTCCAGAATGGGAACTTCGCCGCCCTGGATGTCTATATGTACGTTGTCTATTTCCAGTCCGCGCAGGGCAGCAAGCAGGTGTTCCACTGTAGAAACAGCACAATGCTCATTGCCAAGGGTTGTGGCAAGGCCTGTGGCAATAACCACCTCAGGTGTGGGGGAAATGGTACATACCCCTTGTTTGCCTGAAACATGGAAGAGGATGCCTGTGTCCGCAGCGGCCGGGCGCATACGTAGAGTAACGGTTTTGCCGCTGTGCAAGCCAATTCCTGTGCAATCAATGGAATGACGAATGGTGGTTTGAAGCATGGTTCCTCGCAATGTTAACAGTCAACCTGCTCCAATATATGCAAATAATGCACCAAAATGACTATTGTTGTATCTACTTAATTTTAAATATGATTTCTTTTTCAGAGGGGGTTTGTACTTGTGTCTTTTTGGCGACTGTTGTTTTGAAGACACACCTGCCATACAGGCTCTAATGAAGAAACAGGTGCGTGTTGCAGGGGGGCGTCCATGGCTGGGCCTTACTTGGCTGTGCGCACAGCCATGGCAATTCTGTCCAATCCTGCTAAATCGGCAATTATTCGTGCTTCCTGCCATTTTGCGTGTTGGAGCATTGCCAGCACTGCACTGCCTTGTGTGTGGCCCATTTCCATAAGTAGCAGGCCGTCTGGGCGTAAGGCTGTGGCGGCTTGCCGCACCAGGGCCTCCAGGTCTTCCAGCCCGGTGGCGGGTGCAACTGCATTATCGGAACGCCGGGGCACCAGCGCAGTAGCGGGTTCAAAGTGGCGCACCTCGTGGCAGAGTCCCTCATATTCTTTCTGGCTTATATAGGGAGGGTTGGCCACAAACAGGTGCATGCTTTGCGGCAGCATAACGGGCATGGTAAAGTCGGCCTGGGCAAACAGGAGTGAGGAAACATGGTGGCGGGCGGCGTTGGTTTTGGCTACTTGCAAGGCAGCACGGCTTGTATCTACAGCAATGCCGCGCATGAAGGGCAGTTCCAGGGCCAGGGTAATGGCAATGCAGCCAGAGCCAGTGCCGCAATCAATAAAATAGCCAGCTTCCGTGTTTCGGGCAGGGGGGGCGGTAAAAAAAGACACAGCCGTTTCCACCAGCAATTCTGTTTCCGGCCTGGGCACCAGGGTACTGGCAGTCACACCAAAGGCCCGCCCATAGAACTCTTTTTCCCCAATGAGGTACGCAACTGGTTCCCCTGTGCTGCGCCGCAGTATCAGGGCCTCCGCCCTGGCATACAGTTCTGCATCAAGGGGCATATTGGGGGTGAGCAGGCATGTTTTGAGGAAGTCGTTGCGGTCCATGCCAAGGGTATGGGCCAGCAGTACCTCTGCTGAAAGGCGCGGGCTGTCTACCCCGTGCTGGTGCAGCAGGGCTGTGAATTGCCTCAGGCTGTTGTGTAAAAGTGGGTTTGGCATGGCTTACTTGTGTAAAATGGGGGGACGCTGTCCCCCAGCCCCCTGCAAGGGACGTGACGCCCCTTGACCCCCATTTTCGTTCCTTTTCCCGTAATGCGGGAAAAGGAACGAAGTTGCGGGTTCCAAGGGCATCATGCCCTTGGCGGAGGGGTTTGGGGAGGCAGGGCCTCCCCAAAATGGCAATAGGCGTTGTTGTATGCAGGCGTGGGTTGAGGGTGCGAAAAAGGGGAACCGAAGCTCCCCTGCCATTATATATAATGATGGTATGAAAAAGATGCACTGCCGGGTGCTACTCGCCAGACTGTTGCTTGAGGGCTTCGGTTTGCGCGGCCGTGGTGAGGGCATTGATGAAGTCCTGGATGTCGCCTTCCATCACGGAATCAAGTTTGTACAGCGTCAGGTTGACGCGGTGGTCGGTGACGCGGCCCTGGGGAAAGTTGTAGGTGCGGATGCGTTCCGAGCGGTCACCGGAGCCTACCTGGGCGCGGCGGGTTTCAGCATGTTCGGCATTCAACCGTTCCTGCTCTGCCTGTACAATGCGTGAAGAAAGAATTTTCAGGGCCTTGGCCTTGTTTTTGTGCTGCGACTTTTCGTCCTGGCAGGCCACCACAAGGCCTGTGGGAATGTGGGTAACGCGCACGGCAGAGTCTGTGGTGTTCACGCTTTGCCCGCCAGGGCCGGAGGAACGATACACGTCATAGCGCAGGTCTTCCGGGCGGATGTTGGCGTCTGCTTCTTCCGCTTCGGGCATAATGGCCACGGTGGCGGCAGAAGTATGGATGCGTCCCTGCGATTCCGTAGCAGGAACGCGCTGCACCCGGTGGGTGCCAGCTTCATACTTAAGGTAGCTGTACGCTTTCTGCCCGGCAAGCAGGGCGATAATTTCTTTGTAGCCGCCGGAGTCGGAATCAGAAGCGCTCATCACTTCCACTTTCCATCCGCGTGATTCTGCATAGCGTGTATACATGCGGAACAAATCGCTGGCAAACAGGGCGGCTTCTTCCCCGCCTGTGCCAGCGCGGATTTCCAAAATAATGTTCTTGTCGTCCAGGGGGTCTTTGGGCAGCAGCAGCACAGTAAGTTCATGCTCAAAGCGCTCGGCCTCTGCTTCCAGTTCCTTGATTTCTTCCTGGGCCATGGCGCGAATTTCCGGGTCGCCATCAGCAAGCAGTTCTTTGTTGCCTGCAAGCCCGGTCTGTACTTCCTTGTACTGCTTGAAGACATCCACAACTTCTTTCAGGTCTGCGTGGGCTTTGGCCAGTTTACGGTATTTTTCCTGGTCGGCCAGCACATCGGGGGAAGAAAGCTGTACTTCAAGGTCCGCATAGCGGTGTTCAAGGTTTTCCAGTTTGGCGAACATTAGTTTTGCTCCAGACGCGTATAGGCAGTGGTGGAAATAGTGGATGTGGTATCGCCATGCAGGGCTTCTTTCAGCGCAGCAAGGGCCACTTCAAGTTGTTGTTTGTCAGGTTCGCGCGTGGTGAGCTTTTGCAGCAGCATTCCAGGCCCGCGTAACAGGGTACCCAGCAAAGGGGTGTGAATGCGGGCGGCGTAGCGGATGGCTTCATAGGCCACGGCGCTGATGGGGGCCATAAGCAGCAGCTTGAACACCAGCACCACACTGTGTTTTACTATGGGGGAGGCTGGTGTCCACACGGCCAGCATAGCCGGCACGGTAATGGTATGCAGCACAATGGAAATGCACAGTACAAACAGCAAAAATGCGGTGCCACACCGTGGGTGCAGCCTGCTGTAGCGGGCGGCTGTTTCCGGGGTAACGGGGTTTTCGCCCTGTTCATAGGCACTAATGGCTTTATGTTCTGCCCCGTGGTAGGCAAACACACGGCGAATTTCCGGCAGGCGGGAAATAGCCAGTATGTACCCAAGAAAGATGACCATTTTGATCAGGCCATCCCACAGGTGGAAAGAAAACCCTTCCACCGCACCAGCAAGGGAAAAATACCCAAGGCCCAGGGTAAGCAGGTGCGGAACCACCACAAACAGCAAAAGGGCAAGCCCCAAAGCCACGGCCATGGTAAGTACCATTTGCCATGGTTTAATGGGTTCGCCCTCTGCCTCCGCCGCAAGGCTTGCGGAAAGGTTCAGCGCACGAATACCGTTGACCATGGTTTCCAGCAGAACCGGAAACCCGCGCAGCCATGGTTTTTTTGCCCATGGCGCATTTAAGAGCACCCGCCAGGGAAGCACGGTGGTCACCACTTCTTCATCAGGCTTACGCACAGCAATGGCAAGTTGTTTGCCATTGCGCATCATAACGCCTTCCATAACAGCCTGCCCACCCACCGCCAGGCTTTCCTGCTTTTCAGCTGCGGCAAGGGCGCTTTGCAGCGCAATACAATATTGGGGCAGTGTGTTGAGAAGAAGCACAGTAACCTTACTTCTCCAGCTTGGCGTATTTTTTACGGAAGCGGTCAATACGGCCAGCGGTGTCAATAAGGCGCTGCTTGCCTGTGTAGAAGGGGTGGCAGTTGGAGCAAATTTCCATGTGCAGGTCTTCTTTAACGGAAGTTGCTTCAATGCTGAAGCCACACGCACAGCTGATTTTGGAATTGAACGTTTTGGGATGGATATTCTCTTTCATGCTGAACCTCGTAAAAGTTATGATAAGTTTCCCCTCGGGAAAACCGGTGGGTGTGGTTGCAAACGGCTATTCCTACCCGCAATGTGGGCCTTTGACAAGCAAAAAATGGCGGGGACGAAAAATTCATGCAGGCTCTTTCTTTTCATACCCAACACTTATATACTAATGCCATATGAAAAAAAAACAACCAGCTTCCGTCCTTGTTGCGGCCAGGGGCTTTGCCCCTTCTGAAGACGCAGCCCGGCGGCTTATTATGACCGGTCAGGTGTTTATGCAGGTGGGGCAGGGCAGTGTGCGGGTGGAAAAGCCCGGCCAACTGCTACCTCCGGAAACGATTCTCTTTCTGCATGGGGAAGAGCGCTTTGTCAGCCGTGGTGCCTACAAGCTGCTTACTGTCATAGAGCATTTTTCCCTGAATGTGCAGGGGCTTGTGTGCTTGGATGCAGGTGCTTCCACAGGGGGCTTTACCGACTGCCTGCTGCAACACGGTGCCAGTAAAGTATATGCCGTGGATGTGGGGAAAAATCAGTTACATGAAAAATTGCGAGGGGAAAGCCGTGTTGTTTCCCTGGAAGGGGTAAACCTGCGCACTGCCCACCAGGACCTTCTGCCGGAACAGGTAGACCTTATTGTGGCTGATGTTTCCTTTATTTCCCTGACCCAGGTGCTTCCCGCCTGTTTGCGCTGGCTCAAACCTGGGGGGCAGGTGGCTGCCCTTATTAAGCCCCAATTTGAAGTGGAGTCCCATGAAACTGTGCGCGGCGTGGTGCGTGAAGCAGCCCTGCGGCAAAAAGCCGTAGAAAAGGTCACCACCTTTGCGAAGGAAACACTGGGCCTGGACTTACATGGGGTGGTGCCCGCTGCGGTAAAGGGCCCTAAAGGAAATCAGGAATATTTAGCGTTATGGACGCTTATCGGTAAGTAGCTGTTTTGGTCTAAATTCCTTGGCCCCGGAGTTATTCTTTTATAGCGGCAGCAGCAGCCCCAGGATTTTGTTTACCGGAAATGGTATGGGGGGTAAGGCGCAGCACGGCAGTGCTTTTCAGGGCCTCATCGCTAAAGGGCTGGTCTCCGGCTTTGGCTTGGGTGAGAATTGCCTGCATGCCGGCTCGCGCTTCTTGCAGGGTTGTTACCTCTTCAAGGGTGCCTTCCATAAAAACGCTGGCATAGTGGGTGGTAATTTCGGTGGCACCGTGGCCTGGGTCGTACACGTCTGCCTTGCCCACCAGCACAGCACTTACCGGCAGCTTACCTCCGGCATCCTGTAGCATACGAATTTTGCGGCCCGCACGGGCGCTGTGCATGTACAGGCATTGGTTGTGCCAACCAAAGTTCATGGGAACAAGGTAGGGTGCTTCGTGCCCTGGCAGGCCCAGCACAACATAATTGCTTTGGGTCATAATGGCATCCAAGACTTTTGGGTCTTGTATTGCTCTGTCTTTACGGCGCACGCTACCTCTCCTTTTTGGGGTATCTGCCTGATCGTTCATCGGAATAATTGCGCCGCTTGGGTGCCGGGGCTGGTGCCGCTTCCTGTGGGGAGGTAAAGCCGGAATCCATAAGGGCCGATATTTCCCGTGCGCGGGTGCTGCTGCTTGGGCTTCCCAGAAGCACCACAACCACACGTTTGGTGCCCCGCTTGGCAGTGGCAATAATGTTGAAGCCCGAAGCGTCTACATAGCCGGTTTTCAGGCCGTCTGCCCCGAAATATTTGTCCAGCAGGGGGTTGGCATTACGCTTTGTGTACCCCCGGTATTCCATGGTGCTGTGCCTGTGGTAGCGCTCCAGGTTTTGCGGGTAGGCGCGCAAATAGCTTCTGGCCAGGCTCAGCATGTCGGCGGGGGTGGTCACCTGCCCTTGGGCAGGCAGCCCACTGGCGTTTTTGAACAAACTGCTGCGCATGCCCAGTTCCCTTGCCTTGCGGTTCAGCATCATGGCAAAGTTGGATTCTGTTCCCCCAAAAAACTCGGCAACCGCTACGCTTGCATCGTTGCCAGAAGCAATGGCCATGCCGCGGAACAGGGTGTCCAGGCTTACTCTGTCGCCTGCACGCAACCCCATGCGGGAAGGCTGGGCGTTGGCAGCATTGGCGCTAACCGTAACAATGGTTTCAGGGCCAAGCTTGCGGGCCCGCATAAGGTCGTGTGCCACATACATGGAAAGTATTTTTGTGAGGGAAGCAGGTGGAATGCTGACGTTTTCCCCTTGGGAAAACAGCACCTTGCCGGCATTCATGTCAAAAACGATAGCACCACGGTAGGGCTGGTTTGTGGCAGCCCTTTTTTGGCGGCTTTTTCTTTTGGACCCTTTGGTTTTCGTTCTTTTCTTGGAAATTTTTTTGGTGTTGTCTACAGCTGCCAGGAGTTGGGTGTCTTCATGGGCAGCAGCGGCTGCTTGTGGGCTTAAGGCCACCGGGGCAGCCAGAAAAAGGCAGAAGCATAGGCAGGCGGAAAGGGCAAAGCGTGAGGCGCGGGTAAGATTATTCAGCACGAACAGGCTCCGGAAGCAGGGTGAGAGCGCCGGGGGTAGCCCGAAACGCTTGAAAAATGCACCCTGGTGAGCATAGAGCAGGGTGCTTGTGCCAAATGTTTTCCTTTAATGCGCCAATCTGTCCAGAAGGTCAACCCAAACATGGCAAAAACCGTATACTTGGCGCTGCATAGCTTACTGCGACTGCTTTTTGTTGCTTGCCTGTTGTTGCGCAAACACAGCATTTACCAGGTTGCATGCAGCGTACCGCGCCATGTGCTATAGTGTCTTTTTTTAGTACACATTGTGGGCTTTCCTGCTTGCTTTGGGGAAAGCTCTTGGGGTAAGGTGGCCGTTGCTTAATTACTGGATGTGATTCAGGAAAGCGTTCATGGTGCGGGTGTTACATGCCATGTGCCGTATCTACAGGAGTATCTATGCCCATAAACATTCCCATTGATTTACCGGCATTTCGGGCTCTTTCCGATGAGAATATATTTGTCATGGCAGAAGATCGGGCGCAAAGCCAAGATGTACGCCCGCTGCAAATAGCCATTGTTAATTTGATGCCAACAAAAATTGCTACAGAAATTCAGCTGCTGCGTTTGCTCAGCAATTCTCCCATTCAGGTAGACATTACCTTGATCCGGGCGGAGAACCATATTTCGCGCAACACTTCCACTGCTCACCTGGAGCGTTTTTATACAGGCCACTCCAAGCTCAATAACCGTAAGTTTGACGGCATGATTATTACCGGGGCGCCTGTGGAACAACTGCCCTTTGAGGAAGTGGATTACTGGGACGAGCTGTGTGCCATTATGGAATACAGCAAGGAACATGTGTTTTCCACCCTGCACATTTGCTGGGGCGCGCAAGCCGGGCTTTTTTACCATTACGGTGTGCCCAAACAGCCCCTGCCTGAAAAAATGTTTGGGGTGTTTCCCCACCGCCTTGCCAGCCATACGGTGCCCTTGTTCCGTGGGTTTGATGACGAGTTTTTTATGCCTCATTCCCGCCACACGGAAGTACGCTATGAAGACCTGCAAGGCATACCTGGCCTGCGGGTGCTGGCCTGTTCGCAGGAAGCCGGGGTGTGCATTGTGGGGGCAGAAGAAAGCCGCCAGTTTTTTGTAACCGGGCACTTTGAATACGACGCCAACACCCTGGCCCTGGAATATCAGCGTGATGTGGGCAAAGGTTTGCCCATTGGTGTGCCAGCCAACTATTATCCTGATGACAACCCAACCCTGCCCCCCCTTGTGCGGTGGCGTTCCCATGCCAGCCTGTTTTTTTCCAACTGGCTGAATTACTATGTCTATCAGGCTACTCCCTTTGAACTGGACAATATCGGAGCGTGCTCATTGCCTGAGCATAAAAAAAGCGCTCAATAAGGATTCACCCATGAAAGTGAAACACTTTGAAACGTTGGCTATTCATGCTTCAAACAACAAGGCAGACCCCACCGGAGCCCATGCTGTGCCTGTGCACCGTACTTCTGCCTATCTGTTTAAAAACTCGGCCCATGCCGCAGACCTGTTTGCCTTGAAGGTACCGGGTAACATCTACACCCGCCTTGGCAACCCCACCCAGGATTCACTGGAAGCACGTCTGGCCCTGCTGGAAAATGGGGGCAAGCCTGGTGCTTCTGCCCTGGCCCTGGCTTCCGGCACTTCCGCTATTTTTTACGCCATCATCAACCTTGCCGGGCAGGGGGATGAAATTGTGGCTGCCAACAACCTGTATGGCGGCACCTATACCATGTTCGATACCATTCTGCCCCAGTTTGGCATAACCACTCGCTTCGTTCACCCCGGCAAGCTGGATGCATTTGCTGCCGCCATAACGCCCCGCACCCGCGCCGTGTATGTGGAAACCGTGGGCAACCCTTCCCTGGATATGGTGGATTTGGAAGCACTGGCAACCCTGGCCCACAGCCACGGCCTGCCCCTGGTGGTGGATTCCACCTTTACCACCCCCTACCTGTGCCGTCCTTTTGAGCATGGGGCAGACATTGTGGTGCATTCCCTTACCAAATGGATTGGCGGGCATGGCACCGGCCTTGGGGGCGTTGTGGTGGATTCCGGCAAATTCGATTGGACCAACCCGCGCTTTACCCTGTATAATGAGCCCGATAACGGCTACCACGGGCTGCGCTGGGGGCACGACCTTGGCGGCTTGCCACCGTTTATTACCCGTATGCGTACTGTTCCCCTGCGCAACCTTGGGGCCTGCATTGCGCCAGATAATTCCTGGCTGTTCCTGCAGGGGCTTGAAACCTTGAGCCTGCGCATGGAACGCCACAGCAGCAACGCCCTGGCTGTAGCCACGTTTTTGGCAAAACACCCCAAAGTGGCCTGGGTGCGTTACCCCGGGCTGGAAAGTGACCCTGCCTACCCCTTGGCCTGCAAATATTTGCCACGCGGGGCCGGGGGCATGGTGGTGTTTGGCATTAAGGGCACAGACGCAGGGGGCGGCAAAGCTGCCGGGCAGCGGTTTATTGATGCATTGGAGCTTTTTTCCCAGGTGGCAAACGTGGGCGACGCCAAAAGCCTGGCCCTGCACCCGGCAAGTACAACCCATTCCCAGCTTTCCAATAAAGACCAGGAAGAGGCCGGACTGAAGCCGGAGCTGGTGCGCCTTTCCATTGGTATTGAACATGTGGACGATATTCTGGAAGACCTGGAGCAGAGCCTGAAAAAAGCTTAGCCAAGTGTGTTATGCATGTGGGCAGAAAGGTGCTTCCTTTCTGCCCACTTTTTTTGTTTGCATGGCTGAGGGAAGTGGGCGTAAAGTTGGTCAGCGTGTGTTCAATGCAGGAATACACAACTAAATTGCCACGAGGTACCTATGCCGCTCATATTGTTTGCTTTCATGTGGGCAATGCTCTTTTTTCCCATAAATGCCTTTGCAGACGACTTTACCCCGGAACGCTTTGATTGTAGCAACAGTCAGCGGTATTATGTGGTGCAGGTGCCCTCACACGATTTTTCACAAGGGCCTGAACTGGCGCAGACGTATACGGATGCCAACCGCATTGACCTTGCACACCTCTGGCAACAGGGCATGTCAATTTGGAATTATGGGGGGCAGCGTTTTTGTAACCTAGGCTTGTTGCCCGTAGGAAAATCGGTTACCGTGCTGGGTGATGATTTTGGGGCCAGGAATCCTCTTTTTATCTATTTTTCTTTCCGTAAGTTACATGTTTTTGACGCCAATGAAGACGGCATTTTGGAAATTGCCCTTATCGAATATGTTGATGGGGGGTTTTACCAAGTAACAGTGCTTGGTGGCTGCCCAGAGAGTTATTATATACCTGTGGCGCAGTTTGTTGCACGAAGGGTGCAGCAGAATGGCATCTGGATTCAGCCAGAAAATTTTGTTTTTGGCGATTATCATGCCTGGCCGGAATTTGTAGTGGAAGCCCCTGCCAAGCTCACGGGAAATTTGTATAGCAAACAGAAAAATTGGGCTGTGCGGCAATGGCGTTTTACTACCAAGGCTGGCAAGTATACGGAAACAGTTATAAAACGCTTGCCCGATGCATAATGCATGGCCAGGGCGTAGCTTAGGCAGTTTTTGGTAAACAGGTACAATGGCTGTTAATAAAGGGAAGTGAACTCATGATACAGATGTATACCGCACGTACAGCAGAAGCTGATGAACTGGAATATGCACTGCAAGAAATTCAAGAGCAGATTGACTTTACGGCCTTGAAACAAAATTCCTGTGGGATTATGCTGTGCCATATGGATTATATTGAAAGTGGTCTGGTAAAGGCCCTATGCGAAGCGTTGCCGTTTCCTACCATTGGCATGACTTCCATGGCCAGTGCGGACCAACGTGGACATAGCCTTTTTGAACTTACCCTGACAGTGCTTACCAGTGATGAAGTGACGTTTGCAGTGGGCATGACAGACAATATTACCCGTGCCAACCACAAGCAGGAAATAGAGGGCTTGTATGCCGCACTGCGCACCCGCGTGCCCAGTGACCCGGCCATGATTATTACCCTTGCGCCCCACGTGCACGACGTGGCCGGGTATGAGGTGGTGGCGGTTATGGACGCGGCCTGCAATGGAATTCCCATTTGGGGGTCCATTACCTGCGGTGTTGATTTTGCCTATGAGGCAGTGCAAACCGTGTGCAATGGAAAGCACTTGCAACGGGGGCTGGCCATGATGCTTGTGCATGGCCCGGTGGAGCCCAGATTTATTGTATCTTCTTTGCCAGAACGTAACATTACCAACAACCGCGCCATTATTACGAAAAGTAAGGGCTCTATTTTGTATGAAATTAATGACATGCCCGTGCTGGACTACCTGGCTACCGTTGGGTTGGTTATTAATAAAGAAAATATTACCACAACTCCATTAATGGTGTATTATGATGCCGCCAAAGCCCCTGTGGCCCTTAGTTTTTATACGTTATTTGATGATGGTTCCGTGTTAACCGGGGGTGAACTGCCTGAGGGAACTTCCTTTGCTGTGGGTAACATTGATGCAGAAGGTATTGTGGAGTCTGCCCAATGGGCCATTAAACAGATACTGGCCTGCCCGAGCAGGCAGGCAACACTGTTGTTTCCATGTGTAACAAGATATATTATGCTGGCTCCAGAACAAGACCGCGAACTTGCCCTGATTGAAGAAAGTCTTGGCAAAAAAGGCTCGCCTTTTATGATGGGGTATTCCGGCGGTGAAATTTGCCCCATGCCCGGGCCAGACGGAACCTTGCGCAACCGTTTCCACAACTACACCTTTTGTGCGTGCATTTTGTAGGCAAGGCCCTTTGGTTTTGCTATTTTTTTGAGGGAAGTAATTGTGAATAATCCTGAATCAGAGATGGATGCCCTTGCCACACTGGCGCAGCTTGAACGGGAAAACCGTAAGTTGCGGCGTGAAATTGGGCACCTCAAAACCACCATTACCCAAGAAAAACTTGCTTCCCTCACCATGCTGAACCAGCAAAAGGCCAGTACGTTTATTCAGCGGGAACGGGAACGTTATTTGGCGTTGTTACTTGCTAACTCTCCCAGCATTATTTTGTTTCTTGGGCAAACAGGGCGCATAGAGTTTTGTACGGAATACTTTGTTTTCAAAGTGGGTTTTTCCAACACTTCCGAGGTGTTGGGGCTTCCCTTGGAAGAACTTGTAGCCCCCTTTCTTACCCTTGCCGAGCATGAGCAGCTCATGGGGCATATCCGTTCTGTGCTGGTGGACAACTCCCCCATTGCTGTGGATGTGCCCTTTAATTTTGATAATGACGGCAGCGGTGAAGAATATACAGGGGTACTGGTGCCCATGAATGATCAGGAACAGCACACCAAAGGGGTGTTGTTGCTCTTGCAAGACGTGACCGACCTGAAACGTTCACGCGAAGAGGCCCTGGAGGCCAGCAAAGCCAAAAGTGCGTTCCTTTCCAACATGAGCCATGAAATTCGTACGCCCATGAATGCCATTATTGGCATGACAACTATAGGCATGCGTGAACAAAGTATTGAACGCAAAGACAATGCATTTAAAGCAATTGACAGTGCTTCCAAACACCTATTGGGTGTTATTAATGACATTTTGGATATATCCAAAATAGAATCAGGCAAAATGGAAATTTCTCCCATTGCCTTTCAGTTTACCAAGATGCTGGACACGGTTGCCAATGTGGTGTTGCAGGCCATTCAAAGCAAGCGCCAGCACTTTGCCCTTGAAGTTGACCCGGCCATTCCCAAGGTGGTGAAAGGCGACGACCAGCGCCTGGCCCAGGTCATTACTAATATTCTCTCCAATGCTTCCAAATTTACCCCGGAACAGGGTCACATTATCCTTTCTGTCAAGCTTTTGCACAACGCACACAATGCTTGCACCGTGCTTGTGGCTGTGAAGGATTCAGGCATTGGCCTTTCACCGGAAGAGCAGGCAAAGCTGTTTACCATTTTCCAGCAGGCAGAAGCAGGCACGGCCCGTAAATATGGTGGCAGCGGCCTGGGCTTGGCCCTTTCTAAGCACATTGTGGAGCTTATGGGGGGTACTATTGGGGTGGAATCGAAAAAAGGGAAGGGTTCCCGCTTTTTCTTTTCCGTACAGCTTGGCATTCCTGACCAGCAGGAAATTGCGCTGCAAGAGAGCATGGCAATTTTGTGTGAAGGGAATAGGGATTGCAACAAGCCAGAGAATGATTACTCCGGGCATGTTATATTGCTGGTAGATGACATTGATATCAATTTGGAAATTGTGGCTACACTGCTGGAACCCACCAACGTGGGTATTGATATGGCCAAAAGCGGTAAAGAAGCGTTTGAGGCTTTTGTGGCCAACCCGGCGCGGTATTCCTTGATTCTTATGGATTTGCAAATGCCGGAACTTGATGGCCTGCAAGCCACGGAAATGATACGAGGGCTTGCCGTGCCAGAAGCTGCCAGCATACCCATTATTGCCATGACAGCCAACGTGTTTAAAGAAGATGTGGAAAAATGCATGAAAGTTGGCATGAATGGGCATTTGGGGAAACCCATTGTAATGGAAGAGGTGGAGAAGGTGCTGGCGCAGTATTTGAAGGGGAAGAAGGGGTAGTAGGTTTTTTTAGAAGAATATGGAGATGTGAGAATGGGGGGCGCACTGTGGTGCGCCCCCCGTTTTTGTTTTAGGGGGAAAGGGAGTGTGTGAGTATGTGCGGCGTGCCGCTGCGCCAGTCTGTTATTTCTTGTTTTGTTTGCCGCTCCGCTTGGGGTGGAAACACGAAGTTTTTTCGTTTGGCAAGGCTTAAGCCCCCAGCACCGTCATCCCCGCGCAGGCGGGGATCCAGTATTTTTAGTGGGTTAGGTGTTTTTTTGCGGCGCAAGCGTCACACCATTCCTCTATTCTTGTTTTGTTTGCCGCTCCGCTTGGGGTGGAAACACGAAGTTTTTTCGTTTGGCAAGGCTTAAGCCCCCAGCACCGTCATCCCCGCGCAGGCGGGGATCCAGTATTTTTAGTGGGTTAGGTGTTTTTTTTGCGGCGCAAGCGCCACACCATTCCTCTTTTCTCTTCATTCATCCGCTCCGCTTGGGTTAGGGGGCCCTCGCCCGCCCCCTAACAACCCTAGGCGCACGGGGTTGCACCCCGTGACCCCGCTAGGACTGCTGTCCTGCGCTCAGTAGATTTGTTCCGCTCACTCGAAGACTCGTACGCTGCACAAATATATTCGCGCGGGAAGGGCACCGTGCAGGGTGAGGGTAAGGTGGGGGTTGTGGGCTGGGGAATATCAACTGCCATGCTACCGGAAGGTAATTGGCACTCTGGCGGGGAGTGGATAAGAAACCACCGCACTCCGCATGAGTAGGGCGGGCGCAGCAAAGCGCGCGTGGGCTGGGGGTAGCGCGAAGAATTACCTGTAAGGTGCGGCGAAGCGCCGCGATTTCTAGTGGGTAGAAACAATGCAATTTTACAGTGAGTATGCTTAGGCAAGATATCGCTTACACTTCGCAGTACAATGGAAGATAGTTTGTAATGGTAAAGCCCTTTGCTCTGGCAACAGGGCAAAGGGCTTTTATAAAAAAACCAGGTTTCACGGTAACGGCACAGGGTGCCACTCCCTCAATTCAGAACAAAATTTTCGGGAAAAGGGGATGGGGGTGTGGGGGAAGGGGAAAAAGCCTCTTTTGTAAAAGAGGTTTTTCCCCTTCCCCCACATAATCCATTCCCCTATCTCCCAAAGGGCTTACGCCCCCAGCAGTTCTTTCATTTTGGCGAACATGGCATCAATGCCAGCGGGGTTATTGCCCCCGGCCTGTGCCATGTCTGGTCTGCCGCCGCCAGAGCCGCCCACCAGGGCTGCTGCGTCCTTAATAAGGGCAGGGGCGGTGAAGCGGGCATGCAGGTCTTTGCTTACCCCCACCAGCACGTGCACCTTGCCGTCTTCTTCGGCTGTCAGGCAGAACACGCCGCTGCTCATTTTAGAGCGCACGTCGTCGGCCAAGTCCCGCAGGGCTTTCACGTTGGGGGCCTGGGTTTGGGCGCACAACAGGGCCACGCCGTTCACCTGCTCCACGCTGTCCATAAGGTTTTTACCCTGGCCGGAGGCAGCCTGGGCCGCGGCTTTTTCGGCCTGCTTGCGCAAGTCGCGCATGTCTGCCTGTAGGGCTTCCACTCGTTTTGCTGTTTCGCCGGGGCGGCATTTCAGGGCTTTTTGGGTGTCGTGCAGTTCCTGGCGCAACCCGTTCAGGTAGCGCAGGGCATTTTCCCCGGTGGCGGCTTCAATGCGGCGCACCCCGGCAGCAACGCCTGCTTCGGAAAGAATAACGAACAGCCCGGCTTGCCCGGTGCGGCGCAGGTGGGTGCCACCGCACAGTTCTGTGCTGGTGCCTTCCACGGTGACTACGCGCACGGTGTCGCCGTATTTTTCACCAAACAGGGCTGTGGCCCCGGCGGCAACGGCGTCATCGTAGCTTTGCTGCACAGCACAAAGGGGCAAATCTGCCAGAATGGCAGCGTTTACCTGTGCTTCCACCTGGGCAATTTCTTCGTCCGTCACGCCACTGATGTGGTTGAAGTCGAAGCGCAGGCGTTCCGGCGTTACCAGGGAACCTGCCTGCCGGGCATGGGAACCCAGCACGTTTTGCAGAGCGGCGTGCAAAAGGTGGGTACAGGTGTGGTTGCGCTCGCACGCCACACGGGCGGCGGCATCCACCGCAAGGGCTACTTCCGCATCCAGCAGCATTTGCCCATGGGTTATGGTTACATGTTGTACCACAAGGTCTGGGGAGGGGCGCATGGTGTCTGTTACCTTGGCAGTGCCAAGGGAAGACGTTATGGTGCCCACGTCACCAGCTTGCCCGCCGGAAGCGCCGTAAAACGGCGTTTGCCCGGCCACAAGCCAGCCGCTTTGCCCTTCCGCCAGGGCTTCCACAGCGTCGCCTTCCTGCGAGAGCAAGGCCACCACGCGGGAATTGGTGGTAAGGGCGTCATAGCCCACAAAGGCGCAGCGTAACCCTTCTTCCAGCAACGCGGTGAAGCGGCTGGTGAGGTCAGCCTCGCCAGAGCCTTTCCAGGCTGCCTTGGCGCGGGTTTTTTGTTCCTTCATGTGCTGGGTAAACCCGGCTTCGTCCACGGTGAACCCGCGCTTTTCACACACGTCGTTGACAATATCCAGGGGGAAGCCGAAGGTGTCGTACAGGCGAAAAGCCAGCTCACCCGGAATGGTGGCGCTGCCTTTGGCGGTGAGGTCTGCCATGGCTTCTTCCAGCAGGGCAAGGCCGTTATCCAGGGTTCCGGCAAAGCGTTCTTCTTCTTCCAGCACAACGCGCTGCATAAATTCGTGGCTGTGCAGCAGTTCCGGGTAGGTGGGGCCCATAAGCTCCACCACTTTGTCTGCCGTGCTGTGCAGGAAGGTTTTGGGCATGCCAATGAGGCGGCCAAAACGGTAGGCCCGGCGAATGAGGCGGCGCAGCACATAGCCCCGCCCTTCATTGGAAGGCATAATGCCGTCTGCCACCATAAAAGCCACGGAACGGCTGTGGTCGGCTATTACGCGCAGGGCCGTGTCCACGTCGTTGGTGTCTGGGGCGCTGCGGCTGTACGTGACGCCAGCAAGGGCGCAGGCATGGCCAATAATGTCTTTGAATAGGTCAATGTCGAAGTTGGAATACACGCCCTGGCACACAGCGGTAATGCGTTCCAGCCCCATGCCCGTGTCTATGCTGGGGCGTGGCAGGGCTTCGCGGGTGCCATTTGGCAGTTGGTTAAACTGCATGAACACCAGGTTCCATATTTCCAGAAAGCGGTCGCAGTCGCAAATGCCAATGCCGCACTGCGGGCCGCACCCAAGCTGTTCGCCCTGGTCAATATAAATTTCTGAGCAGGGGCCGCAAGGGCCTGTGTCGCCCATGCTCCAGAAGTTGTCTTTTTCCCCCATGCGAATAACGCGCTCCGCGGGGAACTGGGCAATTTCCTGCCACAGCGCGGCGGCTTCATCGTCGTCGCGAAACACGGTAACATACAGCTTTTCTTTGGGAAGTTTCAATTCTTCCGTAATAAAACGCCAGGCCAGGGTAATGGCTTCACGCTTAAAGTAGTCGCCAAAGGAAAAGTTCCCCAGCATTTCAAAAAACGTGTGGTGGCGGGCTGTTCTGCCCACATTTTCCAGGTCGTTGTGCTTGCCACCCACGCGCAAACACTTCTGGGAAGTGGTGGCGCGTGTGTAGTTGCGTTTTTCAAGCCCCTGGAACAGGGTTTTAAACTGCACCATGCCTGCGTTGGTAAACAGCAGGCTGGGGTCGTCTTTGGGAATAAGGGAAGAGGAACGAACAGCCTCATGTCCGTTTTGCTGGAAAAATTCCAGAAAGCGGCGGCGAATTTCTTGAGTAGTCATTAAAAGGGGCTCCTTGGGAACGTGTTATTCTTCGCTGGCGTTTTCGTCGTCGTCGTCGTCATTTTCCGGCACAGCCAGCAAGGCTTGCGGGTTCATGCCAAGGTGTTCAATAAGTTTCTGCTCAATTTCCATGCGCATGGCATCGTTTTCTTCCAGCAGGGCGCGGGCGTTTTCCTTGCCCTGGCCCAGGCGTTCCTTGCCGTAGGAAAACCACGCACCGCTCTTGTCCACAATGCCCGCTTCCACACCAAGGTCAATAATTTCACTGGTGCGGGAAATTCCGGTGCCGTACAAAATATCAAACACAGCTAGGCGGAAAGGCGGAGCCACCTTGTTTTTTACTACTTTTACGCGGGTACGGTTGCCGTAGGCTTCTTCTTTGTCTTTCAGGCTTTGAATGCGGCGAATGTCCATGCGGATGGTGGCATAAAACTTCAGCGCGTGCCCGCCGGTGGTGGTTTCCGGGTTGCTGTACGGGCCAGACATGCCGCCAATTTTCATACGGATTTGGTTAATGAAAATAACGGCGGTGCGTGATTTGTGGATAGAGCCGGTCAGCTTACGCAGGGCATGGGACATAAGGCGTGCCTGCCCGCCCACCTGGGTTTCCCCCATGTTGCCTTCCAGTTCCGTTTGCGGAATAAGGGCGGCAACGGAGTCGATAACAACCAGGTCTACCGCGCTGGAGCGCACCAAAAGGTCGGCAATTTCCAGGGCCTGCTCGCCGTAGTCGGGCTGGGAAATAAGCAGGTCGTCCACGTTCACGCCAAGGCGCTTTGCGTAGTTCACGTCCAGGGCGTGTTCTGCGTCAATAAAGGCGCAAGTGCCGCCCAGTTTTTGGGCTTCAGCAATAATATGCAGGGTCAGGGTGGTTTTCCCGGAAGATTCCGGGCCGTATATTTCGCACACCCGCCCTCTGGGTATGCCACCAACGCCAAGGGCAAGGTCCAGGCCAATGGAGCCAGTGGGAATAACAGGAATTGCTACGCAGCTTTTATCGCATAGGCGCATAATGGCGCCTTGCCCATGCTTGCGTTCAATGGTGGAAAGCGCGGTGTTCAGCGCTTCCATGCGGATTTCTTCAGCGGTAAGGGCGGTTTTTTTTGCCATGAGATACTCCATAGGGAAATGTGATAGGAAAAAATAGCAGAATCACCCTTGGAAGTCACGATTTTTCCCGGCCTTACGCTGCCGGGTGCTTGCATTTTTCCCCAGCCCGCCTTAAGTGGAAGGCATGAAGAATATTGAATCGTACCACGTGGTCGCCCTTTTTTCCGGCGGCCTGGATAGTATAGTGGCAGCAAAGTTGATGCAGGAGCAAGGCCACAGTGTATTGTGCCTGCATTTTTGCACTCCGTTTTTTGGTAAACCTGAAAAAATTGACCATTGGCAAAAAATATACGGCCTTACCATTCGCGCTGTGGATGTGGGGGACGAGTTTGTGAACATGCTGGTGCGCCGCCCTGTGCACGGCTTTGGCAGTGTGCTTAACCCCTGCGTGGACTGCAAGGTGCTTATGATGCGCCACGCCCGGCGCATTATGGATGAAGTGGGGGCCTGCTGCATTGTTTCCGGTGAGGTCATTGGGCAGCGGCCCATGTCGCAGCGGCGCGAAACCCTGAACATTATTGCCCGTGATGGCGGGGTGGAAGACCGGCTGCTGCGGCCCTTGTGCGCCAAGCACCTTGCCCCCACCTTGGCGGAACGCGAAGGTTTGGTGGACAGGGAGCGCATGCTGGACTTGTTCGGGCGGGGCCGCAAAGGGCAAATGGCCCTGGCAGAACATTTCAAGCTCAAGGAAATTCCTACCCCCGCAGGGGGGTGCCGCCTGGCAGAGCAGGAAAATGCCCGCAGTTACTGGCCCCTCTTGCACCACATTCCCCACCCCACAGCCAAGGACTTTCACCTTACGGCAAAAGGTCGCCAGTTATGGAGCGCAGGGGAGCACCCCTTGTGGTTGACCATTGGGCGCAAAATGCAGGACAATGACGATATTCTGGCCCTTGCCGGGGCAGATGACCTGCTGTTCAAAACCGCCAACTTTCCCGGCCCGGTGGGCCTTGGCAGGGTGGCAGGGCAGGAATGGACAGAAGAGGCCATTGCTTCCGCTGCTGCGGTGGTGGCAAGCTATGCCAACAAGGCAGTGGAGCACCACAAAACAACAGGGGAAGCCGTTGCCGTGCGTGTGCATGCGGGCAGCCTGGACGCCCCAGGCCGCATGGTGGAAGTGGCACCCCAGCGCGTTTCCCCCTATGGCTGGGGGGAAAAGAACTGGGAAAGTACCAAGGCCAGTATTAAGGAAGAGGCCAAGGCTTTGCGGGAAGGTGAGAGTGCATAGGGAAGTAGCTCCTTTTGCTGCTGGGGTGGGTACATTGCTAAGGCTTTTGTGTTTGGTTTTGGGCGTGGCACGTTGGTAAAACTAGCCTTTTTCGCGCATGCGTCGTTGGCGGCGTATTTTACGGCGGGGCAGACCGTGAGGTCAGCCCCTTGAAAAATTCGCCGCCGCCTTGCCTGCACAAAAAATTCTATCTTTTCACCAACGCCCCGCCCAAGCACAGCCCCCTTGCTCACGCCATGGACGTGCAAAGCCACGCCCTGTCGCTCGCAATGGCTACGCTTTTTGCTCTTGCTGTGTTTTGCAAACAAAACCATTTACCAAAAGTTGTTTCTTTCGCTGTACTCATGAGCTACCCTAAAGCCGACGGCAGTCGCGAGCGTAGCGAGCCGTGGAGTGAGGGCGGAGGGCGAAAGCGGCTAGGCCGCTGAAGCATCTCCACGAAGCCCGAACGGAGAAAGGGAGACGGCAGTCGCGAGCGTAGCGAGCTGTGGAGTGAGGGCGGAGGGCGAAAGCGGCTAGGCCGCTGAAGCATCTTCACGAAGCCCGAACGGAGAAAAGACCGGGCAAATGCCACATAACTGAAGCAAGGAGCTACCACAGTGTTTGATAAAAAGCAGGCTGTTACTGGTGCATTCGGGTTTACAGGTGGTTATATTGCCCGGCAATTGCTGGAAAAAGGGCAAAAGGTGGTTACCCTTACCAACTCCCCCCAGCGCAACAGCCCGTTGCAGGGCAGGGTGGAGGTGCGGCCCCTGAGTTTTGACGATGTGCCCCGGCTGGCGGAAAGCCTGCGCGGGGTTGAGGTGTTGTATAATACGTATTGGGTGCGCTTTAACCACGGGGAAAGCACTTTTGCCAATGCCGTGCGCCAGTCCCTTGCCTTGTTTGAAGCGGCAAAGCTAGCCGGGGTAGAGCGGGTGGTGCACATTAGCATTGCCAATGCCAGCACCGACTCCCCTTTTGAATACTACAGCGCCAAGGCCAGTGTGGATTACGCCCTCAAGGCTTCCGGCCTGTGCCATGCCATTGTGCGCCCTGCCGCCCTGTTTGGGGCCGGGGGCATATTGCTGAACAACATTGCCTGGGCTTTGCGCCGCCTGCCCGTGTTTGCCATGTTTGGCACCGGGAAGTACCACATGCAGCCTGTGTTTGTGGAAGACCTTGCCAACCTTATGCTGGCCCAGGGTTCTTTGCGAGAAGATACCGATGTGCTGGCCCTTGGGCCGGAAGATTTTATGTACAAAGACCTGGTGGCAACCATTGGCAAGGCCATTGGCTGCAACCGCCGGGTAATGCACCTGCCCCCCCAGCTTGGGTACCTAGGGGCCAAAGCCATTGGCTTTTTGATGCGCGACGTGTTCGCCACCCAGGAAGAAATTGGCGGGCTCATGGCAGACCTCTTGCACGTGCCCGGCGCTGCCCCCACCTGCCCCACACGCTTTACGGACTGGCTTGCCAAAAATGCCGACTCCCTTGGCCGCAGCTACGGCAATGAGCTGGGGCGGCGGCGCGATAAGACCAAAAGGTATTAAGAAGGAGATTTTTGGGGGAACCAACAGGGCTTGAAGCCCTGATGGTTCCCCCAAGCCCCCTCCTTTACCCCATTTCTCTGCTCGGTCTTTGGCACCTGCTTCAAAAAGTGAGTAACGGCGTCAAGCAAAAAGCGCAGCACTTCATCTATATGGAGGTAGTCACAATGGAAGCGACACTGCAAGGAACACAGGCATTGTTACAGCACCTTGGCCTTGGGGAAGAACCCTTTGGCGTGCATTACACCAACACCAAACCGGAAAAAGCCTTTTGCCCCAAGCCCGGTGTGCCCATTTCCCGCGCGTTGGAAGAAGAGGGCAAGGTGAACATGCAGGAAGTGTTTGGCTGCTTTTCCTGCATTATTGGCAACATTTGGCTGGCTCGGAAAAAGCACTGCGCTGCCTTTATTTCAGAGGAAGAATACGGCTGCCCCGGCGGTATATTTTACAGTGCCATGCAAAAGCCCAACGTGGCGTTCATTGAATATTACGTTACCACGGGCATTCCCGGCACCCCGATTCATGGGGAGCGCTACCTGCCCTCGCCGGAGGCCATGCGCCAATTCCTGGCACAGGTGAACCCGCCCAAGGCCCCGGCAAAATACTGTGTGTTCAAGCCTCTTTCCCAGTTTACGGAAGCTGAACAACCGGATTTTGTCATTTTCTTTGCCCGGCCAGAAGTGCTCACAGGCCTGTTCACCCTCACCAGCTTTAGCACGGGTAATGTAGATTGCGTGGCTAGCCCCTTTGGGGCAGGCTGCACCAACATTGTGGGCTGGCCCCTGCATTACCGGGAACAAGGCGTGGAAAAAGCCGTGCTTGGCGGCTTTGACCCTTCCGCCCGCAAGTTCCTGAAAACCGACGAACTCACCTTTACTGTACCCCTTGGCCTGTACCGCAAAATGCTGGCTGCATTGCCGGAATCCATGTTCAACCAACAAGGCTCTTGGCCTGAGGTGCGCAAGAAGGTGGCGCGCAGTGGTGCCGCTTGGGGTGAGACAGAATAGGCGGAAACGTAAATGCGGGCTTCAAGGGCATAATGTCCTTGAAGCCCGCGTCTGTATTGGTAGGATTTTCTTTTACGCTGAATGAATGTCTAGGAAATGCTTAGTTTTTCGTTTGGCAAGGCACGAGCTTTTTTTGAGGCGGGTGCTGGGCTCTTTGGCCCTGCCCCGCCGCAAAAAAAGCGAGTAAGGCCGCCAAACGGAATAACTTAGCGTTTCCCTACTTCCACCCATATGGGGTTGGTCACAGCATAGCGCCCCTTTGCGTCCTGCACCACCACGTTATACCACGTGTCTTTTGCCGGAGTTACTTCCAGGGCATAGGCCACGGGTTCTTTGGTGCCATTCAGTTCCTGGGTAGCTACTTCCTTGCCTTCTGAGAACACGGTGACTTTTTTCAGGCCGTTCACGGCTTGCAGTTCCATGGTCAGGGGCAGGGCTTTGCCTGCGGCAACATGCTGGGTGCTGCCAAACATGCTTGTGGTTGCCGGGGTAATAATGGGCCCCATGGTGACATAGCTATGGCCTTCCTTCATGGCCTGCATGAATGCCTTGGCGTTCACCGGGCCTTCCACATGGGCATACAGGCGAATAATGCCGGGGTACAGGCCGGAAGTTACGTCATGCTGGTCGGAACCGGAGCTCAGGTACACCTTTTTGCCCTTGTTCCAGTATTCCATGGCCGCGTCCAGGGCGCGCTTGTCCATGTTTTTGGGGTCTTCCAGCTTAATGGTGGACTGCAATTCCAGAAAGTCGAAGTCTTCGCTGCCAGCGTCAAACCCGCCCTTTACTCCGCTGCGGTTGTTCAGGAAGCCGTAGTCGGTGAAGGGGTGGTGCATCACCACCAGGGCGTTCTGGTCGTGCCCGGCCTTAATGATTTCTGCCGGGGTAAGGTTGGGGGAAATGGGCTTTTGGGAATAGTCCACACCCAGAATGCCCCAGTGGCCCCAACCGGGGGAAACTTCCAGGTTGGAAAGGAAGGGCAGGCCGCCTTCTTTGGCAAAGCCCTGCATGGCGGCGTTGTTGGCAACCGAGTCGTGGTCGGAAATGGCGTGCAGGTTCAGGCCAGCGGCCAGTTGCGCCTTATACAGTTCCTTCACAGGGGAAGCGCCGTCGCCAATGTCGGAATGCTGGTGAATGTCGGCATTGTACCAGTTACGGCTGGCAGGGTTTATGAGGGTGGGAATAACCACGTTTTCCGTTAAGGTTTCACGCGGCTTGAGGCGCTTGGTAACCACCACAGGCAGGCTGGTAAAGTCGTGCCCGCGGGTTACGGTAAAGGTCACATCTGTTTCCGGCGCGGCAACATCAAAGGCCACGGTGCTGGTTTTTGGGTCTAAAAGAGAGCGGCCAAACATTGCCTTTAGGGGGAATGTTTGGCTGGATAGTATGGCTGTTTTGTGTAGATGAAGTGTTACGGTAAATGGGTTTTGCCCCTTCCCCTACAAAACTACCTCCCCCTCTCTTACGGCACCTGTTTCCCCAAAAAGCGCAGCATGCCGTCCAGAATGGTATAGGGGTGGGGGGGGCAGCCGGGAATGAACAGGTTCACGGTAAGGTGGGCGGGTGCGCCTTCACCTTCCGCTTCCAGCCCGCTGAACAACCCGCCGGAAATGGCGCAGGCCCCCACGGCCATGACCAGTTTGGGCGGGGTTACGGCGGTGTAGCATTTTTGGGTGGCAAGCTGCATGTTGCGGGGCAGGGGGCCGGTAATGAGCAGGCCGTCGGCATGGCGGGGGGAGGCCACGTAGTCTATGCCGAAGCGCGGCAGGTCGAACACAATGGTGCCCAGCACGTTGCAGTCGGCTTCGCAGGCGTTGCAGCCCGCGGCGGAAACTTCGCGCAGGCGGCAGGAGCGGCGCAAGCTTGGCAGCATGGGGTGGTCAAAGGGCTGCACCTGGCTGGGCACCGGGGCATCCGCTGGTTCAGGGCTGGGGAACACCCAAAGCCCTTGCCGGGTGGAAGAAGCCAAACGGTATTCTTTGGTAAAGGTCAAGGCGCTTTGGGGGCAGGCCTTAGCGCACTTGCCACAAAAGGTGCAGCGGCCCATGTCCAGCCCAAGGGTGCCTTCTTGCAGGGCAAGGGCCTGGGTGGGGCACACTTCCATGCAGGCGGTGCAGCCTGCATTGGCAGTGCATGTGTGGGCGTTTATGTGGGGCCTGCCCATGAAGCGCTCCGAAAGTACAGGATGGGCACTTGGGTAGGGTACAGTACGGTATTGTTGGCGCAGTCGTTCAGCAATGGTTTGGAGCATGGCGAATTTTCCTATGGGTGCCGCGAGAGTTGTGTTCTCGAAATAGTAATAGGGATACCCTAGTTGAAGGGTATTGAGGAAACGCGCAGTTTTTTCGTTTGGCAAGGCGTGAGCTTTTTTGGGAAGGGCGGGTGGGTTCTTTGGCCCTGCCCCCTTCGTAAAAAAGCGAAACAACGTAGCGAAACGTAAAAAATGCGCGTTTCCCTAAAGGTCGTGCCCGCAGTAAGACAAATTAAAACTCTTGTTACACAGGGGGAAGTCGGATATCTGCTGCCCGCGCAGGGCCATGGCAAGGCCTATCCAGTTATGGAAGGAAGGGTCCATTACCTTGTACCGGGCAAAGTTCCCCTGCGCACCTGTCATGGCAACGTGGCACACCTCGCCGCGCCAGCCTTCCACCAGGGCCACGGCAAGGGTGTGGGGGGCCAGGGGGGGCGTGTTACTGCACCCTGGCGTGGGGTGGGAATACACTTCCCCTTCTGGCAGACTTTGCAGCATGCGGGTAATAAACGCCACAGACTCCTGAATTTCTTTGTGGCGCATGGTGGCTCTGGCAAAAACGTCACCTGCTTGCAGGGTGTGGGTGTGCAGGTCGTGCCCGCGCATGCCCGGCAAGGGGTGGGTGGAGCGTGCGTCGCACGGTAAGCCGCTGGCCCTGGCAGCAGGCCCCACAAGGCCCAGGTCGCGGGCTGCTTTTTCCGGCACAGTGCCAATACCCATCATGCGGCTGAGCACTGAACCTGTGCGCCACATAAGGTTGGCAGCACCTTCCACATCTTTGGCAGCCAGGTGCAGGCGCTCCACCATGGTGCGGCACAGGGCGGCGTCTGCTGCCACTGCCGTGCCGCCGGGGCAGACAAGGTTGCGCCCAAAGCGGTTGCCGCAGAGCAGCGCCGTAATGTTCAAAAAGTCGCCGCGCAGCCTGCCGCAGAAGGCAGATGTGGGCAGGTAGCCAATGTCCCCGGCCAGTGCGCCCAGGTCGCCTGTGTGGTTGGCAAGGCGTTCCAGTTCCAGGGCCACAGCCCGCAAGGCCTGCCCGCGCGGGGCCACAGGCAGGTGGGCCAGGGCTTCAATAATGGTACTATAAGCCCAGCTATGGCCAATGGTGGTGTCGCCTGCCAGTGTTTCCATAAAGGGCAGGGTGCGCTTGGTTGGGCCGCCTTGCAGGGCCTTTTCAATGCCCCGGTGGTGGTAGCCCAGGGAAATTTCCAGGTGCATTACCACTTCACCCTGGCACTGAAAGCGAAAATGCCCGCATTCAATAATGCCCGCATGAATGGGGCCAACAGCCACCTCATGCACGTCCTCGCCCGTAACGGTGAAAAAGTCGGCTATGCCAATGGCGGGGCCGTGGGGCGTGGCCGGAAAGCGCACGGGCTTGAGCCACGGGTGCCCTGTGGGTTCAATACCTGTTTCTTCATAGAGTTCACGCTCAAACAGGTGCAGGGCTGGCATGGCGGGGGTAAATGCCGGGTATGCTTGCGGGGCCGGGGTGGCTGCCACGGCAAGGGAATTTTCTGCATCACGGGCCAGCACGGCATAGAGCATGCGCGAGGTGCGGTTGTTCTGGGAATCATTTTCCTGCGGGCCAGCAAAGAACGCACACACACGGGCCCTGTTGTGCAATTCATCCGTAAGCCATTGGGAAAACTCGCCTATGCCAAGGCTAGGAATGGAGTGCACGGGAACGCTGGTGCCGTTCATAAGGGTGATGTGGTTTGCCATATATGTTCCCTAAAAAGGCCAAAAGGAAAATGAAGGAGCCTGCCCTGCCACCGTAGCGGCTGCGCCATGGAGAAACTTACTTATCCATGGCGGCTGGTACAGGCCCAGCATAAGGCACCCGGCCAGCAGCATAGCGGAAGGGGCTACGCTCCACAGGCCTTCTTGCTGTGGGGGCACGCCTTCCTTGGTGGCACCAAAGGCCATGTGCAGGCAGGCCGTTGCCATGCCCGCAAAAATAAGGCCAAGGCACACAAGGTAAATAACAGGCACATACCACGCCGCGCTGCCAAACATGGCCCGCAGAATAGTGAATTCGCTGGTGAACAGCCCGAACGGCGGAGCCCCTGTAAGGGCAAGGAACCCGGCAAGCCACAGCGGCCCGGTGCGGGGCAGGGTGCGGAGCACGCCGGAAACCTGCCTGATAACCTGGGTGTGGTAGGTGGCCAGCACGTTGCCTGCCAGCAAAAACATGGCGGCTTTGGTAAGGGAATGGCAGAGCAGGTGCAGCATGCTCCCGAATGTGGCCATGCCCCCAATGCCCACGCCAAGAGCGAGAATGCCCATGTGTTCCACACTGGAATAGGCCAGCATGCGCTTGAAATCGGTTTGGCCCAGAATGAATAGGGCCGCTACCACCATGGAAAACAAACCAAATAGGACAAACAGTTCTCGGCTGAAGTCCCCAAACCCGGCGGCAACGCTGAGTTGATGAATGCGCAAGATTCCCAGAAAGGCGCAGTTAAGCAGGGCGCCGGAAAGCAAGGCAGAAACCAGGGAAGGGGCTTCGCTATGGGCGTCGGGCAGCCAGGTGTGCATGGGGGCCAGTCCCATTTTGGTGCCATACCCCACAAACATAAAAATTAAGGCTGCCTTGAACCACTGGGCGTTTACTTTGCCAGCGCTTGCCAGCATGGCGGGCATGGTCATGGGAATGTCTGCATGGGCGGTGGTTTGCCATGCCACATTAAGCAGAAAGTTCCCTAGCAAGGCCAAAGCAATGCCCACGGAACAAATAATAAGATATTTCCAGGTGGCTTCCAGGGAGCGCTGGTGGCGGTGAAAGTAAATGAGCGGGGCGCTGGCAAGGGTGGTGGCTTCCACTGCGGCCCACATCAGGCCCAAATGCTGGGAAACGGCCACCAGGGTGGCAGCGCCAAGGAACAGGAGCAGGCAGGCGGTGAAAATGGCTTCCGGCACGTTGGCAAAATGCAGCCGGGCCCGGAATGCCGCGTGGTCGTGTTCCCCTTCCCGGTGAAAGTACCCCACAGCATAGCAGGAAGCTGCCAGAAACAGCCCGGCAGTGGCGGAAAGCACCAGCAGGCCGGGGGCGTCCAGGGCCAGCACACCCCACAGGGGCGGCGGCGGGGTGAGCCAGCACAGGGCCACCAGAATAAACTGGGCCAGGGCCGTGCCCACCAAAAGCACGCGGCGCAGTTTGTGGCCATGAATAAAAAATGCGGCTCCGCCAGCAAGAAAGGGCAAGGCAACAAGGGCGGCAAGCATGGCTATTCCCTTAATGCGGCTATTTTGTCCACATCGGTGGTGTCAAACGCCTGGTTCAGGTGGTAAATGGCAAGAATCATAATGAAAATGCCCACAAAAATATCCAGCAGAATGGTGAGCTCCAGCCACATGGCCCCATCATGCGCCAAAGGAACGCCCAGCAGGTAAATGCCGTTTTCCATAACAAGGTAGCCCAATACCTGGGCAAGGGCCTTGCGCCGGGTGACCAGCAGGAGCAGCCCTGCCAGAATGGTGGCAAAGGCCGGGGCAAAAAAAGCCAGAAACAGAGGGTTGGCAGGGGGGGGCAGGTGGTTTGCCAGCCACAGGGAAAAGGCAAACCCCACCACCCCGGCCAGCACGCAGCGGTTGTGCCCCATGTAGGGGGGCAGGGGCGGCGTGGGGGGCAGGGTGTTGTATACCCGCTGGAACATCATGGGCAGGGCCACAGCCTTGATGCCTAAAAATATCACGGCCAGGGTAATGCCGGACCACGTAAGGGGGCTGCCCAGCAAAAGGGGCATAAGCCCCAAGGCAATGCCCTGCACCGCCAGCAGGCGAATGGCGGTGGGTAGGCGCTCTGAAGCCAGCATGACAACGTTGGTGATGAGCACAAGGCCAAGGGCAGCCACCAACCATGGGGAAGACGGAATGAGAACTGGGGGCGGCGGCGCGTCAAAAAGATATTGGGTAACAGCGGTTAGGGCGGACGTGGTAGTTGCATCGAGTATGGGCATGGGGCACCGTTACCTTACGCTGAGCAGGCAGGCCAGGGCGGCGAACGCCCCTGCCAGGGTAATTATTTGGGGCACGCGCATAAGGCGCAGGCGGGCCATGACCGATTCCACAACACCAATAGCCACCACCACCGCCAGCACCCCGGCCAGGGAGGCCGCTAGGGAAGCGTACTGGTTTTCCAGGCTGGGCAGCAGCACCCCGCTGATGAGGGCGGCAAAAAACCACAGTTTCAGGGCCGCGCCGTATTCAATAAAGGCCAGTTCCACTCCGCCGTGGTCCAGCACCATCACTTCATGAATCATGGTGAGTTCCAGGTGGGTGTTGGGGTCGTCTGCGGGAATGCGGCAGTTTTCCACCAGGGTGACAAAAAAGAAGGCCACGCTGAGCAGAATAAGCACGGGCCAGTCGTTGCCCCAATTGGCCCCGTAGGCCGGGGAAAGCATGAAGGAAAGGGAATAGGTTCCGGCAATAAGGCCAAGGGGCATAAGCCCCAGCAAGAACACAGGTTCCGCAAGGGCGGCAAAGGCCACTTCCCGGCTGGCCCCCATGCCTTCAAAGGCAGAACCTGTATCCAGCGCGGCGGCAACGGTGGCAAAGCGGCCCATGGCCAGCAAATAGGCGGCCAGCAAAAAGTCGCCAGTAAAGGCAAACAGGGCTTTGTTGCCTGCAAAGGGCAGCAGGCACAGGGCCGTTGCCGTGGCGGCAAGCCCCACCACAGGCCCGGCGCGAAACACCCAGGAACTGGCAGTGGGGTACACCGCGCCTTTCTGCAGCAGCTTGGCAATGTCGTAATACAGTTGCAGGTAGGGCTTTCCCATGCGGCCGCCAAACCGGGCTTTTACCCGGTTAATGATGCCCGCCAAAAGCGGGGCCAGAACTAGCGCAAGAACAAGATGGAAGGCTGCCATAATTACCTCATTTTCCAGGCAAGCAGCACCACAAGGGTGATGAGAATATACAGCACATACACGTTAAGCCGCCCGTGCTGCATGTGCTTGGCCCACAAGGCAGCGCGCAGGCACAGGCGGGCAAGGCGGGCATACAGCCCGGTTTCCACCCAGTCTGGGGTGGTGGTGCTGGCCGTGGCCGCGCTGGGGAAGTAGTCGGTTATGGTGGGGGTGGTGTTTTGCTGGCGCAAAAAACTGCGCATAAACACTGCCATAGGCTGGGAAAACGAGGCGGCGGTGTATTGCATGCGCGGTGTGGGGGCGCTATAGCCGCAGTCCCAGGTGGGGGCTATGGTCACTTCCCGCTTGCGCAGCAACCAGCGGCGCAGCAAGAGCAGCCCTGCCACCAGGGCGGCAAACAGCGCAAAGCCCGTGTTAATGTGCAGGAGCAGGCCAGGCATGTCATGGGAGGATATGGGGGCGAGTTTGAATTGAGATACGTAGCTTAACGACTTACGATAGCTGTCATCAATGACACTCCACAGGCCCAATTGCCAAAATATATTGCTAATAACATTTAATGCCATAGGCACAGCAAGCCCACTGCCCACACACAGCCCCCCCAGCACCCACAGGGTGGCCCGTTGCAGGGCGGGCGGGTCTTGCCCCAACTGAGTGGCCGGGGTGCGTGGGTTGCCGGAAAACACCAGGGAATAGACGCGGGTAAAGCTGACCACCGCCAGCCCGCCTGCCATGGCCAGCACAAAAAGCCCGCCCCAGTAATACATGCCGGACTGGGCATCAAAAGAACCGCCAAGGGCTAGAGCCACATACAGCACAAATTCACCGGCAAATCCGTTCAGCGGCGGCAGGGCGCAAATGGCAACTGCCCCCAGGGCAAAAAAGGCGCTCACCACGGGCATGCGTTTGCCAAGGCCCCCCAGCAGGGTAATGGTGTCTGTGCCTGTGGCGCGCTCCACTGCATCGGCTGCCAGAAACAACAGGGTTTTATACAGGCTATGGTTGAACAGGTGCAGGAGAGCGGCGATATAGCACAACAGCGCGAGGTTTGGCTGCGAACTGTAGAGCTTGGCCCCAAAGCCCAGGGCAAGGCACACAATGCCCATGTTTTCAATGCTGGAATAGGCCAGCACGCGCTTAATGGAAGGCTGGGCCAGGGAAAAGAGAATGCCCAGCACAATGGAAATGGCCCCTGCCCCTATCAAGAGTTCAGCAAACAGGAAGTTGGTGTATTGAAAAAGTGCCAAGGTGCGTATGAGGCCATAAATACCGCTGGTGCTCAGTGCCCCGGCCATGAAGCCCGCAATGTGCCCCGGAGCAGCCGGGTAGGCCCGTGGCAGCCACACATGCATGGGCATAAGCCCTGCCTTGGCCCCAAACCCCACAAAGGCCAGCAGGGCCAGCAGAAGTTCGTTGGGGAGAGGGGGAGAAAGCAGTGTTTTGGTTGCGGCTATTGGGGCAATGAACGAAAACATACCGAAAAGATTATTAAAATCCGCAAAGGCAAGGCTACCCCCACTGTACGCAGAAAGCAGGCCGAAAAAGGCCAGCAAACACAAGGCCCCAAGGTGGGCAGCAATCAGGTAGTACCACGCGCCCTTGCGCACAGCGCCTTGTTCATGGTGCAGGGAAAGCAGAAAAAACGGAGCCAGGGACATTATTTCCCAGCCCATAAGGAAGAGGAAAGCATCTGCTGCGGTGAACACCACCACCAGCCCGGCAGTGAGCATGCTGTAAAAAAACCAGTGCAGGCCAAGGTGGTGGGGGGAATCGTTCTGGTTCAGGGTGCTTGCGCCATACACGGCGCATACGGCGGAAACAATGAAGGTGGGGAGTAAAAAAAAGGCCCCTAAACCATCCAGATGGAAGGTAAAGGAACCAAGGGGCAGGGAAAAAGCAGTCAGGGTTACTTTGTCAGCCAGTGGGCCAAGCCAGAAGCCGTGGTGTTCTATGCTGGGGGTATTGATGGCTAACAGCGTTTGCCCCGCGCCCGCAAGGCCAGCGGCAGCGGCAGCAAGGGCTGTGGCAGCGCCCACTTTGCCAGCTACTGGCCCACGGCCTGCCAGCAAGGCCAACAGGCCCCCGGCAAAAAGTATTCCCAGGGCAACAAATATGAAATACATCCCAAACCTCCCCTATGCCAAGGCGCGTTTTTGCGAGAGAATTCTTCACGGCGGGTTGGGGGCACGCAAACGCATGCAGGCTTTCTGCAAACAAGCTTAGGGCACTATAGCTTTGCCTGTGCAGGAAGCCCTTTATTCCTTTGGTAAGCCGTGTTAGGGTAACAGTGTTTCCCTTTTTTGCTCAATTTGCGAGCATACCGGGTTCTTTTTGCCTCGTCAACGCTATGGCAGGCTTTTACAGGAGGGGATTATGCACGGATTTCAGATTTCGTTTTACACCCAGCAGGGGCGCAGGCACAAGCACATGAGCATTGCGGAATGGCTCATGCAGGAAGCCAAATCGCTGGGAATTGCCGGGGCAACGGTTACAGCCGCTCAAGGTGGCTACGGGCGCGATGGCTTATACTGTTCCAGCCATTTTTTTGAGTTGGGGGACCAGCCCGTGGAGGTAAGCCTGGCGGTGAATGCCACCCAGGCAGACCAGCTTTTTGCCAGAGTAATAGAAGAAAAAGTACCGCTTTTTTATATAAAAACGCCCATTGAATTTGGTATTATCGGGGAAGAGCAGGAATAAAAGCGCCTGATGCGGGGGACGCGCAGGTGCAGCCTAGCGTCAGAGTTGTATGCAACTACATTGATGTTCCTTTTGCCCTTTTGCCTGCACCACACAAAGCGAGCAACGAATGATTATTGAACATTGTTTTTATTCCCATATTTCCACTCCGTTGGGCATGGCCCTGGGGGCCACAGCGTGTGTTCCTGCCCATACCATACTCCAAGCCGCGCATGAAAAAGGCGCAAGTGAAGCCCCCCCATGCGATACGCATACAGTGCCTATAGCTGATAACGCCCCGGTTGAGGCGGTGGTGGGCTTCTGGTTTATGGGGCAGCGCCATTTCCCGAAAATGGGGGAAGGGTGGGTGGAAGATGCCAGCCGCCCCATGCTGCTGGCGGTGCAAGCCTGGGTGGCGGCCTATTTGACCGGGGTACGGGAAGCTCCGTACTTTGCCCTTGCGCCGCAGGGCACGGCGTTTCAGCAAGCGGTGTGGCGCATGCTGCTGGCTATTCCTTACGGAACGCTCACCACATACGGTGCCATGGGGCAGCAACTGAGTGCCACTATGGGCGGGAAAAGAATGTCTGCCAGGGCCGTGGGCAGTGCCGTGGGGCGTAACCCCATAACCCTGCTTATTCCCTGCCACCGGGTGGTGGGGGCCGGGGGCAAGCTTACCGGGTTTGCCAGTGGGCTGGAGAATAAAAAAGCCTTACTGGCGCTTGAACACGCGAGCTTTTTACAATAAATTTATTGATTTCTACTACTACTCTTTAGGCTTGGCGTGCACTACAAAAAAGCGGGTGACGTTACGTTCCGTGTCCTGAATATTCTGGCGTAAAATGGTCAGGCCATAGCGGGGGGCACCGTGGGCACCGCCAATAGCGGCGGTGGTGGGGTCTTGGGCGGCAAGGCGCATGGCTTCGGCATTGCTGGTCACGGCGCACTGTTCAATGCCGGGCATATTGTTTTTCAGCCATTTGTGGCACTGCATCAGGGAAACTTCATGGGAGTAGATGCGCTTGATTTCTGCCATGGAGCTGGCGCGGGAAAGCAGGCACTGCTCAATGGCCAGGGCAATGGAATCCACAATGGTCAGTACGTGGCGGGCCATGGCCCCGGACGTTTCCCGAATTTGGCCTGCCAGGGAATTTTCATAGGGCACCACGCCAAAACCGTCACGGGCGGCGGAATCAATAACCGCGCCGATGGATTCTGTGGGTATGCCGTGCATGCGTTCCCCAAAATAGTTTATGGCTGCCTGTTCTGAATAGGTGCCAGCAGGGCCGAGGTAATAGACATTGGGGTAGTCGCTGGCGGGGGAGCCTTCCGGGGTGGGGGCTGGGGCAGGGCATGGGTGTTGGTGCACAAAAACTCCGGGAAAAAACACTGGGCAGGGTAACGGGGGACAAAACAAAAAGGGCACAGGACGCATTGCACACTGCAAATATCAGCCTTTTGGCATCATGCAGCGAAGCGCAGTGCAAGTCAAGGCTGGGGTGGGCGCTTTTCTGCTCGACCATGGGGCATTTATTTGGCATTGTTGTTGCGGACGTGTTGCAGAATATGCCGCAGGCCATTCCCTCGCTCTTTCGACCTTTAACGTGCAGGAAAATACCATGCGTTACCTTGTCATCCCATCCTCCCTTCAGGGCAGCGGCACGGTGCCCAGTTCCAAATCGCACACTATGCGTGCGGTATTGTTTGCCTCGTTTGCCAAAGGCCAAAGTATTATTCATAATGTATTGCCTTCGCCAGATGCCGTGGCCATGGTGGCGGCCTGCCGGGCCTTGGGGGCTGAAATAGTTGAGCAAGGCTCCACTTTGACCATTCAGGGTGTGGGTGGGTGCCCGCGCCCGCCGCAGAATGTGATTGATGTGGGCAACTCCGGGCAGGTGCTGCGCTTTGTGGCAGCCCTGGCAGCGCTTATGCCTTATTATACCGTGCTTACGGGCGATAAATCTATTTGCACCATTCGGCCCATGCAGCCCCTGCTGGAAGGGCTGACCCAGGCCGGGGCTTTTGCGGTTTCCACTAAAGACGACGGCAAAGCCCCCATTGTGGTGCGCGGCCTTGCCCGCGCCGCTGCCCTGGAAATTGACGGTAGCGACTCCCAGCCTGTTTCGGCCCTGCTCATGCTGGCCGCCTTCCTGGAAGGTACCACCACCATTACCGTGCGCAACCCCGGTGAAAAACCGTGGATTGGCCTTACCCTACACTGGCTGGATATGTTTGGCGTGCGCTATACCAATGACAATTTCTGCCAATATACCGTTACCGGGCCCACGGCCTTTAATGGCTTTACCTACACCGTTCCGGCAGACTGGAGTTCCGCAGCCTTCCCCATTGCGGCGGCGCTGGTTACGCGCAGTGAAATGACGCTGGAAAATGTGGATTTTGCCGACCCCCAGGGGGACAAGGGCGTGGTGGAAGCGCTGGAAAAAATGGGCGCTCAGTTCACGCGGGAAGAAGGGGCCAAGCGCCTGCGGGTGCATGGCGGGGTAGCCCTGCACGGGGCAGAGCTGGACGTGAACACCATTATTGACGCGGTGCCTGTGCTGGCGGCCGTGGCCTGTTACGCTTCCAGCCCCACAACCATTACCGGGGCTGCCATTGCCCGGCAAAAAGAAAGCGACCGTTTGCACGCCATTGCCACAGAGCTTGGCAAAATGGGCGCACGTATTGAAGAACGCCCCGACGGCCTGGTTATTCACCCTGCCCCCCTGCACGGGGCGCACACCACCAGCTACCACGACCACCGCATTGCCATGGCCTGCGCTGTGGCAGGGCTTGGGGCATCTTCCCCCACCACGGTGCATGACGTGGCCTGCGTTGCCAAAAGCTTTCCGGGGTTTGCGGGCATTATGCAGGGGCTTGGAGCAAACGTGGCAGAAGTGACGGGGGAAGATGCGTGAGCATTGTCCTTATTGGCTTTAAATCCAGTGGGAAAAGCACCCTTGCCGCAGCTTATGCCCAGCGTGTGGGTAATCCCCTTTTAGATTGCGACCACCTGCTGGAGCAAGCGTGGCAGCAGGAAACAGGCGAGTTTGCCTCGTTCCGCGACATTTACCGTACCGTTGGGGAACAGGCGTTCCGCCAGCGCGAAGCGGCTGTGCTGCAATCGTTGGCAGGCAAGCAGGCAGCAGTTGTGGCCACAGGTGGCGGGGTGGTGCATTGCCCCCATGCCCCGGAACTGCTGCGGGCCATTGGTCTGGTGGTGTTTGTGGATACAGCCCCCCAAGTGGTGGAACGCCGCCTGGCTGGGGTAAATTCCCCCCTGTTTGCCGACGGGCGTTTTATGGATTTGTATGCCCAGCGCAGGCCGTTGTACCTGGCTGCGGCAGACGTTGTTTTTACCATCTCCTGTGAGGAAGGCCCGGCGCAGCTTGCGGCCCGCCTCCAAACCCAACTGGAAGCATTGCACCATGGCGCATAACCGATTTGGCACACTGTTTTGTTATACCACCTGGGGGGAATCGCACGGGCCAGCCGTGGGCGTTGTTGTGGACGGCTGCCCCGCAGGCTTGCCCCTGGACGATGCCCGCATAAATGCCGCCCTTGCGCGGCGCGCACCGGGCAAGTCGCCCTATACCACCCCGCGCAAGGAAGAAGATAGGGGCCGTATTCTTTCCGGCGTGTTTGAAGGGGTTACCACCGGGGCACCCATTAGCATTGTGGTGGAAAATGCCGACGCCGACTCCACCAAGTATCAAGCCGTAAAAGACCTTATGCGCCCAGGCCATGCCAACTTCACGTACCTGCACAAGTACGGTGTGTTTGACTACCGCGGCGGTGGGCGTGCTTCTGCCCGTGAAACCGTGGGCCGTGTAGCGGCCGGGGCTGTGGCAGATGCGTTGCTGGAACCTTTTGGCATTCGGGTGGCTGCCTACCTTGAAGAAGCCGGGGGCGTGGCAGGCCCCAAGGCCCCTAGTGTGGCCCACATTGTGGAGCATACAGCCCACAGCGGCATGTTTGCCATTGATAGAACTGCAGAAGAAGCCATGGGCCGTGCCATTTTAGACGCCAAAGACGCAGGCGATTCCGCAGGCGGGGTAGTGGCCTTTTTGGCAGAAGGCGTGCCCCCTGGTCTTGGCGAGCCCGTGTATGGCAAGCTGGACGCTCTGTTGGCCCTTGCCCTTATGGGAATACCCGCCGCAAAAGGGGTGGAAATGGGCCTTGGTTTTGCGGCGGCTGCCATGCGCGGCACAGCGCATAATGATGCTTTTATTACCGAAAACGGCAGCATTACCACTGCCACCAACCGCGCTGGCGGGGTGCTTGGGGGTATTAGCACAGGGGCACCGCTGTATGGGCGCGTTGCCTTTAAGCCCACAGCCAGTGTGGAAGCCCCGCTGCCTACAGTAGACGTGAATGGCACTGAGGCTACGTTCCAGTTGCCCGCAGGGTCACGCCACGACCCGTGCGTGGCAGTGCGGGCTGTGCCGGTGGTGGAAGCTATGTGCCGGGTGGTGCTGGCCGATGCGCTCTTGCTGCAACGGGCCAGGGCTATGAATGAGCAGGGCCTCTTTCCCCTTGGCAGCCCTTGGAAGCCTTAGAGAAACACTGATTTTTTGCTCTCAATTGTGTTTGGTTTTGGGCGTGGCACGTTGATACCACTCGGTATCACTGAGTAAATGGTATTTTGGGAATGCTCAGTTATTTCGTTTGGCAAGGCACGAGCTTTTTTTGAAACAGGAGTGGACTCTTCCGTCCTCGACTGTTTCAAAAAAAGTGAAGTAACGCCGCCAAACGAAATAAATCAGCGTTTCCTGAGGGGGAAGTAATGCTGGTAGGCGTCATTCAAGAAAAAACCATTGCGGCAGTGGCCCAGCGGCTGGCAGCGCTGCCCCCGGTGTTTGACATGGTGGAGCTGCGCCTGGACGCCCTGGAAGAATTTCGGGTGCAGGATGTGGCGAGCCTTGTTTTGCCCTGTCCTGCATTGTTTACGCTGCGCCCCAAGGGGCAGGGCGGGGCCTTTGCCGGGAGTGAAACGGAGCGTTTGGAAGGGTTGCTTGCCCTGGCAGGGCTTGCCCCGGCCTACATTGATGTGGAATACGACACCCCGCCGGAGTGGATAGCCCGCATTGCGGCAGCCAGCCCTGGCACGCAGCTTGTGCTTTCCTGCCACGACTTTTCCCGCACTCCGGAAAATTTGGCGGCTATGCTGGCCCCCATGCGGGCTGCGGCCCCTGGTGCGTGGTATAAAATAGCCACCATGGGGCACTCCACTCTGGACGCCTTGCGTATGCTGGTGTTTTGCAAGGAATGCCCGGACCCGCTTATTGGTATTGTCATGGGGGAAGACGGGGCCAGCACCCGCGTATTAGGGCCTGTGGTGGGGCCGGGGTTTTCCTATTGCCCGGTTACGGAAGCTTCTGCCCCAGGGCAGATAGATGCCACCACCCTGGCAGAAGTGTATAACTTTAAGTCGCTGAATAAAGAGACCAAAATATACGGCCTGCTGGGCGACCCGGTAAGCAAAAGTGTTGGGCACCTGTTCCACAACCGCCTGAACCGGGAAACCGGGGAAAATGCCGTGTATGTAAAGTGGCGGCTGGAACCGGGAGAGCTGCCGGAAGCCGTTGGCTTGCTGCGCCGCCTTGGGGTGGCTGGCCTGAGCGTTACCATGCCCCTGAAAGAGCACATGATGCCCCTGGTGGATAGCCACGATGCGGCTGTGCATGCCATTGGTGCCCTGAATACTGTTACAGTGGAAGGCGGGCTGTGGCATGGGCATAATACGGATGGCCCCGGTGCCTTGCGGGCGCTGCCCATGCCCCTTGCCGGAAAGCGCGTGGCGGTGCTGGGGGCAGGGGGCGCTGCCAAAGCTGTGATTTATGCTGCACAGCAAGCCGGGGCAGAAGTCCTGGTGCTGAACCGCAGTGTTGCCAAGGCCGCAGCCTTTGGGGTGCAGGCCTTGCCCCTGGAAGCCCTGGAAACCCTGGCAGAGCGGCAATGCCACGTTGTTATTAACGCGTTGCCCATACATGTGGCCTTGCCGCTTACGGCCCGTTCGTTTGTACCGGGTTCTGTGGCTATGGACATAACCTACATGGCTGGTTCTGTTTTCCTGGAAACCGCTAAACAGGCAGGCTGCCAGTGTGTGGAAGGCACAGGCATGTTCCAGGAACAAGCGTTGTTGCAGCGCCGCATTTGGGGCCTTGGTTGCGTATAGTGTTTTGAATAAACCTGTTTTTATTTGTTTTTGCTCAATACAATGGCAGTTCGTGCGTACAGCTCGGGCTGCCATTTTGTAAGCGTTTGTCGGGTTGGGGCTGCCTGCAATAATATGTCCTGTACTCTTTTGTGGAAAAGAAGTATCAAAAAAGAAGTAACATAGAGGACATCCAGAACTATATTCTTACGCATGAGAACAATCATGAGACACCGCCGCTTTTCCATATCCCTCCAGTTTGCGGTTCCTGCCACTATCACACTGTGTTTATTCATTGTTGCTTCCGGGCTTTTGTTTCAGGCCCATCGTGGCATGCGCTACAGCATACTTACTGCCACAGGTGTTTCTGTAGAGTATCTGGCAGACGCCCTGCGCCAGTCCTTTCATGCTACAGTGCAGCCATCCAACACGTCTTTGCGTGTGTTGCGTTATTCTGCCATAACCCGGGCAAAAACGCATGAAGAGCGTATGCTGTCGGTTCCGGCATTAGCGGAATTGCTTTTGGCTAACCCCATTAGTAATGCCGTGTATGTGGGCTACGCTACAGGGGAGCTTTTTTCGTTACGGCAGCTCCTTACATCGCATTTACACGAACCGGATGAGCCGGAAGGGGCTGCTTATGTATTGCGCTCCCTTGTGTTGGATGACTACGGAAATATTGAGGAAATACGCCTTTACCTGGATTCGGACCTGCAAGTGATGGTAGGCATGCCGTCCTCGCGTGCCTCCATAGACCCTTTGACCAGACCCTGGTTTCTGGCAGCTATGGAAGCCAATGGGGCGGTTATTACGACACCTCCCTATGTGTTTCATTATACGGGGGAAATTGGAGTAACCCTGGCAGAACGGGCTGGTGCTGGCGATGCTGTGGTGGCATTGGATATTACCACCAGGGACCTTACTACCCAGTTGAATAAATTGCAGGTAACACCTGGCACCCATATGGCCCTGGTGGACGAAGCAGGCCACCTTGTGGCCCAGGCCCATGACATAATCAAGGAGCCTTTGACGACTGAAGAGTTCCAACTGCGCACCATAAGTTCATCTAGCTTGCCCATGCTTACCCACCTGCTTGCCACAGAACTGCCAATGAACACCCTTATTCCCTTTGAGCAAGGCGGTGTTGAATGGTTTGGTTTTCTTTCCCCGCTTACAGACACAGCGGAAAGTGATTTAACATTGCTGGTGGCCATTCCGGGTAATGAACTGTTTGCCAAACTGTGGCAAACCCTGTGGGACCAAATGCTGTGGACAAGCGCTGCCGTGGTGTTGTGCCTGCTTATAAGCTGGAAGTTTGGGCGCGATATTGTGCGGCCCCTTCAGTTGCTTACCGGGCAGCTTTTGTCTTTGCGGCGGTTTGACTTTTCTGCCCCCATCGGTGTTTCCACTGTGCTGCGTGAAGTGCAGGAAATGGGACGCATGCTGCGGGCCATGACCCGCGCCATTCGTGGCTTTCTGGCTATTTCAGAAGCCTTGAATAAAGAACAAAGCCTGGAGCGCATGCTGGAAAATGTGCTGCAAGAGTCACTTAGTATTGTGCGGGGCAGGGGTGGCGCCATTTATTTGTATGATACAGGCCTAAATGCCCTGGACCTTGCCACAAGTGAAGGGGGCGAGTTTCAGGCGCAACTGCTTCTGCCCCCGGTTATGTTCAGTGATGCAGAACTGGCCAGGCACCTGCGCCAGGAACTGCACGGCACCTGCAACGTGACGTTGCTACGTAGCCGGGAAAATGAACTGGTGGGGGCGCTATGTGTTATTCGCACCCCTTCCCAGCATGAAGAAGAAAGCCAGGCATTTGCTACGTTTATGCAGCAAATTTCCAGTTCTGCCGCTGTGGCGGTGGAAACTCGCAAGCTTATGAATGCCCAAACAGCTATGCTGGAAGGGGTTATTCGCCTTGTGGCAGATGCCATTGACGCAAAGTCGCAGCACACCGGGGGCCATTGCCGCCGGGTGCCGCGCCTGGCCCAGTCGTTGCTCGATGTTGTTAAGCAAACACCCAATACCCCTTTTGCCCCCTTTACCATGAGCAGGGCACAAGATGCAGAATTCCAGGTGGGGGCGTGGCTGCATGACTGCGGGAAAATTACTACCCCGGAATATGTGGTGGATAAAGCCACTAAGCTGGAAATGATTCGTAACCGCATTCATGAAATACGGTTGCGGTTTGAAGTGCTGCACCGCGATGCCGAGATTCAGCGCCTTGAAGCCATGGTGGCGGGTATGCCGGAAGAAGAAGCTACCCTGGCCTGCCAGGCGTTGCAGGAAGAGTTGCAGGATGAATTTGCCTTTGTAGCCCAGTGCAACATTGGCGGCGAATTTATGCACCCGGAAGATGAAGAGCGCCTGCGCACCATTGCCCGCCGGGAATGGTTGCGCTTTTTCAACGACCGCCTTGGCCTTGGCCACGAAGAAAGTGACCGGGCGCGGCAAGACGGCAGGCACGGTGCTCTGCCTGTGAAGGAACGGCTACTGGCAGACAAACCTTCCCACCTGGTGCGCTGGCGTGAAGGGCTGGAGCCCCCGGTGCAGGCAGGTGACCCCCGCAATATTTGGGGGTTTGATATGGAACTGCCGGAATATATGTATAACTATGGGGAAATTTATACCCTGAGTGTGAAACGGGGTACCCTGACCGCCGAAGAACGCTTCAAAATTAATGAACATATGGTGCAAACCATTTGTTTGCTCTCCAGCTTGCCCCTGCCGCAAGACATGCAGCACGTGCCGGACATTGCCGGGAACCACCATGAAACCATGGACGGCAAAGGGTACCCGCGTAAGTTAACGGGCAAAGACATGAGCGTGCCTGAACGGGTAATGACCATTGCCGATGTGTTTGAAGCGTTAACGGCTTCTGACAGGCCCTATAAAAAAGCCAAAACCCTGCACGAAACGTTTTCCATTATGCAACGCATGGTGCAGAACAACCACCTTGACCGTGATCTGTTTAACCTGTTCCTGGAGTCTGGTGTGTTTCTTGAATATGCCAGTACCAACCTGACACGGGCGCAACAGGATGTGGTGGATGTGACACCGTTTTTGGTGCCACCCAGTGAAGGTATGGGGGAAGAGGTGGCGGTGTAGGGGGGAAGGGGTTGTCGCGGAGTTTGATGGAAGAGGTGGTGGTGCGTAGGTTTTTGCGGCGTGCCGCCGCCTCAGCCTGTTGATTTTTGTTTTGTTTGCCGCTCCGCTTGGGTTAGGGGGCCCCTTGTGCGGCCCCCTGACCCAAGCGGAGCGGATAAATAATGAAAAACCACAAGCGTCTGCGGCGGCACGCCGCACTACCCTAAGCGGAGCGGCAAACAAAAGAAGAAAAGAAGAATGGTGAGGCGCTTGCGCCGTACTAAACTTCGTGCATTGCCAAACGGAATAAACCAATGTTCCCCAACAAACAGAACCCCGCCCTGCATAACTCATGCAGGGCGGGGTTCTTTCAAATCCAGCAAAAAAGGTCGTGGCGTTATTCCACTTTCATCCCTTTTTCTTTAAAGTAGCGGGCTGCACCGGGGTGCAGGGGCACTGTCAGGCCGTCCAGCGCGGTTTGCAGGGTAATTTCTTTCCCTTTGGCGTGGGAGGCATGAATGGTATCCAGGTTTTCAAACATCCCTTTGGTGAAGGCATAGATAACGTCGTCGGAAACGCCGTCATGGGTCAGCAGCACAGCCTTAACAGCCGGGGTTTTGATGTCTTTGTCAATGCCAGTGTAGGTTCCGGCAGGAATGGTGCTTATCACAAAGTAGGGGTGTTCTTTCACCAGTTTCGCCAGGTAGGCATCGTCAAAGCTTACCAGGGTTACGTCTTTGGAAGTAGCAAGGTCCATAATGGAAGCGGTGGGGAACCCGGCAACCACAAAGCCTGCGTCAATCTGGTTGTCTTTGAAGCGGTCAGTGGTGGCACCAAAGTCAAGAAAATCTACTTTCATTTGGTCGTAGGTAAGGCCTGCTACCTGGAACAGCGCGCGCACGTCGGCTTCAACGCCTGAACCGGGGGCACCCACGCCTACGCGCTTGCCTTTAAGGTCGGTAAGGGTGTTAACCTTGGAATCTTTCGTTACCAGAAGTTGCACGTGTTCCGGGTACAGGGCAGCCACGGCGCGCAGGTTTTTCATGGGGGCTTTGAACATCATTTCCCCATGGTAGGCCCAGTAAGAAATGTCGTTCTGGGCAAAGGCCACTTCAATGGCACCGCGGCCCAGCAGGTTGATGTTGGCAACAGAAGCGTTGCCAGTTTCAGCCGTGGCCTTAATGGCGGGGTTGTTGCTGGCTGCCTTGGCAATGGCCCCGCCAATGGGGTAGTAAGTGCCTGCGGTGCCGCCAGTGGCAATGGAAACATAGGCGGCCGCCCCGGCAAACGAGGCAGCGCCCAAAAGGCCAGCTAGTGCAGCAATACAAAGCAGGGAAGCGAATTTAAGTTTTTTCATCATCAAGCTCCCACAGAAGAGGTTAAGGGTTTTGCTTCATTACGCTTTTTGTACGTTTGAAATAAGTGGATAACAAGAAGAATAGTAAAACCTGCAACATCTGTCAAAGTTCCTGGGGTGAGCAGGCCCAGGGCACCTAACAAAGCAAGGCCGCGTAGGGCAAGGTTCAGGTGAGTGCGGTAAAAGCCAATGGTGGCCATGGCCAGCAGGAACACCCCGAGCATGGCGGTGCATACAGGCTGCACCATGTCCAGCATGGAATCTGCCCCAATGAACAGCAAAATGGGGTTGAATACGTAAATATACGGCACAATAAGCCCGGCCAGGGCCAGCTTGAAGGCAGTTATGCCCGTGCGCATTGGGTCTGCCCCGGCAATGCCCGCCCCGGCGTAAGAGGCAAGGGCCACAGGCGGGGTAAGGTCGGCGGCAATGCCAAAGTAGAACACAAACATGTAGGCCGCCAGGGGGGGCACACCCATTTGCAGCAAGGCAGGGGCTGCCATGGTGCTGGTAACAATAAAGTTTGCCGTGGTGGGCAGCCCGGTGCCCAGGGCAATGCTTGCCAGCATGGTCATTATCATGGTGGGCAGCAGCATACCGCCTGCCAGTTCAATAATGCCGTTGGCAATGCGCAGGCCAGCGCCCGTTAAGGTGCCCATGCCTACAATCATGCCCACGCAGGCACAGGCGCAGGCCACAGCCAGGGAACCGCGTGCGCCCATTTCAAAGGCTTCAAACATTTTTTTAGGGGTAAGGGCCGTTTCCTTGTTGAGGTAGGAAAGGGGAATACACACCAAAATGCCGTAAAAAGCCGCTTTGAGCGGAGTATAGCCAGCAAGCAGAAAGTAGATAATGGCAATAAGGGGAATAAGCAGAAAGCCCCGGGTGCGCAGCAGGTCCCAAATGTGGGGCAAGCGGTCTTTGGGCAGGCCCACAAGGCCAAGGCGCTGGGCTTCAAGGTGCACCTGAATGATAACGGAAGCATAGTACAGCAGGGCAGGAATAACCGCTGCCAGGGCCACCTGCAGGTAGCCAATGCCCAGAAACTGGGCCATAATGAACGCGCCGGAACCCATGATGGGGGGCATTATTTGCCCGCCAGTGGAGGCAACGGCTTCCACTGCGCCCGCAAAATAAGGGCGGTAGCCCACGCTTTTCATCAGAGGAATGGTGAACATGCCCGTGGTGCACACGTTGGCCACGGAAGAGCCGGAAACAGTGCCCATAAGCCCGGAAGCAACAACCGCCACCTTGGCAGGCCCGCCTGTGGACCACCCGGCCAGGGCCAGGGATAGGTCGATAATGAATTTGCCGATGCCGGTTTTGTCCAGCACGGCGCCAAACAGGATAAAGATAAATACGAAGGTGGAAGATACTTGCAGCGGTGTGCCAAAAAGCCCTTCCGTGCCCAGGTACATGTGGTTGATGATGCGCTCAATGCTGAAGCCCCGGTGGGCCATGGCTTCCGGTAAGGATTGCCCGAAATAACAGTAGAGCAGCGCAGCAATGGCCAATAGCGGGAGAATGGGATTGGAAATGCGGCGGGTAGCTTCCAGCACAAGGGCAATAAGCACAAAGCCCATTATGATGTCCATTTGGGTGGGCAGGCCTGCACGTTCCGTAAGGGCCATATAATTTACCACAAGGTAGCCACAGGCCGCTACCCCCGCAGCAGCCAGAAAAAAGTCGCTTATGGGAATGCTGTTGTTGCCGCGCTTGCGGTACATGGGGAAAAGCAGAATTGTCAGGGTAAGGGCAAACGCCAGGTGAATGGCCCCTTGCTGCTGAATGCTGAGCAGCCCGATGCCCGCCGTGGTAAAGTGGAAGGCCGCCATGGCAAAGGCCACAAGGCTGATGAATATTTTCTGCCATCCCCCCACAATGCGGAAGCGGGATTCAGAGTCGTATTTACGGATGAGCTCGTCAAAGTCAATGCCCTCTTTTTTGGGCTGCTCCGTGGGAGTTTGTACCTGTTCAGTCATAAGGCTTCCTTCAATAATAAAACGGTGAAACAAGGGAAATGCTGATTTATTCCGTTTGGCGGCGTTGCTTCACTTTTTCTGAAACAGTCGAGGACAGAAGAGTTGACTCGGCCCGTCCTGGGCCTCGGCCTTCGGCTCCCGCCCTTCGGGCGGTTTCCAATTCCGCTTTCATGCGGAATTGTCACTCCTGCTTCAAAAAAAGCTTGCGCACAGGGCCTGTGTCCCCGACCTTGCCAAACGAAATAACTGCGCGTTTCCCAAAGACCATTTAATCAGTGTTTCCTAAGAAAAACACTACGCATGTGTTGTCTCAAGGTATTCTTACGCAGTAAAAATATCAAATATTATTACTGTTTTTTTGGCTCCAGTCCTGCCAGAACATGCCACAAGGGGCGTTGTTGCACGGTTATGTGCAGCCGGGCCAGGGGCATGGTGCGGTAAAGCGCATGCCAGCCACCAGGGGAAACCCTGGCTTCATTTGTACCTAATTCTTCTGTACCTACCCGGTACCACACCTCTGGTTCTGCCCTTCTGCCACCTTGCAGAATCATCCAGGGGGGGGTGGAATAAAAGCGCCCCGGTGTGGGCAGGGCAAAAGGCAACCCTGCGTTATGCGATTGAATACGCGTGCGCCACGGCCACAGCAGCCCGTGCAGCGGTGCCAGAAATTCTTCCACCGGGGTGCGCTGCACAGAATGAATCATGCGGGTGTGCAACTCCTGCCCAAGGGGGGCAGGCAAGGAAAAGCCAAGGGCTTTTTGGTTGCTTGCCTGAATAACGGGAACAGGCCACAAAGCAAGGCACACACAAAGAAGCAGAAAAAATAGTGCCCCCTGGGCCAGAAAGACCAAGGGAAGCTTGTGGGGGGAGCACCGTTTACCCAAGCCCAGTCTTGTGCCATAACGGGGCATGCGGCTTTGTAGTGTTACGCCGTGGTTTTTTACATTGCCCAGGGGTGCTTGCATGCCGATGTTCTCTATTGTTCCTGCACTGGCGTATATGCTGCTTTTTTGTCAGGCAAACCGTTTGTTGGCACGTGGGTGCTCACAGTGCCTGAACCGGGCCTATAGCGTCAATTGTAGCATTTTGTACACCAAAACGCCACATCTATTTCAGCGCCATATTTCCCGTTTTTTCCATGCAGGGAAGAAAGCGCATTGGCATGCCCCGGCTGACCATGGCCTTGCCCCTGAGGCAGGCTGTGCCACGGTACAGGGCGGGCAGGGTGCCATAGGCTGTATTGTCCATGCTGCCTTATGCTTTGCCCTGCTGGCTGTGCCGGCAGGCAGTTTACCTGCCCTGTGGGCCTGGCCTTATGCAGGGGGAGTGTTGCTGGGTATACTGTTGTGGGCAGCAGTTTTGCAGCCGTACCCTAAAAGTGGCACGGCACGGGCTGGGGGTATGCCAGGGCTTGCAGGCAGGCCATTGCTGCTGGCCTTTGCAGGGCTGGTGCTGGTGTGGGGGGGGCTGGGGCTGTGCAGTTGGCACCGGGGGTTACCAGGCTATTTTTGGCACCTGGATGCATTTGTAGCGCACCCTTTGTGGTGTGAAGTTTCCCCACCTGGCAAGGTGAGCCTTGCCGTGGTTTTGGTCGGGCTGTGCAGCCTGCTACCCCGGTGGCCCAGGCAGGAGGAACAGACCGCAGTGCAGCCGTTGCCCGTGGCCTATGTTGCCTGGGTGGTGTTGTGGCAGGCTGTGGTGGTTTCCCTGTTGGTTCCGTTCACTCTTGGGCAATGGCTTGGGGGAAGCTGGTGGATTGTGGCAGATTTTTTCCTGTTTTGGGGCAAGGTGGGGGTTTTGGTATTTGTTGTTTCGCCGTGTTGCGTGCGCTGGCTGGGGCCGTGGGGTGGGGCTTGCCTGCTGGTGGCAGGGCTTGGGGGCATGTTGCTGTGGGGGCTTAGGTAATGTGCAGGTTCCATGGACCCTGCACGTTTGCATAATACACAAAGCGCCTGCTGGTTTCCCGGCAGGCGCTTTGTTTGTTATGATGGCTCGGCTCCGCTATTCAGGTGAACAGCGGAGCCGGGCAAGGGCGTGTTATTTTTGCAGGCGACCCAGCAAGGAGCGCAGTTCTTGCGCCATGCGGGAAACTTCCTGCACAGCAGAGGCAGATTCCACCATGCCTGAGGCAGTGTCTGTTGCAATGTTATTGATGGCGTCAATGGATGCGTTGATTTCTTCCGATGTGGCAGACTGTTCTTCTGCTGCCGTGGCAATGCTGGCAATAAGGGCAGAGGTGCCTTGGGCCAGGTGCAGAATTTCTTCCAGGGCTGTGCCGGAAACTCCGGCCCGTTCCGTGGCAGAAGCGGCAGCCCGTGCTGCTGCGCCCATGCGTTCAATGTTCACGGAGGTGGAATTCTGAATGCCACGAATGTTGCCGCCCACTTCAGTGGTGGCACTCATGGTTTTTTCAGCAAGCTTGCGCACTTCGTCGGCAACCACAGCAAACCCGCGGCCAGCTTCGCCAGCGCGTGCTGCTTCAATGGCAGCGTTCAGGGCCAGCAGGTTTGTTTGGTCGGCAATGTCGGAAATAACGTTCATAACGCCGCCAATGGATTCTGCCTGCCTGCCAAGCTCTTCCATGTTCTTTTGCATTTCCATGGCTGTGGTGTTCACTTCCTCAATGGCGGTGACCACCTGGTGTACCAGGTGTGCCCCTTCTTCAGCCTTGCCACGGGTGCTTTCAGCCTGCTGGCTGGCATCACTGGCGCTGCGGGCCACTTCCAGCACAGTGGCATTCATTTCTTCCATGGCTGTGGCGGTGGAGGCAGCCCTGTCGCGCTGCACGTCTGTTCCGTGGCTTACTTCTTCCACCTGGGCAGAAAGCTGTTCGGAAGCGGCGGCCATGCGGTTTGAAATGTCTGTGGCCTGGTTTGCCACATCAAGAATAACACGCTGGGTTTCTTTGATGGTTGTCAGGTCTGTAATTAAAAGCATCATGGCTGTAAGCTGGCCCTGCTTGTCTTGCAGGGGCAGGCTGGAATACTGCACATCCATGCGCTTGCCGCCGGGGTGGGCCACAGTTTCATTGGTGGCAGGCTTGTTGGTTCTGAAGGCCTTGTCCAGGGCGCTCTGGGCAGTGCCGTCGTCCTCGAGATTAAACATTTGCTTACAGGTTTTGTTGCGGTAGTCTGTGCCAGCAACATCCTGGGCGCCCTGGTTCATGAACAGTATTTTATGGTCCGGGTTCATAATGACCACAGGGGAGGGAATGCCGTTGATCATGCGGCAGAAGCGGTTGCAAATGCCATTGGTAGCCTGGATAAGCCCGGCGAATTCACCGTTGAGCTGGCTGGAGTCAGCCTGGGCAGTTATGTCGCCATTAATGATATTCGTTTCAATAGCGGCGTAGCTGTGGGTCACTTTTTGCAATTCAGCCGGAATGGTGCGCAGGGCATTGGCAAGCACGCCCAGTTCGTCTTTGCGGTTTACGGTAAAGACAGTGTCAAATTTTCCTGCTGCAATGTCTTCAGCAAAATTAACCCCTTGTTGCAGGGTGCGTACCACAGGGCGGATAAGCGCTATAATAACCAGCGCTCCCAAAATGGCAGAAATGGCAATAACCATGAGGGTATCGTTGCGCATAGCAACAAGAGGGGCAAAAATTTCGCTGGTAATGGCGCGAACAACCACTATAATGCCGGATTCTTCATCTTGGGCAAACACAAACAGGGAAAGGTTGTTGTTAATGTCCACCCCTTCCAGGCTACCCGTGCCTGTTTGGGCAATTTTTTGGTAGGTGGGGTGGGCAAAAATTCTTTGGTCAAAAACATATTTTGGGTCTTGGTGGGCCACCACGTTGCCGCGGTCGCTCAAGAGAAAGGCAGAACCACTTTCCCCAAGGCGAATGGGTTTGATGAAACGTTCAAAAATATCTGCAATGAAAACAGTACCCAAAACAACGCCCACTTTTCTGCCTTCATTCATTATGGGGGTGGAAATGGCAATAACTGTTTTACCAGTACTTTTGGTAACAAAGGGGTTGGTTGCCTTTGTTTCACCGCGCATGGCTGTTTGGAAATAATCGGCATCTCTGGAGTTTACGCCAACGTGGGTTGGGTCGGAGGCGGCAACAATGGTGCCGTCCATGTTGAGCACATCAATGGTGTCCATGTGTGGGTAGGATTCGGCCAGAACATCCAACAGTTTTGCGAGGTCTTGTTTGGCCTTGGCAGCGTTTTGGTCACCACTGAAGAATTGTGCCAGGCGCGAGTCTGTGGCAATGCGCAGCATGTCGGTTTTGCCGTCCACTATCATGCCAGATATGGCGCGTTTGGCTGCCTCGGCTTCCCCCCGCATGGCATCCAGGGTGTCTTCACGCATGGCAGCTTCCGAAGTGCGGTAAGAAAGGTACCCTGTTGTTCCCACCAAAAGCGTGACAAGCACAACAATGGGAAGAATGAGTTTTGATTGTAAGCCCATTATAATCCTCCAGAGAGAACGTTTAGACAGCAGGGGCATGCCCTTGATTTTCTGTTTTGGGAAAAAGAATGTGAAACGACCAGTTACAATATTATCGGCAAAAATCAGAATAATAAAGGGGGTAAGGAAAATATTTTTAACTTGGCAGCAATAATTATAGGAAGTCGCAAGCAAAGGCTTGCGTTACTTGAGGTAACCAAAAAACAAGCATGTTTTCCCTGACCTGGGGAAAACATGCTTGTTTTTTGGTTTGTTGTGGAAGCCAATGGAAGGTTCCCATATTATACCAAGCTGTTGGAGATGGTATCGAGGAAAAACTTAGTGCTTCCCTGTAGTATGCAATGCTTCCACCCCAAGGGCAACAGCTTTCAGGTTTACTTCCACCAGTTTGGCGGGCATGTACTTGCGAATGCCCGCTTCCAAAGCTTCAATGCTCACGGGAATAAGGCCGGAAGCGCAAGCCGCCGCAATAAGAGCCGTGTTGCCGCTTTGCTGGGAGCCAGCCTGCAACCCTATGGTTTTTATGGGGAAAAACCAGGCCTTTTCGGCCACTTCGGCAACGGATTTTTGAATGGATTCCATAGGGGGCAGCACAGCTTTGCCCGCACTGACACTGGGAGGCGGGGTGAATTCAGTGGAAGAAAACACAGCTCCCCCGGTGCGCAGGTAAGCCAGGCCACGCAGGGTTTCCAGCGGTTCAAAGCCAAGTAGAATGTCGACTTCACCAAGCTGAATGCTGGGGCTTTGCCACCCGCCAATGAGGATAGTGGATTCCACCACCCCGCCGCGCTGGGCCATGCCGTGAATTTCGCCAGCTACCACAGGCAGGTTTTGGTCAAGAATAATGCGGGTAAGCAGGGTAGTGGCGGTAAGGGTGCCTTGCCCACCTACTCCGGTAAGGTAAATCCGCAGCTTCTGGCTCATTCTGTACCTCTTTTGCGGGCTTTGAACGCCGGGGAAAGTTGCATGCACACCATGCATCCGGCACAGAGTTCTTCATCAACAGCCACACCTTCAGCGTTTTTGCAAAAGGCCTGGCAGGCAAATGTGGCAAGGCATTTTTCAGCTGCTTCGCCCTGTTCTGCCACAAAAGCCACCTGGGTGCGTGCTTTTTTCAGCGTACGGCGGGCAAACAGCACGCATGGTTCTTCCACAAGTAGCACACGCACACCGTTTTGGCCTTTCAGCTCTTCCAAAGTGCGCTGCAAGGCTTTTTGGTTGTAGCCACGTACTTTTTCCACACGGGCAACGCCCATGCTTTTTACGATGGCTTCAATGTCAAGGTGGGCGGCCTGTTCCCCAAGCACTTCGGCGCTTACCCCGGGGTTGGGCTGGTGGCCTGTCATGGCGGTGGTGCCGTTGTCCAGAATAACCACAAGCAGGTTGTGCCTGTTGAACACCGCGTTGGCAAGGCCCGTTAGGCCGGAGTGGAAGAAGGTGGAGTCGCCAATAAAAGCTACCACTGGCTTACCGGAAACATGGGCAAACCCGCTGCCGCTGGAAATGGAAGACCCCATGCAAAAGGCAAAGTCTGCCCCGGAAAGGGGGGGCAGCACACCCAGAGTATAGCAGCCGATGTCGCTGGAATACATGGCGTCATCACCAAAGATTTGGCGCACAGCGTAAAAGGCAGAGCGGTGGGCGCAACCAGCGCACAGGTTTGGCGGGCGTTGGGGCAATTCTTCACAGTGCAGGCCGCAGGCATTTTCCACCTTTTCATCTAATATGGCACCCAGGGCTTCTGCAATTTTTGTGGTGGAATATTCCCCAAGGCGGGTAAGGGGGTCATGCTTGCCATGAATGGCAAGGGGCAGCCCTTGTTTTTGGGCCAAGCAGCGCAATTCTGCTTCAACCAGGGGTTCCCCTTCTTCCAGCACGAGCAGGGCGTGTACCGAGCGCATGAAGAGTTCTATTTTTTGCTCGGGCAGGGGCCAGGTCATGCCCAGTTCCAGCACGCGCACTTTGCCTTCCCAACCATGGGCCATGAGTACGTCGTGCAGGTAGGCACGGGAAACGCCAGAAGCAATAACCCCAACCTTGGCATTGCCTGCCGTGGTGTTGAAGGGTGACTTTTCTGCTATAACGCGCATATCTTCCATGTGTTGTAGCAGCATGGGGTGGCGTGCCCTTGCTGTGGCAGGCACGGGCACAAAGCGGCGCACATTGCGGGAAAAAGGCACAATGGGGGCTGGTTCGCCAAGGGGGCCAAAGGTTACCGGGCCACGCATGTGGTTTATGCGGGTGGTGGTGCGCAGTAGCACGGGCTGTTGTGTTTCCCGCGCCAGCAGCAGGGCGGCTTTCGTCATGTCTTTGGCTTCCTGCGGGTTGGCAGGCTCAAAACAGGGCATGGAGGCAAAACGGGCATAATAACGATTGTCTTGCTCGTTTTGGCTGGCATGGCAGCCGGGGTCGTCTGCGGAAAGCAGTACAAGCCCGCCGGGCAAGCCTGTGTAGGTCATGGTCAGCAGGGGGTCTGCTGCCACGTTCACTCCCACATGCTTCATGGTAACCAGGGTCAGGGCACCTGCAAGGGCAGCGCCGCCGCCTACTTCCAGGGCCACTTTCTCGTTTACAGAGTATTCCAGGGTAAAGCGTTGGCAAGCCCGCAGCTTGTTCAAGGTGTCTGGCACTTCAGAAGAAGGGGTGCCAGGGTAGCAGGCAACCATGTTCACGCCTGCTTCCAGCGCGCCCCGCACAATGGCTTCGTTGCCAAGAAGCAGGTGGCGTTCACCAGCCTGACCGAGCAAAGGGTGGTTCATAGTGTTGTCCTTTTTGGAAATGGTACAAACGGAAAAACGGAATGCGTTAACGAGCCATGCCAGGGTGGCCTATTCTGCCATTGACTTTTTCAGGCCGGGTATTGCTGCCGCAGGTAGCCGTACATGGTACGGTAAGTGGCTTTTGTGGCAAAAACAGCGCCCACAGGGAAAAGCTGTGGGCACAGTGTTGATTCATTATTTCTGTAAACAGGGCACGCCAGGAATGTTATTTCATTTCACGGCTCAGGGAAGCAATTTTTTGCTCCCAAATCATATTTTTGGTGGGGTCTTTGGGCATGCTCAAAAGCTGTTTGTACGCTTCAACGGCGGCGGGCTTATTGCCAGCCAGTTCTGCCAAAATGCCTATGCGGTTATACAGGTAGGCCAAGGCCCCCTTGTTTTCCGGGGCATCTTTTTTGGCTGCCAGTTCAGCAGCGGTGGCTTGCAGCACTTGTACGGCTTCAGCCAGTTTATTTTGCCCGGCCAGGGCGCTTGCTTTGCCAAGGGCTGCTTCAAGGCCAAAAGAAGGTTGCAGTTTTGCAATGGCTTCCCATGCGGCCAGTACTTCTTCCTGCTTGTTTGCTTCCTGGGCTGTTTGCACCTGGGCAAGGTAGGCGTTAAAATGGAACTTGGCCGGGGTTTTGGCAATAAATGCCTTAATGGCATCCATGCGTTCCTGGCCCTGCTTGGTGGTTACAATATCGCCAAATTCTTTTTGTGTGGCCAGTTCATTGCGTTGGCGGTATGAATCGTACATCCAGTAGGCGCCAATAGCCAAAATAAAGCAGACAATGGCACCGGCTATCAGCCGCGAATGCTTGGTAATAACATGCAGGAAAGGGGAATTTTCTTTGCTTACTTCATGCTCCACCTCATTCAGAAGTGAAGAGGCATGGTGGTCCGGCTGCTGCGCCATGGTGTATGCTCCTTAATAATTCCGGCCCACGCCGTGGCGCACGGAAAAGTAGTGAAATAAAACTATTAAAAATAGTTTTGTGGCTAAGGCCATATTCTGCCTGCGCAGGCAGGGCGGAACATGATGAAAAAAGCACGCAAAACGCAATTGTGTATGGTTTTGCACAGGCAGGGGGATAAGTAAACTGCCTGCCGGAAAAAGTCAAAGGCCACGCAGGGCGAAACAGCGGGCCACAAAGGGGGCAGCGCCGCCCGTGGCCTGCGGGGGGGGCGCATAGCTGCTTCTTGCCAGTTTGCCCTGTTGTGGTATAGTCTTATCCGATAAAGCTCATGAAGACCATGCATTTTCCACTGTTTTTCATGGGGGCGAACTTGGCGCACCCTTGGTGCCATTATTGTGCCAGCCTTGTAACAAAAATTTGTGGTGCCTGTACCGCTGTTCTGGCGGTTTTTTATTGCCTGTGCAGCAAGTGCCATATGAGCGTTTCCCTGGCATAGGTTTTTAAGGAATGAATGACATGCCTTGTGCTTCTTTTTTTTCAGCAACAACCATGCTGCTTGGTGGCAGTTTTAACCCACTGCATGTGGGGCACTTGCGCATGGTGTTTGAAGTGGAACGTGCCTTGCGTCCTAAAGAAGTGGTGTTTATTCCTTGTGCTTCCCCCCCGCACAAGCGGGCGGAAGGTCTTTTGCCCTTTGCCCTGCGCCATGCCATGCTGGCCCAGGCAGTGGCCCTTCAGCCGCGTTGGCAGGTAAGTACCATTGAAGCGGAACGGGAAGGCCCTTCGTATACCTTTGATACCTTGCTCGCCCTCAGGGAAAAAACACAAAACCGGCCTGGCTTCATTTTTGGTAGTGGGGAATTGCGATTATTGCCGATATGGAAACGATGGCAGGAATTGCTGACCCTGACAGATTTTATTGTGCTGCCCCGGGGCGGAACACAGGCCATGTTTGCAGCGGATGTATGCAGCCTGTGGCCTGAAGCTACCCCAGCCCCCCCGCCGCCAGGGGTGGCATGTGCCTTTGCCGCAGGGGGCGGGCACCTGTATTTTGTGGAACAGCCGGAACTTGCCATTAGTGCTTCCCTTGTGCGGGAATACTGGCGGGCCAGAAATCCGCTGGACTATTTGGTGCCTGCCTGTGTGCAAACCATGCTGGAGCAGGAAGAGGCCGCTGCTGTGGCGGCATGGGGAGCGCGGGCTAGGAAACGCTGATGTATTCCGTTTCACTGCGTTACTCGTTTTTTTGTTGGAGGGACAGGGCCAAAGAGCCCGGCCCCCCCTCTAAAAAACTCGGGCCTTGTTAAACGAAAAACTGAGCGTTTTCAAAACACCAGCTACGCGGTGCTTTTTTGAGGCTATTCCCAAAACGCGCAAAATATAGTTTTGTAAGGGGTTTTCTTGTGGGCGGCGCGGGTTTATGTTGACCTGTACGGCCCGGCCTTTTATATACGTTGCAACAACTGGTTATGGGGCACAATGCGTACGAAGCATACAGCCCGGAACATGGGGAAGGATGAATGCGGTCCGGCTAAGAAGCCGGGAAGCATTAGAGCAATTTGGCTTGCAAAATTGCCTTGCGTAGCGTGTCGTTTGTTTTAACAATCACCTCTTTTTGCCTCTTGTTTTGGTGAAACGTTTGTACAAGAACAAAAAATAGTCGGATAGGATTAGGGAAGGATATATGGGGAGCCTTGTAGTACCACAAGACGTAACGCAAAACATTGCAAGGGCGAAAGCGCTGTTCCGGCGTGATGAAGTCCTGCGTGGTTTTGACGCCCTTATTCTTGCCCTGGACGCGTATGAGCCAGCAAAGCTCATGGGGCGTTCCCGTTTTGAAGTGGAAGTGCTTATTACGGAATGTATGCAGGAAGTGAACCGAAACCCTTCAGTGCGTAAAATACTGGAAGCGCTGACTAAGTCGCCCAAGGCGACTGTTCCGTATGCACCGGGGGGCGAGGCAAAACTCAAAGCTTTGTTGCCTGTACTGCGCAAGGCCATTGCCGAAACAGCCAACCAGAAAGAACAAAAAGAGCAGGAAGAACGTGACCTGCGTAAAAATACCTTGCGTGACAAAGGCATAGCCTACTTAAAGGCCAAAGACCTGCCCCGTGGCAAGGCAGCCCTGCGCCGCCTGGCAGATGAGTTTGGCGACGAGCAAGGCATTTATGTGCTGGTGGGGGGGCATCTTCTGGAAGCTGGTCTTTTTTATGATGCCGTTGAATTTCTGGAACTCTCCATAGAAAAGTTCCCACGGGACAGCAAGGCCTATGCCCTTGCCTCCAAATGCTACCTTGCCCTGCGGGAGTTTGGCAGCGCAGAAACGGTGTACGTAAAGGCCATAAAGACGTTTGGGAAACACCCGGTTACCCTGACCAACCTTGCCAAGCTTTACCTTGCCTGGAATAAAAAAGATAAGGCCTTTGAAGCGGCCCAGGCAGCCCTTGGGCTGGACGCCAACAATGCAGAGGCTAAGGCTATTTTTGAAAAGCTCTCTTAGGAAACGCTCATTTATTCCGTTTGGCGGCGTTGCTTCCTTTTTTGAGAAACAGTCGAGGACGGAAGAGTTGACTCGGCCCGTCCTGGGCCTCGGCCTTCGGCTCCCGCCTTTCAGGCGGTTCCCAATTCCGCTTTCCTGCGGAATGGTCACTCCTGCTTCCCAAAAAACTCGCGCCTTGCCAAACGAAATAACTGAGCGTTTCCCGAGTGCCTGTAATACTGTCTTTTCCTTCCTGTTTTTGCCAATGATCACCAACGCAAGGAGCATGTCATGAGCGATTTTACTGTGGTTTTTCATGTGGACAAAATTGACGGTTCCCTGGCGGTTGCAATGAACAACGCCATTAATTACGCCAATGCCCTGCCAGGGCAGGCCTACCACATGGTGTTAGTGGTCAATTCAGCCGCGGTGAAGGAATTGGTGGCAGAAAAGGCCGCGCTTTTGGAAAAGTTGCAACCAGCCTTGGCCCTTGGGTTGGAAGTACGTGCCTGCCAGAATGCCCTTGCCGCTACAGGCACAGCGGCTGAACAGCTTTTTGCCGGGTGCCAGGTGGTGCCTGCGGGCATTGTGGAACTGGTACGCCTGCAAAAAAAGGGCTATGCCTATATTAAGCCCTAGCCCCGTACTCTTGTTCATGCTTGATGGGGAACCGCTGCGTGCAGGGGTTCCCCATTTCTGTTGTTTGCCTTGGCTACACTTCCCGTTTATGCGTTAACCAGCCCCCAAACAACAGGGTTTGGTAAAAGCGCACCGGGGCGGTAAAGCCTGCGTCTTCCAGCAGGGCCAGTATGGTTTCTTCCGGGAGAAAAGCCACATCATTCTGCATATGCAAAAAGTCTTTGTGCATCTGCTCCGGGGCAAGGCCATGGGCGCAATAGCCCGTATGCCAGGCCGCAAACAATGCTTCGTGCTGCGGTGTGCCCGGCGTGCCGAACAGGTCTGCCACCACAAAGGGGGCACCCGGCTTCAAGCGGTGGGCAATATTTTGGAAGTAGGTCAGCCTGGCCTTGGGTTCTTTAATGAAATGGGCCACAAAAATAGAAGACGCTGCATCATACAGGTGCGGTGTTGTGCATTCTTGCAGAAAACCCTGAAAAAACGTGACGCGCTGCGCCATGCTGGCAGCAGTTACTTTTTTCTGGGCCAGGGCCAGCATTTCAGGGGAAAGGTCCACCGCCAGAAATTCCCAACCAGGGAATAGCCCCCCCAGAGTCACTACCTCCTCCCCTGTGCCTGCCCCTACAGAAAGAAACCGCGCCTGGGGCGGTAATTCCGGCGTGGCGCTTTGTAGCAGGCTGGGCAACATGCTGTGCAGGGCGTTATACCCTGGGCAGAACAGGCGAATGCGCTTTTCATAGCGGGTTGCCATGGAGTCGTCAAAATGCCGTACTGGGTTGAAGGGCTTGAATGGTTGCATGGTCTTTCCCTAATGGCCCTGCATGGAAAGCAACCTCTCCAGGACTTTTAACTCTGCGGAATAGAGCTCTGCTTCATGGCGGGTGAGGCGGGTGTATTCTTCTGCAAAGGCTGTGCTGAGGCGGCCCAGCAGTTCACGGCTTTTTTGGGCCAGGGCGTAGGCTTCGGTGTCCACTTCCGAGGCGGTGTGCAGGCGGGCGCACTCTTCAGCTACGCGCACAGCCGCAGTGCCATAGCGTTGCATAAAGCGCTCCATGGTGCCCAATTGGCTGGCATCTTTTTCCAGCACAGCCAGTATGTTGTGCATGCTGGCATGAATGCTGTCTACGTGCACCTGTTCACGCGGGGCAAGGCGGGTGCGTGTTTGCAGCAGTGTTGCCGCCATTTCCCAGTAAGGAACAAGGCGTTTTTCCTGTATGGTGCCTGCCAGGGGGGGGCTGGTGTTGCCAATGGGGGCTTTGCCCACCATAACCTTGGTAAGCTGGCTGTTAATATCTTCCATGCTGTCTAGCAGCCGTTGGCCTTTTTCGTCCCACTGTTCCGGGTTGGGCAGACGGGCCGTGTGGCTTACCCGGCGGGTGATGCTTTCCACCTGCACAATAAGGGGGGCATCTTCCGGTGCTGCGCCAAGCCTGTACTGGAGGGCAGTTTCACAATTCACCACCAGTGTTTTCAGGGCGTTGTCCAGCATAACCGGGTAGCGGCGTTGGGCTGTCAGGTGGTGTAATTCTTTCAGGCAGCGTTGTAGCATGCCCCGGTAAATGGGGGCGCTGCGCAGCTTTATGTAAATAAGTGTGGTGAGGTAGCTGGTAACGCCCGCCGCTGCCAGCACAAGGGCTGCCCGCCCGGCCAGGGGCGTATTCTGGCCCATAAGGCACAGGAGTAGCCAGGGCAGAGCCGCCCATTCCCACCCTATTTTTCCTTTGAATAGCAGTAAGCGCTGTACCCAGGTTTGGCACCCGCCCCACAGCAGGGCATAAGGCAGGGGCAGGCCAAGGGCAAGGCTTACCCCTACCTGGGCAATGCCTGCCAGCACGGGGAACAGCCAGCGCGGGTCTGCACCCATGCCCCGTGGCACAAGGCACACAACCCCCACATAACTGCTGAGGAATACTTTGACCCCGCCCATGAAGGAACCACCACCAGATTCCGGCTGGCTGGCAGAAAAAATGGCGGCAGCCACCAGGGCAGCCGTATGCACCACAAGGCGCATGCCCACGCCCTTGATAAATCGGGTAAGCCATTCAAGGTTCACACGTTACTCCTGTATCAAGATGATAAAGGGAAAATCCATTGGGGAGGCTCTGCCTCCCCATCCGCCACATTTTTTCGCTCGGGCTTCGTGGAGATGTGCGGGTCAGCAAAGCTGCCCGCACCCTCCGCCCTCACTCCACGGCTCGCTACGCTCGCGACTGCCGTCGGCTTAAAGGGCATGATTGACTCGGCCCCTCCTGGGGCTCGGCCTTCGGCTACCGCCCATTTGCGTTCAGCTTTTCGCTACGCGAAAAACTGAACGCAAATGGGGGTCAAGGGGAATCATTCCCCTTGCAGGGGGGGAGGGGGACAGCGTCCCCCTATTTAGTAATAGCGTCCTGCGGGCCGGAGGCCATGGCAATGGTGGCTTCAGTTTTTGCGGCAGCCAGGGAGGTGAGGCGCTCGCGCAGGGTGCGTTCCATCTCTTGCAGTTCTTGTTCTGCGGCGTGGCGTTTTTCGCTGCCTTCCTGGGAAATGCGCAGTGTTTCTTCAATGCTGGAAATGAGTCGCTTGTGTGTTTCGCGCAGTGTTTCCATATCTACCACCGGGCGTTCCGCTTCACGGGCGGTGCTTATGGTGGCTTCTTCCAGCATGGCGGAGTTTTTGCGCAAGAGCTCATTGGTGGTGTCTGCCACTTTGCGTTGCAGGGCGGCTGCCCCGCGCTGGCCGTGCAGGGAAAGGGCCAGTACCATCTGGCTTTTCCAAATGGGAATGGTGGTGAGCACGCTGGTTTGAATTTTTTCCGCCAGAGTCTGGTTGTTGCTTTGCATAAGTCGTATTTGGGGGGCTGTTTGCACAGTCACGGTGCGGGAAATTTCCAGGTCGTGAACGCGGCGTTCAAAGCGGTTCACCCGTTCGGCAAAGTCGCGCACCTGTTGGGCCAGCATGGTGTCGCCCGTTTTCTCGGCTTCTTCTTTCAGGCGGGGCAATTCCTGGGTGCGGGCTTCTTCCAGGCGCTGTTTGCCGGCGGCAATGGCCAGGGTGAGGTCGTTATAAAAGGCCTTGTTGTGCTGGTATAGTTGCTCCAGCACTTCAATATCTACCATGAGCCCCTGCATGGTGGCGTCAAGGGTGGTAGCCACGGTGTCTACCTGCTCTGACAGGGTGGAAAACCGGGCCAGGGTGCGTTCTGCTGTGGAAAAAAGGGAACCAATTACCGGCAGGCGTTCCAGCATGCCAGGTTCATGCCCAGCCAGGGCGGTCACATCCACGTCGTTTAGGTGGGCCATAAGGCCGGAAAGTGTTTGCCCTACGGGGCCTGCGTCTTTGGCCCGCACTTTTGCCAGTAAGCCGTCGGCAAAGCGGGCAATTTCTGTCATGGTTTCTGCACCGTAGGTAATGGAAAGAGAAGGGTCGGCAAAATTGATGGAAGCCGCAAGGCTGGCTACCTTTGCTTCAATCTCAGGCGTGTGGGCCTGGGCTTCGGGCAGAGTCTCGTTCAGGGCAGGTGTATTGGCAGGCTCAAGGGTAGACATAAGAGCTCCTTGGTGTGGCATGGGGAGTAAAGGATATAATGTAGCTATGCGGGTGAGGAAGTCAATAACAGGCTGAAATTCCCTGCCTGATCAAGCAAGCTCAGGGGTAAGGGCAAACGCCCCTGCCTGCTCCAGGGCTGCGGCGCACTCGTCCATTTCCGGGCCGTGGTCAAAACCTGCCAGGTGGGCCATGCCATGGGCCAGCAGGTGCAGGCAGTGTTCTGCTAGGGGCTGCCCATATAAAAACGCTTCCCGGCGCAGGGTGTGCACCCCCAGGGCAAGGGAACCCAGCAAAGGCGTTGCGGCAGTGGATTGTGGCGGCAAGGAGTGGGGCGTGCCCGCGGGAAAGGAAAGCACATTGGTGGGGCCGGGCAGGCCCATGGCTTCGTGGTTAAGCCGGGCCATGGCTGCGTCGGAAAGAACCAGCAGTTCCACGGCAGTGGGGGGCTCTGCCGTGGAATGCTGCATGGGTAGCAACACACCTGCCATGGCTTGCAGTACAAGGGAAATTTCCTTGTTACTTAGGGGCATGGCGTGCATAACCCCTGGCTGTGCATGAATAAGCACCCCAGGTTGCATGGCTATGCCTTTGGTGCAGGTGTGGCCGGGGTGGCCACTGGCATGCTGCCACTTTGGCTTGGGTAGGCAATGCGCTGGTGGAACATGCCCCGCAAGACTTTATGGAAGTTTTCGCCAATGATATCAATATCACGGAAGGTCAGGTCCGTTTCATCCAACTGGCCTTCGGCGTATACCTTTTTCAGCATGGTATCAATGTGCGCCCGCAGTTTGCCGTGGGTGGGGTCGTGCAGGGCGCGGCTTGAAGCTTCTGTGACGTCTGCCAGCATTACAATGCCCGCTTCTTTTGTTTGCGGCTTTGGCCCCGGGTAGCGGAAATCTTCCTCTGCCGGGGGAATGGCTTCATTCAGGGCCAGTGCTTTCTGGTAAAAATAGCGAATAACGCTGCTGCCGTGGTGCTGGCGGATAATTTCTGTCACTTCTGGGCCAAGCCTGTGCTGTATGCCAAGTTCTTCTCCCTGCTTGGTATGGGAAATAAGAATAAGGGCACTCATGGAAGGGGTGAGGCGGTCGTGGGGGTTGCTGGTGTTAAATTGGTTTTCAATAAAATACTGGGCTTTGGCAATTTTACCAATGTCGTGGTATAGGGCCGCCACTTTGCACAGCAGGCTGTTGGCCCCCACGGCTTCTGCCGCAGCTTCCACCATGTTGGCCACAATGAGGGAGTGGTGGTAGGTGCCCGGTGCGTTGAGCATCAGCTCACGCAGAATGGGCTGCTCCAGGTTCATAAGCTCCATAAGACGGAAACGGGTGGTGTAACCAAATACCGATTCCGCAATGGGGGCCAGGGCAAACAGCAGGGTCATGGCGAAAAATGAACCAATGCCAATGCAGAACGCTTCTGTTAAGAAGCGGTTGGAACTGCCCCCGTCCAGCAGGGTGGTGGCCAGCCACAGGGTGAACATGCCCAGGGTAAGGGGCACGAAGCTTTTCACAAAGGCCCGCCGGCTGGAGGTGTGCAGGGTGAGGGATGCGTTGAGCAGCCCCCCCAGAAGGTAGAAAATGAACAGCCCCACCCCGGCCTGGCTCATGACAGTGCAGAAAAAGGCCAGCATAAGGCCTGCCAGAATATGGCTGCGAATGGGGAGCACCAGGGCAAACAGGGCGGCGGCCCCTGCTGTGGGCACGGCATACACCAGGCTTTCAGGGGTAAAGGTAGGGGAAACGGCGGTGAGCTTGTTGCTTACCACCATAATGGCCAAAGGCAACAGGGAGAAAAAGAAGAGCACTGCGCCAATAAAAATAAAGTCGCGCCGGGTAACCGGGGGCAATTGCAGGCGGCAGGGGGAAACCAACAACCCAAGGGAAAGCAGGGTGCCGCACATGGCAATGCCCAGAAAACGCGGGGTATCAAACCGTTTTTTCTGCTCTTTCAGCAGGGCCTGCATTTTAATTTGCTGTTCTCTGGTAACCTTTTGCCCTTGGCGAATAATCAGTTCCCCGCGTTGCACAAGGTGCATAACCGGTTCACTGCTTTGTTCCAGTTGCTCAATGCTCTTGTTGGTAATGTCATAGTTGGGGGCAATGGTGGGGCGCAAATAGCGCGAAACAGCCAGGGCAAACAGCTTTTTGGCAGGGTTGGGAACAGGCAGTTCCTTAATGGCCCGGCTAATGGAAAGTTCCAGTGCCTTTAAGTCGGGCACAGAATATACGTCTTGCAGCACGCGTTCTTCACCGCTGGTGATGGAGCGAATAATGAGGCCACCCTCTTTATAGGGCAGCACCATGCGCATGTCTGGCAGCACGCCTTCACGCAGTTGCTGTTCAATGTTCGGCATAACCCGGTTTAAAAACAGGTCTTGCACCCGTGGCTCTGCCAGGGCGGTTATGCTTTCCATGGGAATGTCTTCATTGAGGGTTTCCAACAGGTGCTGGCGCAAGGCCTGCCTGTCTTCTTCGGTAGCTGCTTTATTGATATCAATAAAGAGCTGGCGTACTTCCCTGTGGAATAATTCTTCCGGTGCCACAATTTGGTCGCAAATAAGCGGGTGGCTTTGGCGCAGGGCTTTTTTGCGTGCGGCAGTGGCGGCTTTGTCTTCAAACAGAAAGCTTTGTTCTGCCACCACGTCGCGCGGGGCAATTTCCCCTGCCAGAATAACGCTGGAAGGGGCGGAAAAGTTAATGCTGCCAAGGGCAGAAAGGGCCACAACAACCAGCAGCAAAAAGGCATAGCCCCTGTCTGGCAGGCGTGTAAAAACACGCCGCCACACAAGCTGCATGGGGGAGGGTGCCTTATCGGGTATGGGACTTTTCGTACTGCTCATAGGCGTGGATTATGCGGCCAACCAAAGGGTGACGGATAACATCTTCATGGTGGAAACGAACCTGGGCTACCCCTTCCACATTGTTCAAAACGTCAAGAATTTGCACAAGGCCGGAATGTGTTTTTCTGCCATTTTCAGGCAGGTCAATTTGGGTTGTGTCGCCAGTAATAACAGCGCGTGAACCGTAGCCAAGGCGGGTAACAAACATTTTCATTTGTTCCACCGTGGTGTTTTGGGCTTCATCCAGAATAATAAAGGCGTTGCTTAAGGTGCGGCCCCGCATAAACGCCAGGGGGGCAATTTCAATAACGCCCGTTTCCATCATTTCCGTTACCCGGTCAAAGTCCAGCATGTCGTGCAGGGCGTCGTACAGGGGGCGTAAATAGGGGTTCACTTTCTGGGCCATGTCGCCGGGCAGGAAGCCAAGGCGCTCCCCCGCTTCCACTGCCGGGCGCGTAAGCACAATGCGGCGCACCCGTTTAGCCACCAGCATGGAAAGGCCAATGGCCACGGCAAGGTAGGTTTTGCCTGTGCCTGCCGGGCCTTCCGCAATGGTCAGGTCGTGGTTACGCACCGCGTCTACATAAAGCCGCTGGCTAAGGGTTTTTGGGGCAATGGTTTTGCGGGGCGAGGCAATAAACACCGACTCCAGGAAGACTTTTTTTATGTCTGTTCCCGGTGCGCGCCGCAAGGCACCCCAGGCGTGGCGTATGTCTTGCGGGGAAAACGTGGCCCCGCTTTTGGCAAGGGCATACAGTTGCAGCAGCAGGTTTTTGGCTGTTTGCAGGGCGTCTTCTTCACCCCGCAACACAAGGGTGGTGCCTGTGGTTGCAAGCTCCAAGCCTGAAAGCTCTGCCAAAAGGGAAATATGGCTGTTTTGTGGGCCGAACAGTTGATTCGCCAGGGGGGCTTCATCAAACTGCAAGGTGTTTTCGGTGGTATCTATTAGTTACTCCTGGGCAAGCCGGGTGCAGTGTAACAAAATTTTGACACAAAGTGTGGGTGCCATGGGCTGTTTAGCCCTTCTGTTACTGTGTGAGGCTGGCATGATAATGCCAAATATGCTGTGCGTCCATAGCTATTTTGCAAAATACTCATTAACGAATTAACTATGCATACTATTTTGCTAGTTGGCACAGTGTATGCATAGTTTTTTACATTCCGAGTGCTCTCAGGCGTTTTCCCTGCGCTCATCCATTTCCACCAGGTGCAAATGGCTGCCCCCCTTGGCAGCGTATACGGTTTTCCGTACGGAGTGTTGCTTTGGCTGGTGGTTCACTTTTATTGCCCAGGTTTGCTGTGGGAGCAGGCGTGGGCTGTTTGAAGGAGAATGCTATGTCACCCGTTAACGGTATAACTCAGACCCCGTATGCGCTGCTTGACGCCTATACCCCCCTTGCCGACAGTGCCAATGCCCCAGGGCAAGATTCACTGGCTAAGGCACGCGCCCAGCTTGAAGCTGCCCAGAACAAAGTGCAGGGCAAGTCCAGCAAAGCCTACACGCGTGAAATTGGGCAGGCAGCCCTGCACAGGGCTTTGGAAGAAATGTCGGACTCTGTGCCGCCCCCTATTACCGGAGCAAAAGTGCGCCAGTACCAAAAAGATCTGGAAGAATCCTTTGCAATAAAGGTGCGCCTGGATGTGATGAAGCTGGGCGTTTCCAAGGAAACGAAATTTAGCATAACCCAGTCGCCGGAAGGGACTATTCAGGTGACGTGCACGGACCCTGCCGCCAAAGGCGTTATTGAAGACTATTTGCAGGAAAACACCAAAGTGGGTGAAACCTTTGGCTATATTCAGGCCCTTGCCAACTACGACAAGGCCAGGCAAAACCCCATGGCCCAGCAGTGGGGGGAACTGAAGGACCTGAAAACCCAAATTCAGACCACGGCCATTGAAACCTTTTTTGGTGACGCCCTGAATTCCTTTGCCAGCTACAGTTCCCTTACTGCCGGGTTCGGGCAGGATGGCACGGCCAATTATTTTACCGGGCTTAATTATACGGTGTAGCCGCTTTCATGCCATGCAGGGTTGGGAAACGGCCGATGTAATGGCACTTGGGAAACGCTCAGATATTTCGTTTGGCAAGGCGCGAGCGTTTCCTTTATCCGCTCGGGCTTCGTGGAGATGTGCGGGGCAGCAAAGCTGCCCGCACCCTCCGCCCTCGCTCCACGGCTCGCTACGCTCGCGACTGCCGTCGGCTTTAGGGTATGACGTAGCCAAACGGAAAGAATGAGCTTTTCCCCTGGCGTTGCTTTTTTAGCTGATAAATGGCATGAGTGGCCCATGAACGCCCCATTGCGAATAATTCAAGTGGTGAACGTGCGCTGGTTTAATGCCACGGCATGGTACGCCCTGTTTCTTTCCCGGCTTATGAAAGAAGCCGGGCATGAGGTGCTTGTGCTGGGCCTGCCGGGTACTGCTTCATTTGCCAAAGCGCAGGAATGGGGGCTTTGCCCCGTGCCCCTTGATTTGAACGCCAAAACACCTGTAGGGCTTGCCCGCCTGCATGAAGCCCTGGCAGGGATTGTACGTAATTTTGCACCCCATGTGGTGAACTGCCACAGGGGGGAAAACTTTTTTTTATGGTGTTTGCTGCGGCGTTCATTTCCTTTTGCCCTGGTACGTACCCGCGGTGACCAGCGCCCCCCCAAGGGGGGAGTGGTAAACCGCCTGCTGTATACCCGGTGGTGCGACAGGCACATTGCCACCAATTCAGCCACTGCCTTTGACCTGACCCACGCCCTGCACTGCGAAAACACCATGGTAGACCTTGTACTGGGCGGGGGCGACACCAATGTGTTCCGCTTTGATGCCGAGGGGCGTGAACGGGTGCGCAGCGAGTTTGGCTTTACCCCGCAGCAGTGCGTGCTTGGTTTTTTGGGGCGCTTTGACCCGGTAAAGGGCGTGCGGGAGTTGCTGTTTGCCACAGGGGCCGCCCTTGCCCGGCGCTTTTCCCTGCCGCAAGGTGCTCCTGTGCCTGATGTGCGCGTGCTGCTGGCGGGCTTCCCTTCCCTTATCAGTGAAGCAAAAGTGCTGGAATGGAGCCGGGAGGCTGGCCTTGAAGGCCGGGTGGTTATTACCGGCAAGCGGCCTGATGTGGCGGCGTGCATAAGCGCCATGGACATTGGCGTTGCCCCCTCACAAGGGTCGGAAACCATTGCCAGGGCAGCCTTTGAAATTATGAGCTGTGGTGTGCCCCTTTTGGCCTGCCGGGTGGGCGTTATGCCTGATTTATTGCCGCCCTGGGCGCTCAGCCCCCCTGCCGACCATGTGGGCCTGACCCATTTGCTGGAGCAGGCCATAGCCGATTCCGCATTTGTGGCCCGGTTGCGGGAGGAAGGGTTGAAGCGGGTGGCAACCCTTTCGGAAAGTGACTTTGTGCGGCAAACTCTTGAGGCGTATGCTGGTGCCATGCAGCACCGAAAAGTGTAGGGTTCTGTAACGTTCACATACAGCCGTCATTTTGGCGGCTGTATGTATATTTTAGTCCTCAGGCAATGTGATTTATGCGCTTTCGCTTGCCTTTGGTTTCGGAGAGCGCTAAATTCATTTCGTTAATGATCCATGCTTCACGGTCAATTGGCTTTCTGCCAGCGCACCCTGCATCCTTAGGGGCTGTTACCCGTACTGGGGAACTAGCCCGGCAGGCGCACTGCATGGCATAAGCCAACCGCCAGGCAAACCAACATTTCTCCTTGTGCCGTTGTGTTCAATGCGTTGAGGCAACCACAAGCCGTTGAAAGGAGCTATTGCATTGCTATGAAATCTTTTGCCAGTGATAATATTTCCGCAGCGCACCCTGCGGTAATGCAGGCCATGGAGCGGGCCAACCACGGGTCTGCCAAGCCTTATGGGCAGGACGAGTGGACTGAAAAAGCCCTTGCCGCTTTGCAACAAACGTTTGGGGAAACGGCCCGTCCTTCTTTTGTCATGTTGGGCACTGCTGCCAACGTGCTGGGGCTGAAAAGCATGTTGCAGTCGCACCAGGCTATTTTGTGCTCGGATTCTTCCCATATTCATGTAGATGAATGCGGTGCCCCGGAAGCCATAATCGGCTGCAAGATCATCACCACCCCTTCCGTCAACGGCAAGATATGCCTTGAAACTTGCCGGGCCCGTCTTTCTATGCGTGAAGCGGTGCACCATTCGTACCCCAAGGTACTCAGCATTACCCAGCAAACGGAAAGCGGCACCATTTATACCATTGCGGAATTGCAGGAAATAGGCCGCTTCTGCCGGGAAAACAAGCTGTATTTCCATATGGATGGAGCCCGCCTTGCCAACGCGGCTGCGGCCCTGAATGTTTCCCTGAAAGCCATAACCGCAGACGTGGGGGTTGATGTGCTCTCCTTTGGCGGCACCAAAAATGGTTTGCTCATGGGGGAAGCCGTTATTTTCTTTAACCCGGAACTGGGGCAAGAGTTCCATTACCTGCGCAAGCAGCACATGCAGCTTACCTCCAAAATGCGCTATATTGCGGCCCAATTTTTGGCCTACTTGGAAAACGACCTGTGGCGTACCAACGCCCAGGCGGCTAACAGCACGGCAGCCCTGCTTGCCCAGGAACTTGGCACGCTGGACCATGTGCGCTTTGCCTTCCCGGTAGAGGGTAACGCCCTGTTTGTGCGTATGCCCAAAGCAAGCCTGGAACGCCTGGCCAAAGACTACTACTTCTATATCTTTGATGAAGAAGACGGCCCCGGCTTCCCGGCCGGGTGGGCCATGGCGCGTTTTCTTACCGCCTTTGATACAACCAAGGAAGAAGTGCTGGCCTTTGCCAAGGCCATTGCACTTTGTAAGTAGAGAGTATTGCACAATGAATTTTATTGACTTTTATTGGGGGACAGCCTCCACAAGGAAAGTGCAATAATTTTATTGTGCAATGACCTCAAGTAATGCAGGTGTTTCCCTCATTCCCCATAAGGAGAGTGCTACTATGTCCATATTGCGTATGTCTGCACTGGATTTGCGTGGAAAGCGCGTTCTTATTCGCGAAGACCTGAACGTGCCCGTAAAAGAAGGGCGTGTAAAAAGCGACGCCCGCCTGCTGGCTGCCCTGCCCACCATTCGGGCAGCGCGTGATGCTGGTGCCCGTGTTATGCTGCTTTCCCACCTGGGCAGGCCTGTGGAAGGTGAATATAGCGAAGAAAATTCCCTGGCCCCTGTGGCCGTGCGCCTTGCCGAACTTTTAGGTTCCCCGGTGCGTTTTGCCAAAGACTACCTGCAAGGCCTTACCGTGGCCGAAGGCGAAGTGGTGCTGTGCGAAAACGTGCGCTTTAACAAGGGGGAAAAGAAAGATGATGCAACCCTTGGCAAGCAATACGCCGCCCTGTGCGATGTGTTTGTCATGGACGCCTTTGCCACAGCCCACCGGGCCCAGGCTTCCACCAGTGCTGTGGCCCGCTTTGCCCCTGTGGCCTGCGCTGGCCCCCTGCTGGCGGCTGAACTGGAAGCGTTGCAGCGTTCCTTTGAAAATGCCCAGCACCCCCTGCTTGCCATTATTGGCGGCTCCAAGGTTTCCACCAAGCTTACTGTGCTGGAAAGCCTGACCAAAAAGGTAGACCAGCTTATTGTGGGCGGCGGTATTGCCAACAACTTTTTGAAGGCCGCCGGGTTTGAAGTGGGCCGCTCTCTGTTTGAACCAGAACTTGTGGAAGAAGCCCGCAGGCTTATGGAAGCAGCCACTGCCCGTGGCAGTGCCATTCCCCTGCCTGTGGACGTGGTGGTGGGCACGGAATTTTCCGAAACTAGCCCTGCTACCATTAAAAAAGTGGCAGATGTGACTGCAGAAGACATGATTCTGGACATTGGGCCAGAAACCGCAGCCCTGTACGATACGCTTATTCGCAAGGCCAAAACCATTATCTGGAACGGGCCTGTGGGCGCGTTTGAAGTGGCGGCGTTTTCTAAGGGCACAGAAGCCTTGTGCCATTCCGTGGCTGGCAGTAGCGCTTTTTCCATTGCAGGGGGGGGCGACACCCTGGCAGCTGTGGAAAAGTATGGTGTTTCTGATCAGATTTCCTACCTTTCCACCGGGGGCGGGGCGTTTCTGGAGTTTTTGGAAGGGAAGGTGCTGCCTGCTGTGGCAGTGCTGGAGAAACGCTGAACAACTTGTATTTGGGAAACGCTCAGTTATTTTGTTTGGCAAGGCACGAGCTTATTTTGAAGCAGGAGTGACAATTCCGCAGGAAAGCGGAATTGGGAACCGCCTGAAAGGCGGGAGCCGAAGGGCGAGGCCCAGGACGGGCCGAGTCAACTCTTCTGTCCTCGACTGTTTCAAAATAAGCGAAGTAACGCCGCCAAACGGAATAAATTAGCGTTTCCCGGCTCAATGAGGCACTATGGATACTAACACCCCACCCACCACCCCTGCCGCAGCTGGTTCTGCCCCGGCGGGTTCCGGCGACAAAGCTGGAGCAGGGGCCGCGACGCTGAGTCAAAATACGCAAGGCGTTGCCTGGCCCAAGGACGACAAGCCCAAAGACCCCCAAGGCAAAGGCACCCAGCCCCGCGCCGGGCGGCACCTGTTGCGCCCAAAGCGGCCTGCCCAGGCGCAGCCTTGCACCGCAAGGAATGCCACCGGGCCTGCTTCCACGAACATGGGCTGCCCATTACTGGCGGCAGGTGTTGTGTTGCCCAAACCTTCCTGGCGCAAGCGCCACCCGTTTTTATTCTGGGGTGGTGTTCTTTTGCTGGTGGTGCTGTTTGCCAATGCGGGTAAGCTGCAAGACTACATGGCCCGTATGCAGGGGCCCATGCTGGGTGTGGTGAACATTGAAGGGGTTATTTTATCTTCAGACGCCACAGTGAACTGGATTGATACCCTGGTGAAGGACAAAAACGTACACGGTATTCTTGTGCGCGTGAATTCCCCTGGTGGGGCTGTTGGCCCTTCGCAGGAAATGTATGCCGCGTTGAAGCGAGCTGCCACAAAGAAGCCGGTGGTGGTTTCCATGGGGGCCATGGCGGCTTCTGGTGGTTATTACCTGGCCCTTGCCGGGCATGAGGTATTCGCTTCCCCTTCCACACTTACGGCCAGTATTGGTGTTATTATGGAAGTGCCCAATTTTGAAGGCCTTATGAGCATGCTGGGTATTTCCAACAAAACTCTGGCCACTGGGGCGTTGAAGGGGGCTGGCTCTACCACCCGCCCCATGACGGAAGAAGAAGAGGCTTATTTCCGGCAGCTTATTGGCGACATGCACGAGCAGTTTATTGCCACGGTGGCGGAAAACCGGCGTATTCCCCTGGAACAGGTGCGTACCTTGGCAGACGGACGCGCCATGACAGGCAGGCAGGCCCATGCCTACAAGCTGGTGGACACCCTGGGTGATATGACGGAAGCCCGCAGCCGCCTGCGGGAGCTAAGCGGCTTGCCCGCGACTGGGGAATTACGCCTGCTGGAAGGCCCGCCCAAAAAAGAACGATGGCTGGACGACATGGTGGGTTCGGTGCTTCGTATAGGCATGGAGCAACAAACAGAACTGGAACAACCACGTTTTTGGTACAGATAACAACGAGCGGCGCATGGTCAAAAACATGCGCCGTTTTTATTGTTCAGGAGGTAAAGCATGCGTTCCTTGGGTGTTCTTTTACACATTTCCTCACTCCCCTCTGCCTTTGGCATTGGGGATTTGGGGCCAGAAGCATTCCGGTTTGCCTGCCTTTTGCACCAGTGTGGGGCAAAGCTGTGGCAAGTGTTGCCCCTGAACCCCACTACCCCTTCCTTGGGCAATTCCCCCTATGCCAGCCCTTCCGCCTTTGCGGGCAACCCCTTGTTTATAAGCCCTGAACTGTTAGTGCAGCAGGGGTGGCTTGCCAAGGGTGACCTAAGTGCAGCCCTGGGCTGCCTGGAAGATGCGAAATGCTTTGGGCTGGAGGAACGGGTGAACTTTCCTCAGGTGCATGCTTACCGCGACCATTTGTATTCATTGGTGTTTGAAAAAAATGTTCACCGCTTGGCGGAACATGAAGGCTATGCCCGGTTTTGTGCGGAGCATGCCTGGTGGCTGCATGAGTATGCCCGGTTTGAGTGCATAAAGGCAGAACAGGGCGGCGCGGCCTGGGTGCATTGGCCAAAGCCCCTGGCCCAGCGCCAGCCAGAAGCACTGGCCGCATTTGATGCGCGTAGCTGGCGGGCGCTGGAACGCATAAAATTCATACAATATCTTTTTTTCGCCCAGTGGCAGCAGTTGCGCGCCCATTGTGCGGGGCTGGGCATTGCCTTGCTGGGGGATGTTCCCATTTACGTGACCCACGACAGTGCCGATGTATGGGCCAACCCCAATTTGTTTGTATTGGACGACCAGGGCAACCCCGTGGAGGTTGCCGGGGTGCCGCCAGATTATTTTAGTGAAACAGGTCAGCGTTGGGGCAACCCCTTATACCGTTGGGATAGGCTGGAAACCACAGGGTTTGACTGGTGGAAAAAGCGGCTTTCTCATGCGCTCTTGTTTACAGACAGGGTACGCCTTGACCATTTTCGCGGGTTTTGCGGCTATTGGGCTATTCCGGCAACGGAAGCAACGGGCCAACTGGGGCAATGGCGGCAGGCACCGGGGCAGGCCTTTTTGCAGGCCATGCACGACCATTTAGGGGGGCTGCCCCTGGTGGCGGAAGATTTGGGTATTATCACCCAGGACGTGAAGGACCTGATGCACACCTGGAATTTGCCGGGTATGCGGGTGTTGCAGTTTGGGTTTGGGGGGGAGAATTTGGTACACAACCCCAATGTACCTTTTTGCTACCCCCGGCGTAGTGTGGTGTATACAGGTACCCACGACAACGCCACCACCCGGCAATGGTTTTTTATGGCTGGGGAAGGGGAAAAGGCGGCCTTGGCCCGCTATACCGGGCGTGACATTACCGAGCACAACGTTATTGATGTGCTGCTGCGCCTGGCCTTTGGCAGTGTGGCAGACCTGGTTGTTGTGCCTGCCCAGGACGTGCTGGGGCTTGGGGCAGAAGGGCGCATGAACACACCTGGCACCACGGAAGGCAACTGGGGGTGGCGCATGCGCGGGGAAGAGGCACAGCCCCACCGCTTTATGTACCTGAAAGACTTAGCCGCCTTGTTCGGCAGGCTGGGGTAAGGTTGAGTATACGGTAGAGTAGTACTACTATCTGTATGCCTGCTTTGTTTTTGGTTTTGGGCGTGGCACGTTGGTAAAACTAGTCTTTTTCGCGCATACTGCGTTGGCGGCGCATTTTCCTTCGGGGCAGACCTTGAGGTCAGCCCGCTTGAAAAATTCACCGCCGCCTTGTCTGCACAAAAAATTCTATCTTTTCACCAACGCCCCGCCCAAGCACAGCCCCCCTGCGGGGCCTTATGGTTGACGGCAGTGGCGAGCGTAGCGAACCGTGGAGCGACAAGCTGGGGCGCAGGCGGCTGTGCCGGCGAAGCATATACCCCGCCGAGGGCGCGGAGGAAAGTGAAGGAATACCGCCAAACGGAATAAATCAGCGTTTCACTATGTGCTGTAATAATTCATCCAGCCCATGGGCCAGGAAGGTGGGGTTTTCCTGGTGCAGGCGTTCATAGGGGGCTTCCCCTGTGCTGAGCCCTGCGGTGCGGGTGCCTGCGTTTTTCCCGGTAATAATATCCATGGGGTGGTCCCCCACCATCAGGGCGTATTCCGGTGCAACGCCAAGTCGCTTCAGGGCGTGCAGCAGGTGGCCGGGGTGGGGTTTTACGTTGGGCACATCGTGCCGGGTAAGCAGGCAGCCTGTATACAGGTGAATAGCCGGGAACACCGTAAGCACAGCGTTGCGGCAGTTGCGGGTAATAACCCCGGCAGCAATGCCGTTAGCACGCAATGTGACCAGCATGGGCACAGTGGCGGGAAACAGGCGGGAGCGTACGGCTGCTTCCACTTCCACATCTTCAATGGCCTGCATGGCAGCGGCGCGGGCGGTTTTGGCAGCCGTGGGGGGCAGGGCTGCACACACCTTTTCAATATGTTCCAGGGCTGGCAAAGGCGTGGGGCTTGCCCCTGCCGCAGCCCCGTGCGCTGGGCTTATGAACGGAACCAGGGCCAGCTCCACCCGCTGGCGCATCAGGCCAAAGTCCAGGGTGGGCACAGCAAGGGTGCCATCAAAGTCGAACACAACGGCTTTTATGGGCTGGGTGTTTGGGGTATGTGGTGTCACATTATTCCTTGTGCAGCAACAGCCCCAGGCGTTCATGCAGCAAAGCAGCCTTGGCCTTGCCCACGCCGGGCACGTTACGTAGTTCTTGTTCAGTGGCTTTTGCCATGGCGGGTAATGAGCCAAAGTGCTGGAACAGCTCCTTGGCCAGGTGCGGGCCAACACCGGGCAGGCGGGTGAGTTCCCCCGCCAACGTGGCAGCGGCACGGGCCTGGCGATGGCGGCCTATAACAAAGTCGTGGGCAGCGTCGCGCACCCGTTGCAGGTAGAGCAGTTCCGGGCAGCCGGGGGGCATGTTCACAGGGTTGCTGCGCCCGGCAAGAAAAATGCGGTCGCTGGTGTTGCCTGCCCGCCTGTCTTGCTTGCCTTCTTCCGTGCGGGCCTTGGCAATGGAGGCCAGCACAAATTCTTCCAGCACTCCGGCTTCTTTAAAGGCCCGCTCCACAGCGGCAAGCTGGCCTTTGCCGCCATCTACCAGCACAAGGTCGGCCCAAGGTGCCCCTGCCCGTGCCCGGCGGGTGGCCCAGGCAGCCAGGGCGGCGTAATCGTCCCCTGCTTCGGCCCCGGCCTCGGTCAGGTTGTCGTCCAGGCTGTACACGCGGTAGTCGCTTTTGCACGGTTCTTCATCAATAAACACCACCATGCCCGCACGGGTTTGTTGCCCGCTGGTGTGGGAAATATCTACCATTTCAATGCGGCGCACCGGGCGCGGGCTGTGCAGGCGCCCGGCCAGGGCCCCTGCCAGTTCCGGCGACTTTTTGGTTTTTACCGCTTCACGGGCGTTGGTGGCAGCCAGGGCGGCAAGGCGGTCTTCATGGGTATTGCGAGGCATGGCCAGGGTTACGGCACTGCCTTTGGCTTCTGCCAGGGCCAGTTGCAGGTCGGTAAAGCGCTCTTCCCAGTCTGCCAGCAGGTCGCCCGCATCAATGGTGGGGGTGGCTGCCGGGGGAAAGGCCGATTCTGGCGCAGAGGGCGCGTCTTCAACAGGTTTCTCTGCTTTTGCCTTAGTGTGTTGAGTGGCTATAGACTGGCCGCTGGATTCTAAGTCCAGTGGTTGTAGCTGGCCCGTTTGGCCCGTTTGGCCTGTTACTGCCTTGGGCAGCCATGGCAGCACAATGCGGGGCGGGGTGGGGGCAGCGCCCGTAAGGTAAAACTGGCACAGAAAGCTATAGAGCAGTTCCGGCGTGTCTTCCATGCTCAGGGCAGGCCAGAAAAAGGAACTGCCGTCTATGAGCAGGCCGTCGCGCACAAACACCACCCCAAGGGCCAGGCCTTCCGGGGTTTGGGCCACGCCAATAAGGTCAAGCTCTGTGCCGGGGGCCAGCACCACGCTTTGGCGCTCCACCGTGTTTTCAATGGCCTTTATCTGGTCGCGGAACAGGGCTGCTTCTTCATAGTGCATGGCTTCTGCCGCAGCGCTCATATCCGCATGTAAGCGTTCCAGCAGTTCACGCGAGCGCCCGGAAAGAAACAGCCCCACCTTGTGCAGCATGGCGTTGTATTCTTCGCGCGGCACAGGCAGCGTGCAGGGGCCAAGGCACTGCCCTATGGAATGGTACAGGCAGGGCCGGGTGCGGTTTTTAAAGGCCGTGTCGCGGCAGCGGCGCAGGGGGAAAAAGCGGTGAATAAGCTTCCAGGTTTCCCGCGCGGCAGTACCGGAAGAAAAGGGGCCGTACACGGTGTCGCCGCGTTCGCGCTTACGGGAGGTGTGGCGGATAACCTCCACCCGCGGGTAGGGGTGGCGGTGGCTGATGCGGAATAGCAGGTAGGCTTTGTCGTCGCGCAGCACAATGTTGTAGCGCGGGCGGTGCTTTTTAATAAGGCTGGATTCCAGCAGCAGGGCTTCTTTTTCCGTGGCGGTGTTAAGAATGTCCAGGCTGCGGGCTAAGTGCAGCATGGCGCGGGTTTTGGAAGGCAGGGCGGCTTCGGGCCGAAAGTACGACGCAAGGCGGCGGCGCAGGCGGCGTGCCTTGCCCACGTAGATAATTTTGCCGCTGGCGTCTTTGTATAAGTATACGCCAGGGGTGTCGGGGTAGAGTGAGAGGTCGGGTTTTTCCATGGAGTTTTTTGGTGGGAGTGCTGGAGAGTAGTGCGGCGTGCCGCCGCGTCAGCCTGTTATTTCTAGTTTTGTTTGCCGCTCCGCTAAGGGCTGGAAACACGAAGTTTTTTTCGTTTAGCAAGGCGCGATGTATTTTTGCAAGGGCGGGCTGGGCTCTTCGGCCCTGCCCCCGTTGCAAAAATGCAAGCAACGCCGCAAAACGGAAAAAATCCGTGTTTCCATAGGGGGCCCGATGTGCGGCGCCCCACAACCCCTCGCACACGGGGTTGCACCCCGTGACCCCGCTAGGCTTCGACCCGCGCTCAGTAGATTTGTTCCGCTCACTCGAAGACTCGTACGCTGCACAAATATATTCGCGCGGTAAGTGCACCACGCCCAGCATGGGCGAGGGGGCATGTATCAATACTCTACTTGTTATAAGGGCATCGTCCTACAAGTCAATTGCTTTGTTGCCGGGGAGTGCTACAGAGAATACTGCACTGCGCATGAGTGAGTGCGCGGGCAAATCCGCATGGCAGCAGGTGGGAACGCAGAGATTCCTTGGGGCTGTGGTGGCTTGGGGGGAAGGGTTATGGCGCGGTGCCTTCTTCCTTGCTCGGCTCCACAAAGTTGATGAACTTTTCAAGCTGCTTGCGCCAAAGGTTGGTTGAGAAGAACAGAGTACTATAATGGGTCTTGCCCTTGCTTGGCCTTACACCAAAACAAGGCGCACAGCCAGAAGAATAAAGATAACACCCATGGCTTGATTAAGGAAGGTGGCGGCGCGGGAGTGGCGTAAAAAATGGCCCAGAATTTTGTCAGCAAACAGCACCAGCAGGGCTTCCCATATAATGGCAATAAGAATAACCACTGTGCCAAGGGCAATAAAGGTGGTGGTTCGGCTGGGGGCATTGTGCGACACAAATTGCGGCAAGAACGCCAGAAAAAATAACGCCACCTTGGGGTTGAGCACGTCCACCAGCACCCCTTGCTTGAACAGGCCAGCAAGGGACATGGGCGTGGCGGCGGGTTCGCTCAACTGCAAGGCAGGCGTGCGAAAAACCTGAATACCCAGCCAACCAAGATAGGCGGCTCCGCCATACTGGAGCAGAGCATAGGCAACGGGAGAACTTTGCACAATGGCGGCAAACCCGAATGCCGCAGCCAAAACATGCACCAACGCGCCCGTGCACACACCAAGGCTTGAAATAAACCCGGCCCGCTGCCCCTGGGCCAGAGTGCGCCCAAGAATGTACACATGGTCAGGCCCTGGCGAAACGTTTAACACCAACGCCGCAGTGAGGAATAGGGGCAGGTTTTCAATCATTGGGGGGGGCCTTCTTCTTTGCTCGGCTCCACAAAATTGATGAACTCTTCAAGCTGCTTGCGCCAGAGGGTTCCATACTTGTTATTTGCAATCCATTGGTATTCTGGTCTTTCATTAAGGCGAGATTGTTCAGTGTTTATGATAAGGAGACAAAAACTTTTCCCATTGCGCATCAAGCAAGAGTTATTTGCTTGTGTAGTTGTGTGTAGTTCTAAAAAAGTGTCACGGAGTGAGCTTTGTCCAGAGGAGTTTTTTCCCTGTATTAAGGCAGAGAAAATATTATTATATTGTAAATTAGCGTTTGACGGGAAAAAATGTTGAGAGGGATTTAACGGAGAATAAGAATCGGGAATCAAGGCATTCTCTACCGCTTGTGAAATAGAACAGTTTTTTTCTGCCCGATAGCTCATGGCTCTAGCACACGCCAAGAGAGAGACAAAATCCATATCTTTCCGATGGGACAAAACAGACACTTGATTCATGACCTGGAGTGCTTCACGACACGAGGGAAGGATTTCATATGTTATTGCTGCAATCCAGCCGGGAAGATATAATGAGTACGTTGCTAACTCATCATCGATTTTTTGGTCAATTCCCAATGTAAACTGCGGTTCCTCAAATTTCTGGCAAATAAACGAATGCTTGTCTATTGCAGGCAGGTGAATGTCCATGTCGATGAATTTATGCAGGTAGGCTCTGGCTCCGGCTCTATTTAGCCCATACGTTTTGGCAATACAGTTGGCAATTTGTGTAGGCTCTATGGCAAGCACAAACACCGTATTTTTTACACAAAAAAGGTGTTTTATGGTTTCCAGCACAGCCACTGCAAAGCTTGGCTTGCAGCGGTCGAGTTCATCCACCATGATGATAAGGGGCATCTTGTAGGCTTCTTGAACCGCTTCTCCAAATTTTTGCATTGCAATTTTTATGGCTTCACGGTTGATTTTGTCTTCTGCAAGCCATTCTTCGGCTTTTTCTTCAAAGGCTTTCAGTGATTCATCCGTGACAGTGCCGAAAAATTCTGCTGTTGTCTCGTCTGCTCCTTGTTGCTGTGCCGCTGTGTTTGCCATAGCACTGGCAAGGCGGCGTAGTATGGGCATGCCTTTGCGAATGCCCACTTTGGCAAGAAGACCAAATAATGTTTTAGCTTTAGCTTTAAGTTCTGCTGCAAGTGTTGTTGGATTCTCTTTAATAAACGCTTGCAGCGCCGTAGCAAAAGCCAGAAAAGGGTCTTGGGTGTAGTCATATTCCCAGGCATTGAACCGGAAGCAAAGTCCTTGCGGTTTTCCCGGCTCATTGTGCAGCCAGTGCTGCCAGCGTTCCAGAAAGTCGCTTTTACCTGTTCCCCAGCCGGAGGAAATGGAAAGCACGTAGGGGCCGCCAGAGGTCTGAAACTTCTGGGTGAGTGTTTTTGCAAGAATTTCCCTGTCAGGTACAAGGTTGTCAGCCCAAGGGTCACTCTTCTCTTTTATGTTAGACGTATCAAATCGTACCAGTTTATTGGAATTATCGGGAGTGTCTGACATAGTGCGGCCCTTTATATAGGATTCTTTGCGGCGGTAGCCGCACCTTACAGGTAATTCTTTGAGTTTCCCCTACCCAATGTGCGCTTTGCTGCGCCCGCCCACTCATGCAGGGTGCGGTTGTTTTTGTTCTGATTGCCGACTTTGTAGCAATTACTTTGTGTGGCAGAGTTTTTATTGAGAGCAAGTAACCGATAACTGCCCATTACTCATGCCTAGCACGGTGGCCTCCCCGCGCGGTTATATTTGTTCGCGTACGAGTCTTCGAGTTAGCAGAACAAATATCCTAAGCGTGGGCCGTAACCTAAACGGGGTCTTGGGGCAGAGCCCCAAGCGTGTAGGGTTGTTAGGGAGCCGCACGAGGGCTCCCTAACCCAAGCGGAGCGGATGAATGAAGAGAAAAGAGGAATGGTGTGGCGCTTGCGCCGCACTATCTCTCTCTATCCCTCTCCCTCCCTCTCCCTCCCTCTCTCTAAACCCCCAACGCCTCTATCAAATTCTTAATGGTATCAATCTCCATCTGAATCCTCGCCTCTTTTGCGTAAGACCCAATATGCGGGGTCAGCACCACATTGGGCAATGCACACAATCCCCCTGTGTACGGCTCCTTAGCATATACGTCCAACGCCGCGCCAGAAAGTTTGCCTTCTTTCAATGCTGTATACAGCGCTTCTTCATCAATCAGCCCGCCGCGTGCGGCGTTTATCACCCATGCACCGGGCTTCATGGCCGCAATGGCGGCAGCGTCCAGCACGGGTTTGCCGTCTTTGGGTTTGGAGCAGTGCAATGTCACAATATCGGCACTGGCCAGCAAGCTTTGCATAGTATCATGACGGGGGAACGTGCTTTCCCCGGTGCTGAACGGGTCGTACCATTCCGGCTTGGCACCCATGTGGGCAAAGGCTTGCCCCACGGCACGGCCAATGCGCCCAAAGCCGATAATGCCCACGGTTTTACCAAACAGCAGGTTGCCCATGCGCTTTTTCCATACGCCTTGGCGCATTTCAGCATCCATGCGGGTGACTTGGCGCATCAAATCCAGGGCGTAGCCAAGGGTCAGTTCCACCACGGCTCTTGTGGGGCCATCTGGCGTGCAGCGCACGGCAATGCCTCGGGCCTTGGCGGCTTCCTGGTCTACGCTGTCCATACCCACGCCGCAGCGGGAAACGACTTTCAGTTCCGGCAGGCTGGCGAACACACGCTCGGTGAGTGGCTCTGTGCCAGCGGCAACGGCAACACAGCCTTGCAGCACGGCAATGGCTTCATCTTCTGTCAGCGCCCGGCCGTGCGGGTTCAGCACCGGGGTAAGGCCTTTTTCCGCCAGCAGGCGCAGGGGTTCTTCACTGAATTGGGCGAAGCTGGAGGTGGTTATGGCTACTTTCATAGTACAATCCTTTATTGGGCGAAACGCTGAGTTATTCCGTTTGGCTGCGTTACTCGCCTTTTTTGCGGCGGGGCAGGGCCAAAGAGCCCAGCACCCACCTTAAAAAAGACTCGTGTCTTGCCAAACGAAAAACTGAGCGTTTCCAATACGGTTTTAAAAAAGTTATTCTTTGGAATTAGGTTTGTTATTCGCGAAACCGCAATATCTTGGCCGGAATCCCCCCCACCACGGCATTTTGGGGAACATCCTTGGTTACCACGGCCCCGGCCCCTATGACAGCCCCGCTGGCAATGTGCACGCCGGGCAGAATGGTGCAGTGTGCGGCTATCCACACATCGTCTTCAATGGTTACAGTGGCGGGAATATGCCCCTGCTGCACAATGGGAATATCGAGCCTGTCCATGGCGTGGTTGGCCCCCTGAATAAGGGTCATGGGGCCAATGGCCACATTATTGCCAATGGTTACGGTGGCGTCGTTGGCGTTGATGGAGGAAAAATCTCCCAGAAACACGTTGTTGCCCAAAGTAATGGTGCCCCGCGCGGCATACAACGAGGAAAGGCGGTTCAGCCCCACATTGTTGCCTATGCGGATGTTGCGAAAGCCCTGCACCACAACGCCTATTCCTGTGCGCAGGCCCTTGCCTGCCCGGCCAAACAGGGGGGAATAGAGCAAACGCCGGGTACCAGTGCCCGGTCCGCCCGGAATCCAGCCCCACAGGCCGCGCCAAAGTTCTTCAAACTGGAGGTTAATGCGTTCTTTTGTAGTCATAATAATGGGGGTGTTGTTTGCGGGGGAGGGAACCACAAGGGCTTCAAGTCCTTGTGGTTCCCTCCCCCAAAACTCTCTCCTTACGAATATTGCTTCCTCAATGTATCCTGCTCCATCATGGCAATCACGCGGGCGTGGTCTTCGGGGGTGTCCACGCTAAGGGTGCGTTCCGTAATGGACACCATGCGTACTTTTTCGCCATTTTCCAGAATGCGCATCATGTCAACAGATTCGATAATCTCCAGGGGTGTTTCCGGCAGGCTGTTGAATTCCAAAAGGTATTCGCGGCGGAAGGGAATAATGCACACCTGCTTTTTCATGGGCACATGGGGGGTGCCTTTTTTGCGGGAAGGAATGGGCTCGCGGGAGAAGTACAGGGCGTTGCCGTGCAGGTCTGTGACCACCTTCACTTCGCTGGGGTCTTCAAATTCCGTTTCATTGGCCAGGTCTGCCATAAGGTTTACCACTTTCAGGGTGGGGTCTTGCAGCATGGGTTCAATGGCGGCATCAATCATTTCCGGGGTCACCATGGGCTCGTCGCCCTGCACCATAACCACAATATCAATGGTAATGCCCAAGGCCTTTTCAATGTGCAGCATGGCTTCTGCGGTGCGGTCTGTGCAACGGGTGTACGTGTCTTTGGTCATAACGGCGTTAAGCCCGGCTTTTTCCGCATACTGCATAATCACGTCATCGCAGGTGGCAATGTAAGTGGCAGTAAGGCGTTTGCACATGGCAGTACGGAAGGCAACGTGCCCCACCATGGGGACACCGTGAATGTCTGCAAGGGGTTTGCCGGGGTAACGGGAAGACCCCATGCGGGCGGGAATAATGGCAACTATGTTCATGGCAGCTCCTTACTTGTTTTCATCCTGAATAAGATACCCCATGCTGGTTTTCATGCCGGGGTGCAGTTCCTGGTGCACTTCTTCGATCACGTGCAAAATGCCCTGCCCGAGGTCGGTAATAAGGCGCGGGGCCATTTTTTTGCCCACCTGGGGGCTGAAGGAATAGGGCGTAATTTCATAATGCCCGCTTTTGCCGTCGCCCATAAAGGAAAATTCCACAGGCTTGCCCAGCATTTCGGCAATCATCTTCAGCAGGTCGCCCACGCGCATGGGCTGGGTGCCGGAAAGAATGATGTTTGTGTTGGCGTACTGCGGTTCCAGCACTTCCACACTGCACAGGGCGGCGTCTTCCACATGCACGTATTCGCGCAGGGCCGTGGGCAGGCCGTAATATTCAATGCAGCCTTTTTCCAGGGCTTCACGCACAAAGCGGTAAATGGCGTTGCGGTTGTCGGCCCGTGGGCCGTAGAGGGAACCGTAGCGCAAAATGGTGTATTCCAGCCCGTATACCTGACGGTAGTTTTCAATGTACAGCTCGCTGGCTTGCTTGCTGCACCGGTAAAAACCGCCTTCCTTGCTGTATACATACAGGGAGCTGGCAAATACAAACCGCTTTACCCCGGCCTTGCGGCAGGCTTCCAGGGTAATGACGTTGCCAAGAATGTTGTACTTGGCGGTGTCCACAGGGCGGCCCCCGGCCTCGCCAATGTCGGCAATGCCGGCAAAGTTATACACGGCCTGAGCCCCGTTTACGGCAGCCTGCACGGCGTCTTCATCCAGAATATTGCCCACAATCATGGTCTGGTCGGGGCGCAGCCAGCGGGAAGGGGCAATGTCGAAAATGGTCACTTCGTGCCCTGCTCCAGAAAGCTTGTCGCACACATGGGAACCAAGAAACCCGGCTCCACCAAAAACAGTTATTTTCATGGGTTATGGCCTTTTGGCTTGTTGAAGGAAAAGGGAATCTATTCCATAGGCAAGGAATGTGTACCCCTGGTCAATTTTTTCTTGCAGGGCGGCAGGTTGTGGTGCCACCACATGAAAGCCCTTAGGTATGTTGTGGGCGGCGGCTTTTTGTTCAATAACAGCCAGCGCCATTTTAAAATCCGGGTGGTCAAACTGCCCTGTAAGCCCCATGGAAGCGGAAAGGTCGTAGGGGCCAATCATGTAAGCATCCAGCCGGGGGTGGCTGAAAATGGCGTTCAGCTCTGGCAGGGCGTTTACATGTTCAATTTGGGCTACCAGCACCACTTCCTGGGCTTCGCCTTCCGGCCCGGTGTGGGCGGGAAAGTCCATGCCGTACAGGTTGCTGCGCGAAAAACCCACCCCACGCTTGCCACCAGGGAACTCTTTGCCGCCGGGGAACAGCGACCAGGCAATGGCGTCGTCCAGTTGGCTGCGGTTTTCTATCATGGGGAAGATAAGGCCCCGTGCGCCACTGTCCAGGGCCGCTTTAATGGTGCGCATGCTGGCTTCTGCCACGCGGGCAAAAGGCAGGGTCCCCCAGCGTTCCAGGGCGCGGAAAATGTCTGGCAGGGCGCAGCGCGACATGGCCCCGTGTTCCATGTCCACGGCGGCATAATCGTAACCGAGGCGGGCAATAATTTCAGCGGTATCGGCTGAGGGCAACTGAAGCCACGTGCCAACAACCGGCTGTTTGTTTTTAAGCTTTTGGCGAATTTCTGCGCTGGTGGGCATATGCGTCCTTTCAACCATTCATTTACAAGGGTAGGTCTGTGTAGGTAACTCTATGGAAGTGCTGATTAAATCGCACTTTGGAAACGCGCAGTTATTTCGTTTGGCAAGGCGCGAGCTTTTTTTGAAGCAGGAGTGGACTCTTTTGTCCTCGACTGTTTCAGAAACAGCAAAGCAACGCCGCCAAACGGAATAAATCAGCGTTTCCCTATGCACAGGCGAAATTGCCATAAATCATACGCTTGCCCCTCAAAATACGCAAGGGGGCGGCTTTCTTCACGCCAAAACTCTTTGTTACTGGCGGCGTACTTTGCGCAGGGCAAGGGTAATGAAGCCGCCGAGGTCTGCACGGGTAAGCCCCACCAGCGCGGGAAGCGCCAGCACCAGCACTGCCGTGAGGGCTGCGTAAGCCATGCCGGAAACAATAAAGCGCAGGAACCCGGCAGGTTCCCCCAGGTGCAGGGCCAGGGTGGCATTGCGTGTGGCAAAGGCAACTGCGGCAAAGGCGGCAGGGCACACCAGTTGGTGCAGCAGGTTGCGCCCGTAATTGAAGGGGATGATGCGGCGACACACAATGAGAAACATGTTCACGGAAAAAAACTGCACACCCACGGTTTTTATGGCCAGGCCCGTGGCCCCCATGTTCAAGCCATACAGGTGGGTTGGGGCCAGCAGCACCCAGGCCACCACAAGGCCCGCAGCCAGGGAAAGGATGTTCAGGTTACGCAGGGTGCGTGTTTGCCCTGTGGCATAAAACACGGAAGAGGCCACTTGCCCGTAGGTTTGGTGAATGGCATATAGGGTCATGACCTGTACGGTAATAAGGGCCCCGGCAAAATCGCTGCCCCCAAACAGGCGCACCATGGCTTCGCCTTCAATAGCAGTGAAGCAGGAAAACCAAGCTGCCACAGCATATACCAGGGGGGCAAGGCTTTCCATAAGGCGGCGCATGCGTTCAAGGTTGTTTTGCCCGTGGGCAACAGCCAGTTCACGCATGACCAGGGGGGTAACGGCACTGACAAATAAAAAGCAGGCCATGCTGGCTTTTTGGGCCAGGGAAAAATAGCCTTGCTGCACACTACCATCGAAAAATTGCAGCATCCAGCGTTCTAAAAACAGGGCCAGGGTGGAGCAAATGGTGACGGTAAGGAGCGGGCCGCAATACACGCGAAAGCTGGTGGCATATGTGCGCCACTGTTCCCGCGTAAGGTGCCAGTTGCGGGGTTGCCAGCGGTGGCGCAGCAGCCAGCAAAAGACCACTGAAAGGGCTGCCAGAGTAAGGTTTTGTTGAGCCATAAGCCCGGCAATAGGCAGGGCATTGGCAAAAAATAATGCCACCAGAATAAGGGCGGAGCCCACATTCACCGTAATGCGGGCAATTTCGCTGGAAGTGGTCACCCCCAAGGCATCGTTAGTGGAACGGGTAACGCGCCCCAGCCAGGTGAGGTAGGCCCACAGGGCTGCGGGGAAAATAATCCAGGCAGGCACATTGGGCAGCAGGGTGCCTGCCATGGGCACAAAGGCTACGCCAAATGCCCCGAGGGTAATGCACAGAAAAATGAGCCCGACAAACCGGGTATAAAACGCCACCAGTGCAAACTCTTTGGGCTTTTGGGCAAGAGCAGTGCTGAACCAGAGGGGGGACCCCATGTCAAACAGGCTGATGAACTGGGTGAAAAAGTTGCAGGCAAAGTTGTAGTTGCCATACTGCACCGGGCCAAGCACGCGGGGCAACACGGCTTCCATAACAAAGAACAGGGGAATGGTGGCCACGTTGGAGGCCAGTTTATAGAAGGAACGCTTTTTCAGGGAATCTTCAGGCACAGGGGTATTCACAGGGGCGCTCTCGGGGGTTCTTAGCATTGGCGCAAGGCTTTGTTCCATTGGGAAAACAGCCCCAGCAGGCCCCCTTTGGGTGGGGTGTGCTGGGCATAATGGCTGCACCACATGGTGCGGGCCGCCTGTACCGGGGCGCTGTGCCACCACGCAGCAGGGTTTTGCCAAATGCGTTCTACAGCTTCTGCCGCTTCTTGCGCGGTGTGGTGGTAAATGCCTGCGCTGTGCAGGGCTTCCAAAATGGAGGCACTTTGTGGTTCCATGCCCCAGTGGTCAGGGTTCCAAAAAAGCAGAGTGGGTATGTTGGCGGCAAAGGCTGTGTGCAGGGTGGTGCCGTAGTGGTCCAGCACCAGCAGGCGGCAGCCGAGCATCTGTTGGGTAAGGTCGCCTTTACACAAGGGCACATCAGGGAATTCCTGCTGAATATACGGGCCGTCTTCCAGCCCGCCCGGCGTGGTGGGGTAGGGGCGGTAAGTTAGGTGCTGGCGGGCGGCCTGTGGCAATGCCTGAATAAACTCTTTTTTGGCCTCCCGGTAGCTTACAAGGCTGTGGGCATAGGGCCGGGTTTTTAAGCGGTAGGCCAGGGTGCTCATTTCCGACCCCACCAGAATGAGGGCGTCGCTTTGCTGCTTATAGGTGTTGTTACGCTGGCACAAGGCAGGGGAAGGCATGGGAATGGCATGCACCGGGTAGGGCGGGTGAGCCGTGAACCCCCAGGAAAAAAACGCATGTTGCCCGTATTCAAAGGCAATAACCCCTACGGAGGCAAGGTTGCCGTAGTTGGCCCCGTGTTGCAGGCAGAATAGCTTGCCGCCCCCTTCACGCCATGCGGCAAGGGGCAGGCGGTAAGCGTCGTCCTGGCTGAAGGCCGGACCCATGCCCCGCAGTTTGCCTTGGCTGTGGGGCACCTGGGGCAGCGGGTAGGCAACAAGGGAAAGGGGCACCAGTTGCTGCACCATGGTGAACAGGGGGAATTGCCAGTGTATGCCTTCACCTTCTTCCTGCCCATACTGGGCAAAGGGGGTGCTGTTGTCCCGGGGATTTTTGTTGGCCAGTACAGCAGTGGAAAGGCCAAGGCTCATCCATAGGGGAAAGCCCTTGTGCCGGGGAAAGGGAAGGCGCAGGAGCAGGGCCGTGGAGGCTTCCTTGCCCATGTTTTTAAGGGCTGCCAACGGGCTGCGCGAAGACGGTGGGAAATTGTTCCTGCTAATGGCGGCTACGCCTTGTGCAACAGGCAGCGCGGTGTTAACGCTTGCAGCCCCCAGCGGGGGCAAAATGCCCACAGCACCAAGGGGTTGTTCCTTGCCCCACGGGTATTCCAGTTGCCACGCCGGGGGGGCCATGTGTTCCAGCATACGGGAAAGCAGGTAGTGGGTGCAGGCCACGTCCAGCACCCCGTGCACCATGAAATTATGGGAGTTTGTGAATACGGGCACCGGGTATTTGGGGAGCAGGGGCACCCGCAAAGGCGTTTCCCCATGGGTGGCAATAAGCCCTTCCAGCCGGGTTTGCCGTTCATACAGCATGTGCACGCATAGCAGCAGCCAGGGGCCAAGGGCCATTTCCCAAAACACGGAAGAGCGGGTAACACCCCGTTGCTGGTTCATGGCTTCCCCCAGCAGGGGCAGCAGGCGGGCTGTTTCTGCATTGGCAGCCAGGCACGCTGTGGTGGTGCCCCCTGGGGTGGGGAAGGGGTCTTGCGGCAACAGGGGGCCAAATTGATGTGCTTCCCACCACTGGGGGAAGTGCTGTTCCACGCCGCTAAAGCACCAAATGCCCGCAGGAATATGGGTCTGCGGGGTAGCGCCGTGGGGCATGGTTCCCAGCACAAGTGTTTTCATGGGGCTACTCCAGGTGGCTCCATAACAGCACGGTGTCTTCCGGAATGTCGCACCGGGCATGCATGCCCAGCACCACATTGTAGTTGCGCGGGCTAATGCCGTGGGCAGGGCGCTTCCAGGTGAGGTCGGTTTCCGTAATAACAGCGCCTTTGGCAATGTTGCGGGCTGCTACCAAGCTGCGGCGGGCGTTCTGGCGGGCTGGTTCTTCCGAAGGCAGGGACGTAACCGTGGGCAGGCCAATCATTCTTTGGATGCGTTCCATGGAAATGACAAACCGTTTCAGGTCTTCTTTGTCCATGGCGTGGTAGTGGTCGTTGCCGGGCAGGGTTTTGTCGTGGGTAAAGTGCTTTTCCACAATGCGAGCCCCCAGCAGGGCTGCCGTTTCCAGCACCTGCATGTCGTCGGGCATGGTGTGGTCGGAATAGCCAATAATGTACTGCGGGAACAGGGTTGCCAGGGAAGGGATCATGCCAAGGCCCGCGTTTTGGTCCATGGTGGGGTAGTTCAGTACGCAGTGCAGCAGGGCAAGGGGCACATTAAAGGGCGTTATCCAGGAAACCGCTTCCATAATTTCATAGGTGAAGGCTGCGCCCGTGGAAAGAATAATAGGCTTGTTAAATTTGCACAGGTATTGAATGAACGGCTGGTTGGTTATGTCGGAGGAAGAAATTTTAAACACGTCCATGAGGTCGTTGAGGAACTGGGCAGATTCCACGTCAAACGGGGTGGACATGAATTCAATGCCAGCGGCGTCGCAATGCAGTTTGAGGTTCTCAAACTCGCCCTTCCAGAACTTGTCGTGTTTTTTAAACAGTTCATACTGGCTGGTGGTGGGTTCTTTGGTTGTGTCCCAGTAGGCAGGGGAGTTTTTTGAAGCCAGTGTGGCGGCTTTGTATGTTTGAAACTTGATGGCATGGGCCCCGCCTTCCTTGGCTTCATCAATCAGGCGCTTGGCAATGTCCATGCTGCCTTCATGGTTTACCCCTGCTTCGGCAATAATGTAGGGGGGCTGGAAGCCGTTGGCAGAAACAATGGCCTTGTCGGAAAATGCGGGGTTGGTAAATACTTCACGCAGCAGCATGGAACGCTCCTTGGTATGAAAACGGCAAACTTGACGTGCCGGAGAGGGTATAATGGGCTGGGCCAGCGTTATCTGCTTGGGCCACAGTAGGGCATATTAGCGCCAGTTATCGTAAAGGGCAATAATTTCGTGCGGGGGCATGGCCTGGGTAAGGGGCATGGTGGCAAGGCGGCGGTAGTCTTCCTGGGTGTCCATGTCCAGGCGCACGTCTGGGCGGTGCAGGGCTTTGTCTGCCGGGCTGAAGGTGTGCATGGCAAACTGCTCTTTATTGTCCCAAATGTAGGAAAGGCAGTGCTCCCGGTGGGCAGGCAGGGTGGCTTCTTTATGCAGCCGCTCCAGCAGGGCATAGGAAACAAGTTCTGCCCCCAGGCCGTCCGGGTACTCGTTGCCACGGGGAATGTGGTTGTAGGCATAATCACACCCCTGTTCCTGCCGGGCAAGGTAGGCCTCAATAAGGGCGTCAATTTCCGGCCCCCAAATAAGGGGGTTGTCTGCACAAATACGCACCACATGGGTGGCTTTGGCCTGGGTGGCTGCCTCATAAAAACGGCCCAGCACGTCCTGTTCCGAACCGCGGAACACGGCTGTGCCTGTACGATGCAGGTGGTACGCAAGGGGGTCGTTGTTTGTTTCGGTGGAGGTGGCCACCACCACCTGATGCAGCTTTTTGGCAAGGCGGGTGCGGTGCACCACCCAGTCAATAACCGGGGCGCCATGCAGGGAAAGCAAGGTCTTGCACGGCAGGCGCGTGGAGCCCATGCGGGCCTGGATAATAGCAACTATATTCATAGTAACTCTTTTTGCGAAACGCTGAGTTGTTCCGTTTGGACTACATTGGGGGACGCTGTCCCCCATACCCCCTGCAAGGGACGTGACGCCCCTTGACCCCCATTTGCGTTCAGCTTTTCGCAATGCGAAAAGCTGAACGCTGATGCGGGTTCCAAGGGCATCATGCCCTTGGCGGAGGGGTTGGGGAGGCAGAGCCTCCCCAAAAAACTATTCGCCTATGCTGCCGTTGCCTAGCAGGCTGGTAATGGCGTGTACCACCCGTGTTTTGTTGCGTGTAAAGTCGAAGCGGCTCATGCGCTGGAACAGTTCGTGCCGTTCATTGGTGGTGCACAGGCGGTGCAGGGCTTTTTGCATGGCGGGTGCATTATAATGTTCCATAATGCCAAGGTACAGGAAGCCGTTGGCGGGGCGGGCAAAGGTGTGCATGTCTTCGCGTTCATGGTGTGAAATAACGATGGCAGGAATGCGCATGTGGGCCAGTTCATACACGGTGCGCCCGGCAGAGCTTATGGCAATGTCTGTGTTTTCCATCATGCGCGACATAACGTTGGTGGCATGGGTGAACACAATGGGCGGGGCTTGGCCCTGGCTGTTGAGACGTTCCACATGGGCGGTAAGATTTTCTTTATGGGCGTAGCCCGGCCCGGTGACGACTACAATTTCCAGCCCCTGTGCGTTGCAGGTTTCCAGTACAGCGTCCAGGGTTTGGCGGGTATAGTCGGAATGGTCCGTGCCACCAAAGGTAATAAGCAGGCGTTTTGGGCTGGGGCGAAATGTGTTGCGCGTGGCATACACAAATTCGTCGCGCAGGCAGAAGTTGGTGTAGCCGTATAGTACCCGTGGGTCTTCTTCTGCCGGGGCTTCATACAGGGCATTCACCACAAGGTCGGCACAGGCGGCACCGGGGCCTTCATCTTCAAAGTTCACCACAGGAATGCCGGCATTTTTCAACTGCTGGATGTAGGCGGCCTCGGTATCCAAAATGTCGTTTACCACTAGGTGGGGGCGCAGGGCCAGCACGTCCTGGGCAAGGTCTTCATGCTGCTGGATGCGGGTGCGGTAGTCGCGGGCGGCAATGTTGGAGGCAGCCAGTTCACTTTCCTTGGTGCATAAAAACGTCACGCGGTGGTCGGCAATTTCATGGGCCAGCATCAGGGCCCGGTAAATATGCCCCATGCCAATGGCGGCGTAGCCTGCCACCACAAACACAATGTGCTTGCTTTGCAGGATTTTTTCGCAAATCCACCAGTCCTGGTAACTGTTTATCTCAATACTGCGGTCGTTTAAAAAGTAGGGGATAATCTTCAGGGGCGGGGTGTTTTTGCCTTGGGGGGCTATGTGGGAAAGGGCATTGGCCTGTAACATGAACAACGCCTTTGTTTCAATGTAGGCGTGGTCCCCCTCGTCTTGAAACAGCAGGCTGCTCAGGTCGCTTTCACTGCCTTGCCACATGCGGTAGGCAACACTTTTCAGGGTGACCAGGCAGTCAGCCCCGGCAGCGGTGAAGCGGCCATAGGCATCTTCAATGTCTTGCGGGGTAATAAGGGGGGAACTGGCCCGATAAATAATGATGTGTTGGTATAAATCGGCCAGGGTTTGCAACTTTTCCCGCAGGGCTTGCACAATGTTCAGGGAAGCAATGCGCAGGTTGGGGTCGTGCATGGTGCGCACGCCTGCGCGTTCACAGATAAGGCGAATTTCGTCGCTGTCTGTAATAACCCACACATGCTCTGGGGCCACCACGCCTTTGGCGGTGGTAATGGCCCGTTGAATGAGGGTTTCCCCGGCCAGACGCTTAATGAGCTGGTCTGGAATAACTGCATTTTTTTTAATAGCAGGAATGACAACACAGCGCGAAGGCTGGTTGGCAGGGCAGGCAAGGGGGCAGGGGGTAGGCATAGGTGTTTACTGATGAATAATTGTGCAGAGCCATAAAGCTGGGGGGGGGAAGCCCCCCCCAGAAACGTGTAGTGACTACTTCCAGTCCTGCTCCCGCTGGGCGGTGAGCACTGTTTTGGCCGCATCCAGCATGTGGGCGAACTCTTGTTCGGTGAGGCTGTGCTGGAAGGGGAAGGAGATCATGTGGTCATAAAAAGCGTCTGCATTGGGGCAGTTGGCCGTGCCATACCCAAGGCGCTGGTACAGGGGGTAGCGGTTGAGCGGGTAATACTGCACCACGCACTTTACCCCGTGTTCGTAGAACATGCGGCGAATAAAGTCGTCGCGCCGGGCCTGGGGGGCCACCATGCGGGCAGCCAGCAGGTGGTAGTTGTGGCGGGTGGAATCTTCCCGCTGGAATTCCAGTTCCGGGAAATCTGCCAGGGCGTCAATAAAGGCCAGGGCTGTGGTGCGTTTTTGCTGGTTAATGGCGTCTATGCGTTCCAACTGCTTGGTACCCAGGGCGCATTCAATTTCCCCCAGGCAGTAGTTGTTGGGCCACAGGGCCTCGCCTTCCAGTTCCGGAAAGTCCAGGTTGCCCATGGCAGGCACCCAGTAGTCGGGGCGTTCGCCCGTGTAGGCGCAATGCCCGTTGTGGCGCAGCATGGGAATGGCCTTGGCATAGGCTTCATTATGCACCGTGAGCATGCCCCCTTCGCCAAGGGTTGTCATGTTCTTGTGGGAGTGGAAGGAGAACAGGCCGAAGTCGCCGAAGTTGCCTGCCTTTACCCCGTTAATGTCTGTGCCAATGGCCTGGCAGGCATCTTCAATAACCAGAATATTGTGCTTTCTGGCTACTTCCATAATGGCGGGCATGTCTGCCAGGTAGCCATACAGGTGCACCACTACCACGGCTTTGGTACGGGGGGTAATGGCGTTTTGGAAGGTTTCTGCCGTAAGCACACGTGTTTTCAGGTCAATGTCTGCCCACACCAGGGTGGCCCCTTTCTTGGCAAAGGGGTAGGCCGAAGAAGTAAAGGTGTGCAGGGGCACAATCACTTCATCGCCAGGGGCAAAGCAGCACAACTGGGCTGTCATTTCCAGGGCACAGGTGGCGTTGCAGGTGGCAAATGAATACGGTGCGCCGTTGAATTCAGAGAATTTTTGCTGAAATGCCGCAAGGTATTTGCCTTGGGTCAGGGTTTCAGCATGGCGCATGGCGTCTACTACCACGGCAATTTCTTCTTCTGTGTAACTTAAGGCACGGCCACTAAAGTTAACTTTGATATTCATCGGTTTTTCCTTGCACAGCAGGTGCGTTGAAAGCGGAAAAATGTTGTTGTTGAAGCAGAGTGGCAACGCCTTTTGAAAAGGGTTATCCAAACCGGATGGTTGAGGAAACGCTCAGTTTTTCGTTTGGCAAGGCACAAGTGTTTTTTAGAAACAGGAGTTACCGCTTTTGACCTTGACTGTTTCCCTAAAGCTGACGGCGGTCGCGAGCATAGCGAGCCGTGGAGCGAGGGCGGAGGGTGCGGGAAGCTTTGCTGCCCGCACATCTCCACGTAGTCCGAGCGGGAAACATGAAGTAACGCGGCCAAACGGAACAACTCAGCGTTTCCTTTACATATTAGCGAACAGGCTGAGCACCTTCTCGCGCGTAAGGATTTTTTTGAAATCTTCACCCAGGGCGTTGATAAGGGGCTTTTCATGCACAATGGAGCCCTGGTACAGCCCATCAAGCTGTTCGTCTGTAAGATTTTTGCAAATGCCCTTGGGCAGGCTCACCTTTTGGCGGGCCATCATTTCAGTGAACTGGGCGTGTTCTTCGGGGTAAAATTCACCCAGCACGGAAAGAGCATAGCAGTTGGCAATGCCATGGGGCATGTGCAGCACAATGGAAAGCCCGGCGGAAACAGGGTGAATAATGCCCACGTTGCCAGCCGCCATGCCGCCAATGTAGGAAGCCACCATCATTTTTTCCAGGTTTTCCTCATCCATCATGTCTTTATCGCCCAGGAAAATTTCTTCAGACATGGCAATGGCTGTGCGGGAAAGGGAATCAACAATAACGTTGCGGTAGCTGCCACGAATGGATTCCACACAATGCATGAAAGTGTCGAGGCCGGTGTAGAAATACTGGTCGCGGGGAACAGAGCGGGTAAGTTCCGGGTCCAGCAGAAGCTGGTCGTATACGGTAAAGTCGCTGTTCATGCCCAGTTTCAGCTTGCGGCGCATGTTGGTAAGCACGCATGTGCGTGAACATTCTGCCCCGGTGCCGGAAAGGGTGGGCACACCAATTTTGTAGGGTGCCGGGTGCTTAACCAGTTCCCACCCTTGATATTCTTCCGCAAGGCCGGGGTTTGTAAGCAGGTTGGCCACGGCTTTTGCCATGTCCAGCACCGCGCCGCCACCAATGCCTGTAACGCAGCATGGCTGTGCGCCATTCAAAAAGGCCTTGGCGGTAGAGGCAAAGGCATCCACCACTTCAACGGTGGGTTCTGCGCTGGTATTGACAAAAAAGACCCTGTCGCCAGCAATGGCAGGCACGCGGGCAGCCAGGGGTTTGTTCTGGAAATAATGGTCCACAAAGAACAGCGCTGGCCCGGTGGCGGCCCGGCGGCGTTCATCTACAAGGGATTCAAGCTGGTCAAAGGCACCAGCGCCAAGCAGGTAATAGGGCACGTTTTTGGTATTGCGGGTAATGGCCATGGTGCATCCATTCCTAGTGTCCGCCAGGGCGTGGCGGGTGGTTGTGTGTACCGCAGGGGCCAAAACTGTTCTGGCCCTGCGGGTGTTGGGGGAATAACAAAACTTCGGCGCAGTATACCGCGTTGTGAGAAAAGAGTAAATACGGGGGTAGGGCCACACGGTTTGCTGTGCTGTATCTTGTTGTTTCTTCTTCACCTGTGCCTGTTTTGCTGTGCCTTGCCGCAGGGCATGGGGGTAAAAGAGTATGAAAATAGTATTTTTTTATGCGGCACCCCACAGGGCCATACACTTTCAGGCAACAGGGGGGGAATGCCCTAAGGTGGGCTTACGTGTTTGACAACCCTGCTCCTTTCATGGCAAGAATAATTCTTGCCTTTCCTTTATATGGTATTATTCCTGTGAGCCACTTTCAATGAAGGTGGCCCCCTGTGCACTGCATGTACGTATATCTGGCTTTGTGCTTGCAAGGGAACCCTGTTCATGTAACCTATACTAGATAGGTCTGGAATGCGGATACTTTGGCAGGCAGTACCATGCAGTATAAGCCAAAACCTTGGGAAATGCGTTTATTAATCCTGCATTTAAGGAGCGTTCTTATGTACGGAAAAACTTGGTTGGGCATTGTGGCTGTTGCTGTTCTCACCTTTTCTTCCATGCACGGTGCCTTTGCGGCGGAAACCATTCGCCTTGGTGTGCCTGGGGCCCATTCCGGCGACCTTGCCGGCTATGGTGTGCCTGCCTATAACGCAGCGCAGCTTGTGGTGGATGAAGTGAACGCCAAGGGCGGCATTAATGGCAAGAAAATTGAAATTATTGCCCAAGATGACCAGTGCAAGCCTGAGCTTGGCACCAACGCCGCCACAAAATTGCTGGCAGACAATGTGGACGTGGTTATGGGGCATACTTGCTCCGGCGCTACTAAAGCTGCCCTGCCCCTTTACACAGACAAGAAAATCGTGGTGGTTTCCCCTTCTGCCACTAGCCCTGAACTGACCCAAAGCGGCAGCTTTCCGCTGTTCTTCCGCACTACCCCTTCTGACGACGCCCAAGGCAAGCTTGGGGCCGATTTTGTGGTACAGCATTTGAAGGCAAAGAAAGTGGCCATTCTGCACGATAAAGGCGATTACGGTAAAGGCTATGCCCAGTTCGTAAAAGAATTTATTGAAAAAAGCGGTACAGACACAAAAATTGTGTTTTTCGATGGCCTTACCCCTGGCGGGGTGGACTACACCCCCATTATTCAGAAAATTGCCCGCAGCGGGGCGGATACCATTGTGTTTGGTGGCTACTACCCTGAAGCTTCCAAGCTGGTAACCATTATGCAATCCCGCAAAATGAAGGTGAACTTTGTTTCTGAAGACGGCGTGAAAACAGAAGCCTTTTTAAAGCTGGCAGGCAAAGCGGGTGAAGGCGTATACGCTTCCAGCTCCCGCGACTATTCCGACCTGCCCATGACCAAGGCTGCTGTTGCCGCCCATGAAAAGAAGTTTAGCTCGGCCCCTGGCCAGTTCTTTATGCAGGCCTATGCCGCAACCCAGGCTATTGTGAATGCCCTTGAAAAAACTGGCAGCACAGACAGCCAGGCCATTGCCAAGGCTTTGCGCACAGAATATGTAGACACCACCATCGGGAAAATTCGCTTTGATGAAAAAGGCGACACCGTGGGTGCCGAGTTTGTTATGTTCCAGGTAGTAAACGGCAAGTTTGTTGAAGTGCCGTTCAAGCGCGCCCAGTAGCAATAAACAGGTATACATGCGCGGGCTGGTTTACTGGCCCGCGCTTTTACCGTAAACAGGGCTGGCACGCAGCGCCTTCCTGGGGTGGCTACCGCCAAGGGTGAACAACGAGAAAGGCGTTCTTCCTGCAACGTATTTTTTTGCCTTTCTCCCCGGCTAACATGAGGTTTTTGTGGCTGATATCGACTGGCATTATTTTCTTGAACTGCTTGTGAGCGGGGTAACCAAGGGCTGCATTTATGCACTTATTGCCCTGGGGTACACTATGGTTTACGGCATTATTGAGCTGATTAACTTTGCCCACGGCGAAGTGTATATGCTTGGTGCCTTTACCGGCCTTATTGTGGCCGGTGTGCTTGGGGTTATGGGCTTTCCGGAAACAGGTATTTTGCTTATTGGCGGTGTGGTGGCGGTTATTTACTGTTCTGCCTACGGGTTTACGGTGGAGAAAATTGCCTATAAGCCGCTGCGCAACGCAACGCGCCTTTCTCCACTTATCAGCGCCATTGGTATGAGCATTTTTTTGCAGAACTATGTGCGCATCGCCCAAACACAAGATTTTTTGCGCTACCCCAACCTTATTCCCGACTTTGCCTTCCTTGAGCCCATAAGCGATATTTTGCGCCCCTCCGGCTTTGTCATTATTGTCACCAGTTCTCTGGTTATGGCGGTGCTTACCCTGTTCATTAAGTACACCCGCCTTGGCAAAGCCATGCGGGCCACCGCCCAAAATCGTAAAATGGCCATGCTGCTGGGCATTGATTCAGACCGCATCATTTCCGCCACCTTCATTATTGGTTCTGCCCTGGCTGCTGTGGGCGGGGTGCTTATTGCTTCCCACACCCAGCAAATCAATTTTAACATTGGTTTTCTTGCGGGCATTAAGGCCTTTACCGCAGCCGTGCTTGGCGGCATTGGTTCCATTCCCGGGGCCATGCTTGGTGGCATTGTGCTTGGTTGTTGTGAAAGTTTCGCGGCGGGGTACCTTTCTTCAGACTATGAAGATATGTTCGCCTTCGCTATTCTTATTCTTATTCTTATTTTTCGTCCTTCCGGTTTGCTTGGCAAAGCCAAAGTGCAAAAGGTGTAGCGTATGCGCGGCGTAGTACGTTCTTTTCTCGTCAGCCTGTGGTTCATGGCGCTTACCTTTCCAATTGTGGTTATCAAGGTATCTTCCCTCGATGGCTCCATAGGCTGGCGCTGGGAAAATGCTGTGGGCATTGGCATTGGTGTTTTTGTGGTGTCCTTCATTTGGCGCGCTCTGCTGGTGCGCCGTGGGGCCATGACCCCGCGGGAAGCCGACCTTGAATGGCTGTTTACCTGGCTGGAGGTGGAGCGCAACCAGCGCATTGCCAAGGCCGTTGGGCTGTTTATCGGGTGCAACGTGCCGGTTCTTTTCCTGGTTTCTGTGGGAGGCTGGAAAGGCTTTCTCACCAGCTTGCACGCCCTTGAAGTGGGCACTGTTGCTGCCCTGGTGCTTGCCCACTTTGGCATGATTCTTGGCGGCGGTGCCTTGCGCGGCAAGCAGCGCGGCGCAGTTGCGGTGCAGTGGGTGCGGCAAACAGCCGCTTCCCCCCTTGGGCGCAAAGGGGCTGTGGTGGCCCTTATGGCATTCGTCTTGCCCTTGCCCTTTTTTATGGACATGTACCAGGTGAACATTATTTCCTCTGCCTTAATCTGGATTATGCTTGGCCTGGGGCTGAACATAGTGGTAGGGCAGGCAGGGCTTTTGGTGCTGGGCTATGTGGCGTTTTACGCCGTGGGTGCCTACACCTATGCCATTGGGAACCTACACTTTGGTAATGAATACATTGGCTTTTGGACCTTCCTGCCCATTGGCGGGCTGCTTGCCATGCTGGCGGGCGTGCTGCTTAGTTTTCCGGTGCTGCGCCTGAGGGGCGACTACCTTGCCATTGTAACCCTTGGTTTTGGCGAAATTGTGCGGGTTGTGCTGGAAGGCGGCAGCCTTTCCTTGAACCCCATTTTGTCGCTGTTGCCCACCAGTGTGGTGCAGGCCTTGCCCGCAAGCTTCCAAAATACGCTTGATTTGGGCGGCCCTGCTGGCATTGGCGGCATTCCGTACCCCGGTTTTTTCGGCATGAAGCTTTCCATGGACGACAGCATTCGCCTTGTGTACTTTGTGGCCCTTGGCCTGACCATCATTACCATTATTGCTGTTTCCCGCCTGCGCGATTCGCGCCTGGGCCGTTCCTGGGCAGCCCTGCGTGAAGATGAAATTGCCTGTGAAGCCATGGGCATAAACAAGGTGACTGCAAAACTCAGTGCTTTTGCCCTTGGGGCCTGCTGGGCCGGGTTTGGCGGGGTGCTGTTTGCCGCAAAAACATCGTTCATCAACCCTTCCAGCTTCACCTTCATGGAATCGGCCCTTATCCTTTCCGTGGTGGTGCTTGGCGGGCTTGATTCCATTATTGGCGTGGCCCTTGGGGCCTGCGTGCTTATTTTGCTGCCGGAATATTTGCGTTCCCTCAACGAATACCGCATGCTTATTTTTGGTGCCAGCATGGTGCTTATGATGGTGTTCCGCCCGCAGGGGCTTTTGCCCGCCAAAGCCATAAAACGCACAATGCCTGTGGTAACGGAACCACCCATGAATGAAAAGGCGGGTGCCGCATGATGCAAGCTGCCTCTTCCACAGCCGCACTTCCTGTGCTTGAAGTGCGCGACCTGAGCAAACGCTTTGGTGGTTTGCTGGCTCTTTCCGACGTGAACCTGAACATTCACCAGGGCGAGGTGGTGGCCCTTATTGGCCCCAACGGTGCCGGAAAAACAACCCTGTTCAACTGCATTACCAGCATTTACACCCCTTCTGAAGGGCAGGTGGTGCTGCGCAGGCCACAGGGTGAAGAATGCATTCTGAATACCCATAAACCCCATGAAGTAACGCGCCTTGGCATGGCCCGCACCTTCCAGAACATACGCCTGTTTCAGGGCATGACAGTGCTGGAAAATGTCATGATTGCCCGGCACTGCCGCACGCGGGCAGGGGTGTTTGGGGCCTTGCTGCGCCCGGCCTGGGTACGCAGGGAAGAGCGGGCCATTGAGGAAAAAAGCTACACCCTGCTGCAATACATGGGGCTTGAAAGCCTGTATGCCGAAGAAGCCCGCAACCTTTCTTACGGGCAGCAGCGCCGCCTGGAAATTGCCCGCGCCCTTGCCACGGAACCTTTCCTGCTGTTGCTGGACGAACCCGCCGCAGGCATGAACCCGCAGGAAACCCTGGAACTGAAAGAAATGGTGCTGGACATACGCAAGGCATTCAACCTTTCCGTATTGCTTATTGAACACGATATGAGCATGGTAATGTCGCTTTCCGACCGTATTTACGTTATGGAATACGGGTGCAACATTGCTTCCGGCACGCCGGATGAAGTGCGGCACAACAAGCAGGTGATTAAGGCATACCTTGGAGAAGACGATGCTTGAGTTAAAAGGTGTGTGCACCTATTACGGCAACATTCAAGCCCTGTGGGACGTGAACCTGACCATTAACCAGGGGGAAATTGTCACCCTGGTGGGGGCCAACGGGGCGGGAAAAAGCACCACGCTTATGTCCATTTGCGGGGCCGCTGCCCTGCGCCGCGGGGAAATTTTATTTGAAGGCCAGCCCATTCACACCATGCGGCCGGATAAAATTGTGCGCCTTGGCATTAGTCAGGTGCCGGAAGGACGCCTGATTTTTCCCGACATGACGGTGCAGGAAAACCTGGACCTTGGGGCGTACCTGCGGCGCGACACGCGCAACATTGCCCGCGACCAGGAAATGATTTTTGACATGTTCCCCATTCTTGCCAAACGCCGCACCCAGGCCGGGGGCACCCTTTCCGGCGGGGAACAGCAAATGCTGGCCATTTCCCGTGCGCTTATGGCAAAGCCCCGGCTCCTTTTGCTGGATGAACCTTCCCTGGGCCTGGCCCCCATTATTATCCGCCAAATATTTGATATTATCCGCCAGGTGAACAAGGAAGGCATGACCGTGTTTCTGGTGGAGCAAAACGCCAACCAGGCCCTGCGCGTGGCCAACAGGGGCTATGTTATGGAAACAGGCCGCATAACCCTTTCCGGCCCCAGCGACGAACTGATGGCTAATCCGGAAGTCCGCAAAGCCTACCTTGGGGTGTAGGGAAACGCTGATTTATTCCGTTTGGCGGCGTTGCTTCATTTTTTTGAAACAGTCGAGGACGGAAGAGTTGACTCGGCCCGTCCTGGGCCTCGGCCTTCGGCTCCCGCCCTGCGGGCGGTTCCCAATTCCGCTTTCCTGCGGAATTGTCACTCCTGCTTCAAAAAAAACTTGCGCCTTGCCAAACAAAATAACTGCGCGTTTCCAAAATGCTATGTAATTAGTGCTTCCCTAGGGGTGCATGCTTTCCACTGGCAATAATAATGCAGCCCCGGCAGGACACATTCGTCTTGCCGGGGCTTTGTTTATGCAGCGTTACTAAAAGGGTGCGTTACTCCCCTTTTGCTTTCAGCCACGCCCTGTACGCAATAATTTCATTCAATTGTGCCTGGGCAATACTGTTGGCCAGTGTCACTACTTTTTCGTCTTGCGAGGCAAGCACAGCCGCCACACTTATTTCCACGGCGCTGGCATGGTGGCCAATCATCATGGCCACAAAGTTCTTGTCTGCATCCGGGTACATGGGGGTGGTCATCATGCTGTGCATGGAGTCCTGCATCATGCTGGCGGCCTGGTCGTCGTTGCCACCAAGGGCTTTCAGCCATGCCTGCATTTGAGTTATTTCAGCATTCTGGGCCGCAATAACGCCTTCTGCCCATTGCTTCACCTGTGGGTCTTTGCCGTCTTTCAGCACTGCCTTTGCCATTTCCACCGCTGCTTCGTGGTGGGGGATCATGGCAGACAAAAACGCCTTGTCGCTGAATGTTTTGTTCTGGCGCATGGAGTCATTCATGGCTGTTTGCATCATGCAGCCTTTCATCATGCAGGGCATCATTTTTCCGGCTTTCATGTCGTCCATCATATTGCCCATCATGCCCTGCATCATGGGCATGTTCATGGTGCCATTATGTGCCATGGGTGCGCCCTTGCCGCTGCCCTGCATGCCGCCATGTTGCATGCCTTTGGGGGCGTTGCCCTGCATGCCGCCGTGGTCCATGCCCTTTGGGGCGCTGCCCTGCATGCCGCTGTGCTGCGTTCCATTTTGGGCGTTGCCTTGCATGCCACCATGTTCCATATTTTTGGGGGTGGCAGCAAAGGCCACGCCAGCAAATGCCATGGCAGCCAGAAGCCCCAGGCCCATAAACCAGTTCTTGGTGCGGATCATATTATTTCTCCGTAATGGTAAGAGGGTGTTTTGGGGAAAATTGAAGTATGTTGAATTCAATACATTATAGTAAATATAAAATAACTATACGCTTCTTGCAATTATTTGCAATGGTAATGGCAAGGCATCTGCATGGTGCCTGCCCTGCCAAAGCCATGGGTACTGTGGCGCAAAAAAGGGCATTGCTGAGTGCAATGCCCTGTGGTGCCGTTGACTTTCTGTTGTGGGTGGCGCTTTTATTCGCTAAGCAAAGGCGGGGTGGGGCGCGTTACAGGCTTTATAAGCTTTTGCACCACCATGTGGGCCACCGGGGTGCCGTCTTCCCCCATATCTACCGTGAGTATGCCACGGCCAAATTCAAACAGGCGTTGTCTGTCTTCCTGGGTCATTTCCTGCAACTTGCCGTCGGGGCTTACCACCAGGGCGGCACGCAGTTCAAACTCGCCATCGGCAATGGCCTTGCCCAAGGCCACGGAAAGGGCGGAAAGGGTCAGCTCTGGTTTGGCGTTTTCCACTGTGCAGGCGCTGAACATTTTGCCCGTTGCGGTAAGCACCGTTGCGCCCTGGGGGCTTGCCTCATAAGGGGCGTATGCCGGAATAGCTGCTTTCTTGGCCTGATCTGTCATCATAATAATTTCATTGTTTTCTAAATCGCGCACAAACCATTTGCGGTATATTCTGTCGTATTCGCCAGAGTCAATAATGCGTTGCATACCCTGGTTCAGCAGGCGCTGAATGTCGCCCCGGCCTCTGTTCACGGCAAAGCGCAATTCCGTAATGCCAAGGGGGGTGCCCACCGTGGTAATGGCCCCATAATTCATTTTATTGATAAGGAAATAGGTGTTGGGCACCGGGCCAAAATAAGCAGCCACTTCGTCATTATACAGGGCGCGAATGCCCGCCAGTTTGCCTTCCATGGGCTTGATATTCATGCCCCCGAATTTTTCCAGAAGGCGGTGCTGGTAGGAGCTTTTTTCCACACTCACCCGCTGGCCACGAAGCAATGCAGCCGAAGGAAAGCGCTGGTATATTTTAGTGAACAACCGCATTTGCAGCAAAAAGTTGGGCTTGTTGGCAAACAGGAACATTTTTTCGCGCTGTTCAGTACGGACCATGCTGGAGGTAATGTTAATGGCACCGGATGAAAGCTCCAGCATCACGTTTTCCCATTGTAAGGGCCGCGTGCTCAGCACCACTCCTGGCTGATTGAAAATAGCCCGCACCAGGTCTACCTCAAAGCCCACAGGTTCTCCCCCTGGGTCTTCAAAAGAAAAAGGCGGGAATTCCCTGTCAAAGCCATATACCACGCGGATGGGGGTAGCACCCACGGCAGGGGCCGCGCCAAAAGCAGGCACTGCGTAAAGCATGGTCAGGGCCAGGCACAGGGCCATGCAGCCAAGCACGCAGCGGGAAAAATGGGGGCGGAGCAAGCTCATATGGTTTCCTGTACCCTCATGGGGTGTTTGCACGCCGGGCGCATTCCAAGTTATGTTGCGGTGCGGGGCGTGTGTACGTTACAGTTATTTTTACGTGTGTTCCCGTGGGTGGCAAGAGTACCCCCAGCCAAGGGAACGTAATTTTCATTTTCATGCCATGAAAAGGAGCAGCAATGCCAGCTCAGTATGAAGCAAATGCCCAGCTTTCTTCCCAGGTTGCAAGCCTTATCGGCAGGGTAAGTCAAAAACTTATGGCCTGTGGAACAATGCTTGCCACGGCAGAATCGTGTACCGGGGGGCTTGCTGCGGCCCACTGCACCGAAGTTTCCGGCAGTTCCGCCTGGTTTGTGGGGGGCGTGGTGGCGTATGCCAATGGGGTGAAGGAGCAGGTGCTGGGCGTGCCGGGGGCTGTGCTGGCAGCTCATGGGGCGGTGAGTGGCCCGGTGGTGGAGGCCATGGCCCGTGGGGTGTGCCGGGTGACTGGGGCCGGGGTGGGGGTTGCGGTTTCCGGGGTGGCGGGGCCCACCGGGGGCAGTGTGGAGAAGCCTGTGGGCACGGTGTGGGTGGCGGCTGTTATGGCGGGGGAGCAGGAGCGGGTGCTGGTGCAGCGGTTTGTGTTTGCGGGTAACCGGGGGCAGGTGCGGGAGCAGGCTGTGCAGGCTATGCTGGAAATGGTGGAGGCTGTGCTGGGGTAGGGGAGTGGCGTGTGTTTTTTTTCGGGCATGGTACGTTGGTAAAACTAGCCTTTTTCGCGCAGACGGCGTTGGCGGCGTATTTTCCGTCGGGGCAGACCGTGAGGTCAGCCCCCTTGAAAAATCCACCGCCGCCTTGTTTGCGCCAAAAATTCTATCTTTTCACCAGGGCCTGCTCATACTATGCTCTTTTGCCCTCCCACTGCGTCAGATTTCGTCGTGTATTTCCGTCATGTACCAAAGAGTACACTCCGTCATACACGACTTATCTTCCTTGTGGGAGAACAAAATTTCTATAGTCTGAACAGGCCCTACACGCCATGCCCGAACACCACGTCCGCTCGGTATTGCCTTGCCGAGAGGCAAGGCAAACCTGCGCGGAGGCTAAGGTAGCTGCGCGTTTATTAGCCCACAAAGAAAAACTACCTCCACGCAGGTTGTATTGCCTTGCTCCAAGGCAATACGTTGCGCGGTCATGTGTTGATTTGAGGGAATAATGCTGGAGAGGCGAGCTTCAGGAGGGCATTGCATGGAAGCTTCAGAGGATTTTGTGTGGGTGTTTACATCTCCGGGGGGGAATTTTCCTGGGGGAATTTTTGATTCCAGAGAAGAGGCCACAGCCTGGATTGAAAAGCACACACTGACAGGGACATTAACAAAGTATCCTGTTGGTATAAGCGCTTTTGATTTTGCAGTGCGCAATGGTTGGTATAGTCCAAAGGGCAATTCGCATGACCACAAGATTATGGAAACGTTTAGTTGTGCATCCATGGAACATTATCATTTTGAAGATGGTACTTCTTGAATAAGGAGGGGCTGATGGAAATATCTGATGAAGTTGTGTTGAAGAAAGCGACAATTGTGCGGTGGAATTCTGTACCCTTATTTAATAATAAAGATGCCCTGTTGTTTGTTGACTACCTAGAGCAAATGGACTGTCGTCTTTGGGGGTTTGATGGGTTTGCAGTGACAGATGAATACATTATGCCGTATATGGATTATATTCTTGATTGCTTAAACTCGGATAACGCACCACGGCACGTGGCCCAGGCCCAATGTTTCAAAGTTGCCCGTACCATACTTGCAGAGCCAGGAGCCCAGGATTTGTTTTTTGAATTTGTAATTGGGGATGACTGATTACGGCTGTGGGGGAGAGCTTTGTCCATTTTAACAAAATGCTAACGAGTCTTCCAGGGAATGAAACATGATAGCACTTTATGTGATGTTACTCTTGGTGAGTACAACAATATTCTATGCCATACGCGGTATCATCAGCAATACGAAAGTCCGGTTTGCTATTGCCGCAGGCCTTTTTCTGGTGCTTGCAACCCTCGCTACAGGTATGCTCATCAGGGGGCATATGCCCCCGCCGGGGGCTAAAGCAGTAGACATGGAAGAAATGAAGAGGAAATACCATGAGCTAGGGAATGGCACACCATAGTTGTTACAACCTAATTGTACGATAGGTTATGTCGTATGGTCAGGCTCATAACTCGTGGAACTTGCGCCACATCTTCCAATAATTTCCGCACCTCCTCACTCATACGCAATGCGGTGGTTTAGTCTACCCCTTCTCTATGTCGTGTCCCTTACCTTATGAGGCAGTATTATTTAAAAGTACTTTCAATAATCGCCTTAAATTGCAATGCAACCTCTCTGTCGAATCTCATTGACTGACTTTTTTTGCCAGCCTCTTGTCTTTCTTGGGATCCATAAGTGTCAATTTGTAAAAAAGTAGCTCCATTTGATTTAATTATTGAATATGTAGCAACTACGTCTGTATGGGGTGAGTCTTTTGTTAAATTGATAGGTTGAATTTTTTTAATAAGTGCCATTGTAGTACTCCAATTATTAAAAGTTAATGCCCAATGGATGAAAAAATTACAACAAATGCTTCAACTGCACCGCAACCCGTTTTTCCGTTTTGCCGTCAATTGCGCTTCTGAACGCCAAATAATGCGGGGTGGTGCCATGGAATTCAATAGCTTCCATGTTTTTCCACGTTTCAATAACAAACAGGTGGTCAGGGTTATTCAGGCTTTCCGTGAGCTCATATTCAATGTTTCCATCTTCGGCCCGGCTGCCAGCCACCAGTTTTTCAAAAATGGGCATCAGCTCTTCTTTCATTCCAGGCTTAAGCAGAAGTTCAGCAACGATACGTACAGTGGGCATAATAAGCTCCTTGTTTGAATCCAATAATCAAGGTTCAGGAGGGTGGGAGTCAATTAAATGGCATTTGGGAAACGCTCAGTTATTTCGTTTGGCAAGGCGCTAGCTTTTCTTGAAGCAGGAGTGGACTCTTCCGTCCTCGACTGTTTCAAGAAAAGCGAAGCAACGCCGTCAAACGGAATAAATCAGCGTTTCCTAATTATATTTACACGCCTCTAAACAAGCCATAGCCATGGCCACGGCAATGGCGGCGTTAAGCGACTCCACCTGCGGTTGCATGGGAATGGACAACCGTTTGTCCAGGGGCCAGTGGTCGTCCAGGCCGGGGCCTTCCATGCCCGCCACTAGGCCAACGGCTTTGGGGAAGGCAAAGGAAAATATATTGCTGCCTTTGGGGGAAAGGGCGAACAGGGGCAGGTGGTGCAGTTCTGCTAACCGTGCCAGAGGCGGGCCTTGCATAACCGGGGTCTGGAACAGGGCCGGGCCGGAAGCACGCAGGCTTTTGGGCAGGTATGGGGTGGCGGCTTCTTGCAGCAACACAACGCTGGCCCCAAGGGCCGCAGCGCTGCGCAGGGTGGTGCCCAGGTTTATGGGGTTCTGGAAGGGCAGGAACAGGGTAAGCCCCTCGGGCACGGTTCCATCCCATTCCGGCAAGGGCGGGGCGTGCAACAGCAGCAAAGGCCCTTTGGTGCCATAAATGTCCAGCTCTGCAAACAGGGGCGGGGTGGTAATGAACACGGGCATGCCAGAAGGCACGGGCAGGTGTTCCAGTTCTGCCTCCGTTGTGGCAATAAGGCCCGCCACCCGCTGGGGGAACTGCTGCAACACTTCTGCCAACACCTTGCGCCCCGCCATAATGGCTTCGCCATGTTTTTTAATGCCTTTGGCCTCTGTCAGGCGCAGCCAGGCCTTGTAGCGCGGGTTCTGGGGGCTGGAAATTAGCGTAATGGGGTAATTTTGAGGAAGTGGCATAAGCAGGCAGTGGTGGCAAAAGGGTTGTGCTGCAAAATGGGTTGTGAAGCAAAAAAGGGCTGCAAAGAAAATACCATGCAGCCCATTCCTATCAAATAAACGTCGGAAAGTGAATCTTCTCTGGAGAGCACTGCCTGGACGGGCCGCGTCAATTCTTCCGTCCAGCCCCCACTCCCTAAAGCCGACGGCAGTCGCGAGCGTAGCGAGCCGTGGAGCGACAAGGCGGGGCGCAGGCGGCTATGCCGCCGAAGCATATACCCCGCAGCAGGAGCGTTTTCCTACAGGAATCCCTTCATGGTGGCGAGCACGTAGCCTACAACGCATGAGGTCAGAACCCCCACAGCACCGGGCAAAATAAAGCTGTGGTTAATAACAAAGCGGCCAATTTTTGTGGTGCCGGAACGGTCAAAGTTAATGGCAGCCAGGTCGCTTGGGTAGGTTGGCAGAATAAAGTAGCCATAGCAGGCCGGGGCAAAGGCAATAATCACGCCGGGGTTTACCCCAGCCTTCAAGGCCACAGGCACCAAGGCGGTAAGGGCTGCTGCCTGGGAGTTTACGAACTTGGAAATAATAAGCAGCGCCACGGCATAGCTCCAGGGGTATTTTTCCACCAGGGGCGGCAGCAGGCGCTTCAAGTCTTCAATGTGCGCACCAAAAATGGTGTCTGCCATCCAGGCAATACCAAACACTGCCACAATGGCCACCATGCCGGAGCGGAACACTTCATTCTTGGAAATGCTGGCAGGGCTTGTTTTGGTCACAATAAGAATAAGCGCACCTGCGCACAGCATGAACATTTGAATGGTCAGCACCATGGAAAGGCGCTTGGGGGCAGGGGCTTTTTTAGCGGCTGGGGCTGCCTCGGCCTGCTTTACAGGGGCAGTGCTGGCAGGGGCTGCTTTTGCATCAGCCATTTGTGCTGCCGGGGCAGCAGTGGCTACTGTAGCGCTGGCTGCCTGGGGTGCGGCATTGGTTGCGGTTACCACAGGGGCTGCCGGAGCTGCCGGGGCCTTGGCGGTTGCAGCAGGCTTGGGCATGCTGTCAAAGGGACGCAATTGTTCAAATGCTCCCAAAATACCCACCAGGGCAATGGCACCAAGGAAAATCCACATGGCATACCAACTGGCGCGGGGCAGCTTTTTGTGCAGCAGGCTTTCCCCTTCACCATACACGTACTTGCGGTTTTCAGGTGTTTTGATGAAATTCTGGAAGTCTTCGTCTTTGTCCAGGTCTTTGCCGCGGTGCCAACTGAACAGGCCAATGGCAAGCACGCCGCACAGGGTGGAAGGAATGGTAATGGAGAGCAGCCCGGTGTAGGTAAGTTCAGTACCATGGAAGCTATAGCCTGCCAGCATAGCCACCATGGCCCCCACAGCCACGGAAACAGGGCTGGCAATAATGCCTAGCTGGGCGGCAACGGAACTTGCCGCCATGGGGCGTTCCGGGCGGATATTGTTGGTTATGGAAATATCATAAATAATGGGCAACAAGGTGTACACCACGTGCCCTGTGCCGCAAATCATGGTCAGGCTGGTGCTTACCAGGGGGGCCAGAACAGAAATGTATTTTGGGTGCTTACGCAGCAGGCGCTCGGCTATTTGCAGCATAACGTCCAGCCCGCCAGAAGCTTGCAAGGTGGCAGAAGCGGAAACCACAGCAAGAATGGTGAGCATCACATCTACAGGCGGTTTGCCTGGGGGAATGCCAAAAATGAAGGCAAGCACCACAAGGCCTGCGCCGCCAAGCAACCCAAGGGCTACCCCGCCTTTGCGTGCGCCGTAAAAAAGGCACACCAGTACAAGACCAATTTGTAAAAAAAACTCCATAAATCCTCCATGATAATGTAATATAACAGGGGGAAAGAGCTGGGTGGGGGGTATGCCGCCCCCAGGGAAACATTGAGAACGTGTTTTTATATGTCTTTTCTCAACAAGCGAAAAGCATTTGTTTGGGCATGAAGCTGATGAATACGAATTAATCAGCTATTCCCTAAAAGAAACATGGTGGCAAGGCCAAGGAACAGGAAAAAGCCTGCACCGTCGGTAATGGCGGTCAAGAAAATGCTGGAAGCCTGGGCAGGGTCGCGGCCCAGTTCCTTCAGCACCAGGGGAATGGCCCCGCCAGCCAGGGCGCCCAGTACCATGTCCAGCATCAAAGCGGCCACCATAACAGTGGTCAGGGCAAGGCTGCTGGTGAAGAAATAGACGCTGATAAATACCAGTACACCAAGAATAACGCCATTGGCAGCGCCAATTTTGCCTTCCCGTAGCACGGCAAGCCACGCTTTTTTTCGGTCAAAGCGTTCTGTGGCAAGCTGGCGAATCATTACCGCCAGGGCCTGCTGCCCTGTGTTCCCGGCCTGGTTGGCCACCATGGGCATGAACACGGCAAGAATGGCCATTTGAGCAATGGTGCCATCAAAAAGGTATACCACGCTAGCGGAAAGGGCAGAGTTGACCATGTTCACAATAAGCCAGGGCAGGCGCATGCGCACGGAATCCAGCCAGGGGGTGTCTACTGTTTCGTCCTGGCCTGCACCCACCATGCCCAGCATGTCTTCGCTGGCAAGGTCATGGATAATGTCAATAACGTCGTCGTGGGAAATAACGCCCAGCAGGCGGTTTTCATAGTCCAGCACAGGCAGGGCCATAAGGTTGTAGTGGGCAATAAGCCGGGCCACTTCTTCGCGCCCCTGGTCAAAAGTCACGGAAATAAGGTCTTGGCCCTGGGCCGCTTCGCGCAGGGTTACCCCTGTGGGGCACACCAAAAGGTCGCGCAGGGAAAGAACCCCTACCAGTTTGTCGTCGTGGCTCACTACATAGGCGTAATAGGGAATTTCCTTGTCGGCTATTTCCTGGCGCAGTTTAATAACAGCCTGGTCGGCAGTGAGGCTTTCATCCAGAATCACCACCTCGGTGTTCATAACACCACCAGCGGTTTCCGGGTCAAAAGACATCAGGTTCCGAATCTCTTCTGCATCAGACTGTTCCAGCTTGCTCAGCAGCACGTCACTGTGGTCTTCGTCCAGCTCTTCCAAAACGTCTGCCGCGTCGTCAAACGACATTTCCCCTACAATGCTGGCAGCTTTGTCCGGGTCCAGGCTTTCCAGAATCTCCACCCGCATGTGTTCATCAAGTTCTGTCAGCGCCTCTGCCACTTCATCTTCCGGCATTTGGCTAATAAAGCACACCTGCTGGTCCAGGGAAAGGTTTTCCAGGTGCGCGGCTATGTCTGCCGGGTGGGCCATTTCAGAAGGGTCGAAGGTGCCGCCACAAGGGTGCGGGGCGCTTGGCACAGGGGTGGCAGGTGCTTCAGGGGTGTGGTGTGGGGTAGCTTGGGGTGCCTCGGGGGAAGCTTCGGCGTGCGGGCGGCTGTTGGGGGTCTGCATGGCGTTTGTCCTGGAAAGCTGATAAGGTGAAGGCAGCACCGTGCCAAGCAAGCCAGCACAGCATGAAAAGCGTTGGCCCTATGGTACAAGCAGCATACGAGAGTTTGAACACTTGAAATAGTCGTTTAATGGCGAGCAACGCTCGCCTACGCCTATTGAGTGGCAAGGATTTTTCGTACAAATCCTTGCAGAGCAATGAACTCATTTCATTTGTAATTGCTCTGAAATGGCAGAAAGAGCCTTGGCAAAAAAGAGCGTGTGGGATACACCAGCCTTAGGCACAGTGTGTGGCGTACGCATTCCCACACAGCCCCAGCCGGGTTGTGCAAGGCGGCGGCTGCATGTATAGTCGTTGGTTCAGTTTGTTTCGCGTGTCTTTGGTGGTTCCTGTAAACGGATACCAGCACCTGCTGCATGGGCTTTTACCGTACTCTGGTGTGTTCCGTCAAACATATCAAGGAAACGCTGATTTATTTCGTTTCGCTGCGTTACTTCTCTTTTTTTGAAACAGTCAAGGACAGAAGAGTTGACTCCTGCTTCAAAAAAAGCTCGTGCCTTGCCAAACGAAAAACTGAGCGTTTCCAAAACTCCATTTAAACAATGGCGTCTTAACTTCTTATCACCTCAACCGTGCGGGCACAATCCATGACCCCCCCTTCTTTTTCCGATTTTTTCCAAGGCACTGCCCTTCATTTTTTAGAAAAAGCCGTGGCGTTTGCTCTGGAAGAAGACGGCCAGGAACTTACCAGCGAGCTTGTGTTTACCCACCATGAACGCATGGCTGCATTGCTGGTGGCCAAGCAGCACACCCTGTTGTGTGGCCTGCCCATTGCCCAACTGGTGTTTGCCGCTGCGGCACGCCCAGGGGACGTGTGGCACTTTGAGCCGTTGGTGGAAGAAGGCAGCCAGCTTGCCCCCGGCCAGGTTGTGGCCCGCATGGAAGGCCCGGCCCCCCTGGTGCTGCGGGCAGAGCGCACTATCTTAAATTTTATCATGCGGCTTTCCGGCGTTGCCAATACCACCCGGCTGTATGCCAATGAACTTGAAGGCACTGGGGTAACACTTTTGGATACCCGCAAAACAACGCCGTGCCTGCGCTACCCTGAAAAATATGCCGTGCTTGTGGGCGGTGGGGCCAACCACCGTAAAAATCTTGAAGAAATGCTCATGCTGAAAGATAACCACATTGACGCAGCGGGAAGCATAACCAAGGCCGTGCACTTGCTGCGGGCCAGCCACACAGCCTTGCCCCCCCTTGAAATAGAATGCCGTACCCCGGAAGAAGTGGCAGAAGCCGTGGCCATGCAGCCAGAGCGCATTATGCTGGACAACATGCCCCTGGATATGCTGCAAAAAAGCCTTGCCCTTGTGCCCGGTTTTATTGAGGTGGAAGTGAGCGGCGGGGTAACCCTGGAAACCATACGGGAAAAAGCCCTGGCTGCCGGGGCCCGCAAGCCGGACTTTATTTCCGTGGGGCGGCTTACGCACACGGCGGCTGCGGCAGATTTCAGCATTATTATTAACCGGGCGTAGCCCCTGTGTGCCCGTTTCCCTAAAGGACTGAGTATGTCTGTTGCTGCAAAAATAGAAACCCTGCGCCGCACCCTTGGCGGGCGGCTTACCATAATGGGGCACCACTACCAGCACCAAAGTGTTATTAATCACACTGATTTACGGGGCGATTCCCTGGAACTGGCCCGCAAGACCGCTGGCGTTACTTCCGACTTTATTGTGTTCTGCGGCGTTTTTTTTATGGCAGAATCCGCAGCCCTGCTTGCCCGCCCAGGGCAAACCGTGTGCATTCCCGACCCTTCCGCTGATTGCAGCATGGCCCTTATGGCCCCGGCAACGCGGGTGCGCCGTATGCTTGAACTCCTTGGGACCAATGGGCGCAAAATTATTCCCCTGGCTTATGTGAATTCTTCGCTGGAAGTAAAAGCGGTGGTGGGGGAATACGGCGGGGCTGTGTGCACTTCCGCCAATGCTAAAACCATGTTGCGCTGGGCCATGGAGCAGGGCGACGCGGTGCTGTTTCTGCCAGACAAATGCCTTGGGGCCAACACGGCAAAGCTTTTGGGCGTGCCGGAAGAGGCCATTATGGCCCTGGATATTCGGGCAGACGGCAAGCACATTGACCTTGCCGAGGCCGACAAGGCCAAGCTTTTGCTGTGGCCTGGGCATTGCTGCATTCACACCCGCTTTACCCTGGAGCAAATGGCTGCCATGCGGGCTGCCCACCCTGGGGCGCGTATTGTGGTGCACCCGGAAAGCTTGCCAGCCATTGTGGATGCGGCAGACGCGGCGGGGTCCACCTCGTTCATTATTGACTATGTGGCCAAGGCCAAAGCCGGGGAAACCATTGTGATAGGCACAGAGGTGAACCTGGTGAAGCGCCTTGCCGTGGAACACGCAGGCCGCGTCACTGTGCTGCCCCTGCTGGAAACGGAATGCAGCCACATGGCCCGCACCACGGAAGAAAACCTGCTTGAATTGCTGGAAAGCATTGCCGCAGGCAAGCCCCTGCACGTGGTACAGCCAGATACGGCCCTGTTTGCCCCGGCTAAGGCTGCTCTTGAGCGCATGCTTACCGTCTGCGCTTAGGGACACGCTGATTTTGTTATTTCTTTATTTGGGGAGGCTCTGCCTCCCCAAAGCCCCTCCGCCAAGGGCATCATGCCCTTGGATCCCCACATCGGCGTTCAGTTTTTCGCTTCGCGAAAAACTGAACGATTATGGAGGTCAAGGGGAATGATTCCCCTTGCAGGGGGCATGGGGGATCGGGGAGACAGGCCCTGTGCAGCGCCCTCCGATACACTATGTGCACTATTCCCTCGACTGGATTATAATAAAAGACGCACTGATTAAATAGCAATTTGGAAACGCGTAGTTACTTCGTTTGGCAAGGCGCGAGTTTTTTTGAAACAGGAGTGGACTCTTCCGTCCATGACTGTTTCAAAAAAAGGAAGCAACGCCGCCAAACGGAATAAATCAGCGTTTCCTAAGGAGTGAGCATGGCTTTTCGCATGAGAACCCCAGTACTCGTTATTGGTGCTGGCCTTGCCGGGTGTGTTACAGCGCTTCGTCTGGCAGACCACGGGGTGGACGTTACGCTGTTGGCTTCAGGTGCCGAAGCGGAAAATGCCAACTCCTGGCTGGCTCAGGGGGGGGTCATTTTTCGTTCCAAAGACTCAGCGGATGCCAACGCCCTTGCCAAGGATGTGATGATTGCCGGGCGGCAGCACAACAATGCCTCTGCCGTGCAGTTTCTTGCCCAGGAAGGCCCAGGCGCGGTGGAAGATATGCTCATGCAGCGGGTGGGTGTGCCCTTTGATAAAAGAGGTACCAGCGCCAGCGCTCCGGAAGGGGAGTGGGACTTAACGCGGGAAGGGGGGCATTCCACCCAGCGCATTGTGCACTGTGCCGACCACACGGGCCACACCATTATGGAAAACCTTATCCGCACCGTGGAAGCGCACCCGCGCATTGCCTTTTTGCGTGGCTACACGGCGGTAGACCTGCTTACTTCCCACCACCACACTCGCGGCATGACCTACCGTTACCAGCTTGAAAACCGCTGCTGTGGGGCCTATGTGCTGTGCGAGGCCACCAACGAAGTGCAGTGTATGCTGGCAGACATGACCGTGCTTGCCACAGGCGGGGTGGGGCAGGTGTATTTGCACACCACCAACGCCGCTTCTGCCACGGGTTCCGGCATTGCTATGGCCAGCCGCGCCTTTGTGCGCCTGGAGAATTTGGAGTTCGTGCAGTTTCACCCCACAACCCTGTTCCACATGGAACCACGCCGCTTTTTGATTACAGAAGCCATGCGCGGGGAAGGGGCTGTACTGGTAAACGCCAAGGGCGAGCGGTTTATGCAGCGTTATGATGCCCGCGGGGAACTGGCCCCGCGTGACATTGTGGCCCAAAGCATTGTCACAGAAATTTTGGAAAATGGCGAGCAGTGCGTGTTTCTTGATGCCCGCTCTGTGCCCCATAATTTGACAGACCGATTCCCCACCGTATTCCAGGCCTGCCTGGACAGGGGTATAGATATTCGCCGCCAACCCATTCCTGTGGTGCCTGCGGCCCACTATTTTTGCGGCGGCATTTTAACGGATGAACGCGGGCGCACTTCCCTGCAAGGGCTGTATAGTGTTGGCGAATGCAGTTGCACGGGGGTGCACGGGGCCAACAGGCTTGCCAGCACTTCCCTGCTGGAAGCTGTGCTGTGGGGCCGCAATGCTGGCGATGATATTTATTCCCGCATGCAGGGTGGCCTGCCAGACATGCAAGCCCTGCATGCCGCCATTGTGGACTGGGAATCTACCGGTGATGAAAATAATGATGACCCGGCCCTTATTGCCCAGGACTGGGCCACCATACGCCATACTATGTGGAATTATGTGGGCATTACCCGCACCCAAACGCGCCTGGCCCGTGCCTTTGAAGACCTGCGCGACCTTTCCCGCCGCTTGCATGCGTTTTACCGCAGCACGCCGCCTTCAAAAGATATCATTGATTTGTTTCATGGATGCCAAACAGCGTACCTTATTACGCAATCTGCCTTGCGGAATCGCGAGAGTTTGGGGTGCCATAACAGGGTGTAGGGGGCCGCTTCGCTTGGGGTGGAAACACAAAGTTTTTTCGTTTGGCAAGGAATAATCCCTTGGCACCGTCATCCCTGCGAAGGCAGGGATCCAGTATTCCTAGTGTGTTAGCAGGTTCTTGCGGCGCAAGCGCCACACCATTCTTTTTTTCTTGTTTTGTTTGCCGCTCTGCTAGGGTCAGGGGGCCGCACAAGGGCTCCCTAACCCTAGCGGAGCGGCAAACATAAAAAGGAAAGAGGTAGGAGGCGGCGACACGCCGCACAACTCCCTCGTCTTTTTTTCTGCAATACAACGCATAACGGCAGGGTGTTCCCTGCCGTTATGCCAGCCCTTCATGGTGGGCAATTTCTCCAAAACCTATTTCGGAAACGCTTCCCCACCCTGAATAACCAGTTCCCGCAGGATAAGGTCAATAAAGCGCTGGAAGTTTTGCTGCACTACCGGGGTCATTTCCATTTGCAGGGTTTTCCAGTCTTCCGGTTCCATGCCAATAACCACGGCTTCTGGCCTGTGGCCTGTCAGGTCGCAGGAAATAAGAATATCCACAAGGTCAACCTGATGTTGTGAATCGCTAAACCCAAGGCTTTTGCGCAGGCTGTTGTCTGTAAGGCGGTATATGCTGCCGGGTTTTTCCCCGCCCAGCACGGCGTCCATAACCAGCACCCTGTCTGCATCCAAAAGCTGGGGCATAAGCAATTTGCCCAGCACGCCTCCTTCCATAAGGGTAACGTTGGGGGAAAATGTATAATGCTTTTCCAGGTAATTGGCGGCGTGTACCCCCACCCCTTCATCTGAGTACAGAATATTCCCTACTCCAAGTAGCAGTATGCGCGGTGCGTCCATGGTGTGTTCCTTTGTGAGTTATTGCGCTGTGAAGCGCTCAAATATTTCCTTTGCCATGGCAACACAGCACGGGAATTTTATATTGTACCAGAAATAAGCATATGAAGAAACCGTAATACAGGGAAAAACTGAACATTCCAGTTCTTCTTGAAGAAAGCCATATTGCTTACGGTAAAGGGCAGTGCCTACCGTTCTTTTTCCAGTACCCGATAAAACACGGGCTTTACCTTGGAAAGGCCGCGCTCTTCCAGGCTGCGCAGGGCTTGCTCAATGCTTTTGGTGCTGGCTTCATGCGTCATAATAATAAAGGGAACGCAAGCGGGTGCTTCGGACTGGTCATAATCGCAGGCGTCGCCGCGCTGAATGGCCTGTGCCACAGAAATGTCGTTTTCCGCCATAATGGCGGCAACGTCGCGCAGCACGCCGGGGGAATCAGGCAGTTGCAGGCGAATGTAGTAGGGGCTGGTGGTTTCGCTTTGGGGCAACATGGGCAACTGCGCTTCCCCGGCAGAGCTGGAAAAGCCTGTGTTGTTGGGGTTGGCGTTACGGGCAATGGCAAAAATGTCTGCTGCCACGGCGCTGCCTGTGGGCAAGTCGCCTGCGCCTTTGCCATGCAGGAACAGCGGGCCAACAGCATCGCCATGAATGCGAATGGCGTTAAAGGCACCGTTTACACGGGCCAGCAAAAAGTCCTGGTGCACCAGGGCAGGGTAAACACCGGCTTCCAGCTTGCCATTTTCCACCTTGGCGCTGCCCACCAGCTTAATGTGGTAGCCAAACTCCCGGGCAAAGGCAATGTCTTTGGGCTGAATTTGGGAAACACCCTGCACCGGCATTTCTTCAAACGGCACCACATGGCCCCAGGCAAGGCGAATGAGCAGGGCCAACTTGTGGGCCGCGTCAATGCCTTCCACGTCCAGGGTTGGGTCGGCCTCGGCATAGCCCAGTTCCTGCGCTTTGCGCAGTACGCTTTCATAGGGCAGGCCTTTGCTGGACATTTCCGAAAGAATATAGTTGCTTGTGCCGTTTAAAATGCCCACCAGGGCAAGAATGTGGTTTGCCACAAGCCCTTCACGCAGGGTTTGCACCACAGGAATGCCCCCGCACACGCTGGCCTCAAAGGCAAGGTGCAGGTTTTTTTCTGCTGCCAGGGCAAACAGGGGGGCACCCGCTTCCGCCAGCAAGGCCTTGTTGGCCGTTACCACATGCTTGCCGGCCTTCAGGGCGCGCTCAATAAGGGCGTAGGGGGTTTCAATGCCGCCCATAAGCTCTACCACCACATTAATGGCCGGGTCGTTCAGCAGTACGTCCGGGTCGTCTGTTAGGGTTGCTCCTTCCGGCAGGGAATAGTTCCGTTTTTTGGCGGTATCGCGTACCAGTACGGTACGAATATGAATTTCCCGCCCGGTGCGTGCCATAACGTTTGCTTTGTTTTCATGCAAAATACGCGCAAGGCCAGTACCAACAGTACCATAACCTGCAAGGCCAAGGGTGAGGGGGGCAAGCGTAGGGTTTGTCATGGGGCATCCTTCTTAAACGGTCTCTGTGGGCAGGGGCAAAAAACAGAAGGGAGTAACTGCTGCGTGCCTCTGCACGTGTGCTGTCTGTCCTTGCCATGGGGCACATAGGATTTTCTTAGCCTGTCTTCATGGGTTCTGTAAAGCTCCTTGTCCTCCTTTTCCTGCGGGAAGGCGCGGGGCAGGGCAATGCTGGCAGTTGCCATATGGGGGTGAATCGTTTATACGAAAGCAGATCTTCTATCCAACGCCGCGGTATGCCTTAAGAGCATTTGGCAAGAGACAACGGGTGCAGTGCTCTGCGCAGATTTATCGTAAAACCTGCGTGGCAAATGGGTACATGGCGCACCGCGTTGTCTGCTTTCTTGCAGTGCAACGTGTTCAGGCACAAAAAAACTCGCTTGCAGGTTTTTTTATTCCGCCCGGCGACCACCGCAACCATACGGAGGGGCCATGCTGCACAGCATGACAGGTTTTGGAAGGAGCCTCCTTGAAGAGGAGCGCTGGACGCAGGTTTGGGAAATTCGCAGCGTAAATGGCAGGCACCTGGACATTCGCTGGCGCTTGCCTTATGAGGCGCGGGCCTTTGAAGGCCTGTTTGAAAAAAAAGTCAAAACCTTTGCCTGCCGGGGGCGGCTTGAAATTTCCCTGCACATGCAGCGCCACCGGCAAGATGGCATGTATGCCCGTTTTAATGAAGGCCAGGCCGATGCCATGCTGGAAGCTGTGGCTGCCTTTGCCGCTTCCCGCGGGGACGAATTTGTTCCGGATTACAACCGCTTCCTTTCTCAAACGTCGTTTTGGGAAGACAGCTCCCAGGATATGGAAGATGACCTTGCCCAAAGCCTGGAAGCGGGCCTTGCTGCTGCCCTGGAAGACTGGAATGAAGCACGCATAACCGAAGGCCGTGCCCTGGAGCGTGACCTGCTGATGCGCCTTGCCCACATGGAAGAATGGGCGCAGCGTATTGAGGCACGTGCCCCTGCCATTAAGGAAGAACGCTTTGCCCTGGTGCGTGACAGGGTGGGCGACATTTTAGCCAGCCTTGGGCAGGAACTGGACGAAGGCCGCTTTTTGCAAGAAGTGGTGCTGCTTGCGGATAAAATGGACGTAACAGAAGAACTGACCCGGCTGCGGGCGCATTTTGCCCGCCTGCATGAACTGGTGCCCCTGGGGCGCGACGCCGGGCGCAAGCTGGATTTTACCCTGCAAGAATGCTTTCGTGAAGTTTCCACCTGCGGCAACAAGGTGCAGGACATGCACGTTTCCCGCCTGGTGGTAGATTTGAAAAATGAACTGGAAAAATGCCGGGAGCAAGTGCAGAATGTGGAGTAACGCTCCGGTAGGCGCGGGCCTCTTTATAACGGGGGGCACCGCGTGAGCACAGGAAAACAGCATCTTCTAAACGTGGGGTTAGGAAACTTTGTGGTGGCTTCACGGGTGGTGGCAGTGGTGAACCCTGCCTCTTCCCCCATGCGCCGCCTGCGTGAAGAGGCCCGCCAGGCTGGGCGTATTATTGACGCCACCCAGGGCCGCAAAACACGATCTTTGATTATTACAGACTCCAACCATGTCATTCTTTCCGCGGTTCAGGCGGAAACCATGCGCCAACGCTTCCAGGAGGAAGACGAGTGACTACGATCCAACGAAGCGGTATTGCCTTGGTAATATGCGCCCCTTCTGGCACTGGTAAAACAACGCTGACCAAGCGGCTTATTGCCGAATTCCCCCGGTTTGCATTTTCCATTTCCTGCACCACCAGGGCTCCTCGCTCCGGGGAAGTAGACGGCAGGGATTACAACTTTATTTCGCCGGAAGAATTTAAGCAGCGCCGGGACGCAGGCTTTTTTGCGGAATGGGCTGAAGTGCATGGCAATTATTACGGCACCCCGCTGGAAGCTACCCGTGTGCTGCTGGCCCAGGGGCGCGATGTGCTGTTTGATATTGATGTGCAGGGCGCTTCCCAGTTGCGCCGCACCATTCCTGGGGCGCGCCTTATTTATATTCTGCCCCCCAGCCGGGCTGAATTGGAAAGCCGCCTGCGGGGTAGAAATACGGAAACGGAAGAATCCGTGGCCCGCCGCCTGCAAGCTGCCCACATTGAGCTGATGCAAGCCAGGTGGTTTAACGTGTGGATTGTCAATGACAACCTGGACCAGGCCTGGGAACATTTGCGTGCAGCGTACCTAGCTGCCACTCTCTCCCCAGACTGCCAAACCGACTTGCTGGATGAGCTGCTCAAGGAATGGAGCGTTGGGGCTAAGTAACGCCTGCCGTGCTTCTGCTAGGGAAACACGGATTTATTCCGTTTGGATGCGTTACCCCTAAAGCCGACGGCAGTTGCGAGCATAGCGAGCTGTGGAGTGAGGACTGAGGGTGCGGGTGGCTTTGCTACCCGCACATATCCACGAAGCCCGAGCGGATAGTTGTTGCCGCTGCATAATGTTCTTTTTTTTATGTGCCTTCTGTGCGAGGATGACCATGAGTGTTTTGATTGCCGCCATAGATGTGGCAGATGCTGCCGCCGCCCGCAACGCTGTGGCCCAATTGCCCCAAAGCGTGTGGCTGAAAATTGGGCTGGAACTGTTTACCGCAGAAGGGCCTGCCCTGGTGCGTGAACTGGCAGCCCAGGGGTGGCCCATTTTCCTGGACATGAAGTTCCACGACATTCCCAACACTGTGCGTGGGGCTTGCCGCAGTGCGGCAAAACTTGGGGTGCGTCTTTTGACCATTCATGTGGAAGGCGGGGTCGAAATGGCGCAGGCCGCCATGCAGGGCGCTGCTGAAGGGGCTGCCCTTGCCGGGTTACCTGCCCCGCGTGTGCTGGGCATTACGTTGCTTACCAGCGGGCAGGCAGGCACCCAGGAAGAAACCGAGGCTCTGGTGGTGGCGCGTGCTCTGCAAGCCAAGGCCAGTGGTATTGACGGTGTGGTATGTTCCGGGCTGGAAGCCGCAGCGGTGAAGGCCGCTTGCGGACCTGACTTTTTGTGCTTGTGCCCAGGCATTCGCTTTGCCGGTAGCGGTGCTACGCAAGACCAGAAACGCGTGTGCACACCCGGTGAAGCTGTGGCTGCCGGGGCTGATTACCTTGTTATGGGGCGGCCACTGTTCGGGGCGGAAAACCCCCAGGCCGCTGCCATGCGTGCGTTAGCCGAAATGCAAATTTCAGTGCTTCCCTAGTTTTTGGCAATACTCTGACCATCAGGGAAATAACTATATGAGCGAACAAACAGCAAAGCGTGAAGCAATTAACGGGGTTTTTTCCTCCCAGGAAATGCGCAAGGTGGGCACAGGTACCACCACACGGAAAAGTATTCAAAAAACCATGTGGATTGCCGCGGAACTGCCAGACGGGCAAATTGAAGTGCAGCCCCTGAACCTGAATTATATTCCTTCCGGGCCCAAAAAAGTAGTGAGCCGGGAAGACTTCCTGCAAGGTTTTTCCCCGGAACCTGAGGTGTACCAGTCTCAGGTATTCCCCAAAATGCGGGAATTGAATAAAACCATTGCCACAGCAGAACGCCACCGCAAAAATAAAGAATATTTCAGCGCGGAAATGGAATATAACAACGTGCTGCACGTGGATGAAGAAAACGTAAGGGCCAACTTTGGCCTGGGTATTACCTACCTTGAACGTGGAGATAATGCCAAGGCTGACGATATTTTTGAACGCCTAGTCAAGCTGGACGCTGCCTTTGAACCGGAACACAAGCACCTGTTCAATGAGTTTGGCATTAACCTGCGTAAATCGGGTATGTTGGACCAAGCTATCAGCTATTATTCCAAAGCTCAGGAACTTTCCGGGCAAGACGCCAACCTGTGCTATAACATGGCACGGGTGCTGTATGAAAAAAAGGAACTGGAAAAGTCCCTTGACTTTTTGATCCGTTCGCTGGAACTTGACCCCCGCCTTGAGGTTTCGGTGAAGTTTCTGCTGTGGCTCCTGAACCGCAAGGAAGTGCCTGAATTTTACATTCCTAACGTGGCTGCTGCCTTGCAGCGGGTGAAAGACGCGCAGGAATCCGGGCAAGCAGTTCCTGCACCAGAATAGCACACAGGCATGTAGTTTTTTGGGCGGGGCAGGGTGCAGGGTATGCACTTTTCTCCGCCTTTCATTCTCTAATCCTCTACAATGAACTTTTCCCATGATCCAAATCGTTCGCGCCAAACTCCATGGCATTCGCGTTACAGGCTGCGCCTTGAATTACCACGGCTCCATTACCCTGGACCCTGAAATGTGCGCCCAGGCTGGTATTTATCCGCTGGAATTTGTTGATATCTGGAACAAAAACAGCGGGGCCAGAATTTCCACCTATGTCATTCACGGGCAACCCGGTTCCCGCTGTTGTATTTTGAATGGTGCCGCAGCGCGCACCTGCCAGGAAGGGGATGAAGTGATTATTTGTGCCTCGGAATGGCTGCAATCGCCGCAGGAACTTTATGACCGCGCCCCTGTGGTGCTTACCTTTAACCCGGACAATTCTGTGCAGGAAGTGCTGCGCTACCGGGTGGATGGGAAAGAAAGCGATGCCTTTAATTTTCATATTGAACACTGCGGCACCCCTGGTGAGTCCTAGTAATTTTACTCTCTGTTGAGTTTTATGGGGGGACGCTGTCCCCCCCCACACCCCTTGCAAGGGACGTGAAGCCCCTTGTACACCCCCAAATTTGTTTTACTTTTCTGCAATACGGGAAAGGAAACGCTGATGCGGGGTTTCAAGTGGGAAAGCTGCAAAGGAATAACTATGCATTGGGTGTTACGAAATACGGCACAGCCCCCTGCGGAACACGTGCAGGAGTGGGCAGAGCAGCTTGAAATTTCAAAAGTTCTTGCTGCCCTGCTCTGGAGCCGTGGTTTGCAAACGCCCAAAGCCATGCAGCACTTCATGAACCCTTCCCTGCGTTTTTTGAGTGGGCTTGAAGGGTGGCCCGGCCTGCAGGAAGCGGCCGATTTTTTGGCAGGTGCCCTGCTTGAAGGCCAGAAAGTGGCGGTGTGGGGTGACTACGACGTGGACGGCATTACAGGCACTGCTCTGGTACTGGAATTTTTGCAGGAACACGGGTTCAGCGCTGCGCACCATATTCCCAACCGCCTGGAAGAAGGCTATGGCCTGAACACCGAAGGGGTGGAAATGCTGCACTCCCAAGGGGTGCAGGTGCTGGTTACGGTGGATTCTGGCATTAGCGATATAGAACCCATTGCCCTGGCCCGTCGCCTTGGCATGGACGTTATTGTTACCGACCACCACCTGCCAGGGGACGCTTTGCCCCCGGCTACCCATATTTTGAACCCCCGCCTGCATGAAAACCACCCCTGCCCAACCCTTGCCGGGGTGGGCGTGGCCTTTTTCCTTATGGCAGCTGTGAACGCTGCCCTGTATGCCCGTGGCAGGCAGAAGGTGGATGTGCGCCCCCTGCTGGACCTGGTGGCCTTGGGTACCCTGGCAGACGTGGTAGACCTGCACGGGCAGAATCGCATTTTGGTGAAAAATGGTCTGCTGTTCATTGGTTCTGGTAAACGGGTGGGCATTGCCGCCTTAAAAAGTGCCTGCAACCTTGCCCCTTCAGCCTGGCTGGGGGCTGGGCAGGTGGTGTTTTCCCTTGCACCCCGGCTTAACGCCGCAGGTCGCCTTGGCTCTGGTGAAGCAGCCCTGGAGCTGTTGCTTACCCAGGACAGGGTGCGGGCAGGGGAACTGGCCCAGGAACTTTCCCGCCTGAATGCCGAGCGCCGAGAAGAGGAGGACCGCATTTTGCTGGCCGCCAAGGCCCAGGCTGAACAGCAGGTGGCCCAGGGGCGTAGCGCCATTGTGGTGTACCACCCCACATGGCACCCCGGAATTATTGGTATTGTGGCTTCGCGCCTGGTGGAAGCGTTGCACCGCCCCAGTGTTGTGTTGTGTGAAATGGGCAGTTGTATTAAAGGCTCTGCCCGCAGTGTGCCGGGCTTTGATGTGCATGAAGCGTTTGGCCTGTGCGCCAAGTTCCTTTTGGGCTTTGGCGGGCATAAAATGGCTGCTGGGCTAAGCATGTTGCCGGAGCAGTTGAAATCGTTCCAGGACCAGTTCAACGCCATTGTCGCCAGTACCCATGGGGCAGGAAAGCCGCCACTGTGCAAGCTGGATGGGGAACTTTCCTTCATGCAGGCGTGCGATTTTGATTTTCTGAAAGAACTGGAAATGTTGCAGCCCTTTGGTATGGGCAATGCAGAACCTGTTTTTTATTCGCAACGTGTGCTGCTGCGGGCCATAAAGCCCCGGCGTAATTTTATACAGCTTGAACTGGAAGATGAAGGCTGCGGCATTGTATTGCAGGCAAAGGCCTGGCGGCTGGCACAGGAAATTCCCGCTTCCATGAAAGGAAAGCGTGTTCATGTGGCCTACACCCCGCGCATAGACCGCTATAATGGAGCAGCAACGGTGGAACTTCGCCTGAAGGACTGGAAAGAGGCGGGGGTGCCTTTGGTGATTGAGGCTGAATGAGAGTGTCCGGCTCAATGCGGGCCGTTTTGAGGCAGAAGAGGAAGGAATATTCAGAAGGGGGCAAATGCCCTTTTTTTTATTCCTGCCGGGGGCGTATTCCAATAATATTGGGCAGGGGGGCATTGGTATTGCCTTTGCTTAACAAAAAGCTTTGCCTGCCTTTTAAAATGCTGAACGGAGCATTGGCATCTTGCCGGGGGGCAAGGGAGGCAGGAAAACTGCCTGCGCTGGCAGCCGTGGCAAGGCCGCTAAAAAATAGCCCGGCCTGAGCGCCGCCTTCCACATACATGACTGTGCCAAGGCTCAGGGAAAGGGATTGCAGCAGGGTTGCCAGTTCCACAGGGGTCAGGGGTTCTTCGCATAAAATAAACAAAATACGGCCTTGGGTGTCTTTACCAACCACAGCAATGCTGGTGCGCGTGCCCCCTTCGCTCCAAAGAATGCGCCCGCTGCGGGCAATAAGGCGATAGTTCTGGGCCACCACGTTATATTCTTCCAGCCGCTCGTGCAGGGTGGGGTCGCTTGCTTCCAGCAGGTCTGCCAGGGGCAGCCCGGGTTTTTTGGGTTCTGCCACGAAAAAGGCCCCAAGGTTGGTGCCTACCCGGCTGTTGTTCACATGGGTGCCACCACGCATGTAGCCTGTACTGGTTATGTTGTCTTGCAAATACATGCTGGCGTTTATGCCTGCAGTTAGCCCGTGGGCGTTACCCCAGCCAGCCAGGGGCAGGGCTTTGCCCTGTTCACTGGCCATGTGCAGGGAAAAGCGAAAATGGGAAGGGGCAATGCGCAGCATGGCCAGCAGTGTTCCTTCCGTGGAATGAGGGCTGCTGTTGAACGTTGCTGTGCCAAGTTCCAGGCCAGGCGCCAGGGTGCGCCATTCAAGGGGGGTGGCCAGGGAAGGGGTGGGGCCTGCCACGGCAGGGGGGGCGCTAAGGCAAAGCAGTGCCAGGCTGCATATGAACCGGGCAATGCAGCGGTGCAGCAGGAAAGGGGAGAAGTTCCAAAAAATACCAAGCATAACAAGGCTGCCTACGCTGCGCGGGTGGGAAGGTGGCAAGAAAACCGCAAGGAATGCAGCGGTTGGTGCAATTTAGCCCTTCCTTTTAGAAAGGGCAAGTTCTTTTTATATTGACATATCAGGTTATCCTTATATAATAGGCAACGCACAGAAAAAAACGTCAAAGATTTGGGTATGTACTTGGCTTTGTTCTTTCTTTGTGTAACTATGCAAGCAAGAATTTTCCCCTATATAAAGGGTTTGCGGGGCGAGGCTTGCCTGTTTCTTTCTTTGTGGTTTTGGGAACATTATTTCCCCCGGAACATATCTTCCTTGCTGGAGAACAAAAATCCTTTAGTGTCAATAGCCCTAAAGCGAGGCGCATTTATGAAGTTGGCAGAATCCATTGCGGGCAGCAGCCCCTTTTATTCATTAGAATTTTTTCCGCCAAAAGATGCTGATTTACAGCCAAAATTTTTTGCTACCGTGGAAAAACTGCGGGCGCTGAACCCGTTGTTTGCTTCTGTTACATACGGTGCAGGTGGCGGCACGCAGGAAAATACCCTTGGTATAACTGCACGCCTTGCGGAAAGTGGCCTTGCCCCCATGGCGCACCTTACCTGTGTGGGTGCCACGGAAGAACGCATTGAAGCGTTCCTGACCAGGCTGAATGAAGCCGGGGTAACCAACGTGCTTGCCCTGCGCGGTGATGAACCCCAAGACAGCCAGGAAGACTGGGAAGCAGGCCCGTTCCGCTATGCCAGCGACCTTGTGCGCTTTGTTACGCATCGCTTCCCTCACTTCGGTGTGGCGGTGGCTGCCTACCCCACACCCCACCCGCAGTCGGAAACGTTTGCCAGCGACAGGGCCTATACCCGCCTCAAGCTGGAGGCAGGCGGCGACTTTGCCGTAACCCAACTGTTTTTTGACGTGCGCGAATATTTTGAATTTGTTGCGCAAATGCGGGCTCTTGGGGTAGATAAACCCATAATTCCCGGCGTGTTGCCCATTCAAAGCCTGGAATCCATCCGCCGCATTCTTTCCTTGAGTGGGGGCAGCATTCCTGCCAAGCTTTACCTTTCCTTGGAAGCCGCACAGGAACGCGGCGGCCCGCAAGCCGTGCGCGATGCAGGCATTGCCTTTGCCGTGGAACAAATTCGCCGCCTGCTTGATGGCGGAGCCCCCGGCATTCACCTGTATACCCTGAACCAGGCCGAAACCTGCTTGCGTATAGCGGAAGCAGTGGGGCCATTGTAATTTTTGTTTTCTTCTGTAACAAAGCAGCCCGGTGGTAACACCGGGCTGCTTTGTTTTGTCCAACGTGTAATGAAGGTGCGTTATCTATCGAAATTGGGGAAAGCAAGCCGGAGATATTATTGTTTTTTCAGCGGTTCAATGCGGTCAAACCCCGGCAGGGTAACGCTGCTCACCTTGTCGCCAGAGCAGCCCTGGGCCTGGCCGCTGCCCTTGGGGCATTGCGGGCGCAGGTGGCATGCTTCACAGGCACCTTTAAAAGGGAGGAATGTCAGCACAGCGTAGCGGCGCTCTAGCCCTGGTTCACCCGGCCTAAGGGGGGCAACCCCTGCCTGGGTAAGGGCTGCTTCAAGTGCCGGGGTAATGGCCGGGGCTGCGGCGCAGCCTGCTTCTTCCACTTCCGGCAACAGGTTATGCACCATGCCCATGCACATGACCTGGGCCAGGGCATTAAACATGAATGCTTCTGAAGGGGTTGTTTCCCAAGCGGTGTCCACCGCTTCTTCCACCGGTTCACCCAGCCACACCAGCAAGTAGCTTTGCTCGCCCGCTGTAATTTTGCGTGCCTGGGCGCAGGGTGTCCAGGTATCCCATGCATCGGAAAGGCGGTTCATAATGTCGCCGCCAATGCGTGTTTCCTGGCAGGTGCTCATAAACAGCTCCAGGTCAAACTGGGGGTATGCCTCAATAACGTCTACGGTAAAATCAGCCATATGTTCTCCTTGCTCACCAAGTGGCGCTTGCGGGGGGTGGTAGCCTAATGCGGTGAAGTGTAAGCAAGAGAGGCGTGGAAGTAAAGCAGCGTTTCTACCCGGCCATTTATTCAGGGCTCATTGAGGTTGTGTCTCCACAGGGAGTGTTTTCACAACGTCTCAGGATCTTTTCTTCTGGGCCATTTAATTCATTCTTGGGTGCTTGTGGCCCGCAGCGCAACTTTTACATTGCCATGGGGGTGGCGTATAGCGTAAAAGGAGATACAGTATTTTTTTGCCTATTTCCCCTGCCTTGGGCACGGGGTGCCTTCAATAGCCCATGGCCTGGGCGTATTGTGCAGCGTGTACAGCGAGTACATATCTGTGAAACTTACCAGTAAGGAAACAATCATGAAAAAATCAGACTTGGGACTGCATGTCCGGTTTGAATATGAGCAAGCCCCTGATATGACGCTTACCTATGCCCACGGGGTGTGGGGCGGCGTAAACCCCCAGGGTGAAGTTGAAATGAACTTTTATACGGAAAGCGACAAATTTCCTGATTTTTCTGAGCGGATGGTGGAACCTGATGGCGGCGTTGGTGAAGAAACCGCCCATTACGGGGAACATGGGCGTTCTATTGTGCGCCGTATTAATAACAAGCTCATCCTCAATTACCACACTGCCCGCGCCGTGTGCGACTGGCTGGAAGATAAGCTGGCCATGCTGGAGGCAGAGGCAGAAGACGAAAACCTGCTGCTGGACAGCGATATGCGGTTTCAATAACACCGGGGGCAGCCATGGCACATTCTTTTTCTTGTGTACTTCCCCCGTGTGAACAGGGGCAGCGACTAATTTTTACATGCGCTCCCGTGGAAGAACATCCTCACATTCTGGTGCCGCATTCCCTGTTATTGCCCCAGGGGGCGCTTGCCCCTTTTGCCGTAGGAACTGTGTTGCTGGCCCAGCATGAGTCTGAACCGCTATTCCAGGTGGAAGCCAGGCGGTTTTATGCCAGCGCACGTAACATGGTGGATGGGGCAGAAGCGGTTGTGCTGCGCCCTGTGCTGGGTGGGCAAACAACATTGGGCATTGCCCGGCAGGGCATTTCCCTTGCTGTGGTGACTCTTTCAGATAAAGGGGCAGCAGGCCTGCGCGAAGATGAAAGCGGCCCCCTTATTGCCAGCATGGTAGCACAGGCAATGCCTTTGTGCCGAATTTCGCATTTTCTGCTGCCGGATGACCCAGGTGCCCTGCGGGCCCTGGTGGCAGACCTGGCTCTGCGCCAGGGCTATGACCTTGTTATTACCACTGGCGGAACGGGCCTTTCCCCGCGTGACTCTGCACCAGAAGCTCTTGCCCCGTTGCTGGAGCGTTCATTGCCGGGCCTTACCCAAGCCATGATGGCGGCTTCCCTGGCCAAAACCCCGCGCGCTGCACTTTCACGTGCTGTGGCGGGCACCGTGGGGGCAAGCATTGTGTTTACGCTGCCGGGCAGTAAAAAAGCTGTGCAAGAAAATTTGGAAGCTGTTGTGGGTGCCCTGGAACATGGGTTGCAAAAGTTGCAAGGCGACACCCGGGATTGCGGCATTATGTAATGTACTTCAAGGCTATGGCATGTCATTTTCCCATACACGGGGGCATGTGTTATGAATACAAAAACGGCAGTACCAATGGTGCTGCCGTTTTTTGCTGTATGTTGTGAATAAGTAATGGCGTAACAGGACGTGGCGCTAGGCCAGCTTTTCGTTCTCGTCCAGGCCCAGCAGGTATAGGCACAGGTGGGAGCGCAGTGTTTCCCAGTTTGGGTAGGCTGTGGCGCCTTCTACTGTGGGTGCGTTGCACAGGGTGAACACCCGCTTGCCAAACTGGAGGGAAAGGGCAATTTCCGAAATGGTGCCAAGCCCGCCGCCAATGGCCACCACTGCCACGGCAGCGCGGCTGATAAGGGCGTTCCTGGCAATGCCAATGCCCGTGGCCACAGGCACGGTGACATACGGGTTGCCGCTTTGCCAGTCGCCTTCCGGCAGCAGGCCTACTGAAATACCGTTATTTTCAGCAACGCCCTTGCAGGTGGCTTCCATAACGCCCTGGCGGCCACCGCACAGCACGGTTATGCCCATGTGGGCCAAATCACGCCCCACCTGGTGGGCCACCACAAGTTGTTCCTCCGTCGCTTCCCGTGGGCCAATAACTCCAAGGGGGGGGCGCAGCGGGCTGCCAGATTCTTTTTGCATCCAGCGCAGGGCTTCTTCCGGGCTCAGGGCCTGCATGGTGGCAGTGTCTGCTGCCTCACAAGGAATCCAGGTGCGGTTGGCCGGGTTCCAACGGGTTGTGGGGCTGGCATACAGGGTGTTGTTGTGCAGGTAAAGAGTCATGGTAATATCCTTGAATAAAACTGGTTGTTGGCGAGTGGCAACCGCCCGCAGGCCGGGGCCGAAGTCCGGGATTAAAGACGGGCGAACCAAGTTTTTGGTGCAGCCCCTTGTCTGCTAACCCTAAAGCCGACGGCAGTCGAGAGCGTAGCGAGCCGTGGAGCGACGCAGCGGGGCGTTGGCGGCTTCGCCGCCAGAGCATGTACCCCGATGCTGGAGCGAAAAAAGGTCACGCCGCCAAAAGGAATAAATCAGCGTTTCCCTAATTCTCGGCGTGCTTGCGGTGTTCATGCCGCAACGCAGACATTTCCGCCACGCTCATCATCAGGCTGCACACGCCCAAAAGCACCAGGGAAATGGCCGCAGCCTGGGGAAAGTCGCTGCCCGTGTCGGAAATGCGGCTATACAACAGCAGGGGCAGAATATTTACTTGCGAGCCCACAAGGGCAAGGGCGGTGCCGTAAGCACCAAAGGCCACTGCTGCCACCAGGAAAAAGGCCACTTTAAGGGTGGGCATCATTTCCGGCAGCAGAACATCGCGCAGGGCGGCAAAACGTGAAGCCCCAAGGGAGGTGGCAGCCGTGAGCAGCCGGGTGTCGAAATTGCTCACAACCGGCAACAGCAGCAGCACCACGCGGGGAATAAGGTAGTAACAGTAAGCCAGGGCCAACCCCACAGGGCTGTACACAAGGCCTGCTACCCATTCCGGGGAAACGCCTACTTCAGCCAGCAGCAGGGTGATAAAACCGGAGCGGCCAAAGCATAAAATAAATCCGTAGGCTACAATAAGGCCGGAAAAGGTCAGGGGCAGGGAAATGCAGAACATTACCAGCAGCCGTGCACTTTCCTTCATGCGGGCCAGCTTGAAGGCCACAGGCAGCCCCACAATAACGGAAAGCGCCCCGGCGGTTATGGCAAGCATTACGCTGCCCTGTAAACCACGCAAAAACAGGGGGTCTTGCCATAGGCGTAACAGGGCCTGCCCGCCATCTTGCACAAGTGAGCCAAGCACACTGCCAAGGGGCAGCACAAAAAACATGGCCAGGGTAATAAAACCCGGTGCGGCAAGAAGAAGGAATAGAGGGAGTTTACGGTTCTGGCTGGCGCTCATGCGGTGGGTCCTGCTGCAAGTAAAAAGAAAAGAGAATAAGGTTGAGAAAGCACTGCGTTACTCGTGTTTGGGAAACGCTGAGTTTTTTCGTTTGGCTAGGCGCAAGTGTTTTTGAAAAGGGGGGGTGGGCTCTTTGGCCCTGCCCCCTTTTCAAAAACATGCAGCAACAACGCTAAACGGAAAAACTCAGCGCTTATTTGCCAAGTACTTTTTGGGTCCACGCTTCATCAATAGTCTTTTTGGCCTGGGAAGACTTGATAATATCCAGGGGCTGCACCTGGGGGGCTTCGGGCATATACTGCTTCATGGCTTCAGGAATTTCCACACCCGGCACAGAGGGGCGCACGTAGCCATCCACAAAAATCTGCTGGCCCATTTCAGACATGACAAAGTTCAGCCACAGCTTCCCGGCGTTGGGGTTGGGGCCTTTTTTTACCAGACTCATGGCGTAGGGGGCACTCACGCTGGCTTCACGTGGAATAACCACGGCAATGTCGTCGCCCATGCCGTCCAGCAGTTTTGCTTTCAGGCCGTCCCCTTCATAGGCAATCCAAATGGGAATTTCCCCTTTAATAAACTTGGCATAGGGGGTGGTGCCTTCAGTACGCTGCACGTTGCCTAGCTTGTGCAACTTGGCAAGGTAATCAATGCCGGGCATGACGTTGTCCACAGAACCGCCAGCCCCATAAGCTGCGGCAATGGTCAGTACCTGGCCCTGCCCGGTGGAGCGGGGGTCAAGGTACACAATGCTGTTTTTGTATTCGGGCTTCAGCAGGTCTTCCCAGGACTGGGGCACGTTTTGCACCAGCTTCTTGTTCACCAAAAAGGCTACCACAAGCTGGTGTACCACAAACCATTCGTCGTCTTTATCTTTAAAAGCGGCGGGGAGCTTGTCGAAATTCACGGGCTTAAACCCGGTAAGCACACCTTTTCCCTTGGCATCTACAGCAGACTGGGCAAAATAGTAGGCTGTGTCAGCCTGGGGGCGGCGGCGGGCTTTATCCAGGGCCACCACGGTGGCGCCGGAGCCAAGGTCGTTGGCTACCAGCTCAATTTCCGGGTAGCGCTTTTTAAAGGCCTTGAACTGATTGCCCCAGTTGGCCCAGGTGGGGCCTGTGTCAAAGGAAACAACCATGCCTTCTTCTTTGGCGGCTTCATATAGGGCTTTTTCACCGGGGTAGAGTTCCGCGCCTTCAAAAGCCTGGGCAGACAAGGGCAGGGCAAGCAGCAGGGCTGCTGCCAGGGTTGCGGCGTAGCGTATCATACGTAGTTCCTTTTTGGGTTTATGGGTTGCAGTGGGGAAACATTGGTTGATTGGCATGTGGGAAACGCTCAGTTATTTCGTTTGGCAAGGCACACACTTTTTTTAATGGACTCTTCCTTTCATGAAAGTACCCCTAAAGCTGACGGCAGTCGCGAGCGTAGCGAGCCGTGGAGTGAGGGCGAAGGCTGCGGGCAGCTTTGCTGCACCGCACTTCCCAGCGATGCCCGAGCGGAGAAAGTACCGCTGCCAAACGGAATAAATCAGCGCTTCCTTAGGCCAGGGGAATATCCCCTGGCGGTAACAGGCGCACGTGGTGCGGGTCTATGTGAATGCACCCTACCGGGGTTCTGGCGGTGGTTTCCCCCAGAATGCGGGCGCTGGTCCCTTCTGCGGCCAGTTCAAACCGGCGCAGGGCACCCAAAAATGTGTCGCTTGCCAGTGGTCCACGGAATGTGTTGGGGCACAAGCCTGGGCTTGCGCTGGCTGGTTCCTGTAAGGGCTGCACATGCTCTGGCCGAACCAGCACCGTAACGGCTGCCCCTTCCTTATAAGCGCCAATTTCACATGCTAAGGTGGCAAAGCCAACATCCACCCGGCTTTGGCTGGTAACGGTGCCTTCCCACAGGTTGGCCTGGCCCACAAAGGCGGCTACCAGCCGCGAATTGGGGTTGTCATATAGTTCTTGCGGGGAGGCAAGCTGCACAATGCGCCCCTGGTGCATCAGGGCAATTTTGGTGGCCATGGAAAGGGCTTCTTCCTGGTCGTGGGTCACGTGCAGGGCGGTTATGCCGTGTTCGCGCTGCAATTCGCAAATCTGGCTGCGCATTTCCACCCGCAGGCCCGCATCCAGGGCGGAAAGGGGTTCGTCCAGCAAAAGCACCACAGGGTTGAATACCAGCGCCCTGGCAAGGGCAACCCGCTGCTGCTGCCCGCCGCTCATGCTGCCGGGAAAGCGCCGGGCAAAGGCCCCCAGCCCCACCCGGTCCAGCATGGCAAGGGCACGCTTATGGCGCTCGGCCTGGGAAACACCACGAATTTTCAGAGGGTAGGCCACGTTGTCCAGGCAGGACATAAGGGGGAACAGGGCATACGACTGGAACACCACCCCCATGTTGCGTTCCCGCGCGGGTACGTGGGTTACGTCTTGCCCGTTAACGCGAATGCACCCGCTATCTGGCTGTTCAAACCCTGCCACCAGCTTGAGCATGGTGGTTTTGCCGGAACCGCTTGCCCCAATAACGGCAATAAGTTCACCTTGGGCGGCGTTGATGGAAACATCAAACACGCCCACCCCTGTGCCGGGGTACTGGAAGTTGCACTGTTCAATATCGATGCTCATGAAATACTCTCAATATTATTTGACTCAATTTTACTTTAGTACAAGCTTTCCACCAACATGAGGGGCAAAAAGGAGTAGGCTAAAGGTAAACGACACGTTACGCGGTGTCATTTTGCAAGCAAAATGACACCAATGCTACCCGGCTTGCCAGCCGGACAGCATTAAACACTCTCTTTAGCTCGGGCCGCGGCGCGGGCGGTAAGTGCGCCTGCCCCGGCCCCAATGGCTGCCAGAAATAACAGAATAACGGTGGTAGCGCAGGCAAAGCCTGTGGCCCCATAAAATGCCTGCAACAAGACCACGGGGTAGGTTCTGTTCAGAAAGCCGGCAATGAGGTTGGTTACCTGAAATTCACCAATGGAAATGGCACTTACCACCACAAGCCCAGCCAGAATACTGTGCCGCAGGGAGGGCAGCACAATGTGGAAAAAACGCTGCCCAAAGCTGGCCCCCAGTGATTCTGCCGCCAGTTCCAGCCTGTCCAGGTGCAGGTGGCGAATGTCTGCCACCAGGGTTTGGAACATGTAGGGCAGGGTGGTTACCACATGGGCCGCTACTATAAGGGCGGTGGTGCCAAGCCAGGGGAAGGTGTCGGTGGAAAAAATGATGATATAGCCAAAGCCCAGCACCACAGGGGGGGCGGCAATGGGCATAACCGCTACCAGCCGGGCAACAAGTGTGGCTGTGCGCCCCATGCTGCGGGTAAGGGCATAGGCCAGGGGCACCGTAAGGGCAGTAACAATGGCGCTGGTGCCAAGGGCCACATACAGGCTCATAAGGAATGCCCGGCGAAAGCTTGGGTCGTGCCACACATCCAGGTACCAGCGCAGGCTGAACCCGGTGGGCAAGAGGGTGTTTGTCCAACTTTCACCAAAAGAGCCTACAATGAGCAATATGATGGGAAGGAAAATGTAGAGCAGGTAAATGCCTATAACCATTATTGTTCCTTGTGCAGGCAGCCAGGCTGCCATGGGTAATGTGAGCGCACTGTAGCAAATGGCGTTGTCAAATGCAAACAACACAAATGCCACAAAACATGGGCAAATTTTTGATAAATCTGTACACCCTTTGGCAGAGAAATGTGACAATTTGATGGCAACGCACCCCATATTTGCAAGTGCTCTGTGCTGGTTGTTCAGCGTTCACCTTCCCCTTGACGAAGGGCATTCTCTTTGCCAAAATGTTCTGTACAATAGAAAGGAGTGCGCAGCGAAGTGCTGCCAAAATATATGGAAAAGAAATCAATGCAGTATGATGTTGCCATTGTGGGCGGTGGCCCTGCCGGGCTTTTTGCCGCCTATTGGCTGGCCAAGAATAGCAAGTTGCGTGTGTGCCTTATAGATAAAGGCGAAAGCGTGAAAAAACGTCGCTGCCCCATTGCCAAAACAGGCCAGTGCGTGCAGTGCAAACCCAATTGCCATATTCTTGCCGGGGTGGGCGGGGCTGGCCTGTTTTCCGACGGCAAGCTGAATTTTATTCATAAGCTGGGCAAAACAGACCTTACCCAATTCCTGGGCAAGGCAGAAGCTGAAGCTTTGATTGTGGAAACTGAGGAAATTTTCAACCAGTTTGGCATGGATGGCCCGGTGTACCCCAGTAACATGGACGCAGCCGTGGACATTCGCCAAAAAGCCAAGCATTGCGGCATAGACCTTTTGCTTATCAAGCAAAAGCACCTTGGTAGCGACTGCCTGCCAGGGCACATTGACACCATGTGCATTTGGCTGGAAGAAAACGGGGTGGATATTTTGACCCGTTGCCTTGTGCAGGATGTGCTGGTGGAAGGAAATGAAGTGCGCGGGCTTGTCACCTCCCATGGTGAAATTCTTGCCAGGGCCGTTATTCTGGCCCCTGGGCGGGTTGGGGCAGATTGGGTAGGCGAAGTGGCCCGCAAGTTTGCCATTCCTGTAAGCCAGCGCGGCATTGAGGTAGGGGTGCGGGTAGAAGTGCATAAAGACATTCTCCATTCCCTGACCAACATTATTTATGACCCCACGTTTTTTGTGCAAACCAACAAGTATGACGACCAAACCCGTACCTTTTGCACCAACCCCCAAGGCTTTGTGGCCCTGGAAAATTACCAGGATTTTGTGTGCGTCAACGGCCATGCCTTTTTGCACAGCAAGTCGGAAAATGCCAACTTTGCCTTTCTTTCCAAGGTGGTGCTGACAGACCCGGTTTCCGACAACCAGGGCTATGGCGTGGCGCTTGGCAAGCTTGCCACCCTTATTGGTGGCGGCAAGCCCCTGCTGCAACGCTTTGGCGACTTGAAGCGCGGGCGGCGTTCCACCTGGAACCGCATTAATAAGGGGTACATTGAACCCACCCTGAAAAACGTGACCCCAGGGGACATTGCCATGGCCTTGCCGGAGCGTATTGTCACCAACCTTGTGGACGGCCTGGAGCAACTGCACAGAGTTGTGCCAGGGGTTGCCAATGAGGAAACGCTGCTCTACGCCCCGGAAATAAAGTTTTTTGCTACCCAGGTAGAAAGCGACAATAACCTGGAAACAAAAATCAAGGGGCTGTTTGTCGCGGGTGATGGCCCTGGCGTTTCCGGAAATATTGTGGCGGCGGCTGCCACAGGCATTATTCCCGCCAAGGTGTTAACCCAACGCCTGAAACCATTGTAACGCTGTAATTACTATGCTTTTTCCCTCGCATGGCAGCTTGCAACTGCTGTGCGGGGTTTCTTTTATGCAGACTTGTCAACGTACTTGAAAGCATGCTATTATTTATTAACCGCAAGAAAGCACCATGCGGGGCGTTTATTTAGAGCAGTTACCACCTGAAATAGCCGTTTAATGGCGAGCAAGCTCGCCTACGCCTATTTGACGAGCCACATACGGCTTGCCTTATAGCGGGCTTTTGTAAACTTCTTGCAGAATACATTGGCTTATTTCATTAGTAATTGCTCCCAGCTTTTTTGCTACGGCTATTGCGCATGTACGCCCTTTCTTTCTGCATGCTGTTTTCCATCGCGTAACAATATTGCGGCTTAATACCGCACCCCCCAGTATTTTAGTCCATGGATGCCTGTCTGTTTTCTACCCATTTACCTTAAAAAAACGAGAGTACTATGCCACGTTTTCTTCACGCCATTTGCGGCAATGCTGATAAAACACGTACCACGAAACTGTTTGCTCAAGATGACTGGGTTGAAGTGCGCCTTGACCCTACTGATGTGAACAAGCCAGACGTTGTGGGCTCTTTGCTGGAAATGGACAAGGTGGAAGATGCTTCTATGGATGCTGTTATTACCAGCCATTCCCTGGAGCGTTTGTACCCCCACGAGGTTATTCTGGCCCTGGAAAATATTATGCGCGTATTGAAAGATGACGGTTACTTCATTGTAACCTGCGCAGACATGCAAACCATTTGCAGCCTTGTGGCAGAAGATAAATACCTTGACCCGGTGTACACTTCTTCCGCTGGCCCGGTGGCCCCCATTGACATGCTGTATGGCTACCGGCCTGCCCTGGCTGCCGGGCAATTGCAGTTTGCCACCCATTGCGGCTTCACCAGTAAGGCGCTTACAGGCACTCTGGCTCAGGTGGGCTTTGCTTCCATTTGGGCAGCTCGTAATCCGGATATTCTCACCATTGGGGCCATTGCCACCAAGAAAGAATGCACTGAAGACGAACTGCGGGCTTTGGCTGACAAGCACTTCGGCTAAAGGGCCTATGTAAATGCAACAACGGCTTTTCCCCTTCAGTTGGGGAAAAGCCGTTGTTTTTTTGTATTGGTGCAAGTGGGGCTGCGGTTGTGTCAGTTCTCAACCGCGAGAGCATATTACCTTTGAAACGTTGTAGTCATTTATCCCTGGTAGGTATGAACTACTTCATACAAATGCGCGTCCACTGGGCATTTCAAAGTGAAATTGCTCTAGTTGCCAAATCGCTTTCCCCACTCTTTAAGAATAGCTTCTCTTGCAGCGCCTGCTTTTTCAGGGTCTATGGGCAGGAACAGGCTGAGAGTTCGTTTACTCGCTGCGGTTTGTTTGGCTGCCAGGGAAGGAATAAAGCCGAATTCAATGGCAATGTCGGCAGCTTGCGGGGAAACGGCAAAATCAATTAATGCTTTTGCTTCTTCCGGGTGGGCGCTGTTTTTCAGCAGGGCGGCTGTTTCAAAGTCCCAGCCAATGCCTTCACCGGGTTGGATTATCTGCAAGGCTGCGGGCTTGTTGTCCATCACATTGACGCATGTTTCTGCGGCAATGCCAATGGCAATTTCGCCTTTGGCAGCCATTTGGCAGGGCTGACACCCGTGGTTCGGGTAGCTGGCAATGTTCTTGTTCAGCGCCTGCATAAATTTCCAAGCCTTTTTTTCTCCCCACAGTTGCAGCCAGCCATTCACATTGAGCAGGGCAGTGCTGGAAGAAAGAGGGCTGGCCATGCTAATGGCCCCTTTGTACTTAGGCTTTGCCAAATCGTTCCATGCAGCAGGTACAGGCAGGTTGCGGCGCTGTAATTCTTCCGTGTTCACGCACATGGCCCCACCCCAGGCGTTCAAGGCTGTCCACACGGGCTCTTCTGCGGTGTCTTGCATTTGCGGGGAAACAGCTTCCAAACCCTGGGTGATGTACGGTTCGAGCATAGCTTCGTCACTCAGGCGCATAAGGGCATTGAGGGAAAGGCCGAAAACAACGTCCGCTTTGGGGGCGTTACGTTCAGCCAGCAGTTTTGCCAGAATGTTTCCGGCAGAATCGCGCACCCAGTGCAAGGAAATATCGGGGTTTTCTTCTTCAAAGGCCTTGGTATACAGGGGAAGCAGCTCAGGTTCAATGGCTGTGTACACAACCAGTTGGGTGGCAGCCTGCGCTGAAGGCAGTGCAAAGCAAAGGCATACAAGAATGGTGAACAGGCGCAAAGGCATAACCGCTCCGTAATACTGTTGGTACTGTGCCATGGGAATGTGGTGCGCAAGCCATGTACCTGCGCCAAAAGGCTGCCAGAACAACATTGGGGTGTTATGCAGCCATGTAACCGCTAAGGCAAAAAAGGGAATATTTATTTTGCCCGAAATTCACCACTTTTACCACCACTTTTATACACAAGGCGGCAGTTGGTGATAATAATGTCTTTTTGTACGGCTTTACACATGTCGTACATGGTAAGTGCCGCTACCTGCACAGCCGTAAGGGCTTCCATTTCAACCCCGGTGGCCCCGGCCGTGCGGGCTTCTGCCTCAATATGCACGGTGCTGTTCTGGGCGTCCAGTTCAAACCGCACATCGGCATAGGAAAGAGCAAGGGGGTGGCACAGGGGAATCAGTTCATGGGTGCGCTTTGCCGCCATAATTCCCGCAATTTTTGCTGTGGTCAGCACGTCGCCCTTGGGCAGAGCTTTTTCCTGCAACAAGGCAAATGTGGCGGGGGAAAGCACAACACTACAACGGCTAATGGCCGTGCGCTGTGTTTGGGCTTTATGGCCCACATCCACCATGCTTATTGCACCATCTTCATCCATGTGTGAAAAGCGTGAACCTTCCATATCTGCACCGTTGCTCTAGTCGTCAAGGCCCATGGCCTTGCCCACTTTTTTAATGATTTTCTTGGCCTTGTTCAAAGGCTTTTTTTCTTCCATTTTGGCAAATTCGCGCAGCAGGTCTTCCTGCTTTGCCGTAAGGTGGGTGGGGGTAACCACATTTATGCCTATAAGCAGGTCGCCAAAGGTGCCCCGATTGGGGTAGGGCAAGCCTTTTCCTTCAATACGGAAAATGTGCCCGTTCTGGGTGCCTTTGGGAATTTCCAGGGTAATGGGTTCATCCAGCGTGGGAACGGTGAGTTTTGCCCCAAGGGCCGCCTGCACAAAGGAAATATTTTGTTCCAGCAGCAGGTTTTGCCCCTCTCGGGTAAAGGTTTTGTCGTCTTCCACGGAAAGCACAACGTACAGGTCCCCTGGGGGGCCACCGTTGGCTCCTGCTTCCCCTTCACCGCGCAGGCGCAGGCGGTTTCCGTTATCTACCCCGCCGGGTACAGTAACGGAAAGTTCACGCACCTCACGCTGCACCCCTTTGCCGCGGCATGCGCTGCAAGGGCTGGTAATAACGGTGCCCTGCCCATGGCAGCTGGGGCAGGGAATGCTTACCTGGAAGAACCCCTGGTTGTGGCGCACCTGACCGCTGCCACCGCACTGGCGGCAAGTTTCCGGGCTGGAGCCCTTGGCTGCGCCGCTACCGTTGCATTCGGCGCAGGTGATGTGGCGGGGAATTTTCAGGCTTACCACATCGCCTTTGGCTGCCTGCTGGAAGTTGATGTTCAGGTTGTAGCGCAGGTCTGCCCCGCGCTGGGGCCTGTTACGGGTTGCTCGCCCGCCCATGGAAAAGCCGAACAGGTCGCCAAAAATATCGCCAAAATGGGCAAAAATATCTTCATTGGAGCTGAAGCCACCTTGCCCGGCATTCACCCCGTCATGCCCGAACCTGTCGTAGCGGGCGCGTTTTTCCTGGTCACGCAGCACGTCATAGGCTTCCGCAGCTTCTTTAAAGAAGTTTTCTGCTTCTTTGTCGTCTGGGTTCCTGTCCGGGTGGAATTCCATGGCCTTTTGGCGGTAAGCTTTTTTTATCTCTTCATCCGTGGCGGTGCGGGTAATGGAGAGAATTTCATAATAGTCGCGGCGGATCATTGCAGTAGCTTACTCGTCATTAGGTTCAAGAATGGTGCCCTCAGGCAGGGGGCTATAGTAGGTGTGGTCGTCGGGCTGCACTTTGCCAGCGGCAATTTCGCGCAGGGCAGTTACCACTTCTTTGTTGTTGGATTCCACAAGGGGGTCGTAGCCTTCCCGAAACTGGCGGACACGTTTGATGGCCATTTGCACCATAAGAAAGCGGTTGTTGACGCGTTCCTGGCAATCTTCAACGGTAATGCGGGCCATACAGCCTCCTGTTGCATTGAAGGAAACACTGTTCAGGTGGTTCCTTATGGTTTTGAGCGAAGGGAAACAAAAACACCTGCAGAAAGGACATGCCTTCTGGGGGCTAGGCGTTAGCGTTATTTCCCGTAGCGATTATTCGCTTTTATAGGGCAAGGGCTGATTATGCGGGCACAACCAGCGCTTCCTCGGTTTAAAATGGAAGGAACTCCCAAACAGCCTAAGTGTGTTTAGTGGGGTGAACAGTCAAAGCTAAAGCACATAAAAGAGGATGTCAAGGCAGGTGTGGGTAAAATACGGTGTTTTGTTTCATTATGCAGTGTGTAATACGCCAAAAGCCGCCCAGTGGCGGCTTGGTGGTGAATGGCGTTACTTTTGTAAGGGGGCAGGGGCTTGCGTAGTGCCTTGGGGCTGTGCCGCCAATTATGTGCGTTTTGCGCGTGCTTCTGCCTGCTTTTCAATAAGCCGAATAGCCTTTTGGGCCAGGGCTGTTACTTCTGGCTTGGAAATCTGTTCATCTGCTCCCACTGCATCGCCCTTGTGGCGCAGCTTGTCGGTAATAAGGGAGGAAAACAGCAGCACAGGCAGGTTTTTCAGTACAGGGTCATCTTTTATGCGCTTGCACAGGTTGTGCCCGTCCATTTGCGGCATTTCGATGTCGGAAACAATGCACTGGAGGAAGTCTTCCACGGGTTTGCCTTCGTCTTCGGCTTTGCGCTTAATGCTTAACAGGCGTTCCCAGGCGTCGCGGCCATTGGTAACGGCTTCCACATCAAAGTTGGCCTGCTGCAAGAAGTCCTTCAGCATTTCCCGGATAACGGTGGAGTCGTCTGCCACCAGGGCGCGGTAACGGGCCCCTTTCTTCCAGTCAATGGCAGTGTCCAGGCGCAGGGCAAGCTGGGGGTTCAGGTCGCCCACAATGCGTTCCAGGTCCAGCAAAAAGATAATGCGCCCTTCAAGCTTCACCACACCTGTAATGGTGTTTTGGGTGAGGCTTGAAACATACATGTTTGGGGCTTCCACTTCTTCCCAGCTAATGCGGTGAATGCGGTTCACCCCGGAAACGAGGAAGGCCGTGGTGACGTTGTTGAACTCCGTAACAATAACCTTGGAAACATCGGAGGCAATGCGTTTTTTCCCCAGCCAGCGGCCAAGGTCTACCAGCGGAATAATTTGCGAGCGCAAGTTGAATGCCCCCAGCACAGACTTGTCCCGCACTTCAGGCAGTTCTGTTACTTTGGGCATGCGGATAATTTCCAGTACCTTGGCAACGTTCACCCCGTAGTAGCCCTTATAGGGCTTGCCGTCGGGGCCGTCTACCTCGTCAAGGTAAAATTCAACAATTTCAAGCTCGTTTGTTCCGGCTTCCAGAAGAATATTGGTTTGCGTCATGCAATGCGCTCCTCGTCGTTGTGCTGGCGCACGGCCTTTTTTGAGTAAAGACGTTATTGTGGGTGCCTGCACAATGCTTGCAGGTGTGCTAACAGCAGGCTTACATGTAATATCGGTAGAATATATAAAAACTTGAGAAGAACACAAGCAGATTAATGGTTTTTTTTGCCAGAAGGGTGGAAGAATTATTTTGCGCTATGGCAGGCTAGGCTATTATGCGATTACTATAATAAAGTTGTGGGTATTTTCTGGGGTACATGGCAGGGAACTGCTCATGCGCCTCTCCCCTCAGCAAAATGCCCTTGACAGTATAAGGTAGGAGCGTTTAAGTTACTAACTACGTATTTTCACAAGGTTAGATTTTTTGGTATTATTTTTTTGGGAAGAGTTCGCTGCCACAAGCGTGCATTCCTTTTTTTTCACCATTAAACAAGCTGCGAGGCAAGGGCATGGATGAAAACAAGCACTGCGAGGAAAGTCAGGCTTGCCGTTCAAAATGTTGTTGTAACCCGTTGCCGTTTTTACTCGGCATAGCGGTGGCTCTGGCATTTGGCTGGTGGGTCTTCCCGGGAATGGTCTTCAGCCAGAAAGAACAACCTATCTTTTTTACCCACAAAACACATGTGGAAACTGCTGGCCTGAGTTGTGACACCTGCCACACCTTTGCTGCAGACGGTTCCTTCAATGGCTTGCCACGGCTGGATGCATGTAATTCCTGCCATGCGGGCCTCGACTCGCTGCAAACCCCGGAACCTAACAGTTCTGAAACCCGCCGTGCGCGTGAGGCGGAAGTGAACTTCATCAAAAATTATGTGATGACTGGGCAGGAAGTGCCTTGGATTGTTCACCAAAAACAGCCAGACAACGTATTTTTCAGCCATGCTGCCCACTACAAGCGCTGTTTTAGCTGCCACCTGACCATGAAGGGGAACCTGAACCTTGGTACCCCGGAAAATCCGCAGCGCTTGTGCCAAACGTGTCACCCTTCTCTTGAAGAGCTGGATAAAAACCTGCCAGTAAGTGTGAATGTGCTTACGGGGTACAGCAAAACTACCATGAAAATGGCTACTTGCGAGCATTGCCACGCGCACCCAGGCCACTTCTACAATGACGGCAAAGGGCGCGCTTTCGCTAACAACGCTTGCTTTACCTGCCACAGATAAGGGGTGCATCATGGCATTTGACAGAAGAGCATTCATAAAATTCATGGCTGGGGCAAGCGCTGGCATAATGGTCACCCCGCTTCCCTGGAAATTGTTAGACGACGTGAGTATTTGGACACAAAACTGGGGCTGGATTCCCCGGTTACAGCACGGGCCCAATTCCTTTGTGCCTGTGGTAAGCAAAATGTGCCCATCTGCTGTAGCCATGCAGGTACGCCTTGTGGAAGGCCGCCCCGTGCGGGCGCTGCCCCACCCGGAACATCCCCTTGGTGGCGGGGTTAGTGCACTCAGCGTTGCTGAAGTGCAAATGACCCAAAGCCCGGGCCGCGTGCATGCCCCGCTGCGCCGTTCTGCCGACGGTGCCTACGTTCGCATTACCTGGGCTGAAGCCGGGGAAATGCTGGCAGCACGGCTGAAAGAGGCTGGCGCTTCCACCGCTTTTGTGTGCGGTGATGAAACAGGCTCTACCCTGGACGTAATGGCAGGTTTTGCCGCCGCCATTGGCAGCAAAGACGTGTTCCTTATGCCTTCAGAAGGGCAAGCCGCCGCAGGCGCTGCCAAGGCCATGGGCGTTGAAGCCCAGTTGGGCTATGACCTGGAAAACAGCGATTATGTGCTGGCCATTGGTTCAAACATTCTGGAAACCTGGGGTACGGTGGTACGCAACCGCCGTATTCTGGTTGAAAAGCGCCCCCACCCAGGGGAAAAGGCTGCTCCGGCGGCTGCCCTTGTGTTCGCCGGCCCCATGCAAAACCAAACGGCAGCCCTGGCCAAGCCTTGGGTGCCCATTTTGCCCGGTACAGAAGTGACCTTTGCCTTAAGCCTTGCGGAGGAACTTATTCGCCGTGGGCGCACGGTGAACAGTACAGACTTTAACGCCTTCCGCCGCCTGGCAGAACGCAACAACGCCAAAGACGTTGCCAAAATCACCGGGGTTTCTCCGGAAACTGTGAAGACGGTGGTTGACGCCTTGCTGGCAGCCAAAGCGCCCCTGGTTATTGCCGGTGGTGAAGGCCAGGGCAGTGCCCCGGTAATGGCTGCTGTGGCATTGAACGCTTTGCTTGGCAACATTAACAAGCCCGGTGGCCTTACCCTGCTGCCAGACGCACCCCAGGTTGTGAAAGGGGCTGCTTCGCGCCGCGACGTGTATGCCAACAGCCTGCAAGGCTGGCTTGATGCCAAGAAAATGCCCAAGGCCCTTGTGCTGCATGAAGCAAACCCGGCCTATGCCTTGCCTAACCCGGCAGCGGTAAAGGCTGCCCTTGCCACCATTCCTTTTAAAGTGTGCTTCAGCACCTTTATGCATGAAACAGCCGCCCTGTGCGACCTGGTGCTGCCAGTTCCCATGGGTATTGAACGCACAGACGATATCTTCACACCCTACGGTGCTGGCAAAGGTATTTACTGTGTCACTTCCCCCGTTGTTCCGGCAGACGAAAATGCCAGGGCCACGGCAGACATGCTGCTGTTTATTGCCAAGCAAATGAAGAAAGACCTGGGCTTTGCCAAGTTTGCCGATGTGGTGAAGGCCAAAGCCGAAGGGCTTGGGGCCAAATTGCCCGCCCTGGCCAAAGGCACCCCCAAGGTGCTGGAAGCCACGGCCACAGCCGATGCCCTGCGCCTGCGCCCAGAGCTTATGGACAAGGCTACAGAAGCCAAGTTTGGCAGTGGCACAAAGCTTGTGGTGTTCAGCAAACTGAACCTTGGTACAGCCAATACGGGCATTCCGCCGTTCAACACCAAAACATTGCGGGCCACTGAACTTGCTGGCCACACCATGTTTGCTGTGATGAACGGTGCTACAGCCAAGGCAAAAGGACTGGAGCCCAACGCCCTTGTGGCGGTGCGCGCTGGCAAGCAAAGCATTCCGGCCCGCGTGCGTGTGTTTGAAGGGCTTACGCCTGAAAGCGTGGCCTTGTGCACCGGTCTTGGTCGGACGGCGCTGGATGAGTTCAGCCAGAACAAAGGCGCCAACGTCATGGAGTTACTGACGGCTACCACTGAACCGGAAACAGGACTTTGCGTGTGGTCTAGAACCAGCGTAGAAGTTGTTAAAGCATAAGGACGCATGCCATGTCAGCAGTAAAAGAATTCAATGTCAAATGGGGGATGGCCATTGACCTTGACAAATGCACGGGCTGCGGCGCGTGCATGGTGGCCTGTCAGGCTGAAAACAACCTGGCCCCTGTGCCTGATGCTTCCAACAAGCTTCGTGTGATGAACTGGCTTGTTGTTTATGAGCTTTCCAACGGAAAAGCTTTCCCTGAACACGACGTTGCTTACCTGCCGCGTCCATGCCAGCAGTGTGCCAAGCAGCCTTGCGCCACGGTGTGCCCGGTTATTGCCACTGAACGGAACGAGGAAGGGGGCATTGTAAGCCAAATTTACCCGCGCTGCATTGGGTGCAGGTATTGTATGGCAGCCTGTCCTTACAACGCCCGTTACTTTAACTGGCACGACCCCGTATGGCCGGGTGGCCTTGACAAGGTGCTTACCCCGGATGTTTCTGCACGCCCCCGTGGCGTAGTGGAAAAATGCACGTTTTGCCACCACCGCTACATGAAGGCCAAAGACACACTGCGGGCCAATGGTGAACCCATTATGGTGACAGGAAGGGATGGCCACCGCCATTCCAACATACCCGAAGACGGGTACGTAACTTCCTGCGCAGAAGCTTGCCCCAACGGTGCCATTGTGTTTGGTGACCTGAACAACCCAGAGCATCGCGTGTATCAGCTTACCCACAAAAATCCCAATGCGTTCCGCCTGCTTGAGCGCCTGGGAACAGACACGGCTGTGTATTACCTGAGCAGCCGGGAATGGGTGCGCCGCCAGGGCGACAACTACCTTGCCCATGAAAAAACCGGGCATCCCGAGGCAGTCTTGTTCCCTGGCCACCACGAAAGCCCTAATGACCCGGCAAAGAAGTAAGGGGTAGCGAACCATGGATAAGAATTATAACCTTCCCATTGATGCGGCTCTGTTCCCGGAAGGGGTAGAGCGTTGCTCTTTCTCCCAGTTTCTTGCGTGGCTTACACCCATTATGGCACTGTTCATGTGGGGGCTGTATGCGGCATTCCTTGTGCTTAGCCAGGGGCTGGGCACCACAGGCCTGGACGACCGTTTTGGGTTTGGCCTGTGGATTACCTTTGACCTTGCGGTTATTGCCTTGGGTGCAGGGGCCTTTTTTTCCGGCCTGTTGCGCTACATTCTGAATATTGACCCGCTGAAAAACATCATTAACCTTGCGGTTATTCTTGGTTTTATCTGCTATTCCGGGGCCATGCTCATTCTGGTGCTGGACATTGGCCAGCCCTTGCGGGCCTGGTTTGGTTACTGGCATGCCAACGTGCACTCCATGCTTACAGAAGTAATTTTCTGTATTACCTGTTACTGCATTGTGCTGATTATTGAATACATCCCGCTGATTTTTGAACAGCGCCAGTTGTATAAAAATCCTCTGCTGCATGCCATTGCCCACAACCTGCACCTGACCATGCCCTTGTTTGCCGGTATTGGTGCCTTCCTTTCCACGTTCCACCAGGGTTCCCTGGGCGGCATGTATGGCGTGCTGTTTGCCCGCCCCTATGCCTACCGTGAAGGGTTCTTCATTTGGCCCTGGACCTTCTTCCTGTTTGTTCTTTCCGCTGTTTCCTCCGGCCCGCTGTTCACAGTGCTTGTTACGACCATGATGGAAAAGGTAACAGGCCGTAAGCTTGTTTCCTGGGACATTAAGCAACTGATGGGCAAAATTGCCGGCACCATGCTGCTTGTGTATATTACCTTTAAAATTCTGGACACCTGGGCCTGGGCTTCCGGCCTTATGCCCCGCCAGGGCATGACCTTTGACCAGTTTTTTCATGGGAATATCTACGGGCAGTGGTTACTGTATACGGAAATTCTGCTGTGCGGCGTTGTGCCTTGCTACCTGTTGCTGAAGGCAGATTTACGTAACAACCCGGCTATTTTCTACGGTTCTGCCATTCTTGTGTGCATTGGGGTGACCATTAACCGCTATGTGCAAACTGTGCAGACTCTTGCCCAGCAGATTCTGCCCTTTGACCAGTGGCAGCTTTATATGCCCAACTGGGTAGAATGGGCAGCCAGTGGCCTTGTGGTGGCTTACGGTATGCTTATTTTGAGCATTTCCTACCGCTACCTGCCTGTGTTCCCACAGGAAGTAAAGCTGAACAAGCGCTAGTATACAGGGTATACGAAAACAACAGGGGGCCGCAGCAATGTGGCCCCCTGTTTCGTTTTTGTGTTTCGGGCACCTGTATTTGTGTGCACATCCCTGAAGTATGTATAAGAGCCTCAAGGACGGCTTCTGTATCCTCTTTATTTATCAACCAATTTTTTAATGCGCTAAAAATGAAAAATTACGCTGGATTTTATTGGTAAACAGTATTACTCTTCCTGTAATCATTGCTGAATAGTGTGTGGGCTTATTGCCAGCTTGTTTGTGCGGTTATTTGGAGAGGAACAAGCAAGGTGAACAGCTGCACAATTCATTAATGGTATGTTTTACGGTGTTTTAGTACAGGCATATGCCTATGTCCTTCACAATTTAGGGCAAGGAGGTTGCCATGGATAAGCAGGAAACTCTCTCTGTCTATATTGACAATAATGGCCAGTGGCGCTGGCGTGTACTTGCGGAAGATAACAGAATTATAGCTGGCGCTGAAAACGGGTATGATTCAAAGGCAGATTGCCTGGCAGATGCCGAGGCCAATGGGTTTATTCTGGAAGATGCACTTCCCTTGGATGCTGAGGCCGCCTCACCAGTGTATTTTTAAAATGCTGTGCGCCTTTGCTTATTGATTGCAATTGCTTACTACAAAGCGCCCACAGGAAGTTGACTCCCGAGGGCGCTTTTTTTATGGAGTGGGCAATGCTGCCGCAGCCAGTTCCACCAGTTCTTGGGCCAGGAATTCGTTGCCGGGTAGGGAGGTTATGCCTAATGCTAAGCGGAGTAACTCTCCTTCTGCCACAGGGGAAAAGGTAACGCCCTTACGGGAAATAGCTGCGAATGAGGCCGCAAACAGCCCTATGCCCTCTCCTGCGGCAATACGAGCAAGCAACACATCGTGTTCTTCGGGTTCTTCCATAAACAGCGGTTCATACCCCGCATGGGCGAACACAGTTTTTGTGAAATCAAAAAATGCCGGGTTGCTGTCCCGATGAAACCAGAACAAGGGTTTGCCGTTGAACTCCTTGAGTGCCAACCCTGGTTTTTCCGCTTCCAACCAATGGCTAGGCAGTACCGCGAACAGCGGTTCCGCATAGTGTGTTGCTTGCAACTCCAGCCCTGGGGCATCAAGGGGCAGCGCCACAAAGGCGGCATCCAGTTTTCCCTTCTTCACATCCCGCACTAACTTGAGAGAATCAGAGCGCACAAGGCGCAAACGTTCTCCGTAATATTCCCGCAGGCGTTTTTCCAGGGTTGTGAATGTGCCCTGCTCAAAAGCAGTGGTTAAACCGACTGCCACGCGCTTTTCAGACGCTGTAGAAAATTCTCGTAACTGTTCATAGACGCTTTCCTGCGTTCTCAAAAGAGGCTGAATTGTTTGTAATACCTTGGTGCCCTCGTTGGTAAGGGTCAGCCCCTTGGTATGCCGGGTAAATAACGTGACCCCCAGGTATTCTTCAAGATTTTTCATATGCCTGCTCAGTGGCGGCTGTGACATAAACAGGCGCTGTGCTGCACGGCGTAAATTGCATTCTTCTGCCACCACCGCAAAGTAGCGGAGCAGGCGTACATCAATGGTATCAAGATATGAATTTGTCATACCTTAGAGGTATCACAAAAAGGGTATGATGCAAAGCGTGGTTGACTCCTTATGTTGTTTCATACCAAGTTGCAATCTGTAGGGTTGTAACTTGGTATGAAACAACATAAGGAGATTATATGCAATCAGAACGATACACAAAAGGCCTTGCCATGTTGCAACAGGTAGACGGTAAGGGCGGCGAAGCCGTAGTAGAAAGTTTGCAGGACATAGCGCCAGATTTTGCCCGTTACCTCATTGAATTTCCCTTTGGCGATATTTATTCACGGCCCGGCCTTGACCTCAAAAGCCGGGAAATTGCCGTGATTGCGGCCCTCACGGCCCTTGGCAACGCTACACCGCAGTTGAAGGTGCACCTTGCCGCAGCCTTGCATGTGGGTTGCACGCAGCAAGAAATCATAGAAGTTATTATGCAAATGGCTGTGTATGCCGGGTTCCCTGCCGCCTTGAATGGCCTGTTTGCCGCCAAGGAGGTGTTTGCAGCCCATACGCCATCCCAAAGTTAAGGAACCGTTGGTACTGCTTGATGCTTAAATACACAATGACCTTGGGAAGATTCTTCCCAAGGTCATTGTGTTTATAGAGGGGCAGGTTGCAGTGCCCTGAGAGGTTTTTGTAGTGCAGTGGAGTGTGTCTCTACTTGGCAATGGCCAGGGTGTAGATTTCGTGCGGCTCAAGAATAAGAATAACGCTGCCGTCGCCCATAATGGTGGCCCCGGAAATGCCCTTGAGGTCCCCAAGGTAGGAACTGAGGGGCTTGATAACAATTTCCTGGCGTTCCAGCAGCCTGTCTACCACAAGGCCAAGGCGACGTTCATTGTCTTGTATGACCACAACGGAGAGCATTTCTTGCTGTGCCATGTTGCAGGGCAGGCCAAGCAGTTCGGCAAGGCTCACAATACCCAGCACTTCGCCCCGCAGGGTAACGGCTTTTCTGCCTTTGACGTCGGTTAAGCGGTGGGCTTCAATTTTGGTAGTTTCGGAAACAGCGTCCAGGGGAATAGCGTACATTTCCTGGGCCACGTTAACCATAAGGGCATCAATAATGGCCAGGGTCAGGGGCAGCAGCAAGGTGAACTTGGTGCCTTTGCCCACTTCCGACTGAATGCCAATACTGCCTTTCAGGTTTTTGATGTTGGTACGCACCACGTCCATACCAACGCCCCGGCCGGAGATGTCGGTAATAACCTCAGCGGAAGAGAAGCCGGGGGCAAAAATAAGTTCTATGGCTTCCCTGTCGTCCAGCAGTTTTGCTTCTTCAGCCGTAATAACGCCTTTGCGCACTGCCACCTGGCGCATTACTTCCGGGTCAATGCCTTTGCCATCATCTTCAATTTCAATGGCTACCGAGTTGCCGCGGTAAAAGGCCCGCAACCAAACAGTGCCCTTAGGGGGTTTGTTGGTGGTGCGGCGTATTTCGTCTGGTTCAATGCCGTGGTCCATGGAGTTACGAATAAGGTGCACCAATGGGTCGCCAATAACTTCCACCACGCTTTTATCCAGTTCTGTTTCTTCACCTTCCACTACCAAGTCAACGTCTTTGCCGCTTTTGCGGGAAAGGTCGCGTACAAGGCGTGGGAAGCGGGAAAACACAGAAGCCACAGGCACCATGCGCACCTTCATAATGGTATCTTGCAGGTCGTCGGAAATACGCGCCATGGCGTATGTTGTTTCCGAAAGGTTCTGGGCGATAAGACCGATGTCGTGCTTGTCGCTTGCTTCCAATTGGCGGGAAATCATGGTGTAGCGGTTGCGGTTAATAATCAGCTCGCCAATGAGGTTCATAAGGTGGTCAAGCTTTTCGTGGTCAACCCGAATGGTGGAAGATGTTTTGGCTGTGCTTTCTTCCTGCTTTGCCGGGGCCTTGTTGCCCCCGCTGTTGCCCTGGGTGGGGGCAGGCTTTGGGGCAGGGGGGGCACTGGCAGCAGGTGCTTCCACTTTTTCTGCGGAAGGCGGAATGGCTTCCAGGGCCTGGGCTGTTTGTTGCAGCGGCGTTTCTGTGGCAGGCTGCACGGCAGGGGGCTCGGCTGGCAGGGCGGCTTCCAGGCCCGGAATGGCATTGCCCACCATGTCAATAATAATGGCGCATTCCTGTTCCAGCAGGTCTGCCATCATGGAAAAGTCCAAGTCCGTTTCCCGGCCTTGTTTCACAATATTTGCGGTGCGCTCTGTGTATGATTTTATTTCATCCAGGCCCATAAAACTGCACGAGCTTTGCACCGTGCTCAAGGCGCGGAACATGGCGTCGGCATAGATCTGGTTTGTGCCGTCAGTTCTGAACCCTTGCAAGGCTTCATCCAGCAGTACTTTTTGCTGGGCAATGGTGCTTTTGAAGGCTGAAATTTTTTCCAGCTCTTGGCTTGCGGCCTGGGTGTTCTGTACCGAAATGGCAGGGGGGGCCTGCTCACTGGGCGCAGAAGGCTGCACATCCTGGTTGCGTAGGCTTTCCGGCAGCTCTACTGCGCCACCAGCCACAGCCTGGCGTAATTTAATGAGCAAGTCTTCGGGGTCCAGGGGGGAAACACGGGAGGTGGAAATATCGATGTTCGTCACAAGGGCGTCTAGTGTGTCCACCACCAGCAACAGCAGGTCCACCAGGGCAGAGCTAACCGGGTATTCATTTTTTCGCACAGAATTGAGCAATGTTTCTGCTTCATGGGTAAGGCTGTTTACTTCAGCAAACCCAATAATGCCGCTGTTGCCCTTGAGGTTGTGGAAAAAACGGAATAAGTCGTTGACCAGTTCGTCGTGCTGTTCGTCGGGGTTTTTTTCCAGTTCCAGCAGGCCGGTCGTGAGGCAGGACGTATTTTCCTTGGCCTCTTCCATAAAGTCTTTCAGGTGGCTCTCTCCAAAGGCCGTGAGCTGATACCCCTCTTTACGGGGCAAGCGGGCAAGCCAACTGGGCACATCACCGGAAGATTTTTCCTCTATTTCCTGGGGGATTGCGGCATCTTCCCCTTGTAGCTGTTCAGGGGCTTCTTGCGTTGTGGCTTGGGGTGCCGGGGCAATGGGTGCAGGGGCAGCGGCTTGTGGCGCAGGGGCAGGAGCTGCTTTGGGGGCACCCCCGTGGGCAAGCTGTGCTTCCAGCAGGGAGTCCAGGGTAACTATAAGGGGGGCAGTGTCTACGTCCCCTTCAGTATTGGATTTTTCAAGGTTGTCAATAATTTGGCGTAAGGCGTCGGTGGAGGCAAGAATAACATCCATTATTTCGGAGTTAACAGCAATGGTGCCTTTGCGCAATTCATCCAAAATATTTTCAGCCTTGTGGGCCAGGCCGTTTATGCGGTTAAGACCAAGAAAGCCGGAAGCACCCTTAAGGGAATGCATAGGGCGGAATATTTCGTTGAGCAACGAAAGGTTGTCTGGGGCTTTTTCAAGCTCCAGCAGGTTCGGCTCAATGGTTTCCAGGTGCTCTTTGGCTTCAATAATGAAGTCGGCAAAGAGTTCGGCATCTATAAAATCTTGGCTCATAATCTATCCTTTCCTGGCGTAAAACCTTATGCCCCATGCTGCGGCACCCCTATTCATGAGCGGGAGTGCAAATTTGAGGTGTTCAATGATTTATGCAAAAATCTTGCCATATTTCTTGGGGCATTGTGGTTTTGAAAAGAGGCATTTCTTTCCTGTAACACGCCGGGCAATGCAAAATAATCCATGGTGATAAGAGAATGGAGCGATATGCTTCGCGCAAGTGAAAGCCACTTGCTTGGGGAGGCATATAATCTACTCATTTTACAGGAAAAGTGAATTTTCCTTATGCGTGGATTATGGTCATTTTGCTGCGCAAAAAGACAAAGAACAACACGTCATCAGTGTTTCCCTAGCCAAGCAGCATACGCACGTTGGTTATCATGGCAGTGGGCTGGGCTGGTTTTACCATGTACAGGTTTGCGCCAAACTCTATGCCAAGCTGAATGTCTTTTTCCTGCGATTCAGTGGAAAGCACCACAATGGGCAGGTCTTTGTATTGGTCTTGTTCCCGAAGGTTTTTGATGAATGTCAGTCCATCCATAACAGGCATATTAATATCGCATATAATGAGGTCAACGGGTTCAGCGGCATACAACTTTTCCAGGCCGTCCAGCCCGTTTTCTGCCGTGGTTACCTTAAACCCTTCTTTCTTCATTATAAACGCCACAAGGTTGCGTACTGTTTTGGAATCATCAACAATAAGAATATGCTTGGACATGGCCGATTCCTCTCTCTACAGGATGCTGGTCACTATTTTGTCAACGTAAACTATGCTCACAAGTTGTTCGCGCAGTTTTACCACCCCTGCAATCAGGTCTGTGGTCACCCCAAGGTGGGCTTCAATGTTCCAGTCAATGTCGGTTTGGGGCACCCGGTACATGGTGTGAATGCGCTCTACCAAAAGCCCAACCTGAAGGCCAAGACGCCTGCACACAATGATGAAGTTGTCATCAGATTGCCGCGGGCTGGGCACTTCAAGCACATGGCGCAACATAATGAGCGGGGTTACTTGCCCGCGTAGGTTAATAACCCCTGCTACCAGCGGGGGCGAAGCAGGAAGCTTGGCAATGGGCTGAGTGCGAATAACTTCCTGCACGGCTGCCACAGGCACAACAAATTCCTGGTTGCCAAGGTAAAAGCCCACCATGAGCAGGTCGGTGGCCTCACGCAGGTTTTGATACAGCCCGTCGTTTTCAGGTTCTTTGTAGGTGGTAAGGGCTTCTGCCTGCTCAAAATGAATTTTGGAGGTTTCTGCCTGTGCCCTGGCAGTGGCAGCCACTTTAGCCTGCGGGGCGGGTGCTGCCACTTTGGGCTGCATTTGCGGAGCAGGTGCTGTCACTTCGGACTGCATTTGCGGAGCAGGTGCTGTCACTTCGGGCTGCATCTGCGGAGCAAGAGTTGTAATTTCAGGCTGCACTTGCTGGGCAGGAGCAGCAGCCAAGGGTTGCACTTGCGGGGCGGGTGCTGCAACTTCAGGCTGAATTTGCGGGGCGGGTGCGCTGGCAGGCAAGTTCAACCCTGCCAGAATGGCTCCGGCATCTGCCCCCATGTATTTCTCAATAAACGCCTGTTCAGCCGAGGTAAAGCCAGTGCCTTTGTCCTCGGTTTCTGAGAAGTTGCAGTCGGAAAAATATTCTTCAGGGCTTTTCATAACGCCATAATCTCTTGTGCCAAGGCTTCATATTGTTTTGCACCCCGTGAATTGGGTGCGATTTCGTAGATAACACGACCATGGGCGCTTGCCTCACGAAAGCGGGTATCCATGCCTATGGTTGTTGCAAACATGCTGTGCCCCATTTTACGGGAGAGCAGTTCCAGCACTCTGGAGCAAGCGCCAGCCCGTTTGTCGTATAATGTGGGCAACACTCTGTAGCGCACAGGGGCTGGCAGTATTTTGTTCAGCACTCCAATGGTATCAAACAGAAGCTTCAGGCCATGCAAGGCAAGAAAGTCTGTTTGAATGGGAATAATGAGCCAATCTGCCGCCACCAGGGCATTTACCAGTAAAATTCCCACATGGGGGGGGCAATCCAAAACAATGTAGTCGTACTCTTGCCGCACAGCTTCTAATGCTGTGCGCAGCACGGCACCTTTTCCGGGGCGTTCACGCAGGTCTATTTCAAGTTCTGCAAGGCGTACGCTACCGGGCACCACATCAAACCCTGCCGATTCATGCACAATGCGTACCTGTTGCCAAAGGGCCGGGCTTTCCGGTATTTGTGCCATAAACACGTCATAAGTGGTGTAAGGCGTTTCTTCCGGATACAGGCGCAAGTGAATGGAGGCATTGGCATGTGGGTCCAGGTCCAGCAACAAAACCCGTTTCCCTGCTCTTGCAAGGGCGGCCCCCACGCTAACAGCGGTGGTGGTTTTGCCCACTCCTCCCTTCTGGTTTGCTATGGTTAGCACAACGGCGCGTTGCATGCGTACCGCCCTATTCTTTTTTCCGGTACACAATGGTGCCGGTGTGGTGTTCAGGGTGGAACGTGCGGGAAATGCTGTGCAGCGATTCCGAGTGCCCAATAAGCATACAGCCGCCGGGCAGCAGGTTATCGTAGAATGATGCAATGACCTGCTTCTTCATCTCATCGTCAAAATAAATGATAACATTACGGCAGAAAATAATGTGGGAGCGATCAACCCGTTTGAGCAGGGCGCGGTCGCTGAGGTTAGTGTGCCCAAAAGAAACAAGGCGCTTAATTTTGGGGTCTACCGTGTAGTTTGTTCCTTCTTTTTTGAAGTATTTATTAATAATATCCAGGGGGGTGGTGCGCAGGGCGTATTCGCTATAAACACCCTTACGGGCAGAGGCAAGAACAGCTTCTGAAAGGTCGTTGGCGGTTATTTTAATGTCCCATGAGCTGATTTCTGTTTTCAGCACATCATGCAAAATCATGCTTATGGTGTAGGGTTCTTCCCCTGTGGAACACCCGGCAGACCAGATGCGCAGGCGCTTTTGCCCTGCGGCCCTGAGCTTTTCCAGTTCCTTGGGCAGCACCACTTCCTGAAATACTTTCAGTTGCGGCGGGTTGCGGTAAAAGCTGGTTTCGTTTGTGGTAATGGCTTCAAACAGCTTTACCATTTCCGTGCGGCGGTTAGCGTCAAACTTTAAATACTGGTAGTATTCATTGAAGTTTTTCAGGTTCAGCTCGCGCAGGCGGTTGCCAAGGCGGTTTTCCACAAGATATTTGCGGGTATCGGCAATGTAAATGCCGCTTGTTTCGTAAATGAAGTTCCGCAATTGAGCGAATTCTTCCTGGGTTGCTTTTATGTCGCGGGCTCCAGCCCCAGGAGAAGTGGAAAAAAGTGCCATGTGTTTATTCCCCCGCCCGTGTTCGAATTTGTTCAATGGCGTTTTCTGCGGCCGCCTGAATGTCTGCATCGTCATTGTTCAGTTGCGAAAGGAGTGCGCGGAACGCAATTTCGCCGCCAATAACCCCCAGTGCTTCAATCCCTTTCATGATAACCAGTGGGTCTTCTTCTTGCCCAATGCACTCCACCAGCTTTTCCACACTCCAGTGGGCATTGCGCTGGCTGAGTTTTTCAAGGCTACGAATGCGCACCCATGGGTCTGCATCATACAGGGCTTCAAGCAGAAGGGGGCGTGTAATTTCTTCCTTCATGCAATTGGAAGCTTCAATAACAGCAATGCGCACGTCCTGGTCACTGTCTGTAAACTGGTTGGTAATGGCTGTGGCAATGACGTCTGGCATGGGCAAAATGCGTGAAAGCCCCTCAACTGCCAGGGCACGAACCCTTGCTGCGCTGTCTTGCAGGGCTTTTTGCAGGTCTTCCTGGTATGTTTTGGGGGCAATTTGGCCCAGGGCATACACACCCATCATGCGCTGGTCTGCATCTTGTGTGTGTATCATACGTACAAGATGGTCCAAAATACGGGGTGAACGCAAGGCTACGCAGGCAAGAATAGCTGCTTCTTTCACGTCGTCGTAAGGGTGGACAAGCAGTTCAATAATATCGTCTTCCGCCCCTTGGGGGCTTCCTTTGGCTGCCAGAAACTCAAGGGCGCCGCGCAGCACAGTGCCATCAGTGTGGCGTTGCAGTGCCTGAAGGAAAAAGGGCTGGTCTTCCGGCGTTGCAATTTTGGCAAGTTCCACAATAATTATGCGCTGAATGTTGCGGGGGCTTTCCCAGAACAGGCGGCTGAGCAGGGCGACTTTATCCACCCCGGGCATACGCAAAATTGCGGCCAGGGCAACCTGCGTTGTGGCTTCATTAGGGTCACGCACGGCGCTTTCCACAGCTTTGGTCATGCCAATGCGGGCAATGGCATCCACACAGCGTTCCAGGCGTTCCATGTCTTCTTCCTGGTCCAGGGTGGAAGCCAGCAAGATAATACGTTGGGAAGCTTCTTCCCCGCCCACGGTGGCAAGCCCTTTAATGGCTGCATCCTGAATGGTTGTGTCGTCGTCTTCCATGGCTTGCATGAGGTAGTCCCGCAGGCGGGCTACCTCTTTTGCGCCCAAAAGGTTCAGGGTGTGTTCCCCCAAAATGTTGATAATGGCCTTTACCGTGAGGTTGGCCAGGGGGGTAGGGGCGTCTTCCAGGCGCTTTAGCAACAGGGGAACAGCTTTGATGTTTCCCATTTGCCCCAGGGCGTCAATAATGCTGGACGCCACCAGGTCGGAAGCTTTGTCCAGGGCCGCAAGCATGAAAGAAACGGAAGACTCCGCCCGCAGTTTGGTAAGTGCTTCAATAACAGCAAACTGTACCCATTCTTCATCATGCAGGGCTTTGTTCAGGCATTCCGCGGCCTCCATTTTGGCAAGGGAACCAAGGCTGATGGCCGCCTGGTAGCGCACGTTGACTTCCGGGTCGTGCAAAAGCGCATGGCACAGGTGCGGAATGGCCAGGGGGCTGTTTACGGAGCCGAGGATATCGGTAATAAAAATACGGATATCAGGGTCGTTGCTGTGCAAAAGCTGGGTAAGGGCGTTCAGGTCTTCCGCGCCGCGTTCGCGCAGAATTTCCATACCCATATTACGTATGGGGGCATCTTCACAGGAAAGGAGGGGAATGGCGCCTTGCACCACTTTGGGTCCGCCAATTTTGCGCAGGGCATAGTCTGCGGCTTCCTGAACACCTTTGTGCTTGCTTTGCAGGTGGGCAAACAACAGGGGCACAGCTATTTCCAGGCGTATTTTTCCGGCAAGGTAGGCCCCTTCCCTCATTTCTTCAGGGTCTGCGCTTTGCAGCAGGGTCATTGCGGTTTCTTGTGTAGGCATACAAAGGGCTCCCGTTTGTAATTCTGTGAGAACGAGGGGAGATGCTCCCCGCCATTCATGTACTATGAATGGATGAGTCTTACCGCGTGAAGTGGCTAAGAATAGTTGGCCCCATGTGGTCAATGTCCACTATTTCATCGGCAAGTTTTGCATCAACAATAGCTTTGGGCATACCATAAACAACACAACTTGCTTCATTTTGTGCAATGGCAAAGCCGCCCTTGGCTTTAAGTACCTTGGTTCCTTCCAGGCCATCGTTGCCCATGCCTGTTAGAATAACACAAAGCGCACGTTTGCCAAGGGCATTTCCGGCGGAAGCCATAAGCTCGTTGGCAGAAGGTTTGTACAGGGCGCTTTTGGGTTCTTCCCCCACCACCCCAAACAGCACTCCCCCGCGCATTTCAAGGCGCAAGTGCATTCCACCCCGGCACACATACGCTGTGCCGGGCTTAAGGCGAACCGTTTCAGCAATTTCTTCTACTTGAATGGCGCATTGGCCGTCCAGGCGTTTGGCAAATGGCCCGGTAAACGACATGGGCATGTGCTGGGCAATAAGCAGGGGCACCGGAAAATTTCCCGGCAGGGAGGAAAGCACTTTTTGCACCGCAGGTGGCCCCCCGGTGGAAACGCCAATGCACACTACATCAAAGGGGGCCCTGCCAAAACGCACGGGCACTTCCCCCCCCCCGGCCACCGGGCTGGAAGAGCGGGCAGCACTTGCCTGGCTGGGTTCATGCCCCAAGGTGTGCGTTGTGCTGGTTCCTCGGTCTGAAAAGGTTCCTCGTTCTACAAAGGTAGGTCTTTCAGGAGCGGCTGGGCGGCTGCTGTCAATGGTGCTCATTTTGGCACCAGTACCTGTGCTGCCCATGGCTGGGCTGGCAGAACCGGGTTGGGCATTGCGGCTTTTGCTGCGGTGAATAAGGCGCATTAAGGCTTTGCGCCGTGCCAGGGCACGCACCCGTGAGGCCAGTTCTTGTTGCAGGGCGACAATGTCCAGGCTGCCGGAAGCAGGTTTGGCAATGTAATCCAGGGCACCAATGTCCAGGGCTTTGAAGGTAACGTCTGCCCCTTCTGTGGTGAGCGAGCTAATCATGATAACCGGGGTAGGGGCTTCTTCCATAATGCGTTTCAGGGCGGTTATCCCATCCATGCGGGGCATTTCCACGTCCATGGTTATCAGGTCCGGGTCAAGGCTGGTAACCATTTCCAGGGCTTGCATGCCATCAGCCGCCATGCCCACAATTTCAATATCGGTTTCTTTTTCAAGCAGCATTTTCAGGGTGCGCCTGATAAAGAGGGAATCGTCCACAATAAGCACTTTAATCACGTCTTCTCCTTTATAAACACTGCTACTTTTGCCAAACCGGCTGCCGCAGTTAACGGACGGTGAGGCAGACCTTGCCTGCCTTGCTGACAGAAAAGAAGGGTAAGATAAAAGCGTGCAGGCAAGAATAGGTGGAAGTGTTTCCAAGAATATACTCAATTGGCAGAAATAACGCGAGTGTTTTCTGCGGTACACGTGGTTTTTCACCGAAATTACTTAGTAAAGACCATTGCAATACTACGCTTTACATGCTTTTTCATCATGCTTTGTCCTGCCTGCGCAAGCAGAAATATGGCCTAAACGACAAAGCCTGAGCATTTTACAGGGAAAATAAATTTCCTTTATTCGTATTTTTGGGGTCGTCTTCCCTGCGGGAAGCCGCTTCAAGGCAATTTTGCAATAGTTTTGCGTAATGGCAGGGGGCAAGTTGCGTTTATTGGGGCTGCATGCCGTGGCTTTCGTGTTGCTGAACAACAAGAAGTAAGGCATACTTTTTTCTGAATTGAATGGCAAGATGAGACTTTTGCCCAAGAGTCTCAGGGCGGCTTCCGTTAAGAAAACACTGATGCAGTGGCACTTGGGAAACGCTCACTAAAACAAGAGGTATGCAATGGCCAGCTCCCGGCAGCAACGATTGAACCAGCTCAGGCAAGAGTTGTATGACGCGCAGCAGCGCGTTATGCACTTGCAACATACTATTGCTCACCATGCTGCCCTTGTGGGGGAAGGGATTGAACCCCACAGCAGTATGGGCCAGCCAGTGCGCGGCCAAGGCGCTGAAGACGATATGTTCCAATATATAGGCCTTGTGGAAAACGAAGACGACATGAGCAATTTTATTGGTTCGGATGACCAGCCAGAAACAAAACCACGCCTTGGGGCAGAAGCGCCTTCGCAAATTAAGCCTAAAAGTTCTGTTTCTGTTTCCCCTCAGGTGCTGCAACTGGTGCATGGGCACCCCAATGATACGGTGGATTTTGCCGTGCCCGGCCCGGCCCCTTTGTTTGCCCAGGCAGAAGAGAGCAATGGGGCTGGCCTCACCCCTGGGCACAGTGCAGAACAGATGGATGATGCAGCGGGTGCGCTGCACCCCGTGCACACTGTGTGTGAGCCTGTTCCAGGGGTGTGCCCCGCAGAATTTTGGGAGTGGGATATAACGGCAAACGCGGTGCATACCTCCGCAGCGTGGCCCCCGCCCCCCTACATGGAAGAAGAGCACTCCGCCACTGCGCTGGAACAGTTGTTGCGCAGCGTGCATGCCATAGACCCTGTGCCCCTTGAGCGGCGTATTGATGCGCTGCTCTCCGGGGCGTTTGACCGCCTTTCCCTGCCGGTGCGTGTGGCAGTGGCCCCGCAAACCGGGGTTACGTGTTTGCACATGCTGTGCCACAGGGACGCCGGGCGTATGCCTGTGCGGCTATCGGCTTTGTTGCTGGCTGGGGCGCAGCCTTCAGCCTATGGCAGCATAGCCGGAGAAGCTGAATGTGCCCTTATGGGGGGGCGGTTTGGCAGCGGTGATATTGTTGCCCATTTTGATACCAAGGAGCGGTTGCTCTATTCCAGCCCTTCCCTTGCGGCCTATGCGCTGCCCCCGGCCCGCGGTTTTGTGGGGGAGGCATTCCCCCCTATGGGCAGCGGCACCCAGGCCATTGAAGCGGCTGTGCGCAAAGTGTTTCTGGAAAAAGTACCCCATTGTGAGCAGGTAACGCTGCATTCTTCATTGCTGGGCACTTTTGAGGCGGAATGCCGCTTCTGGCCGGAAAAAGGCCCGGATGGCACAGTGCTGTTTGTTCTGGCCCAAATACGCGACACCCAGCGCGCCCGGCGCATGGCGGAAAGTTACTACGCCTTGTTCCATGGCATTGAAGAAGGGTTTGTGGTGTGTGAACTGGACCCCCCAAGGCCTGCCGGGGCACAGGTGCAAGCCCATGAACTGCGTGTGTTTTCCATGAACCCTGCCTTTTCCCGGCTTTTCTCCCTGGAAGGAACTGGGGCAGGCCATTCCCTTGCCGCACTTTTGGGGCCAGACGCAGAACCGCTTATGGCAACGTGCCTTCGCCCCATGCTGGCAGGGGGGAAAGCCGTTACCGCCACCTTTACCAGCCATACGCGGGGCCTTTCCTTTGAAGTAACAGGCTACCCCACGGAGCAGGGCCGCTTTGCCTGCATGGTGAAGGATGTAACGGAAAAAGTGCGCATTATGCAGGCCATGCGCCTGAACGAGTCGCGCTTTGCCGCTTTGTACCGCCTTTCCCACATGGACGCTGCCCCGGAAGAGGAAGTGGTGCAATTCTCCCTGGACCACGCGGTGGAACTTACCAGCAGCAACATCGGGTTTTTGTATGTTCCGGCAGAACCGGGGGAATCAGCCCAGCGGTATTTTTGGTCGCGTGAAGTGCAAGACATGTTTGATGGTTTCCCGCCCGCAACAGTGCCAGATGCCCTGCTGCTGCGCCCGGCGGGTGAAATGGCCACAAGCCTGCGGCGAGGGGAAATATTTAATGAGCCCTTTGCAGAACACCCCGTGTGCATTGGGGAGCAGTTGGACATAAGCCGGTTTATGGTTGCCCCCATTATTGAGGACGAGCGGGTGGTGTGTATTGTGGGGGTGGCAAATAAGGCCGCTGCCTATGAGGCCGCAGACTTGCGCCAGTTTGAGCTGTTTATTAATGGCATGTGGTTTCAGTTGCGGCGGCGTTGGGCTGTGCAAACGCTGCAACGGGCCAAGGATGAAGCAGAAGCCGCCAGCCGTGCCAAAAACGAGTTTCTTGCCAACGTAAGCCATGAACTGCGCACCCCGCTTAACGGCATTTTGGGTATGTTGCAGTTGTTGCAGCAATCAACCCTTAGCACAACCCAACTGGAATATGTGGTTACAGCCAACTATTCAGGGCGCAGCCTTTTGCGTATTATTTCCGATATTCTGGACTTTTCCCGCATTGAGGCAGGCCGGTTCTTCCTGGAGCCACACCTTTTTGATTTTGCCACCACAGTACGTTCCACCCTTGGTATGTTTGTGCATGAAGCTGAACAAAAGCGCATTAAGTTTGTGCTGCGTATGGGCAGCAACATTCCCAAGGTATTGTTGGGCGACGATGCCCGCCTGCGGCAAATTATTTTTAACCTTGTGGGCAATGCCTTCAAGTTTACCGAATCAGGGGACGTGGCTGTGGAATGCAGCCTGCTGCCCTATTGCCCAGAGGGAAAGGTGTGCATGTATGTGGCGGTGAAGGATACCGGCATTGGCATACCCGATGAACGCCTGAATGATATTTTTACAGCCTTTACCCAGCTTGATGGTTCAAGCACCCGCAAGTATGCAGGCACGGGCCTTGGCCTTGGCATTGTGCAGCGCCTTATGCAGCTTATGGGCGGCACCCTGGCTGTGGAAAGTGAGGTGGGCGTTGGCACCACCATTCACTGCTCCATTCCCTTTGGAAGAGCGGAAGAAGAGCCGGAAGAAGAAAAAGTGGTGGAAGAACACCCTGTGAAGGCTCGGCCCCTGGATATTCTGGTGGCTGAAGATGACCCGGTGAACCGCCTGACCATTCGCAGCCTGCTGCAAAAACAAGGGCACCGTGTGGTGTGTATGAACAATGGACAGCAAGCCCTGGAGGCTTTGCAACTGCGATATTTTGATTGCCTTATTACCGACATTCAGATGCCTGTGATGGATGGAACCGAAGTTGCCATCCGCATTCGGGAAGGCAGCGCCAGCGACATTGCCCCCACAGCGGTGGTGGAAGAAATGCTGCAAATGGGAGAAGGGCCACACACGCTCCTGCCTGTTTCCACCACAATACCCCTTGTTGCCCTTACCGCCCACGCCATGACGGGTGATAAGGAATATTACCTCAGCCTTGGCATGGACTATTACCTTTCAAAACCCATTATTGCCACTGAACTGGAAGCCACGCTTAACCGCATTGCGGCTGGGCTTGCCACCAAAGCCCACCCATGACACCATTGATGCCTCACCCGCCCGTTGCCTCCCTTGATTTTACTGAAACTTGTTCCGCCCAGGAATTTCCGGAAGAACGGACTGTGGGCGTCCCTTTATTCTTGCAGCAGGCTGAAGCAATGCCTGTGCTGGATGTGCGTTCCCCCGCAGAATTTACCCAGGGCCATGTGCCAGGGGCCATTTCTTTGCCGCTTCTTGATAATGACCAACGGGCAGAAATTGGCACGTTGTACAAGCAGCAAGGGCGCGAAACGGCCTTTGCCCGCGGCCTGGAGCTGATAGCCCCCAAAATCCCCTATTTTCTGGAAGTGGCGCAACAGGTAACCGCCCATGGGGCCGGCCAGGATATAGCTGTGTATTGCTGGCGTGGGGGTGAACGCAGCCTTGGCATGGCGCGCTTGCTGCATGGCGCAGGCTATGGCGTGTGGCGGCTTGGTGGGGGGTATAAGGCCTTCAGGAATTATGTGTTGGACCTGTTCCAGCAACCCGTGCGCCTGCTTGTGCTTGGGGGGCAAACTGGGGTGGGGAAAACAGACGTGCTGCATGCCATGGCAGCCCAGGGTGCCCAGGTGGTGGATTTGGAACACTTGGCCCGGCACCGTGGTTCTGCTTTTGGCAGCTTGCCCCATGAAGGGCAGCCCACGTGTGAGCATTTTGAAAACCGCTTGGCCATGGCCCTGCGGTGCTGTTCGGGAGCGCGGCCCGTGTGGGTGGAAGATGAATCGGAAAAGCTTGGCAGGGTGCGTATTCCCCAGGCCCTTTTTCAGGTGAAGGAAGCTGCCCCTGCTGTGCTGCTGGAAGCTGGCACTGCGGAACGTTTGGTCCGTATTGTGGAAGAGTACGGCACATTGCCCCCAGCTTCTTTGGCGAAAGCCCTGGAAAAAATTCAAAAGCGTCTTGGTTCACAGCAATACCGTGCAGCGTTGGCGCTTTTAGAAGCCGGGGAAATTGCTTCCCTGGCAGGTCTTTTGCTGGTGTATTATGATAAGGGCTATGCCCGGCAAATGCGCAAGCGCGCGTATGCCATGACCATTACGGGGACAACGCCGCAAGAGACGGCACAGCGCTTGCTGGCCCTGGAGGCACAGCTTGTGCAGCCGTAGAGCGGTTGTACGCTTTGTGTTTTTGATTGGGCGTGGCACCCTGTCGTAGGGCGCGAGCCTTCCTTCTATTCTTCTTGGCTATTTTGTGCCCTCTCGCGTGCCTGGCTTTGGCCAAGCGCGGGGGGGCATTTTTTTTACAAACACAAAGTAAGACCATTGCAATACTGCGTTTTGCAATGGCCTTATTTTGGAATAATCATAACGCATTTTACAGTTGCATTGCTTCAGTCTGTTTTCACGCGTGTTGTTTTTGCTTGTGGCGCTTTTAGTATATGTATCTTAGTATTGTTGTATCAGAATCTACATTGCACGGCTAAGCATATTGAATTGTTAGAATTTATTATAACTTGCTGGTTTTGTTGGTTTGTTGTTGCGTAAAGTTCGTTTTTTTGATAATGGTAATATTGGTGTACAGTGTTGACGAATATAATGCATGCTATTTGCTTGTGCGCATAATTGATTCAAAAACATCCAATTTATACGCAATGTTATTATGATTCTCTATGAAGGCGTGTCGTTCAGGAGGTTGCAAGCAAATGGTTGTCATATGCGTGTTGCAGCAGGTGCATACCCTATGGGCCTGTGGTTGCAAAATGTTTACGTAGGGGGACAAAAATGGATACTGGAAGGCGTTCGGTTTCCTTGCAAATGGCTGTCACTGTGGCGGCAAGTGTCATCATGACAGTGATTGCTGTGCTGTTCATCGTGCATGGGTATTCTGGCTTAACGCAAAGCATTCTTTCCGCAACGGAAGTGAGTGTTGGGTATGCCACCAGGGCGGTGAACCAGTCGTTGGAAAAAACGTTGCTGCCAGCGGAATTTACCCTGCGCATGCTGCGCCAAACAGCCATTGGTGAAGCAAAAACCGTGGAAGAACGGCTGGAAATGCTGCCAGCGTTTGCGGAAGCATTGCGGGCTGCCCCCATAGCTGACGCGGTGTTTATGAGCTATGGGACAGACGAACTTTTTCTGCTACGCCGCTATGCCCAAAACCTAGGCGCCCTGCAATTACACGCCCCTGCGGGAAGCGTGTTCGTGTTGCAAACCAAAACCCTGAATGCTGAAAATACCTTTGTGCGTGAAATTCGTTATTACGATGATAACCTCATGCTGCTGGGCACGCACACCACAGATACCTTTAATATTACCCCCAGAATGATGGCCTGGTATGAAGCGGCCATGAGCCATTCAGGCCCTACCACCACCAGGGCGTATGCCTTTGTAGACACTGGCGAGGTAGGCATAAGCATGGTGGAGGCAACTCCGGGGGGAGATGGTGTGCTGGGGGTGAATTTGCCCACCAGGAATATCAGTCAGTTGCTTGTGCGCCTGCGCATGACACCACACACGCAAATAGTGCTAGTAGATGACACCGGGCGTGTGGTGGCTGCCTCGGAAGCAGAAATGCTGGACACGCAATTGGTAGGAGATGATGGGGCTGTGCCCATTACGGCATTGCATCATGTTTTCTTTGAACAGCTTGCCACACAGCAAGAAACCACGGGGGTGCAACGCAATAGAAACGGCAGTCTGTTTGGCGCTGTTTCCCCCTTGCGTCAAATTTATGGAAATGAGCTGCGCATGCTCATGGTTATTCCGGAAAACGAACTGCTGCTTATGGCGCGGGAAAGCCTGCCCCGCTATTTAATGCTTGCCTTTGGTACATTGCTGTTGGCAGTGATGACAGCATTAATAGCAGGGTGGTGGTTGGCCCGGCCCCTGGTCAATTTAGCCCAGCAGGTTGTTGCCTTGAGTGATTATGACTTCACAGCGCCAGTGCAGGTAAGCACACGGTTCAGGGAAGTGCGTCGCCTGGGCTTTGTGTTGCGTGACATGGCATCAGCCATACGGAGCATGCGGGAAATTTCGCGGATTTTGAACAGGGAGCCTAACCTGGAATATATGCTGGAAGCTGTGCTGGAACACCTGTTGCTTTTGGCGAAACGTTCTGCCGGGGCTGTTTATTTGCGTGGTTCAGGCAATAGTTTGCAAAAATCGGCTGCCATGGGAAAAGACTTTCCTGAAGAGTTGCCCGTGGGGGACGCCCAGTGGCATAAAGAGGCCGTGCTGGCTGCATTCACCGCAACGCTGGGCAACGACTATTTGTTTACCCCATTGCTCAACCGGGAAGGCACGCTGATTGGCGTATTGTGCATCGACTACCCCCGCGCCTTGCAGCAACAGGAAGGCACGCACTTTGAGCAGCTCACACAATACCTTGAAGGAATTGCTGGTTCCGCTGCGGTGGCGGTGGAAATGCGCCAGCTTATTCTTACCCAAAAAGCCCTGCTGGAAGGCATTATAAGCCTGATGGCAGACGCTATTGATGCGAAGTCGTTGCACACTGGCGGGCACTGCCGCCGGGTGCCGGAACTTGCCTGCATGATTCTGGAAGCCATAAAAACCTCTCAGCAGGCACCTTTTACCACGTTTTCCCTTTCCCCGGATCAGGAAGAAGAATTCCGGGTTGCGGCATGGCTGCATGACCTGGGGAAAGTGACGACCCCGGAATATGTGGTGGATAAGGCCACAAAACTGGAAACACTGTATAACCGCATTCATGAAATTCGCATGCGTTATGAGGTACTGCACCGTGATGCGCTTATTCAATGCCAGCAGCGCATGTTGCAGGACGCTGCCCCGGAAGAAGCCTTACAGGAATGCCAGCAAACACAGGCCCGGCTGCAAGAAGAATTTGCCTTTGTGGCCCGGTGTAATATTGGAGCAGAGTCCATGCGGGATGAAGATATGGCCCGCTTGCATGACATAGCCAGGCAAACCTGGGTGCGGCATTTTGACAGTTCCCTTGGCCTTTCGCGCGATGAGCAAAAGCGTAACCTTGCGGCACATACCCCGCCGCCGCCAGTGGAAGAACCCCTGCTGGCAGACAAGCCCTGGCATGTTGTGCCCTGGGGCAAGGTAGTGCCCCCTGTGTGCAAAGATGACCCAAAGAATATTTGGGGGTTTGATATGAAGATTCCTGAATGTATGTATAATTACGGTGAATTGTATAATTTGTGCATACGTTTTGGGACTCTTACGGCTGAAGAGCGCTTCAAGATTAATGACCACGTGGTGCAAACCATTTGTATGCTTTCAAGCCTGCCCTGGCCGCCAACCCTGGATAATGTGCCCCGCATTGCCGGGGGCCACCATGAGATGCTTGTGGGCAATGGCTACCCGCAGCAACTGGAGGCAGAAGAAATGGGCCTGCTGGAACGGATTATGACAATAGCAGACATTTTTGAAGCTCTTACGGCCCCGGACAGACCCTATAAAGAAGGGAAAACACTGCGCCAGGCCCTGGGAATTCTTGCAGATATGGTGCGTAAAGGAAACCTGGATAAAGATATTTATAACCTCTTCGTGCGGGAAAAAATCTATCTCGCCTATGCCAAAAAGTTTGTGAAACCGGAACAGATTGATAATGTGGCAGGCGAGGAGTTTATGGTGCCGTAAAGAATAACGAGAGTTAATTGTGGGATGGATTTACTTGGGGAGGCAGAGCCTCCCCAAGTAAATCCGCCAAGAGCATGATTGGCTCGGCCCTTCCTGAGCCTCGGGCTTCGGCTCCCGCCATGTGGGCGGTTCTCAATTGTGCCTCCTGCACAATTGTCCTCTTGGAACGCCGATGCGGGGGCAGGGGGAATGATCCCCCAATACAAGTCAATGCGCAGTTAAAGGCTATTGAGGAAACGGTGAGTTTTTGTGTTTGGCTAGGCACGAGCCATTTTTAAAGGGGGGCTGGACTTCTTTGGTCCTGCCCCCCTTTAAAAATGGCGAGTAACACCGCAAAACACAAAAACTCACCGTTTCCTAATAGATCCAGAGAAGCTCGCGGTATTTGGGCAAAGGCCAGCGGGCGTCGTCCACAAGGCTTTCCAGGGCATCTGCCTCAGCCCGGCAAGCCGTCATTACAGGCAGGAGCAGGTCGCGGCAAAAACGAGCTTTTTCCACCACAGACCCTTTAATTTCCATGCACCGGGGCAGCTCTTCATCCAGCCTGTCCAGGGCAATCATCAGGTCGCGCACATGGCGGTTCACGCGGTCAAGCTGCAACTGGTGCGTTTCCCACACCCCTTCATCGCATCCTGCCTTGCGCAATGACCCAATGGTTTCCGCCAGCTTACGCTGCCAGGAAAGGGAAGGGGGCAGAATAAGGGTGCGCCCCATTTCCAGGGCCACCTGGGCTTCAATCATGAGCACTGTAATGTATTCGTCCAGCAAAATGTCGCGGCGTGAATGGACTTCACGCGGGGAAAGCACCCCGTAGCGGCTCAGCAGGGCAATGTGTTCGTCTGTGTTAAAAAGCTCAATGGCATCCACGGAATTGCGCAGGTTGGGCAGGCCGCGTTTTTCAGCCTCTTTGGGCCAGGCTGTGCTGTAGCTGTCTCCTGCAAACAGTACCGGGGCATGGGCGGCAAACTCTTCACGCAACAGTTTGTTCACGGCATCAAGGAACGGGGTGCCTTCTGCCACAGCCGCTTCCAGAATGGTTGCATAGGCGTCCAGTGCTTCCGTCACGGCCGTGTTCACAAGGAACGTAATGGGGGCAGCACTTTGCAGGGAGCCGGGGGAGCGAAACTCAAACTTGTTCCCCGTAAACGCCACAGGAGAGGTGCGGTTTCTGTCTGTGGCATCGCGCGGCAGTGCGGGCAGTGCGCTTACACCAATGCGCATAAATTCGCGCTGTTTTCCCTTGCTTTGGGTGCCGGCAATAATGCCTTCCACCACTTCCATAAGTTCATTGCCCAGGAACATGGAAAGAATGGCCGGGGGCGCTTCGTGGGCGCCAAGGCGGTGGTCGTTGCTGGCCGTGGCGGAACCGATGCGAATGAGGGAAGCATACTTGTGCACGGCACGGGCTGTGGCACACAGGTACACAAGGAACTGGGCATTTTCCTGTGGTGTATCACCGGGGTCCAGCAGGTTGTTGCCCTCGGAATCTTGTAGCGACCAGTTGTTGTGCTTGCCGCTGCCGTTTACCCCTTTGAAGGGCTTTTCATGGAGCAGGCACACCATGCCGTGGTCACGGGCCACACCGCGCAAAATTTCCATAATGAGCATGTTGTGGTCAATGGCAATGTTGGCTTCTTCATACAGCGGGGCCAGCTCAAACTGGGCCGGGGCCACTTCGTTGTGGCGTGTTTTCAGGGGAATGCCCAGGCGGTACAGGCGCTTTTCCACGTCCATCATAAAAGCCAGAATACGCCCGCGAATGCTGCCGTAGTAGTGGTCGCCCATTTCCTGGCCCTTGGGGGGGCGTGCGCCAAACAGGGTGCGCCCTGTGTTTACCAGGTCGGGGCGCTGCAAAAAGAATTGGCGGTCAATTAAGAAATATTCCTGCTCAATGCCCAGGGCCACGTTCACGTGGGTGGCGCGGTTGTTGCCAAACAGGCGCAAAATACGCAAAGCCTGCTGGGAAAGTGCCTGGGTGGAGCGCAAAAGCGGGGTTTTACGGTCCAGGCATTCCCCGGTGTAGGAACAGAACGCCGTGGGAATGCACAGGGTTTTGCCGTTAAGGCTTTCCTTCAAAAATACAGGGGAGCGCGGATCCCATGCGGTGTACCCCCGTGCTTCAAAGGTGGTGCGAATGCCGCCAGAAGGAAAGGACGAAGCGTCGGATTCTCCCTTAATAAGCATTTTACCCGAAAATTCGTTAATGATTCTACCAGGGCCACTGGGGGTTAAAAAGGCATCATGCTTTTCTGCGGTAAGGCCTGTCATGGGCTGGAACCAGTGGGTGTAGTGGGTGGTTCCTTTGTTCACTGCCCATTCTTTCATGGCATTGGCAACAATGTCAGCCAATTGCGGGTCAAGGGGGGTGCCTTCATGAATGGTGGCCTGGAGCCGCTGGAACACGTTGGCAGGCAGGTAGCTGCGCATGGTCTCTTCGCCGAACACCAGTTCTCCGTATATTTCTTCCAACGGGGCAGCTTGGTAGTCAATATTCTTATTGAGGGGGCGGGTAGAGGCAATGTGGGAAATGGTGCTTTGACGCAAGGCATTACGCGTACTCATGGGGGCATTCTCCGAAGGTTTCCGGTTGCGTAGGGCATAGCTTTCCTATGCCAAGCAATTCATTTTGGAAACGCTGAGTTATTCCGTGTTGCTGTGTTTCTCAGGTTTTTTGCAACGGGGCAGGGCCAAAGAGCCCATCACCCGTTGCAAAAAAAGCTCGTGCCTTGCCAAACGAAAAACTGAGCGTTTCCTCAATGTCATTTAATAGTTCGTTACTTAAATCTTTGTGCGGGGGCCGTCAATGTCTCTTTGGTCCGGCGGGCCGTGTAACGGTGTGCAAAAGCAAGAAACTCCCCGCAAGCACGTGCTTGTGGAGAGTTTGAATATGCAGAACAAAAAACACGAGAATTACTTGACAGGGGAAACAGTGACACGGCGCTGGTTGGTTGCCTTTACCCCGCTGGCACTGGTCTGTTTTTTGGCAAGGGCCACTGTTGTTTTGGCCTTTTTGGTTTTAGCGGGCTTTTTGGGGCTGCGCAGCATAAAGGTGTTTCCGTCTTTGGAAGCTTCAATAATAGTCGCTTCGGAAAGCAGTGTTTTGCCTGTTCCCCGTGCCTTGCGGGCCTGCTTGAATGATTTGAAGGGGCCAAGGGCCACAATGGCGTTATTTTTTGCAGATGAGGTGGAATGCATAATTTTCAGCGGCTTACCTTGCATTTTTGTTTGCAGGGCCTGCAATTGTTTTTGGGCCTTTGCTTCGGGCAGGGCGGGGGTAAGGCGCAGGTAAAAGGCGTTTTCCTGGTCAATGGGGGTGCCGTCTGGTTTACTTACCACTTCAATGGCGGCCCGGCCCACGCCAAGGGCCATAAGTCCCAAAGACTTTGCGGCCCGTTTGGAAACGTCCACCAGTCTGTTTCCGCCAAAGGGGCCCCTGTCAGTCACTTCCACAAGCACATGGCTGTTGTTGTTCAGGGAATACACGCGGAGTACAGTGCCAAAGGGCAGGTTGGGGTGGGCTGCGGTAAAGTCGTTCTGGTCGTAGGTGCGCCCGCTAGCGGTGCGTTTACCGTGAAATTCTTCGCCATACCAGGAAATTTTACCGGCTTTGTTGCTGCTGGTATTGGCGTTAGCAGTTAGGGGAACAAGGCACAGGGTAACTGCACAGGCCAGGGAACAAAGGCGAAAGACAACGCCATGGAAAACACCTAGGCTGCGCCCGGTGCTGCGGGGAAATGCGATATGTTTCATAAGGTCAAATGGCTGGCCTGGCGCGAAAAGCAAGCATGAAGCTGCAATCCACTTCCACCGGAATGTTCCGGTGTCCCAACTGGGAACAGGGCCTTTTTGTTTGGCAAGCACAGGCGTTATTGAATAAAACCAGGGGCAGGGGCATGCAAAAACACAGTGTTACTGGGCCTGCCTGCCTGTGCGCTTTTTATTGAAACTGTACATGCAGTATACCGGGGGGGCAGGGCTGAGGCAATCTTTTTTTAATTCAATAAAATCGGTGTGGTAACGTATTTAATAGTGAATTTGAAAATTTAGTCAAGCAATTGGGTAACTTCTTGGGCTGATGTTATTTTATTCTTTTTTGTGTCTTGCAGGGCAGTGGGAAATGGCTTCAGTACCATGTTTGCATTTGGCTTATGCCCAGGAATGAACCGTTACACAAAGCCCTCCATGAATACAAGGGAAGCCGGGGAAAGCACCAAAGCCGGGCGGCTTAGTCCTTTGCCTTGGGTTTCTTCCTTGGGAATGCGGTGTATGGAATTGGCTTCGCCGCTGGCATCGTGCAGCAGCAGGGTGTTACCTTCCACGCCTGCAATGGTTGTCCAGTGGGAAACCACGGGCAGGGGCACCCCCGGTAAAAAACGGTGAAAGCGCACAATGGCGGCCCGCCTGGTGGCTGTGGGGCAAAACCAGGCGTGCAGGTGTTGCCACAACACGCCGTTAAGGGCGGCATTTACGGGGTTGTGGCACTGTTCCTGGGTGGTGTCTTCATCCAGCATGAAAAAAAGGGGATTTTCTTCCACCTCTTCCACACCAATGCGTTGGGGGCGGGGGATAAGGCATTGGGAAAAGGGTTGCTCCACAAGGCAGGGCAATGGTTTGTGGCAGCACCAGCGTTCCAGCATATAGCGCACAACCCAGTAGTGGTCTGTGTGGTTGCGTAAAAAGGCGCGCCAGGCCGGGGGGTGGGCGGCAACTGCTTCCATACTATACAAATAAATGTGGCGCGCCTGTTCCAGCCCCAGGTTGTGGCACAGGGAAAGGGCGTTGATAACGGCATAAATGCCACATGCGTAGTCGAGGGTGCCTTGTAAATAACGGCGCATGGCAAACCTTGCGGGAAATGGCCAGCAGCAACAGGTGGGTGGCTGGGTTAGGGGGTGAACTGCCAGATACTGGACGAAATATGGTGTGTGTTGTAGCGCCTTCTGTAAGCGGGGGCAAGGTGTAAGAAGGATAAAAGAATAAATTCGTGCTGGACAGGGCGGCAAGAAGTGGCTATGCTTACTGAAATACTATATGCGGATTTATTGATATGAAAACCATTGTTGACCCACTTCTTTTGCAAAACCAGTGCCTTGCATGGCGTGGTGAAGGCAAAAGCATTGCCGTTGTTCCCACCATGGGGTTTTTCCATGCGGGGCATGAGTCGCTTATGCGCCAGGCCCGTACCCTGGCAGACAAGCTTGTGGTAACGCTGTTTGTAAACCCCAGCCAGTTTGGGCCGGGGGAAGATTTAGGCGCATACCCCAGGAAGCTGGAACAAGATGCAGCCATTGCCCAGGGCCATGGGGCAGATGTTTTGTTTACCCCTGCGGCGGAAGAAATGTATGCCCCAGGCCATTCCACGTGGGTGGAGGTGGGGGGCGTAAGCCAAGGCCTTTGCGGGGCTTCCCGGCCCGGCCATTTTCGTGGTGTAACCACGGTGGTGGCCAAGTTGTTTTCCTTATGCCAGCCCACAGTGGCGGTGTTTGGGGAAAAAGACTGGCAGCAACTTGCCGTTATTCGCCGCATGGTGCGTGACTTGTTCCTGCCTGTTTCCATTGTGGGCATGCCTATTTTTCGTGAAGCAGACGGCCTTGCCATGAGTTCACGCAACGCCTACCTTACCCCGGCGGAACGGGCCGAGGCTGTGCATATTTCCCATGGTGTGTTCCTGGCCCGCAAGCTTGCCTTGCAAGGGGCCTCCATTCCCGAGGTAAAGGCCGGGGTGCTGACCTACTGGAACACGCACCTGCCCTTGGGCTCCCTTGATTATTTGCAGTTTGTGCACCCTGAAACAATGCAGCCAGTGGAAAATTTTTCCACACCGGTGCTGGTGGCGGTAGCCATGAAGGTGGGCAAGGCGCGGCTTATTGACAATTGCCTTATTGCCCCGGTTGCCTAGGGAAACGTTGATTTATTCCGTTTGGCGGCGTTATGTCTCTAAAGCCGACGGCAGTCGCGAGCATAGCGAGCTGTAAGTATTTCGTTTTGCTTGGCTGGGGGCACCGTTGCAAGCCTGGCCCGAACATTGCATTTGCACTGGATACCATTATTTCAATTTTGAGGAGCCCTTATGATTCCAGCGAAAGGAACGTACTTTTTTACTTCTGAATCTGTTACTGAAGGTCACCCAGACAAAGTGGCAGACCAGATTTCAGACGCTGTGCTGGACGCCCTGCTGGAGCAGGACGCTAATGCCCGCGTTGCCTGTGAAACATTGGTAACCACTGGCATGGCATTTATTGCCGGTGAAATTACCACCACTGCCTATGCAGACCTGCCTACCATTGTGCGCAGCACCATTAAGCGCATTGGCTACGACAGCTCTGACATGGGTTTTGACTGGCAAACCTGTGCTGTTATGTCTTCCATCGACAAGCAGTCCCCCGACATTTCCCAGGGTGTGGATAAAAAAGATACGGAAGACCAGGGCGCTGGCGACCAGGGCATGATGTTCGGGTTTGCCTGTGATGAAACCCCCACCCTTATGCCTGCCCCCATTTACTGGGCGCACAAACTTTCTGAGCGCCTTACCGAAGTGCGCAAAGAAGGCATTTTGCCCTACCTGCGGCCTGACGGGAAAACCCAGATTTCCTTTGAATACGTGGATGGCGTTCCCCGTTTCATTAAAAACGTGGTTATTTCCAGCCAGCATTGCCCCACTGTGAGCCAGGAACAACTGGTAGCGGAAATTCAGGACAAGGTCATTATTCATACCCTGCCTGCTTCCATGTTCAACCCCGCAGAGTGCGATATTCATATTAACGCCACCGGACGTTTTGTGGTGGGCGGCCCCATGGGGGATAGCGGCCTTACAGGGCGCAAGATTATTCAAGACACTTACGGCGGCATGGGCCTGCATGGCGGCGGCGCGTTTTCCGGTAAAGATGCCTCCAAGGTAGACCGTTCCGGTGCCTACATGGCCCGCTACATTGCCAAAAACGTGGTGGCAGCAGGGCTTGCTCCTAAGTGTGAAGTGCAAATTGCCTACTGCATTGGCGTGGCCCGGCCCGTTTCAGTGCTGTGTTCTTCCCTTGGCACAGGGCATTTGCCCGACACCGTGCTGACCAAGGCTGTGAACGAGGTGTTTGACCTGCGCCCTTACCACATTACCAAGCGCTTGGACCTGAACCGTCCCATCTTCTCCAAAACATCCTGCTACGGCCACTTTGGCCGTGAATTGCCGGAGTTTAACTGGGAGAAGACGGATGCGGTGGCGGACCTTAAAACCGCCGCCAAAGTCTAGAGAGCGTCTCTTTTTCCGTTTTGCGGCGTGACCTTCTTCGCTCGGGCTACGTGGAGATGTGCGGGTAGCAAAGCTACCCACACCCTCCGCCCTCGCTTCACGGCTCGCTACGCTCGCGACTGCCGTCGGCTTTAGGGAAAGGGGGGCAGGGTAAAAGAGCCTTGCACCTACTTCAAAAAAAAGCTTGCGCCTTGCCAAACGAAATAACTGCGCGTTTCCCAAATGCATTGAAACCGGGTCTCTCTTAATGGAGAGGTCCGGTTTTCGTTTAGGAACGTTTACTTCCCTTTCGCAACGCCCGAGCGGTGAAAGGAAATGCTGCATTTTTTCGTTTGGCATTGGTAGCTACCCTAAAGCCGACGGCAGTCGCGAGCATAGCGAGCCGTGGAGTGAGGGCGGAGGGCGTAGGCGGCTTAGCCGCTGAAGCATCTCCACGATGCCCGAGCGGTCAGTCGAAGTCGGTGAAGAGAGCACCTATATGGAGCGGCCCAAGGGTTGTTTTGGCGTTTTGTTCCCGCATGCGCCAGAAGGCCTGTTGTATCTGGTCGGAAGTAATGCCGTTGCGCATGGCGGTGTAGGCTTCAATATAGGCGGCAAGAATGTCGCATGTTTTCACCAGTTTCCCGTCTTTGGGGTCATACCTGTTGTCATTGTAAGTGCCTTGCAGGGCATCGAAGGAAACAGTGTGCAGGGTGCCGTTTTCCACCACGGTTTCATTAAATTCCGAGCCTGTGGCCAGGCCAAGGTAAAAGCTCATGCGCTCGGTAATGTCCTTGTGTCCTTCTGTGAGCAGGGGGGTGAACACCCGGCGTTCCAGTTCGTTATTTTCGTATTCTTTAATAAGGGTTTCCAGGTCTTCAAACGACTTTTTCACCGGGGAAATGATGTCGCGGGTAAGCAGTTCCGGCAGGTCGTGGAACAGGCCGCAGAAAAAGTTGTTTACCCGGCGGGCCGGGCATGCCCCAAGGCCCATGCTGAAAAAATAGGAAAAACAGGCTACAATGAACATGTGCCCCATAACGGATGTTTCCGGCACACGCGGCGTTTGCGACCAGCGTTTTTGGAAGCGCAACTGCCCGCACAGGTTGGCAAACCGGGCCAGGGCAGAAATATTCTGGGTTTTCTTGTCTTTCTTGCCGGGCAGGAGCAGTTCAAGGCCTTCAATAAGTTGGGGCATGCCGGGCAGGTTGGCATAGCTGGCCAATTGCTCCTGAAAGCGGTGCTCAATATCAGCCAGCTCGTCATCAAAAGGCTGGTTGTGGGGTTGCAGCAGGCGAAATTCCCAGACGCTGGAATACAGGTGGGCTGCACCAAGAATATCTGCCGCAGGACCCTGGGGCTTTGCCTGCAATACGGAACGGGTGAAGCGCTCCCAAAAGTTTTCGTTGAGGGGGCGCAGGTGGGGTTCCACTTCTGCAATGGCCCATCTGGCAAGCTGCTGGTAATGCTCCGGGTTGTCTTTAATGCGGTAAAGAATGGGGGGCTTGATGTCGGTAATAATCAGCCGGAACAGATAGTCAAAAATGCCGCCTTCCACCACCGCTTCTTCCAGGGCCAGACGCTCTTCAAAGCTCATGTTCTGGCTGGCAAGACGGCACAAGAGCCAGGCCGTGATCATTTTATGGGCTTGCTTGTCTATTTCAATAAACTCCATGGGGCGGAGCTTATCGTTCCAGCGCTTCATGTATGCGCCGGAAAAAACAAATTGCAATAGCCCTTTGCGAATGTTGCCTGTCATGGTGGTTTCCTTTTATTCTTTCTTTCGCTTCTGCGGCGGGGTATATGCTTTGGCGGCGTAGCCGCCTGCGCCCCGCCTTGTCGCTCCACGGCTCGCTACGCTCGCGACTGCCGTCGGCTTTAGGGTGGGTTCGTACGCAACCTGAAAAAAACAACTTGAGTGTCTTTGGGAAATGCTCAGTTTTTCGTTTGGCAAGGCACAAGCTTTTTTTGAGGGGGGTGCTGGGCTCTTTGGCCCTGCCCCTCCTTAAAAAAAGTGAAGTAACGCAGCCAAACGGAAAACTGAGCGTTTCCCTAGCGTCTTCCCTGCTTGGCGACTGTCCCATTATCCAGGTACAACTCATGGGTAAACAGGCTCGGCACTTCCGCCGGGTGGTGGGTTACATACATAAGCTGCACCCCGGCCTGGGCCAGGGGCTCCAGGCTGGCTAGGTAATGGTCCCGGCTCTGCGGGTCCAGCCCGGAACATGGTTCGTCCAGCAGTAGCAGGGCCGGGGAACACATCATGGCGCGGGCCAACAGCACCCGCCTGCCCAGGCCGCTGGAAAGGGTAGAAAATGGCTTGCTGGCTATGTCCCCCAGCCCAAAAAAACACAGCCAGGCATGGGCCTTGTCATATTCTTCCGGGCTTGGGGTGTCGTATATACCTACTGCTCCGGAACGCCCGGAAAGAACAATGTCCACGGCGGGCAGGTCGTAGCCATATTCGTACTGGAGCCTGTCGGAAACATAGCCCACATGATGGCGGAAAAAGGGCAGGTCTGGGCGGCATTGCCCGCACCATAGCACGTCCCCGCCATAGGCGGCAATTTCTTCGCCATACAAAAGCCGTAGCAAGGTGCTTTTGCCTGCGCCGTTTTCCCCTGCCACTACCCAGTGCTGGCAGGGCTGAACGCTCCAGGAAATGTCGTGCAGTACTCGCGCCCGGTCTATGAAGACTTCCACATCATGCAGCATAAGCACCGGGGGGGTGCCTTGCTGTTTTTCCAGGCTGGGGGGCGTGCATGCCAGTTCTGTGCCCAGTGTGGCCTGATGGGCATGCCACAAGGCAAACCGCTGGCACAACGGCTGGATATTTTCTAACGGTGGATTGTGGGAAATGGCAGTACGTGCCTCAGGGGCGCAGGCTTCGGTATGCACGCCGTGTGAATTCTCTTCACGCCCTTGTGCTTCGGGCTGGCGTAAATACAGGCACATGCGCCTGTTGGCACAGGCATAGGCTTTTGCTGTGGGGTGCTGTGCCCCACAGGGGTAAAATCCACTGGGAACAGCAAGGCCATGCTTGGGCTGCTCCTGCCCGGCCTGTTCTTGGGGGGCAATGGCCAGGGCGGTGGTGACAAAATGGGGAATGTCTTCGCTGCGGTGGGCTGTGAATACAAGGGTGGAACCGTGGGTGGCGGCATGTTCCAGCAAAATGCTGACGGAACCTCTGGCTGTTTGGCTCAGGCCGTCATAGGGTTCATCCAGTAGCAGCAGGGCAGGCTGGGCAACCATGGCGCGCAATAGCAGTAATAGGCGCAATTGCCCTTGGGAAAGAATGGAAATGGGCATATCCAGCAAGGCGGTGGTGCCTGCCTTTTGGGCCAGGGTGCGGGCCGTTCGTTGCTGGGCTTCAGTGGCAGTGCCATAGACCATGGCTTCATTGCTGAAGCCGGAAAGCACCAGTTCTTCCCCGCGAATGCGCCAGCCCTGGCGCACATAGCGTGCCTGCTGGGCAGGGGAAACCAGCCGGGTGTGTTCCCTGGCTATAATGGGGGAAGTTTCCGTTTGGCCTTGGTCAAAACACCAGGTTATGCCGCCTGCGTCTTGGCCCACCGGGCGCAAAAAACCGGCAGCAAGTTCCAGCAGGGTGGATTTGCCCACCCCGTTTGGCCCCATAACCGCCATGTGCGTGCCAGGAAACACGCTAAAGCACAGGCCTGTGAGAATGCTGGTGGTGCCCCTTTTTGCCTCAACCCCTTGCATGGAAAGCAAGGGAGCAGGGTGTGTTTGACTCATGCGCCGTGCCCTTGCGGCTTGGTACAGAGCATGGCGTGCCCTGCGGAAAAAGGCAGAACCTGCGGTGTGCCCTGGCTAAAAATCAGGCTGTGGGCGTAGCCAAATTGCTGGGCATAGTGGGCAAGTTCGGCAAAGGCGAAGGCCGGGGTGTTTTCGCAGTGGGCGTCTGCCCCAAAGCTAATGGGCAGGCCAAGGGCCGCAGCGCGCTGTATAATGGCTGGGCAGGGGTATACTTCCTGGCAGTTTTTACGCAACCCGGCAGAAGAAACTTCCATGGCCATGCCTGTTTCTTTCATGGCTAGCAGGGCGGCATCTATCAGGGCAGGGGCCTGTGGCGTGGCAAGCCAGTGGTGAAAATCTGCCACGGTATGAATTTTAATCAGGTCCGGGTGGGCTGCTACGTGGAAAAGCCCTGTGCGGCACATGCGTTCCAGGTCTTGGTAATAACGGGCATAGGCGGTGAAGCGCTGGGCCTGGGAAATGCCTTCCCATTCCTTTTCCGGTCCGTCAAACCCCCATGTACCCTGAAAGTGCAGCCCGCCAATGATATAATCATAGGGGTATTCGGTGCACAGGGCGCGGGCGTAGTCTTCCTGCCCGGCAATGTAGTCTACCTCAAGCCCCAGCAGCACGGTTATGCCTTCCTGGGCCGCAGTGGCTTTCAGGGCCTGCACTTCAGCAATGTAGGTGGCAAAGGTGGCCCGCAGGTTTTCCTGGTAGTCTGTGGCATAGCAATACCCTTCCGGCCTTGGGGAATGCTCTGAAAAGCCAATAATGCTCAGGCCTTTTGCTTTTGCTGCTGCATACATGGCTGCGGTGCTGGCAACCCCGTGGGAATGGCTGGTGTGCATATGCACGTCTGCCACAATGGGCAGTGAGGAAGATGAAGAACGTGTTTGCAAGAGAGTGCCTTTAGTTTTTTGGGCTGTTTTTTACACGGCTCAAGGCTTTTTTTACGGCAAGTTCCACTTCATTTTTTGTTACTGGGTCACGCAGAACAATGCTGCCCCCCTGCACATAACGGGCGGGTAAAAAGTTCAGGGCACACGCATACACATCATACACGGCGTCGCTGCCCAGGCTATTTTCCGGCAGTGCGGCAAGGGCGTTTGCCAATGCTTCGGCCACGCGTATTTCGTTGCGGTTGCGTACTGTGGAAAGATCAATGTCCCCAATCATGTACTTTTCGTTCTTGTTGGTCATAAGTTCACCTTCCTATCTTTCTTACAGGGTGTATACATTACTTGGGGGCGGCTCGGCAAGGGGGAGCAAGTTATGTGTTTTGCATATGCGGCCTTTATTCGTGACGCCGGGTGTTGTGCGGTGGTCGCCATGTGTGGTATATCCCCTATGCCGGAAGGACCACTCTGGTATTATCGGCAAACATAAGGAGAATACTCATGGCTGCGAAAAAAATTCTGTGCCTTGCAGGCGATTTTGTGGAAGACTATGAACTTATGGTGCCTTTTCAGGCATTGCTGGCAGTGGGGCACAAGGTAGATGTGGTGTGCCCGGGTAAAAAGCCGGGGCAAACCATTAAAACAGCAATTCACGACTTTGAAGGCGACCAGACCTATACGGAAAAGCCGGGGCACCTTTTTGCCCTGAATGCCGACTTTGACGCGGTAAAAACCCAAAACTATGATGCCTTGCTCATTCCCGGTGGCCGCGCCCCGGAATATTTGCGCCTGAACGAGCGCTTGCTGGATATTGTGCGGGAATTTGATGCCGCCAAAAAGCCCATTGCTTCAGTGTGCCACGGCCAGCAAATTCTGGTTTCCGCAGGGGTGCTTAAGGGCCGAACCTGCACGGCCTATATTGCGGTAAAGCCTGACGTGGAAGGCGCAGGGGCCACGTGGTGCGCCATAAATGAAACAGCTACCAATGCCTGCATCGACGGCAACCTGGTAACTGCCCCGGCCTGGCCCGCCCACCCAGAGTGGATTGCAGCATTCCTGAAGGTGTTGGGGACGAAGATTACGTTGTAAAGGCCTTGCTTTGAAGAGGGGGTAAAGCAATTTCACTTTGAAATTGCTCGGTGGACGCATACCGAATACTCCCTTGCATACCCACCCGCACCCAAAAACACGTATCACACGGCTGTTGCCCCGCGCAACAGCCGTTTTGTATTAGTGCACCGGGGGGGATTTTCCTGCATGCAAGGCTGGGCCGCACCTGCCACAGGCAGCACTGCACTATGCAGGGGCATTGGGGGTGCTTTGGGGGGGGCGGGGCCAGGCAAGGAAACCTTTTGTTTGCACTTAGTGCCGGAAAACGCTATGCCCTGTACGCGCTCTTTATTTTGAGGGGGGCATGAGTTTTTGATTTACAGGAAAACGCCGCCAAACGGAATACATCAGCGTTTTCTTACAGCAGGAGATGGTATGGCACTTATCAGCATGCAGGGGGTAACCCTGAACCTTGGCGGCAAAACCGTGTTACGCAACGCCGATTTTTTTCTTGAGCCAGGGGAACGGGTGTGCCTTATGGGGCGCAATGGCGCTGGTAAGTCTTCCTTGCTCAGCTTGCTTTCCGGGCAGCGTCAGCCGGATTCCGGCATTGTGGTGCGGGGGGTAGGGGCCTTTGGGCATATGCCGCAAGATGTGCCCGCCTCGTGGCAAGGCACCGTGTTTGCCGTTACGGCCATGGTCCTTGGGCCGCAAGGGGCAGGCCTTGCCGCTGCCTATGATGCCACTACCGCAGGTCTGCCCTGTGAACTTTCCCAGGAAGGGTGGGAATATTATGGCGAGGTGCTGGGGGTTATTAACCGCCTGGGCCTTACGCCGGAGGCAGATTTTGCCTCACTCTCCGGCGGGACAAAACGCCGTGTGGCACTTGCCCGGGCATTGCTTGGGGCAGAAGATTTGCTGCTGGACGAACCCACAAACCACCTGGATATTGAGACCGTTACGTGGTTGGAAGATTTTTTGCTCCGCCGGGCACGCAGCCTTGTGTTTGTGAGCCACGACAGGGCCTTTATCCAGCGCCTTGCCACCCGCTTTGTGGAAGTGGACAGAGGGGGGGTGCACAGCTACGCCTGCACTTATGACCAGTATGAGGAACGGCGCGAAGCCCGCCTGGATGCGGAAGAGCGGGCCTTTGCCCTGCACGACAAAAAACTGGCGGCAGAAGAGGTGTGGATACGCCAGGGCATTAAGGCCCGGCGCACCAGGAACATGGGGCGAGTGCGGGCGTTGCAGCGCCTGCGCGGGGAACGGGCTGCCCGCCAGCAACGCCAGGGCAATGTGGTGCTGCAAGCGCAAGAAGCGGCGCGTTCCGGCAGCCTTGTGCTGGAAGCGGAAAACCTTGGCTTTGCCTACCCTGGGGAAAAACCGCTGTTCACGGGTTTTTCCACTGTGGTGCAGCGGGGCGACAAAATTGGTCTTGTGGGGGCAAACGGGGCGGGGAAAACTACTTTGCTGCGGTTGCTACTGGGGGAATTGGAGCCTTCGCACGGCAGTGTACGCCTGGGCACCCGGCTGGAGGTGGCCTATTTTGACCAGATGCGGGCAGGGCTGAACGCCAGTGCCTCGGTCATGGACAGTGTGGCAGACGGCAACGACACCGTGGTTATTGGGGGCAAAGCGCGCCATGTTGCCGGGTATTTGCAAGATTTTTTGTTTACCCCGGACAGGCTTCGCCTTCCTGTGGGGGTTCTTTCCGGTGGTGAACGTAACCGCCTGCTGCTTGCCCGCCTGTTTACCCGGCCTTCCAACGTGCTGGTGCTGGACGAACCCACCAACGACCTGGACATGGAAACCTTGGAATTGCTTGAAGAATTGCTGGGCGACTATAATGGCACAGTGCTGCTGGTAAGCCACGACAGGCGCTTTTTGGACAACCTGGTGACCAGCGTGTTTGCCCTGGAAGGGGATGGCGCTGTGCATGAATATGTTGGTGCCTACACAGACTGGCTGCGCCAGCGCAGAACTGTTGAGGCAGGCAATGCCAGTGCAAAGAGCGACGACAAAAATGAAGCAAAGCCTGCGTTGGGTGATGAGGCAAAACGCCAGGGAGCGCGGCCAAGAAAGCTTTCATTTAATGAACAGCGGGAATTGACCAAACTGGGGCAAGAGCTGGAAGCGCTGCCAGGGCTCCTTCACGCCTTGGAAGAAGAACAGGCCCAACTTGAAGCGCAACTGGCAGTGCCAGACTTTTTTACAAAAGATGAACAGGGGTTCCATGACGCTGCGGCGCGCCTGGAAGCGGTGGAAGCAGAACAAACTGCCCTGCTGGAGAGGTGGGAATTTGTTGAAGCGAGGCTCACTATTCTTGATGGGGCTTAATTTGTTTGGGGGACGCTTTCCCCCAACCCCCCTGCAAGGGGCGTGACGCCCCCTGCCCCCCCATATACGCCCGTGGCGAAAGGGGCAGAGGAGGCAGAGCCCCCCATGATTACTCTAGGCTTGGCTCTTGCTGTTCCAGGGGGCATTCGTCTTCAGCAGCAAGGGCAGCCACAAGCAGCAGGCGGCTTTTTGCCCCTGTTTTGCGCAGCAGGCCTTGGGCGTAAGTGCGCACGGTGCTTTCCCGCAGGTTAATTTGGTATGCCATTTCGCTGGAAGAGAGGCCTTGGGCCAGCATTTCCAGAATTTGCACTTCCCGGTTGCTCAGCCTATACTTTTCAGAAAATTCTGTTATTTTTTCCGACCGATACGGCCTTGGCTGCAACGCTTCGTGGGTGAATTCTTCGTCCTTGAATTCCTGTTTGTCAGGAAGTGGTGAATCTTCAAACATATTCTGGCAGGCCCGTGCTACAAAGGGCAGGCCAGCAAGGCTTAGGGCGGCAAACAACGTAAGTATTGTAAACAGTATTTTTCCGAACATTTCTTCTGAAAGTATAAAAGCAAGTTGTTGCATGCCCAACTGGCTTAACATGGAAAGTGCCGGGGTGAGCAGCCCAAGCCAAATGGCAATTTGGGGCCTGTTGCAGCGCAGGCTGAACAGCCCACATGCCAGAATGCATATAAATGTCTGCATTTTTATGCCAATAATCAGCACAATGGCAGAGGGAGCCTTGGGCGTAAAAGGCAAAACAAGGCCCATGGCAGCAATAGGTAAAAGCAGCAGGGTTATTGCCAGAATCCATTGCAGCGAATGCTCCCCTTTTTTGTTCACCCACAAGCCAAAGGAAAGCAAAATGCCAGCCAGGGCAACGTTTGCATAGAGCTTGTAAAACGAAAACGAAAAAGAGAGTTCCGGTGCATTCAGCACAAACTCTGTTATTCCAAGCATCAGGAAGCAAGGGACCACAATCCAGATAAATGGCAAGAGATTGTGCAGAGAAACCTTAGTCCCCTGCGTTTTTTGCGTGTTGGGGTATGTAATGAACAGTTCCCAGGCAATAAGGGCAAATACGACGCAAAACATGGCTCTGGCAGTATTAATAAAGGGCAAATAGATATGGGCAAAATAATCAAGGGGCACATCCCCTACAAATTTACTTGACTGGTCCAGTGGTGGAATCATTGCCCATATCATGCTGATGAGTGCGCCACTTATGCCCATAAGGGCAGCGTGCATGCCCTGGAGTGCCGGGTGGAATAACAGACGTGAGGCCACTGGAATTAACATGGCCCACAGCATGGGCTGCATGAAGTTGATGAAGAGTGTTCCCGACAGGGGCATTATGCCTAATATTTGTAATAGTAGGGACGTTATGGCAGGCAAAAGTAGCCCCAAAAGGACAATGCAACGCCCAACAAGAGCTTTGCGGCTTGTTTGAGGCATGAATTGTTCAATAACGGGTAACAAAAAGCTGGAAATGGTAATGCCGCAAAAAAAGCCCAGAACAGAAAAGGGCAGGTGGGTTATTGGTATTCCGCGTTTTTGAGCAAAAAAGGACGATAGCGTATGCACGGCAACGAATGTAAGTATGCCGAAGAGCCAGAGGGTATGCCCCTTGAGCGTGAGGAGTGAAGAATGGCTATGCCGCTGCATGGTGCTGAACCCTGTTTTCCGGAAGCCTGTGGTGTGTGGGAATTACTATAAGCAACTGCCAGAGAAGTGTGAAAGAGCAGATGCCTAGAGGGGGGCTTGCGTGCCTGACTGAACTGGCCTGAAAGAGCAGAAAAGACGCGAACGAGTAAAATAAATCTATCACAGGGCTTCATAATGCGCAACGGTTGTGTGTTATCTTATAGGAAAAACAGGCTGTTATTGGGTCTTTTTAACATCCTTTACTGTGGGATGGGAATCTCTATTTGGCTGATATTTCGTCACTTTTTTGAGATGGCACGGGAAAGAGTAACAGGAAAAAAAGTTTACAGTGTTACCTAATTGAACGCGGATTGTTTCCGTTTCGCGGTGCTGTTTCCCCCATGCCAACAGTAGCCGAAAATCTGGGAATAAATGATATGAATGTGTTGGTTGAGTTAATGAAAGAGTATGGCACAAGAGCATCGCAACTTTGCAATGCGCTGTGGAACAGAAAGGCAGCGTTTCACAGGGAGCATGTTCAAGGGAACGTTGTCCTTGAAGTATGTGTAATTGCTACTGTTATGGCTTTCTTACAGGCCCTTGGGCTTCCCCGGGCTGGCTTTTTGCCTAGCGGGGCATAGTTTTCCCCAGGGCAATAAGGCGGCAGGCCCGTTCGGCGGCATCGCACAGCAGGGGGTGGGCGTTGGCAACGCATTCTTCAAGGCTGGCAATGGCGCATACCACGCTGGCCAAGCCGTCTATGCCATGGCTGTACAGGGTGTTTGCTTCTTCCCCCAGCGCGCCGGAAAGGCACAATACTGGCTTGCCATAAGCCTTGGCGGCCTTGGCAACCCCCACAGGGGCTTTGCCATACATGGTCTGGCTGTCTGTTCTGCCTTCTCCGGTAATAACAAGGTCGGCCTTGGCCACCCGCGCCGCAAAGTTGGTTGCTTCCAGCACAAGGGAAACCCCAGGCACCAATTGGGCAGGGGTATAAAAAAGCAGCCCGGCCCCCAGCCCCCCGGCTGCCCCGGCCCCTGGGGCGTTTATCATGTCTTTTCCCGTGGCGCTGGCGCTAACCTTGGCAAACTGGTGCAGGGCTGCGTCCAGTTGTTGCACCTGCTGCGCAGTGGCCCCTTTTTGCGGGCCAAACACGGCAGAAGCGCCCCGTGGGCCACACAGGGGGTTGTCCACATCACACGCCACAAGCAGGCTGGTTTTGGCCAGCAAGGGGTGCAGGTTGGCAAGGGTAACCCCTTTCAGGCTGGCAAGGGCTGCCCCGCCGGGGGGCAGGGGGGCACCTTGGGCATCATGAAAAACAGCCCCCAAAGCACGCAGGGCTCCGCTGCCGCCATCATTGGTGGCGCTGCCCCCAATGCCCACCACCAGCCGGGGCAAGGTGGTGTGTTCCGGGTCGCTTTGGGTTACTTCGCTGCTGTGCAACGCTTCCAGGGCCGTGGCAATTAACTCCCCTGTGCCATGGGTGCAGGCGCGCAGGGGGTCGCGTTCATGGGTGTGTAGCAAAGGCAGGCCGGAAGCTGCCGCCATTTCCACCACAGCGGTGCGCCCGCCACCAAGCATGCCCCATACCGCTTCAATGGGGCGGCCCAGGGGGTCTTGCACGGTGTGGGTGTGCAGGGTGCCGCTTGTGGCGTTCACCAGGGCTTCCACAGTGCCTTCGCCGCCATCTGCCATGGGGACCATGTCTATTTCTGCATGGGGAAAAACGCGCAGCACCCCTTGGGCCATGGCCTTGGCTGCTTGCAGGGCTGAAAGACTCCCTTTGAATGAATCCGGGGCAATGAGTACGCGCATGGGTACCTCGTAAGGGGAAAATGGGCAGGGGAATGAAGAATGCACAGGCTGGCGTGGGGCCAACACTGCCGGGTGAATTATGGCACCTGGGCAGAACAAACAGGCCACATGCAGTGGCTGTTGCGTGGTACCATAATATACGCCAAGGGGCTGACGGCGGCAAGACACTGCAACAAAAATAAAAATGACAAAAAATGAAAAAAAAGCTTGCAATGTTTAGTGAGTTTCGCTAAACCTCTTTCTCGCACGCCGGGGTAGCTCAGTTGGTAGAGCAGAGGACTGAAAATCCTCGTGTGGGCGGTTCAATCCCGTCCCCCGGCACCATTTTTCGGACTGCGAAAGTCCATAGAAGGCCGGAATCACTAGAGATAGTGGTTCCGGCTTTTGTTTGTTTTGCGTGGTGGGGGGGTAGTGAGGAGTGCAGACGCGGGAAAGGCAAAACAGACATGTATAGACCCGCCCTTTAAGTCAAGACTTTTCTGAACAAAAGATACGAATGCGGTCATGTATTCGGCATCTTTCCGGGGTTCACCCCTGTGCCATGATGGTATTCGCGCTTCCGGTTCTTATCACACCCTCGGCATTTTCTGCCTGTGTCTGTCTCAGAGTTTCCGGAAGCCGGTTCGACCGTTTGCCCATCAAGTCTTGAACATTCGTCAGGTAGGAGATTTTTTCAAGTTTCTTTGAGATAAGTTATTTAGGGCAAAGCGCACCTGTACTCTTCTCCGCGAGCCAAAAGTACCCAGATTGCCCTTGCAGTTTTGTTGGCTAGGGCTACGGCAGCAATGTGTCTACCTCGCCTCGCGGAGATATTTTGCACCTAAATTTGACTAGGAAGTTGAGAGTCAGGTCGCAACAGAGCGTACCGTGTAACAATTCGTGCTCCTTGGATAAGTAGTCTTCGAATGCAGCCATTGCCTCGTTTGCTAATCCCCATAAGCTTTTGTTTACCCCCTGAAGAATGTTCCTTGGGTGTTAAGCCGAGGCTGGCAGCAAATGCTCTACCGTTTTTAAACTGTGTCGCGCTGCCCACATGTGCCACAATGGCTGTAGCGGTGAGGGGGCCGACTCCAGGAATTTTTTGGAGACGCTTACATGCATCATCATTTTTGGCATAAACCATAATTTTGGCTTCATACTTGGCGACCGCCGAGTCGAGGTCCACAAATTCTGCATAGAGTTCCGACAGGTAATCTCTGGCTTGCAAGCTCAGTCCATTCTCAAGTTCTTCAATTATGCCAGGAAGAAGCCTTCGCGCATAGGTTATCCCCTTGGGGATCACAATACCTTGCTCCATGAGCAGAGCCCTCACCTGATTGACGAGAGATGTTCGCTCCCTCACCTTGCGTTCCCGAATCCGGTGCCATGCGCTCATGTCTTGTTGTGCTACAGTCTTAACAGTTACAAACCGCGTGGAAGGGCGTCCAACGACTTCGCATATAGCCCGTGCATCGGCGGCATCTGTTTTGTTGTTGAGCACAAACGGCTTGACGTGCCGAGGGGAAATCATTTTCACTGTATGCCCAGCATCAAGCTTGGCTATTTCCCGTGCCCAGTAATGCGCACCGCCACATGCCTCAAGCCCGACCAGGGAAGTGGGAAGATTCGCAAAAAATGCTAGCACAGCCCCCCTTTTCAGCTTCTTGTTAAAGACATCTTTTCCATGCTTATCAACACCGTGGACTTGAAAATATTGCTTGGCAATGTCCAGCCCGATACAGCATACTATTCCCATGACCCGCCTCCTTGGCTTTAAGTGAATCGCAATGATCACTTTTGGCACTTTGATGCCGCCGAGTCTACGACTCTCTTGGGGGCGGGTCTATCCCATCACACCCCCGCCGCCAGTAAAACCGACGCCCGTGCAAGCAACGGTAAAGCCTGTGGCACCGCAAAGGGGTGGTTTTGCAATTCCGCCAGACATTCCGCTGCATGAGTTGTAGCGGTAAGTATAGATTTATTTAAACAAAAAGCCCCATTTTGGGGCTTTTTGTTGTCAGAACGAATCTAAACTTATTATTTATAATTATTCTATGCATTAATTGGAATACGCTCACCCATGCCGCCACTTGTTCCGGCTCCGCCCAGTCCAGCCGTTCCCGTCCCTCCCATGCCTCCTCCCGATCCTTCTGAGGCCTTTTGGAGTTGGTCATTAAGCATCATTAACTGTTGACTTAACATGTTGATTTCGGCCTCAATCGTTTTTACTTCAGCATTGCCAGTAAGAGACTCCACGGCGGCGTCAACAGTGTCTTCTGCCGGATCTTCGCTTGATTTCGTCTTTGTTCTTCCACTTGTTGCCTGCGCTTCTGCCAAGCGCGCAGTGGCCTCTTCTAGCTTCTTTTTTACTTGTTCAATCTGTTTTCGGATTTGATCCAGTGGGTTGGTCTTAGATTCTTGCTCTTCGCTTTGATTAGCAATCAGGCCAGATGAGCTTTGAGGTCTAGCTTCATCATTGCCAGACTCTTCGGATAGTTTCCTAGCTTCCTCGGAAATAGTTACCTTGTCTCCGGTTTGCTGAGATTGACTAACGGTAGCGTTTTCTATGGTGTTACCAGTTTGACTCGTATTATTAGCTTTTTGAAGAGTGTCTTCCTGGAGAATATACAACAATTTGCTTTCTGGTGTAATATTGGCAATCATTGGGCAACTCTCTTTTGCTTTGGGTGAGTTTTTATACAATAATATTAATAGAAGGTGTTACCACCGCAGGGGTTGGGGTTGCCATTTCTGGCGCAGAGGGCAGAACAGCATCAGCAGCAGGCTCCGGATTTGAAGCGGCTACTTCCGGGGCAGGAGTAGGGGGTGATCCCTCATTGCCTTCGATAGGCAGGCTTTCTATTGGGTTGCCATTTGCATCTTTAGGAGCGGCAGCCTCTTGAGCTTTTTCTTCAAGGTCTTCTTTGGTTGCTTTCAGATGTGTTTCTTCTGCTGATTTGACAACTTCATTATTCTGATGCCAGAAAATTTTCTTTTCAGCTCTTTTGAGCACAGCATATCGTTCACCAGAAGAACTGGCGCTTTCGTACTCGGCTTTGGCTGTCTGCAAAATAGATGTGAGCGCATTCTGCTGCTGGTCTTTCATTTCATCGTTTGCTTTCATGCCAATAAGCATCGCCTGGATATACCTTGATTCCTCTTTTTCGGCGGAAGCAAAGTTTCTGGACATTAAATTGGGAGAACTGGCAGACACAGAAGACGGAAAAGCGTCCAAAGATTCCTGCGTTTGTATAGCTAAATTTTGCGGCGTAGCATCAGAGGTGGGCAGCACTTCCTCCTGTTCTTTTTGAAGAGAACGGAGCATGCCAAATAGATTATTTCCAGTTCCTTGTGAAATACTGCCTATCATAACGAATCACCTCGTTTTGAGTATCATCATTCCTTATCTTTGTTATCGGTCTTTTTATTTTTTCCATTAGGTGGTAATTACTTTTTTTGTTTTTTCTAGCGTGAGCATAATTCAAACGAAGGGACCAGGATTGAACTGGCGGCACAATTCCATGGCAAAAATTTGTTGGTAAAATTGTTGGTAAAATTTTTACCAACAGCTTATTTTATCCTTTATTTAAGTACTGTAAGGTTATATTTCAATCCCGTCCCCCACACAACAACGGCCTGCATATTACTATGCAGGCCGTTGTTTTTTTGTGGGGAGGTAACGCTCAGTTTTTCGTTTGGCAAGGCACGAGTTTTTTGTGGCAGGAGCCAGACTCTTCTGTCTTGCCCTGCCAATGCTTGCGCATCCTTCCCTAAAGCCGACGGCAGTCGCGAACGTAG
>NZ_KE387017.1:333162-341039 GCF_000430005.1 Desulfovibrio cuneatus DSM 11391
GGCGGCTTTGCCGCCGAAGCATGTACCCCGCCGCAGGAGTGGAAAAGGGTCGACGGCAGTCGCGAGCGTAGCGAGCCGTGGAGCGAGGGCGGAGGGTGCGGGTAGCTTTGCTGCCCGCACATCTCCACGCAGCCCGAGCGGTTAATAAGACCAGGTAAGGGAAACGCCAGAGCTATGCTGGTTAGCGTCGCCGCGTTCCACAATGGGTGAGTCGGCAGCAGGGCCTGTCAAGCGTTTGTATTCATAGAACACGCCAGCGGTGTAGTTGTCAAAAAACCGATAGTTCAGCATGGGGGAAACACTTACGTGCTTAATGCCGCTGCCGGGGGAATATTCGTCATAGCCGGAATGGCGGCTTTGGCGTTCGGTTATGCCAAAAAACTGCTCGTTGTAGTCTTCGCTGGCAAACTGGGCCCCGGTTCTCAGCATAAAATTCAGGTCGGTTACCAGGGGTTGATTATAGGTCAGGTTGGCATCGGCGGTAAAGCCTTCAGCATTGCCGGTGCCGTGCAGGGCTCTAATGCCCGTGCCAAAGCGGGGGTGGAACTGCCAGTTGAAAAAGCCGCCCACTTCCATGCCGCCGTCTACGTCGCCAAGGCCACGCAGCAGGTGGCTGTTGTTTTCATCGCGCCCAAAGCGGTAGCTTACCAGCGGCCCGGCTGTCATGGTGGGGGTGCGCAGCACGTTCACACCTGCGCCCCGCGTGGTGGAAATGAAGAAGTACTGGTTATGGTACGTTACCAGGGGAAACGGGCGCACGCGGTAAGAGTCGGCCCCTTCAAAGTCTGGCTTGACAACGCCCGCAGCCCCAATGGAAATATGGTGGCGAAGGGCTCCGCCTTCTGCATTTTCAGCAGGGGAGCCTGTGGGGTACGCCGCATTGTTTTGGCCGTTTGCGGGGGGTGTTTCTTCTTGCGCCAGGGCAGGGGCAGCAAACAGGAAAAGTGCTGCGGCTGTGGTTAAACAACCATTGCGGAATGAAGTGAACAAGTTCATTGCTCTCTCTCTTGGTTCAGATGTTGGGGGTCCCCCCAGTGTGCAGCAGCGTTGTGGCCGGGCAGTTGGCAGGGAGCGAATCCTACCGTGTTCACACCGGGGAGTGTGTTAAAATACCAAAGAATGAAATTTTAATGCAACAACTGTGCCCTGCGAGTACGGTGTTAACGTGTTGTGCATTGGGTTGTTGTATTTTGTGTGTTCGTATCGTTTGGCGTATACGTTATTTTACGTTAATGTGCCATAGGGGAATGGCTAATTTCTACATTTTTTTTGAAAATTGTATAAAAGTATATCAATGCGGTTGGGCTGTCTTCTTGTTTTCAGGCAAGCGTTGCAGCAACATGAGCGGCAAAAAAAAAGCGGTTGGAAAGAGAGAAGGCACGTTACGCAACGCCATTTTGCTTGCAAAATGGCCTCAATACTGTCCAGCTACCTGCTTGGACAGCATTGAGGCATAGGTAAGGTAGGTATGGCCTGTATCGTAAATGCGGCATGGTTGGGCCCTGAGTATTTCAACTTTGAACTGCCCCAGTATGCGAAGGAAAAGAACGACAACTGTTCAAAGGTAGCAGGGCCTAGTGTGTTATTCTTTTGCAACACCTGTTGCCGTTTGCTTCCACAAAGTGCAAGGTTTTGGTGGGGCAGGCGGCAATACATTCCCCACAGCGAATGCAGTCTCTGGAAGGAATGGTTTGGGGAGTTTCCCAGGTAGTGTCAATAATGGCAAGGTGCATGGGGCATTGTTTTTCGCAGCGTTTGCACTTTATGCATTTGACTGGGTCAATGGCCAGGGAATAGCGCGCGCCCCCTGTCCAGTTTTGCAGTGTGCCCATGGGGCAAATGTTGCACCACGTGCGGGAATTGCCAAAAAAGGCCAGCACAATACCCAGCAGGGTGGTTACCAAACACACCAGCCAAAAGGCCAGCCCCCATTGCTGCCATTCCGTGGGGTTGCGGCTTATGTTTACGGTAAGCACGGTGCCAAGCAGCACCATAAAGCCTATGCGCACAATGGGTTTTTTCAGCCAGGCTGGCGTGGGCTTGCCAGGGCTTACCTTGCTGAGCACGCGCTCCAGAAAGCCCCCGCGGGGGCACAGGTTGCCGCAAAACCAGCGCCCGGCAAGCAGGCCAGAAATAAGCCCCCCTGTCATAGCTGCCAGTACAAAAAAGCCGAGGGCCGGGTATTTCCAGCCAGCTGCCAGCACCACAAAGGTAACCAGTGTGTAAAGCCATTGCCAGGAGCGGCGTGTTTTGGAAGAGTGAAACAGTGGTTGCATGTAACGCTCCTTACGCAAGCACATGTAGGGGAAAAGAATGTGGTAAGGGCTATACTGTAATTGGCAAGTTATTGCTAGAGAATTATTGCCGCTTGCTTCTTAGCTGAATTTATTTGTTTTTATGCGGAATGCTTAGCCTTCCTTTGCTTGTATATGCAGCGCCCCCTGTGGAGCCTGAATAAGAACGGCATAATGCCCTGTTGCCCCTTTTGGTTTGTTGGGGTAAAAAACGTTGACTCAATACAATTACCATTGCCGAGTTTGGGCTTGGGCTTCCAGGCGCAGCAGGCATTATGAAAGGAGCAATATGCGCATCGGCCCCTATACATTTCAGGAGTTTAAAGAACGTGCCGCGGCGTTTCACGGGTACCCTGCCCCAGGGCTGCTTATTGGCGGCTACATGGTGAGCATGGCCATGCGCCCCCTGCCGGAAGGCACCCTGTTTGAAGCCGTGGTGGAAACCAAAAAATGCCTGCCTGATGCCGTGCAAATGCTCACCCTGTGCAGTGCGGGCAACAACTGGATGAAGGTTATCAACCTTGGTAAATACGCCGTTTCCCTGTTCGATAAATTCACCGGGGAAGGGTTCCGTGTTTCAGTGGACGTGGCCAAGCTGGGGCCATACCCGGAAATTCGCGGCTGGTTTTTAAAGCTAAAACCCAAGGCAGAGCAAGACACAGAGCGCCTTTTTGCGGAAATTGAACGCGCCGGGGAAACCATTTGCACCATTACCCCCATCCGTATTCGTTCCGCCCTGCTGGGGCACGCCCACATGGGCACCATTGGCATTTGCCCCCACTGCGGCGAAGCTTTCCCCCAGGAAGACGGCGTGCTGTGCCGGGGCTGCCAGGGCGAGGCACCTTATAGCCTGGGTGTGGACCCTGCCGGGCAAGGGCAAACGCCCCTTGTTGTTCCTGTTGAGGAAGCTGTGGGAAAAAAAGCCCTGCACGATATGACCCAGATTATTCCTGGTGAATCCAAGGGCGTGGCCTTTGCCGCCGGGCAGGAACTGAGCATTGGGGATGTGTGCCGCTTGCAGCAAATGGGACGCTTTCATGTGGCAGTGCAGGGGGAGAATACCCCGGACGGCGTGCATGAAAATGAAGGGGCAGAATCCTTTGCCAAACGGATGGCAGGTGAAGGCGTGCAGTTTTCCCTTCCCCCCAAGGAAGGAAAAATCAGCTTTACTGCCAGCCATGAAGGCCTGCTGTGCCTGAACGCCAAAATGTTGCACGCCTTTAATATGCTGGGCGATGTGATGTGCGCCACCCGGCAGGACGCCACGGTGGTGCAGCAGGGCAGCGAATTTGCCGGAACCCGCGTCATTCCGCTGTACATAGCGGCAGAACAGTTTGCCACTGCCTTGCGGGTGCTCAAGGCTCCGCTGTTTTCCGTGGCACCGTTGCGCCCCGCCAAGGTGGGTATTTTGGTGACGGGTACGGAAGTGTTCAAGGGCCTTGTACAAGACAAGTTCATTCCCATTATTTCCCGCAAGGTGGAAACGTATGGCTGCACCGTGGTCAAGGCCACCATTGCGCCAGACGACAAAGGCCACATTGCTGCGGAAATTGAGGCCATTCGCGCTGCCGGGGCCGACCTTTTGGTCACCACCGGGGGCCTTTCCGTAGACCCGGAAGACCTTACCCGCCACGCCCTGGTGGCTGCGGGCATGCAGGATGTGCTGTATGGTATGCCTGTGCTGCCCGGTGCCATGAGCCTTGTGGGCCGTATTCCCGCCCCTGGCAACGCACTGGCAGAACCCGTTCGCGCCCAGCACCAGGCCCTGCCCCTGTGGCAGCCTGCGGCAGGAGAAATGCAGGTTATTGGCGTGCCTGCCTGCGCCCTGTACTTTAAAATAACCATGTTCGACGTGCTGCTGCCCCGTATGCTGGCAGGGCGCATGCCCACCAGGGCGGAAATTGCAGGCTTTGGGGAAGGCGGCTTTTGCAGCAACTGCCAAACCTGCACCTGGCCAAAGTGCTTTTTTGTGCGGTAGTTCTTTGATTTATTAGGATGAAAGGTAAAAAGGGGGGGGAGAGTAACATCCCCCCTTTTTTTTGTACATTTCATGCTTACTTTACATTTTTGGAGGGCAGCGTCTCCCAATACTACAAGGAGTAATTCTCATGCAGTCTCTTCATATGATGGGTACTTTTTGGGCCACTCTGGTGGCTGCGGCCATGGCTTTTGGGGCATCGCCATTGCAGGCTGGCAGCCCTGCGGGAGTAGGCCAATCACAACAAACACAACTGGAGGGTGCAAAGGTGAAGCCAGTACAGGAAATATATTTTGCCGGGGGTTGCTTTTGGGGTGTGGAAGAATACTTTTCCCGCATTCCTGGGGTGCAGGAAGTGACCGTGGGCTATGCCAACGGAGAAACCCAAAATCCTACTTATGAGCAGGTTTGTACCGGGAAAACCGGGTATGCGGAAGCGGTGCATGTGGTGTATGACCCCCAGCGTGTGAGCCTGAAAACCCTTACGGAGCAGTTTTTTAAAGTTGTTGACCCTGTTAGCGTGAACCGCCAGGGCAACGACAGGGGAAGCCAGTACCGAACAGGCATTTATTATGTGCAGGAAGCGGATAAACCGACCCTGGAAGCGGTAATGGCAGCGGAGCAGAAAAAACATACCAAACCTCTGGCCGTGGAACTGCGCCCCTTGAAAAATTATTTTCTGGCAGAAGAATACCACCAGGACTACCTGAAAAAGAACCCAGGCGGTTACTGCCACATTGGGTTTGAAAGCCTGAAAGACTTGCCCAAAGAGCCACCTGTTGCTGTGGCCCCCGGTAAATATACAAAACCAGCCGATGCCACGCTGCGCGAAACCTTAACGCCCCAGGAATATACCGTTACCCAGCAGGCAGATACAGAACGGGCATTTACCGGTAAGTATTGGGAAACAAAACAGCCTGGAATTTATGTAGATATTACCACAGGGGAGCCGCTGTTCTCCTCTGCTGACAAGTTCGATTCCGGCACAGGCTGGCCCAGCTTTACAAAACCCATAGACGCCGCCGTGGTGCGCGAACATACCGATAGCACCCTTGGCATGCAGCGCACAGAAGTACGCAGCCGGGTGGGGGAAGCTCACCTAGGCCACGTGTTTGCCGATGGCCCCAAAGAAATGGGGGGCCTGCGCTATTGCATAAACAGCGCATCCCTGCGGTTTATCCCCTATGATGCTATGGAAAAAGAAGGGTATGGGGCGCTGAAGTATTTGGTGAAATAGGAAACGGTGTCTTTTTTCCTCCTTCCGCTCCAGCGGCGGGTGCACCCCACACAAAAGCAAAGTCCGCCAAGGCGTTTAACCTTGGCGGACTTCTTTGAATGCGTATGTGGTGTCTCGACAGCTACAGAATAGATTCTACAACAGGCTTATTTTATTGTGTAATCTTGCAAGGCGATTTTCTTGTTACCCCCAAAGTTACCCCGATATTTTTGAGAGTGCCCATAGGGCTGGGTCATTCTCTTTTTACTAATGCCATGCATTACATGCAGCCTAAAATAAACGTGTAGCCTATTGCATGATTTAGTTAATTACGCATTTTAGAATATAAGTGATGGAAAAGGAACGGGTATAGGGAACGGCTGTAGTAGTTCAAAGCACAGGCCTTCCCTCCAACTCTTGACCCTTATCTTCTATTCACCAGAGAAGCATTGTCGCTGCTCATATAGAATTATTTGGTTGGGGGACAGTGTTCTAATGGGATTGATGGATGATTTGATATTGCATGTGCTGCGATATTCAGATATGCTATATATCGCCTTTTTGTAGTAAAATGCCTCCAATGATTATAACCCATCACCGGCGGAGAAATGAACCATGGCAGACGTAAATGAAGTAGCATTGTATGGCCTTACTGACGCAGATGACCGTTTTGTGATGTACACAGGCAGCACGGCTGCCAACATCAACAATAAAATTATTACGGGCGATGTGCGGCACAACGATGCTGACTTTGCCGCCATGGTAAGCACCGGCACCGTAGATACCCTTTTGGGCAAGGCCACCTTTAATGCCGATGGTACCATTACCTTTACCCTGGCAGCTGATGCCGCCACCCGCATGGGCGCAGGAACAGGCCCGGTGAAGGATTTTGTGACGTATGAATACCAGGACAGCAACAACCAGATTCACCAAAAAGTGCTGGAAGTTGTGGTGGTGCGCGACCCTGCTGGCAAGTGGGATTCCCCCAATGATATCGATGGCGAAACCCAACAGATGTATTTGAATATCAATTCCGGCAGTAATGCATCCCTCACCCAAGGGTTGACGCAAGGCGACGACACCCTGCGCGGCAGCTCTCAACTGGCAAATGCCAAGGTGGATTTTGGTGATGGGAATGATGTGCTGCAACTGACTAATGCGTCACATGGTACGCTGAGTAATAGTGTGGTGGATATGGGCGATGGGAATAACCTGGTGGAGATAAGTGCAGGTGCCGCAGTCTCAAATGGAACTTGGTATAGTACAGTAATGTACCAGAGTACTTTAGTTACTGGCGGTGGAAACGATACATTATCTTTAACAGGTGGAGCCGGCTATTATATGTTTTGGGGGAGTCGCCTGGAAACAGGGGCAGGTGATGACAGTGTCTCCCTGGTTTCAGTTTATACGGGAGCATACGAAGCTGTTGTAATAGGTTATGATAAGGCAGCCTATATTGATCTAGGGACAGGCAATGACACTTTGTTCATCAATGCCAAGTCGGCCACATATGGGGCCGTCCGTAGTTATAATCAAAATGTCACTATTAATACCGGAATCGGTGACGACAGCATCATCATTCAGTCCCCCACCCTTGCCATAGGCAATGACTATAAAGACACATCTCTACTCCTGAGCAGTGGCGATGGGAACGATACGATGACCCTTATGGGTGGAATACAAGGCCTTAACTTTGCGGCCCGAGCCAAAACCGTTGTGGACCTTGGGGCAGATGATGATGTGCTCACCCTGACCTCCACGGGCGCAACCTCTGCCATTACCAACGCCACAGTGCTGGGTGGTGCTGGTAATGACGCCATGCGCATTACCTCCGCAGCAGCGCTTTCCGGCGCTGTGGTGAATGGGGATGATGGTAACGACTTTATCCACATCAGCACAGGCGCTGCCATGGTGAACACCGCCATTAACGGTGGCGCGGGCACGGATTTTGTGCGCCTGGAAAGCACGGTGCTGCAAGGCACTGTCATGGGGGCAGGCTCCACCCTCACAGGCGGCACCGATGCAGCAGGCGACCTCATTGACCGCCCGGCAGGCGATGACGTGAGCCACGCCATTGGCGACGTGCTGAGCCTGAACCGTAATCTTTCCATAGATTCCCACGGCACGGCGTTAAGCGCTTCCGGCACAGGCACGTTCAATTTCGGTGGCATCAATGCCACCAACGCCACGCAGTTTGAAGCCCTGCACCTGGATTACACCGGGGGCACAGGCAGAGACATGATAGACATTGACAGCGTGCTGGCAGGCATAACTGCCAAGGGCCTGGACTGCGCCATGAAATCGCTGGTGTTCACCGGAGATAGCGCCGACCGCTACACCCTGCCCGCAGGCTGGACACAGGTGGGCACGGGCATCAGCCTGGCAGGCT
>NZ_AUCY01000004.1 GCF_000430005.1 Desulfovibrio cuneatus DSM 11391
CAGGGGAAGGGGGAAAAGCCCCTTTCAAGGGGTTTTCCCCCTTCCCCTGCTACTCATTAGTCTTTATAACCTCACCTGCGGCAAAGCCGCTAGCCAGGGCCCAATGCAGGTTATAGCCACCCAGGCGGCCTGTCACGTCCAGCAGTTCCCCGCACACATACAGCCCCGGCATTTTGGTACTTTCCATGGTTTTGGAAGAAATTTCATGGGTGTTTACCCCGCCAGCGCAGGCTTCTGCCTTTCTGAACCCTTCATTGCCTGTGGGGGAAAGGGGAAACCGGGTACACAGGCTGGTGAGCATATCCCTGTCTTTACGGCTTGTTTCGGCAATACGTTTTTCAGCCAGGGCAGGGGGGAGCAACGCTTCCACCAGGCGGGCAGGCAGCAGGCCGCGCAGGCGGTTTTTCACGAGGGTTTTGCCGCTTTCCGGGGCATCCCACAAGGCATCTACACTCGTATCGGGTAAAAAATTACACACCAGTTCTGCCCCTGGCTGGCAGTAAAGAGAAGCCTGCAAGGCTGCCGGGCCGCTTACCCCTGTATGGGTGAAGAGCAAAGAAAGGTTTTGGGCCACAGGAAGGCTCTTTTTTTCACCAGGATTGGTAAGAGATAATGTCACGGGCAAGCTCATGCCAGCAAGGCCCAGTAAAGGGGAATTTTTGGGCAAATGCAACCCCACAAGGGCTGCACGGGGGGGCACCACACTGTGCCCAAACTGCTTTGCCAGGCTGAAGCCATAGGCACTCGCCCCGGTTTGGGGCCATGCCGGGCCACCCAGGGCCAGCACCAGGTGCGGGGCTGTAGCCTCGCCCGCTTCCCCGCGCACCACAAACATATCCTGTTCACGGGTCACAGCATGAATGCGCCCGCCAAGCTGGAACGCAGCCGCACCGGCCCCGGCAACCAGCCAGTTGCGCACATCTTCCGAAGTGCGTTTACAAAAAATTTGTCCTTCCTCCCGTTCTTCCAGGGGAATGCCCGCATCTTCCAGCATACGCAGCAGGTTAGCAGGGGTGAACCGGGTTAAGGCGGAACGGGTAAACGACGGGTTGCCGCTCAGGTAATGTTCTGGCAGCACATTACGGTTGGTAATATTGCATTTACCGCCGCCCGTAATTAACAGCTTACGCAGCGGCTTGCGGGCGTGGTCTATAACCATGACCTTGGCCCCATTTGCGGTAGCTTTTGCGGCACAGGCCATGCCGGAAACTCCGGCCCCAAGAATAATGCAATGTACGTGTTCCATAGGTGTGTGGTGGGGGTAATATGTAAAGAAAGGAAAAGAGGGAAGGTTGTTCCTTCCCTCTTAAATGGTATATTAATGGCATAAAGGACTCAAATGGTCCCCGATACTATACTTCAAAGAGCATTTCCAAGTCTTCCCGCGAGAGAGACTTGAACGTTTCAGCGCCGGGAATAATGGAGTCTGCCACATCTTTTTTGGCACTTTGCAGAGAAAGAATTTTTTCTTCCACTGTGTTCTGACAAATAAGCTTGTACGAGAATACCTGCTTTGTTTGCCCAATACGGTGTGAGCGGTCCGTGGCCTGGTTTTCCACAGCCGGGTTCCACCACGGGTCGTAGTGGACAACATAGTCTGCGCCAGTCAGGTTAAGCCCTGTGCCCCCGGCCTTCAAGGAAATAAGGAAGATGGGGATGGAGGGGTCGTTACTGAATTTGTCCACCTGGTCGAAGCGGTCTTTGCTTGTGCCGTCCAGGTAGCAGAAGGGCAGTTCACTGATTTGCAGCCAGGAGCGGATAATGTGCAGCATTTGCACGAACTGGGAGAAAACCAGCACGCGGTGGCCTTCTTCCACAATGTCCGTCATCATGTCTTTGAATGTATCGAACTTGCCGGAGGGCAGGTTGGTGGAAACACCAGGCATATCCAGCTTCAGCAGCCGTGGGTGGCAGCAGATTTGGCGCAGCTTGAGCAATGCATCCAGAATAGACATCTGGCTTTTGGCAATGCCATTCTTTTCCACCGTGGTCATTACCTGTTCCTTCAGCTTGCGTGCGAGCATTGAATAGAGCTCTGCCTGTTCTTCCGCAAGGCCACAATAGGTAATGTTTTCAATTTTTGGCGGCAGGTCTTTTGCCACTTCCGACTTGGTTCTGCGCAAAATAAACGGATGCACACGGGTACGCAGGAAGGTGAGGGTGTCGTCATCTCCTTCCTTGATGGGCTTGACCACCCCGCGCTTGAAGGCGTTTTGTGCGCCAAGAAAGCCCGGCATAAGAAACTCGAACAGCGACCACAGTTCAAACAGGTTGTTTTCAATGGGGGTACCGGAAAGGCACAGCCGCATATCGGCCTTGATGTGCCGCACGGAACGGGCTGTGATGGTGTTTGGGTTCTTAATGTTTTGGGCTTCATCCAGAATAATGGTGTTGAAATCGAACTTTTCCAGTTCTTCCAGGTCGCGCCGCAAAAGGGCGTATGTGGTAAGAACAATGTGGGACGAGTTGATTTGCTTGAACATGCTGTCGCGCCGGGTGCCATAAATGGCAAGGCACTTCAGGTCGGGAACAAACTTGGCGGCTTCACGTTCCCAGTTGGGAAGCACCGAAGTAGGCACAACAATCAGGTTTGGTCCTGTCATGCCATTTTCATACATGTACTGCAGGAAGGAAAGAGTTTGCACCGTTTTGCCAAGGCCCATTTCATCGGCCAGAATACCACCAAAGTGGTATTCGCGCAGAAAGTTCAGGTAGGCAAGGCCCTGCAATTGGTAACCACGTAAGGTGGCGTTCAAGCCACCGGGCTGGGGGATGGGTGTAATTTCCTTGAAAGTATGAATTTTTTCACGCAACGTGTCCCAAAAACCATCGGTTACCGTACCGGGCAGGTCGTCCAGCAAGCTGTCCAGCACAGGGGCTTCAAATTGGGCAAACTGCTTTTTGGGCGGTTCGGAAGGGTCAAGGCCCAAAGCTTGCAACTTATGGGCAATGCGCTCCAGCCAACCTTCCGGCAGGCTGGTGTAGGAACCGTCTTTCAGTTGCACATACCGCTTGCCCTGTGTCCAGGCTTCCCACACTTTTTCCAGAGCAACACTTTGGCCGTCGTACTGAATATCAATATCCAGGGTGAACCATTTTTCTTTTTCATCGCTCTTAATTTCAGCAGAAATAACAGGCTGGGAAAGGCGTACCTTGTAGCGGGAAAGGGCCGTTTCCCCATACACCCGGTAGTTTTCCACCAGCGTGGGGTACACATCCAGCAAAAAAGTAATGGCTTCCTCTGGTTCTAAAAACCAGATGCGCGAGTTACGCGGCTGGAATTTAATTTCAAGCAGCATGTTGGTAAGCGCAGCTTCTTCTTCCTGCATGCGCTTGATAAGGTAAGTTTGCCCTTCATAGGAATAGCTGCCTGTTTGAAAGTCCGGGTTGGGGCCGGGCATGGTAAATTCACCGTGTATGGTTTCATACACGTTTTGAATCTCAAGGGTAAGCAGGCTGCCTTCTTCATCAAGAAAAAGCTTGGGGTTGTATGTGGCAGGCACCAGGTACGGTTCCATTTGCCGCATAAAATCTTCCTGCCCGTACAAGGCGGAAGAGGGGAGCTTGCTCCACACCCTGTCCAGAAATTCGGAAAGCTCTTCCTGCGGTACAGCAAGGGGGTTGCTTGTAAGTTCTTGCACCAGCTTGGAGTCAATGGTGGAATACACAGGGAAAAAGCTGTGCTTCCAGCATACCCAAAGGGGCATTTGCCCGTGGAAGGTGGTGTCTGTTCCGGCAATGGGCACTGGGGGTTTCCCTTCCCGGTGCAGGAGCACGGCAAAAGTAAGCTGATTCTCAGCGATAAATTCAGGCCGAAAGCGCAGTTGCATGGTGCGCTGTTCAATACGGCAAGGGGAATCAGAATCTTGCCAGAACATGAAATATTCTTTGCGAACAGACCAGAGAAACCAGGTCAGCAAGCCGTCTGGAATGGTAATACGGTGGCCCAGGTAGTCGTCATACTGGCCAATAAGGGCTGCAACTTTGGGTAAGTTGGGGGAAAGTTCGCATAATTCCGGTGTGTTGATGATTTGTTCAAGAGTTACTTCATTTTGCACACTGGAAAGGCCCGACTTGTTCTGCCGGGCACGGAAAAAGGCCACCTGCAAGCGACCAGGTTCTGGGTAAAAACGCAAAATAAGGTAATGCTTTCCGGCTTCTGGTTCAATTTCAGAAGAAAAGAGAGAGCGAAATGTTTGGCGCCAGTCTACCCGGTTTCTGGTAGCGGGGGGGGCTTCATCATTATGCGCATCAAGGGTGGCAAGCAATTTTATAAGAGTGGCTGCCACGTGTGTACATACACCGGAAAAGGAATCCGAACAGTTGCAATGCGAACTTACCGTCCCTTCACCAGTAAAAATAGTCAGCCGCGGAGTGTAGTGTTGCAGGTCGTCCCCTTGAATGGTGGCTTCCACCTCCCAAATGGGATCATCCTTTTTCAGGCCAAGTTTTTGCACACCCCCGGAATTGATTATATTGTGGGCTGAATCCGCAATATATTCCGGTACAGAATCGTGCAAATATTCTTGTAAAATATTCTTTATTTTGCTTTCGTTCATGTTTCCTTCACCAAACAATGATACAAGACACCCAACCTGGCAATGTTTGCCTTTGTTTGCTATTTGCGCATACACAATGATATCAAAAGAGTAGAGATGTGACAAGAAGGGTATAGCGGCAATTTCAAATATTTGACATCCAGATGAAAACTATCCGTTTGTGTTTTTTTTCAGGTGACGTGCCATACAAGGGAAGCACTGGCTACGTGTTTCTCTATGGTTATTGCACAGTAAAAAGACCATAACCCATCCCTAAGGAGAATTCACTTCTTCTGTAAAGTGAGTGGATTATGTGCCTTTCCCAAACAAGTAAATGTTCCGTTGTTTGGGCATGAAGCTGCGGATTGCGAATGAACCAGCAGTTCCCATAAAAGCTTTTCTGCTTTTCTGCTACAAGTATTGCACAGAAAGCATAAAAGTTCAACGGCGTCAGCGGAAAATACCTTTTCCCTTTGCTTGCGTTATTCCCTCTAGTCTGCAAGAATAGAAGGAATAGTTGGAACAAGACACCTCAATACAATAAATTAACCATTTTTTTTCTGAATGCAATGATAATCCTTCCTCTACTACATCGCTTATGCCGCAAGCCCAAAGTAGCAACACTGCAAAAACAGTGTGCTGCTTTCCTTCCTTTATGCGTTATCGCCTGCCTGTGCTTTTGGCAGGCTGCCTGTGCGCCTGCTTTTGCCCAGGGGGAGGAGTATGGCGATTCTTTTATTACCGGCACCCTAGCAGACCCCAGCAATCTTATTCCGGCGCTTTCATCTGATGCTTCTTCAAGTGAAGTTTCAGGTAATTTTTATGTTTCTCTCATAAAATATGACAAGAGCCTTGTTATAGTTCCCTATGCGGCAGAATCATTTGAAGTGTTGGATGAAGGCCTGCGCCTGCGTTTTGTGCTGCGTAAAGGTATCTTGTGGCAAGATGGCGTAGAACTGACTGCTGATGATGTGGAATTTACCTACAAGATGATGATAGACCCGGCCACCCCCACGGCCTATGCTTCAGACTTTAAAGCAGTGAAGGAATTTCGCAAGCTGGACAAGTATACCGTTGAAGTGTTGTACGACAAGCCTTTTGCCCGCTCCCTAACCACCTGGATGAGCAGCATAATGCCAAAGCACGCCCTGGAAGGGCAAAATTTGCGCAGCACAGCTTTTGCAAGAAAACCGTTAAGCGCCGGGCCGTATATCCTGTTTGAATGGAAGCCGGGAGCGCGGGTGAATTTGCGTGCAAACCCCACCTATTTTGAAGGCAAGCCATATATAGATCAAATAGTATACAGAGTAATTCCAGATTTAACCACTATGTTTTTGGAATTAAAGGCTGGCAAGCTGGACTCATTGGGTAGCCTCACCCCCCAGCAGTACCGCTACCAGACCAACACTCTAGAGTTTCGCAAAGAATTTACGATTTTTCCTTCCTCCTCATTTACCTACACTTACCTTGGTTATAACCTGAAAAGTCCGCTGTTTAGTGATAAGCGGGTGCGCCAGGCCCTGGCCCATGGCATAAACAAAGAAGATATTATTAAAGGGGCGCTTTTAGGATTGGGGGACCCCACCATTGGCCCTTACCAACCAGGCACCTGGGTGTATAACACCCACATTCAGCCCTATGCCCATAGCCTGGAAAAAGCTAAAGCCCTGCTTGCAGAAGCTGGTTGGCAGCAGGGGAAAGACGGCGTACTGCGCAATGAAAAAGGTGAGCCCTTCAGCTTTACCCTGCTGGTGAACCAGGGGAATGAAACGCGCATAAAAACAGCGGTTATTTTACAAAACCAGTTGAAAGCACTTGGCATTAATGTGAACATTCGCACAGTGGAATGGGCCGCATTTTTGCAACAGTTTGTTAACCCCGGTTTTTTTGATGCCGTTATCCTGGCCTGGACAATACCCCTTGACCCGGACGGGTATGATGTGTGGCATTCATCACGGGCAGGGGGGGGCTTGAACTTTGTCAACTTCAAGAATGAAGAAGCTGACAAGTTACTTGAAGAAGGGCGCACCACCTTTGACCGGGACAAAAGAAAACGGGTGTACGACAGGTTTCAAGAAGTACTGCATGAAGAACAGCCATATTGTTTCTTATATGTACCGCACAGGTTGACTGTGATACAGAACCGTTTTAAAGGTTTAGAGACCGCCCCTGGGGGTATATTTCACAATTTTACCAAATGGTGGGTTCCTGCCGGGGACCAACGCCACAGAGTGCAGGCGCAATGAGCATTACCATAGAGAATATTCTTGAAAAAGTGCAGCGCTTCCATGGCCCGGAAAGCACGGTCCTGGTAAAAAAAGCCTATGCCTTTGCCAAGGAAGTGCATGCAGGGCAGGTGCGCCTTTCAGGCGAGCCCTACCTTTCACACCCCATGGCGGTGGCCTATACCCTTGCGGAAATGCGGCTTGATGTGCCTTCAGTGGTTGCTGGCTTATTACACGACACAGTGGAAGACACCATTGCCACTATTGAAGAAATTGATGAAAAATTTGGCGAAGATGTGGCCGACATCGTAGACGGTGTGACCAAAATCAGCCTTATGACCTTTGACAGCAAAGAAGCGCAACAGGCAGAGAACATTCGTAAAATGATTCTTGCCATGAATGAAGACATGCGCGTTTTGTTTGTAAAGCTGGCAGACAGGCTGCATAACATGCGCACCTTGGGCTTTCAGAAGCCGGAAAAACAACGGCGCATTGGTCAGGAAACCATGGACATTTATGCACCCCTTGCCAACCGGCTGGGGATGCACCGCATTAAACTTGAACTTGAAGATTTAAGCTTTCGCTATATTTCACCCGATGAATACAACCGCATTGCCGAATGGCTGCAACGGCATGAAGCAGATGACATGCAGTATATTGACGGAGTTATCAGCAAACTTCGAAAAATTCTGTATCAAAACGGCATTAAGGCGCAAATTAAGGGCCGTATTAAGCATATTTACAGTATTTACCGTAAAATGCAGGCTCAAAATACCACACTGGATGAGATGCATGACATTATAGCCTTCCGGGCCATTGTAGATGACCTGAAAGACTGTTACGCCGCCCTGGGGCTAGTGCATGCTACATGGAAGCCCGTACCTGGGCGCTTTAAAGACTACATTTCCATGCCCAAGCAGAACATGTACCAAAGCTTGCACACCACCGTTATTGGCCCGCGGGGTGAACGCATGGAAGTACAGATTCGTAGCGAAGAAATGGACAAGCTGGCTGAACATGGGCATGCCTCCCACTGGCTTTACAAGGAAGGCGGGCGCATTAAGCAAAAAGATGCCCGGGAATTTGCCTGGCTGCGTGAAATGCTGGACTGGCAAAAAATGGAGAGCAATTCCCAGGAGTTTTTACGCACCCTGCGCTTTGATTTGTTCAAAGACGAAATTTACGTTTTCACCCCGCGCGGTGCAGTAAAAGAATTGCCTGAAGGGGCCACCTCCATTGACTTTGCCTACCTCATTCACACAGACCTTGGTGACCATTGCGCCGGGGCCAAGGTGAATGGCAAGTTGGTGCCACTTTCCACAGCCCTGAAAAGTGGCGATACGGTAGAGGTTATTATTGACCAAAACCGCTTCCCCAGCCGCGACTGGCTGAATTTTGTAAAAACCGCCAAGGCCCGCACACGGGTGCAGCACCACCTGCGCACCAAGGAACGTGACCGCAGCATTACTGTGGGTAAGGAGATTCTGGAAAAAACAGGCCGCCGCATGAACGTGAACTTCAATAAGGTCTTGAAAAATGGCACCATTGCTGCCATTGCCAAGGAATTGAAGTTTGCTGAAGTGGGCGACCTTATTTCGGCTGTAGGGTATGCCCGCATTTCAGCGCGCAAAGTTTTTAACCTGATGCAGCCCAAAGAAGCTACGCCCCATGGGCACCCCCCGGTAGAGGAAGCAGCAGAGAAGGGCGGTAATGCTTCAAAATCTACGGGTGTTACCATTAAGGGCATTGGTGACTTGCTTACCAAACTTGCCAAGTGCTGCAACCCTGTACCCGGTGACGCTGTAGTGGGCTTTTCCAGCCGCGGGCGCGGTATTATTGTACACCGTACAGACTGCCCGCACATTGCCACCATGGAACCGGAGCGCCTGCTCAATGTGACCTGGGAAGGGCGGGAAGACAACAGTGCGCCATTCCCGGCACGTATTAGTGTTTTTTGCGTTAACAAGCGGGGTATGCTGGCCCAGGTTGCTTTAGTTATTGATAAAGAAGGCGCTAATATTGACTCCGGCTTTATCCGTTCCCACGTGGATGGCAAATCAGAATTTGAATTGCTTATTCAGGTTTCTGACGTAGCCCACCTGTTTCGTATTGTGGGGATGCTGCGCAAGGTGGATTCAGTATTCGAAGTTATTCGTTCCGCCGTTTCTTCGCACCCGGAATAGTGCCCGCGCTTTCCGGCGTGCCTCCTAAGCGCTTCCAATACAGAGCAACGGCCCCTCAGGTTCCTTGCTCTGTATTTTTTTGGAACAACAAAGGGACAATCAAACGTGAAAGCTGAAACAACAAACAGTGGGATATGTTCGAGCCAAAGGTACGAACAAGCAAATTCAGAGTATCAAGAACAAAAGACGCAACACGAAAAGCAATAATTACAGTAGATTATAATTGCAATTTTAGCAGGAGCATCATATTTCAACAGAAATACGCTTTTAACGCCAATAGCCTGTGCGGCAGGGATTAAATCGTTTTACTTGCTAAAACACCGGAAAAGGGCGTTTTTGAAGCCTCGTTATTCTCGCTGAATTTGTCCCATAATGTAAATTATGTTAACTTTAAAAGAGGGAAGAAACCCTCCCCTTTACTTCTTTCATAAAATCTTTACAGTTTACAGACTTCCATTATTCGCCATTTGCAGGAGACTTCTTCATGGAAAAACTTGGACTGATTGGTGGCATGGGGCCGGAATCCACACTCATATACTATAAACAACTCAACTATGGTTTCCAGCAAGCAAACACGAACAACCATTTTCCAGCTTTTGTTCTTGAAAATGTTGATGTGCACCAAGTGCTTCAATTTTGCGCTGTTCAAGATTATCCTGGGCTCTGTTCCTTTCTCCTGAATGCCATCCACAATGTGGCAAAAGCCGGAGCCACATTTGCTGCCCTGGCAGCCAATACCCCGCACATTGTTTATGAGCAGCTTGTGCCACGTTCGCCCATTCCTCTTGTTAGCATTATTGAAACGACCTGTTCTGCCGTGCAAAAGAAACAAATGACAAAAGTAGGATTGCTGGGTACTTCATTTACCATGCAGCAAGATTTTTACAAAAAGCCATTTCACGCTGCAGGTATTTCCGTTGCCATTCCTTGTGCTGAAGATGCTGCCAAAATAAATACCTATATCATGCAGGAACTTGAGCGTGGTATATTCCTGGAGACAACAAAACAAGAATTTTTACGTGTTATTCATAAAATGCAAGAAGATCAAGGTATTGAAGGAATTATTCTTGGATGTACGGAAATTCCATTGCTTTTGCCTGTAGCCGATGTCCCCTTGCCCGCCTTTGACACAATGCAAGAGCATATTGACGCTCTTGTACAGCGTATGCTCGGGCATTAATAAAAAACCTTCCAAGGCTTTTGGCTTTGGAAGGTGTCACTCTATCTGTGCGTATGCACTTTGCACTTGGTTGATTCATGTAAAAGTACTTACAGCGTAAAGCCTTCGCCCAAGTACACCCGGCGTGCTTTTGGGTCGTCCACCAGTTCTTGTGGCGAACCTTGCAGAATAACCTGGCCTTCAAACATCAGGTAGGCCCGGTCACAAATACGCAATGTCTCCCGCACGTTGTGGTCGGAAATCAGCACCCCAATCCCCTTATCACGCAATGCGCTGATAAGGGTTTGAATGTCATCCACAGCCAGGGGGTCAATGCCTGCAAAGGGTTCGTCCAGCAACACGAACTTGGGTTCACGCACCAGGGCCCGTGCAATTTCCAGGCGGCGGCGTTCCCCGCCGGAAAGTGTTGCAGCGTAGGAATTGCTGATGTGCGTAATGCGAAATTCTTCCAACAGCTCCTGCGCCCTGGCTTTTTGTTGGGCTTTAGTCAGGTCTGTATATTCCAGTACAATGCGCAAGTTATCATATACTGTGAGCTTTTTAAAAATGGAGCTTTCTTGTGGCAAGTAGGAAAGCCCTTTACGGGCCCGTAGGTGTAACGGCCAAGTAGCCATGTTGACGTTATTCAGGAACACATCGCCAGACGTAGGCTTCACAATACCTGTTATCATGTAGAACGAGGTGGTTTTGCCAGCACCGTTGGGGCCAAGCAAGCCAACAATTTCCCCCTGGTGTACATCCAGGGAAACGCCCCGCACCACTTCGCGCTCTCCATAACGTTTGCGCAGTTGGTTGGCCTGCAATACACTTGGCTGTTGTGCCCCCTGCATTATTTCTTTCTCCCCGTGGGAACAAGAGATCCTTGTTCAGACTTGTCCGGGGTAACAAAATTTGCTTCCACGCCCCCCATCACTTCGCTTTTGTTGGCTGCCATGTGGTGCACAATTTTGGTGCCGCGCAAAACGTTGTCCTTTTCCCGCAGGTTGGGGGAACCTTCCATAACAAACGTGTCTGAATTTGTATGGTAGGTGGCTACTTCGCAGCGCCCTTCCTTGCCCTCACTTTTCATAACCACATTATTCCGGGCTACAATACGGTCAATCTCCCCTGCGTTCATGTTTTGAATCGTGCCGACTTCCTCTTCACTTTCACTTTTTATCTTGTCTGAAGGCTTGAAGTATACGGTAAGCGTTTTGGACCACAATTCGAAGTCTGGACGCTTTACGTGAACATTGCCCGTGAACACGACGTTTTTCTGGTCCGCATCATAGGCCATGTGATCGGCTTTGATGTCTGTGGGAACAGCTTTTGAAGGCGCAGCCCAGGCAGGTGCGCACAAAGAAGAAAAGAACAGGGCCGTTGCAAGTAAACGCGAGGTCATAAAAGGAGTGTGCATGGGGTTGTATCCGGGCAAGGTCATGGTTAGTGTGCCAAATGGTATATATTCATATACCCAAGTCACAAACACGCAGGCTTTAGGCCTGTACCAGTGGTATTATTCAGTAGCTTTTGTAACTTTTTTGGCCGATTTAGTTACGCTTTTGGCACTTTTCTTCTGCCCTTTGGGCTGCGCTGTTTTTTTGGAGGCAGTCACTTTTTTGGGGCTAGGTGCTTTTTTTTGAGTAGGTGCTTTTTTTAGGACAGGTGCTTTGCTTGTTTTCGCTTTTGTATCACCAGCGGGTTTGCTTTCCTGCACTGCTTTTGTGGCAGGTTCAGTTTGTGGCTTGCTGGCAGCTTCTTGCACAACAGGGGTTGCCCCCATTGTTTGAACGTCTTGCGCCGTATTGTCAACCTTTGCGTTGGGGGCAAGAGGATTTATTTCTTCGGGTGTGGCAGGTTTCACAGTGTCTATCGCTTCCGGTGCCGGGGGCACTTCTGGTGCAATAGGCTGTTCCGTTGCGGGCCCGCTAAGCACAGGCTTACCTTGCAGATGCACTATTACGTTACCCTGGGCTTCAATAATGCGTGTAGGCATAAGCCACACAATCTTGTCGGCAGAGCCTTGCATGTCTTCGCCCACAAACCTGCTTGGTTCAGGAAAGCTCATGGTATGGGCTGTTCCATTATACACAAGAGTGGGCCCATAAATGGTGTTCTTTTCATATTGTGCGTCTACATCGCCCAAAAAGTGGATGGTTTGCGCAGCCTGGTCAATTTCCCCTTTCAGGGAATTGATGAACAAGTGTTTATTGTCACTGCCCGAAAGGGCGTAGTCCAATTTGGGCTTTTCCACCACAATAACATTGTCTTCATGCCGAATATTTGCCCAATGGGCTTTCAGGCGCCACAGTTCAAGGCCGCCCTCCCCTTGCTTCATGTTTATGGATTCAAGGGCAAAGTTAATGGCAGATTGGGAGGAACTGGTGCTATTTGTATTGGTGTCTTGAGGTTTTTGCGCTGTTTGTTCCATGGTTGGCTTTGTGGGAAAGAACAATAGCTTCCCTCCCATAAACCAAACGGCAGCCACCACAAGGCCCACACCTGCTCCCACCAGGGCAACGCGCTTTAGCACGGGCAGCTCCAGGCTTGCAGCACAGCGTCATATTTTCCCTGGGCCATAAGTAACTGGCGCACCACTTCGCGTACAGCACCCTGCCCGCCATGGGCCAGGGTTACATAATGGGCAATGGCTTTTACTTCCGGCTGGGCATTGGCTACAGCAAGGGGCAACCCCACTTTGCTCATAACCGCCAGGTCCACCCAGTCGTCCCCCAGGTAGGCTATTTCTTCCCATTCCAGGTTATATTTACTGCGAATTGTTTCAAGGGACGCACGTTTGTCCACATAACCAGCATAATAGTCGGTAATTTCCAGGTCGCGCATACGGCAGGCCACTGCTTTTGAATCAAGCCCGGTAATAACTGCCACAATAATGCCTGCTTTTTGGGCAATGCGAATACCAAGGCCGTCCTGCACATCAAACCGCTTCATGGTTTGGGCTTGTAGGTCGTAATACAGGCCGCCATCCGTGAGCACGCCGTCTACATCAAGCACCAAAAGCCGCACTTTAGCGGCTGCTTCCATGGGGGGGAATGCGTGGGGTACGAAAGATTCAGTCATTTATTCTACCATCCATATTGCGGAAAGCTGTTGCAAAAGGCGGGGTAAATCATCCAGGTGCAGGCTATTGGGGCCATCGCACAGGGCCTTGTCCGGGTTGGGGTGGCATTCAAGAAAAACCCCCTGCGCCCCGGCAGCGGCTGCGGCCTTGGCAATGGTGGCTACAAAACGTCTGTCCCCGCCGGAGCTTCCCCCCTGCCCGCCCGGCAATTGCACGGAATGGGTTGCATCAATAATGGTTGGTGCGCCAAGGGCATTCATTACCGGGAAGGAGCGCATGTCTACCACAAGGTTGTTATACCCAAAGGAAGCACCCCGTTCTGTAAGCAACACGCGGTGGTTGCCAGCCTGCACAAGCTTGTTATGCACGTTGGGCATATCCCAGGGGGCAAGAAATTGCCCTTTTTTCACGTTTACTACCCTGCCTGTTTTGGCGGCGGCCTCTAAAAGGGAGGTTTGGCGGCATAAAAAGGCGGGAATTTGTAAAATATCCACATGCTCTGCCACGGCGGCGGCTTCAGCGGGCTCATGAATGTCGGTAACAACGGGCAGGCCTGTTTCTTCCCTGATGCGGGCAAGCCAGGCAAGCCCTGTTTCCAGCCCCGGTCCACGGAAACTGCTGGCAGAAGTACGGTTTGCCTTGTCGTATGAAGCTTTAAATACGGCAAAAAGACCAGCCTGCTCTGCCGCAAGGCGTACCTTGTGGGCCACTTCAAGGGCAAGGTCAAAGCTTTCCAAAACGCATGGTCCGGCAAACACAAAGTGCCGTTCTTTCAGGGTATTATAAAGAAAATCTGGCGTGTACGGCATAATACCAACAAGGGGTTTGCGCATGGTTGCGTTTATGTAAGATTTCTAAGTAAGTACGCCAGCCATTGTTGGCAAGTGGCTACAAAAAACACGCATAACGTGCAAGAGAGCCGCCCCAAGGCTTTGGCAAGGGGCGGCTATACAAACCATCATTACTTGGAGTTTTCTTTTGCAGCCTTGATGAACTCACGGAACAAAGGGTGGGCACGCATCGGACGCGATTTGAATTCCGGGTGGAACTGGCAGCCCACAAACCAGGGGTGCCCAGGAATTTCAACAATTTCCGCCAAATCCCCATGGGGGGAAAGCCCGCTGAAAACAAGCCCGGCTTTTTCCAGGGTTTCCATGTAGTCATTATTGAATTCGTACCGGTGGCGGTGGCGTTCTTCAATGCTGCTGGCACCATAAGCCGCAAAGGCTTTTGTATTGTCTTTCAGCGTGCAGGGGTATGCCCCAAGGCGCATGGTGCCGCCTTTGCCGCTTTCATGGGTACGCTTCACCAGCCCCTGTTGGCGGTGGTCGTACCATTCTTTCATCAGGTAAATAACTTTGTCTTGGGCCAGGGGGTTGAATTCTTCGGAATCTGCCCCGGTAATGCCTGCAACATTGCGTGCATATTCAATAACAGCGCACTGCATACCAAGGCAAATGCCAAAAAATGGCACCCGGTTTTCCCGTGCGTAGGTAACGGCAGCAATTTTCCCGTCAACACCGCGCTCGCCAAACCCGCCGGGCACAAGAATGCCGTCCAGCTTGCCAAGAATACTCTTGGCGTTGGTTTCTGTAATATCTTCTGAAGGAACATAGTGCAGTGTAACGGCCACGTTGTTGGCAATGCCCCCATGCACAAGGGCTTCATGCAGGCTTTTGTAGGCTTCTTTCAGTTCCACATATTTGCCAACAATACCAATGTTCACTTCCCCTGCCGGGTGGTCCAGGGAGTACACAAGGTCGCGCCAGGCTTGCAGTTCCGGGTTTTTGGCAGGCAAGCGCAGCATAATGGCCACCTTCTGGTCAAACCCTTCATCGTAAAATGCCAGGGGCACCTTGTACACATGGTCCACGTCCACGGAAGAAAAGACTGCATCTCTGTCCACATCGCAGAACAGGGCAATTTTGCGTTTCAAATCTTCCGGCACTGTCTGTTCACACCGGCATAAAATAATGTCAGGAGTAATGCCAATGCTACGCAGCTCTTTTACGCTGTGCTGGGTGGGCTTTGTTTTATACTCCCCTGCTGCGCGCAAATAAGGCACCAGTGTCAGGTGAATAAACAGGCAGTTGTTCCTGCCCAGGTCGCCGCGTAGTTGACGAATAGCTTCAAGGAACGGCTGGCTTTCAATGTCGCCTACTGTGCCGCCAATTTCCACCAACACCACGTCGGGTTGCGGTTCGGAATTGGCAAGGTTGCGAATCATCAGCTTGATTTCGTCGGTGATATGCGGAATAACCTGCACAGTACCGCCCAGGTAGTCGCCCCGGCGTTCCTTGCTGATAACGCTGTAATAAATGCTACCAGAAGTATAGTTGTTGCGCTGCGACATGGCCACATCTATGTAGCGCTCGTAATGGCCTAGGTCCAGGTCGGTTTCAGCGCCGTCGTCGGTAACGAACACTTCCCCGTGCTGGGTTGGGTTCATGGTACCGGGGTCCACGTTAATATAGGGGTCGAGCTTTTGAATGGTTACTTCAAGGCCCCTGGCCTTTAAAAGTGCCCCAAGTGAAGCGGCCGCCAGCCCTTTACCCAGGGAGGAAAGTACCCCACCAGTAATGAAAATAAATTTTGTTTCTTTCATATCCATCCAGTCCTTCAGGCTTATATCGGTAACAGGCGCTTCCTGCTCAGCGCATTCACTTCCTGTTTAAAGCAACAACAGAGGATAATACCTCATTTTTTTATGAAGGCAATTGGTTGACGGCAGCATGTAGGAAAGAGTAATATGTCTACCCTTCTACTGAAAAGCACCAGTTCCACGCTTGCCTTGCATGCAGGACAATGCCCTGCTGCCCTGCCATATTATTATATGGTGCGTGTGGTTTTCAGGCACAAAGCGCATGTTGCCCTCTGTTGCCTACAATGAACGTTTTCCTGCCTTTTGACAATCTCAATTTCTGCTTTGAGCCTTGAGGAGAACACATGGCCCCTACTGTAAAAACCCTGGTTATTACCGGCTATGGCACCAACTGCGAACACGAATGTGCCCATGCAGCCAAAGCTGCCGGGGCAGATGAAGCCGTTATTGCCCACTTTGCCGACCTTGTGGCAGGCCGTGTGCGCCTTGGTGACTTTCAGTTCCTTATTTTTCCCGGTGGATTTTTAGATGGCGACGACCTTGGCGCAGCCCAGGCCGCAGCCCAGCGCTGGCAGCACACCGTGACCGCTTCTGGTGCTTCCCTGCTGGAAGAACTTTCTGCCTTTGTAGCTTCCGGCGGATTGGTGCTTGGTATTTGCAACGGTTTTCAGCTTATGGTGAAGCTGGGGCTGCTGCCCGCCCTGGACCTGGCTTACTTTACCCGGCAGGTTTCCTTAACCCACAACGCTTCTGCCCGTTATGAAGATCGCTGGTGCCACCTGAAGGTAAACCAGCAATCCCCCTGCGTGTTCACCAAAGGGCTGGAATCGCTTTATGTGCCTGTGCGCCACGGGGAAGGCCGTCTGGTGCCCAATTCGCCGGAAACGCTGGAACGCCTGGTGAAAGAAAACCTTGTTGTGGTGCAGTATGCCCACCCGGAAACGGGCGAGGTAACCATGGAATACCCGCTGAACCCCAACGGCTCCCCCCAGGGCATTGCAGGCCTGTGCGACCCCACAGGGCGTGTATTTGGCCTTATGCCCCACCCAGAAGCCTTTAACCACCCCACCAACCATCCTTCCTGGACACGGGGCGACAAACCCACCCTTGGCCTTGTGGTGTTTGAAAACGCCATTCGTCATTTGCGCGGGCTGGCATAAAAGAACAACAGCTTTTTCCATACATTCCACAAAAAAACGCCCTTTTGGGCGTTTTTTTGTGGAATAACTCAGCGTTCCCCTAAGCCTCTTCCACCAAAGCGTCTTCTTTCTTCCCCGCCAAGGCAAGCGTCAGACCAAAACCTGCCAGGGAGAATACCATACCTACAAAAAATGGTGGCATGGCGGCCCAGTCTGCACCAAAAATGGGGGAGACCAGGGCTGTTGGCTTGTAAGCCAGCAGGTACCAGCCAAGGCAGGAAGTGAATCCGCTAATGGCAGAAGCAAGCGCGGCAGGGCCATTTTGTACATTAAACCGCACCAGAGCAATGTAAGGCACCAGGGCTGTGGCCCCCACCATGCTCCAGCTTGTGGTACACAGCAAAGCGATGAATTGCCCTTCCAACTGGGCACAGGATGCGGAAATAACAACACACAGGGCAATGCCCATAAGCCAGCCTGCTTTGCCCATTTTCCCACCGCTCAAATCTTCCGAAAAGGCTGAGGCAGCAATGTGGAACAGGGCTGTTGCTGTGGAAATGGAGGCAGAAACAATGGCCAGCACAAACAGGTGCAAGCCAAATTCCGGCAACAGCATGTGCACCAGCTTGGGCATTACGGCATCAGGCGAGGCTTGTTCCGGCAGAAAAAGGCGGGAAAGAGAAGCCGCAAAGTAGGTGCCACCCACCATAATGGTCAGTACTGCCATGGCAAGGGGGGCAGTGCGCCCGGCCTGCTGGGGTGAGCTAACGGCAAAGTGGCGCTGAATCATTTGTGGCTGTGCCCACACGGCAACAGAGGTAACAAACACCAGGGAAAGCACAAATAATCCTTGCCCCCCACCGGAAAGAGCTGCAAAACCGTTGGTTGCTTTGGCTGTGGGGGCTAGGGCAGCAAGGCTGCGTATGCCTTCCACCGGGCCACCCACCTTACTAATAACAGCGCCAATAAGCAGGGCCATACCCAAAAACATCACCACACCTTGCATAGCTTCTGTGTACAGCACCCCGCGAAAACCCCCAATGTACACACTTACGCCCACAAGCAGGGCAAGGCCCCAAATAATGGCCCACAAGGGAATGGGCAAGAGTTCCAGAAACAGCAACCCCGCGCCTTTGAGCACGGCGGAAGCATACACCCCAAGGAACACCAGGAAGACCAGGGCAAGAAAGTTTTTCAGGGCTGGAGAATTGTGCCCCAAGGCCAAAAGGGCTGTGGGGGTGCGCGCCCCAAGGCGTTTTTGCCACTGGCGGGTAGGCCAAGAGAAAAATTTATACACAACCCAGGTGCCCAGCACCACATTGCCAATGGCCACCAGCATTATTTGCAAGCCATAGGCGTGGGCAAGGCCCCCAAAGCCCACCAGGGCCACAGCGGAAATGTAGGTGGCAACATACGCAAACGCCTGCACAACAAAGCTTACTTTTCCTGAACGGGCTATGTCGTGCCCTTGCCCCTTGCGGGCAAGAAACACAAACAGGGCAATGTACGCCGTCCAAATGGCACTGTTCAAAAGCATGCTGTTTTTCTCCTGCTTGGTTGCTGAGAGTTTGCCATAATTATGCAATACCCTCGTTTTTGTCGTGTGCTGGCGGGGGCTACCACAAAAAAACCGCCAGCCCAGAGGCCGACGGTTCCTGATTTTGCTTTACCTGTACGTTTTAGAATACAGCGCACTCCACCGCTTGGCCTCGTTCATTGAAGCTGCGGTAATAATTGCTGTTAGCGAACACAAAAGATGTATTCATACTGTACTCCTGAAAAAAAACGTAACGTAAAAGGCTTTCTTGTGTCAATACACACAAGGTAAAAAACATCATTTTCTTACTCTTGGTCAGAGCGCGTTTTCCACCGTTTATGCATCCAGAACCACTGTTCCGGGTATTGTTGCACGCAACGGGCCACGGCATCTGTATAATGTTGGGCAATAATGGTACAACGTTCTGCCACGCTGCCTTTGAGTGTTGCCGTGCGTAGCGGCTCGGCAACATACAGGGTATGGCCACCTTCCGGTGTACGTAACAAGAAAGAGGGATACACAGTGGCTTTGCTGCGCAGGGCAAGCAAGGCAGGACCAATGTTCACTGCGGCAATATCTTCAAGAAAGGGCAAAAATACAGATTCTTTTTTGCTGGCGTTGTGGTCCACCAAAAAAGCCACCAGCCCATTGCGCTTCAAGCTAACCAATGCCTCGGTGCTGGCACTGCGGTGCCCTACTGCACGCACTCCGCCTGCGCTACGCAGGTCATGCATAGTTTCTGTTAGTGCTTTATCTTTTTGGCTGCGCACCACCACAATGCGTTCCTTGCTGGGGGCAAGGCGTGCGGCGTGTGGTTCCATAAGTTCCCATGACCCAATATGGGCCGTTGCCACGACCAGTGGGCCCTGTTCATTGCGGAACGCTTCCAGGCCGGGGGAATCTTCATAGGCAAAAGTTTGAGGGGAAGCGTACAAAGCGCCCGAATGAAAAATTTCCAGAAATGATGCAAAGTTATGATAAAAACTGGCTTTGGCCGTGGCAGTTGCTTTGGCTGTGGGGTAGTGCAAATGCTTTTCAATAGCTTGCACAGCCACCTTGCGCCGCTTGGGCAGGCCATGCCAAGCCACAAAAGCTATGGCCTTTGCCAGGCGGTGCAGGCCTTGCAGGCTTACCTTTTGCATGGCTTTGGCAAACATACTGTAAATGCGGAACCGTAAGCTTTGCCGCACGTCTGGTGCGGGTGTTGGGTCTTGCATAGAATGCAACAAATTTTCTAGGTGCTGGCTTTGCTCTGCTGCGTACTCTGCATCCATTTTACCTTCTGGCAGTAAGTAGGGTTCGCCAATTACCATGGTAATGCGAGAAAACGGCAACGGAAGCTGGAATTTATCCCAGGAGGAAAAACGGTAAGACCTGGAGTAAAACGAGCGTATAGGCACCATGTACGCATCGGCGCGGTGGGCCAGAAACACCGCCCCATCTTTCACTCTATGGCGCGGCCCACGCGGGCCATCCACTGTGATGCAGGCAAAATAATGTTCATCGCGCATGGTTTTTGCGGCACGTAAAAGGGCTTTTATACCCCCGCGTGAACTAGAGCCACGGGCCGTTTTTGTACCCATGGCTTCCAGTAGGCGGGCCACGTACTCGCCATCATTGCTGCCGCTCACAATACCAATAATAGGCAGGCGCTTTCGCATGTACGCCAAAGGAAAAACTTCGTCGTGCCACAGGCTTAGCACCATAAGCTTGCCTTCATCTTGCAGGGAATCCACCGCTTCTCGGCCCACCTGCGTAATACGCAGCGTGGAACACAGCAAACGGTACGCTGTATAGATAATCGGCGCAAGAATTCGAGGTGAAATTTTCATGGCTAGGCCCCTTCCCCGTTACTTTGATATTGCATGGTATACAACTTGGCATACAGTGGGCTGGACGCCAGCAGTTCTTGGTGGGTGCCCATGGCGGCAACTCGGCCCCCTTCCATTACCATAATGCGGGTGGCATTGATAATGGTGGAAAGGCGGTGGGCAATCACAATGCTGGTGCGTTCTTCCATAAGGTTGTCCAGGGCTTTTTGCACCGTGCGTTCTGATTCTGAATCCAGTGCACTGGTGGCTTCGTCCAGAATAAGCAGGGGTGCGTCTTTTACCAGGGCGCGGGCAATGGTCAAGCGCTGGCGTTGCCCGCCGGAAAGCTTCACCCCACGCTCGCCAATAACTGTATCATATCCTTGGGGGAGTGCTTCAATAAAATCGTGGGCATAGGCTGCCTTGGCTGCTTCTATCACCGCTTCACGGTTTACATTGGCAATGCCATAGGCAATGTTTTCTTCCACCGTCAGGTTGAACAGAAAATTATCTTGGGAAACGAGGGAAACAGCATGGCGCAAGGAGGGAAGCGTGTATTCCTGCACAGGCAGGCCATTTACCAGAATGCGTCCTTCACTGGGGTCGTAAAACCGGGGAATAAGGTTCACGCAGGTGGTTTTACCGGCGCCGGAGGGGCCAACAATGGCAATGCGCTCCCCGGCCTGCACGGTAAAGGAAATATCTTTCAGGGCCTGGGTGCCATCTGCATAGGTCAGGGAAACGTTCTGGAAGGCAAGGGACTGAAACGGGGTGTCTAGTTCCATGTTACCGCCCTGTTCCACTGTCAGGCGCGGGTCGTCCAGTAGACCAAAAATACGTTCTGCCCCGGCAAGGGCACGTTGCAGGGCGTTGTTGGCCCCGGTAAATTTTTTCACTGGTTCATACATCATAATAAGGGCAGTAACAAAAGAAAAAAAGGTGCCCGGCGTGGTTTTTCCTTCAATAACTTGCATACCGCCCACCCAAATAACCACAGCCACCCCAAGGGCTCCCACCAATTCCATCACGGCGGAAGAACTTTCGTTGGCAAGGCATTCCTTGCGGTTTAAGGTAAGCAGGCGCTTGTTGTTTTTGTCAAAGCGTTTTGCTTCTTCATCTTCTGTGCAAAAGGCCTTCACTACCCGTACACCACTAAGGGATTCCTGCAGCAAGGCGGTAATGTCGGCTGTTTGTTCCTGGCTTTTGCGGCCCAGTTTGCGCAGCCTGCGGGCAAAATACACAAAAGGAAAAAAGGCCAGGGGCAGGCCAATAATGGCCCACATAGCAAGGCGAAAGTCTTGGTAAAAAACCACTACCAGCAGGCTGGCAGCGCTTATTACCTGGCGGAGCATAAGCACAATGGTGGGCATGCTTACCCGTACTGCGGCAACGTCATTAATAATACGTGACATAAGCACCCCCACCTGGGAATGCTCAAAAAAACGCAAAGGCAGCATAATAACCTTGCGGTACAGTTCGTCGCGCAACACTTCCAGCACTTTCAGGCTGGCAATTTGCATAAGGTAGTTTTGAGCAAGGCGCGTGCCCCCTTTTACCAGGGTAAGCACAACAAAAGCGATGGGAACCCAAAAAAGGGCTTGCCTGTCTCCATTTATAAAAATATCATCCAAGGCTGGCTTTACCAACCAGGCAATTCCTGCAGAACTGAGCCCGGTAATAAGCATGGCAATGCAGGCAATAGTTATTATGAATTTGTGCGGCTTGAAGTACCCTGCACTCCGTTTCAAAATTTCCTTGGCGCTAGTGGGTGTGGCTGCTTGCGCCGCTTCTGGCTGGTGTGTCATGTATCCTCTGGTTCTCGTGTTCACTGCTGGTTCGCTAGGGTTCCGTTGTTGTTGCCACGCCTGCCTTTGCAAGGCACAACAGGCTTTCTGGCACAATGAAAAACGGAACACGAATCAACAATTGGTAATAAAACGGCAAGGCCGCAAAAGCGTGCATATTGTGCATGAAAGTTGACCCACAGGCAAGCAAGGAGTGCGTTATGCCTAAAAATACTACCCTGGATTGCCGGGGGCTGGACTGCCCCACCCCGGTTTTGCTTGTGCGTGAATGCATGGAAGCAACAGCTCCGGCAGTCCTGCGCGTGCTGGTAGACAACCTGCCCGCAGCGGAAAATGTTACCCGGTTGTTGCACCACTATGGCTATGTCGCTACCGTAACTGAAACAGAGGGCGTATGGGAGCTTTGTGCCCAGCGCCATAGCGGGGAAGAATCACCCCCCTCTGCCGCAACAACAAAACCCTCTTTCGCGGCAGCAATGCCAAAACCCCTTGCGCCCGAAGACGCACACAATGGTAAAACCCTGGTTGTTATTCCTTGCGAAGGTTTTGGGCAGGGGGACGAGGTTCTGGCCCAGCGCCTTATGCTCAACTTTTTAGCCACCCTGCCGGAAATGGGCAATTCCTTGTGGCGGGTGGTACTGCTTAACGGCGGGGTGCGCCTTGCCGCTACGGAAGGCCCAGCACTTGAGTCGTTACAACGCCTGGAGCGTGAAGGTGTGGACGTGCTGGTGTGCGGCGCGTGCCTTGAGTTTTTCAAACTGACAAAAGAAAAAAAGGTGGGGCAAACTACCAATATGCTTGATATTGTTACCAGCATGCAGCTTGCCGCAAAGGTTGTGCGTATATGAGTGAAATGCGTTTGAATAAAGCCCTGGCCGAAGCCGGAGTGTGTTCCCGCCGCAAGGCTGACGAACTTATTGCCGCAGGCTGGGTCACGGTGAATGGCCAGGTGGTGCAGGAAATGGGGCTGCGCGTTACCCCCGGCAAAGACGCCATTGCCGTGCAAGGACAAAAGGTATTTTTTACCCCAGGCCAGCAGGATGAAAAAATATATGTATTGTTGCACAAACCCGTACAGGTGGTATGCACCGCCAGCGACCCACAGGGCCGCGCTACCGTGCTGGACTACCTGCCCCAGCACCTGAAAAACAAGCGCCTGTACCCGGTGGGGCGGCTGGACTATTTCTCCGAAGGGTTGCTTTTGCTCACAGACGACGGTGAGCTGACCCACCGCCTGACCCACCCGCGCTACCACCTGCCCAAAGAATATGAAGTGCAGGTGCGGGAAATGCCCACCCAGCGCATGCTGGAAACCATGCACCGGGGTATGACCCTGGCCGAAGGGGAACGCCTTGCCCCGGTGGAAGCCCATGTGGCCCCGGATGCCCCCAACACCTTGCACCTTGTACTGCACCAGGGGCTGAACCGCCAAATTCGGCGTATGTGCCGCGACCTTGGCCTGACCATTTTGCGTCTTACTCGCGTAAGCCTTGGTCCCATAAGCCTTGGCGATTTGCCCAGCGGGAAAGCCCGGGTGCTGTACCACGATGAAATCGTAACCCTACGCCGCGCTGCCGGGCTTGGGAAACGCTGATTTATTCCGTTTGGCGGTGTTATACCCCTAAAGCCGACGGCAGTCGCGAGCATAGCGAGCCATGGAGTGAGGGCGGAGGGTACGGGTGGCTTTGCCGCCCGCACATTTCCACGAGGCCCGAGCGGAAAAAAGAAACAGTCGAGGACGGAAGAGTTGACTCGGCCCGTCCTGGGCCTCGGCCTTCGGCTCCCGCCCTTTGGGCAGTTCCCAATTCCGCTTTCCTGCGGAATTGTCACTCCTGCTTCAAAAAAAGCTCGCGCCTTGCCAAACGAAATAACTACGCGTTTCCAAAATACCATTTAAGTAGTATTTCTCTAACCAAAGAACAAGGGAGGCAGAGCCTCACCAATGCTTATTATTTTTTCAACCTGTTACGCAGCGCATGGAGCGGGGCTAGCAAGTCTGGTCGCAACAACTGGGCAAGGCCAAGGTAGACAGCGCAAAACACCACACCGCTGGCGCAGATGAATACGAATGCCCCTGCCAGAGAATATTCCGGGAACAGGCTTTGCAGCAACCGGCCTGTAAGCCCGGCAGCCAGCTTTGCCGGAATGCACAGGCATAGGGCAATAAAGGCCAAGGTAGCCACCCCGGCAAGGGCCCCTGCCCCATGCCGGCGCCACCACACAAAGCACAACAGCCCGGTGTACAGCGCCACCCCAAAGGCCCCGGCAAAGGCAATGCCCAGCGGCCCAAGGGAAATGGCACCATAATAATAGGCCCCCAGGGTAAACACCGTAGCCAAAGTGCCCAGCAGGGCCGGGGTAAGGGTGTCTTGGCAGGCATAGTAAGCCCGGCCCATAATTTGCTGAATGGTCCAGAACACCACGCTGGCCATCATCACCGCCAGTAAGAGGCCAGATTGCGCCGCAGCCTTGGGTGTGAAGCTGCCCTGCTGGAATACAAGGCGCATAATGGGTTCTGCCGCTACCATCATCCATAGGGAAACAGGAAACGCCACCAGCAGGGCATTTTGCAACGTGGTGTTCAGGGACGCTTCAAACCTGCGCTTGTCGCCCTTTGCCACCAACCCTGCCAGAAACGGGAAGGACGCAAGCCCTGCGGCCTGGGCAATAACCCCCACCGGCACAAGCATAATGCGCCGGGCATAGCTGAGCAGGCTCACGCTGCCTTCATGCGCCAACGACCCAAAAATACGGATAAACTGCTCGTCCAGGCTGACAATGGACTGCCCAAGCATAAGGGGCAGGGCCAGCTTCAGCACTGTTTTCATCATGGGGTGGGCAAGGCGCGGGGTAAAACGCAGGCCACCAGCCCGCACAGCCCACAGGGGCAAGGCAAAGCTGCCAGCAAAGGCCCCGGCCAGCACCCCCCAGCAAAACCCTTCCATGCCTTGTTCAGGCGCAAGAGCAAGCCCGGCAAGGCCCCCCAGAATAATGGCCCCGTTGTAGAATAACGGGGTAAGGGCGGGCACGGTAAATTGCTTGCGGCAGTAAAGCACAGCCGTAAAGCAGGCCCCTGGCAGGAAAAATATTTGGGCAGGTAAAATAATGCGTAGGTAGCGGGCCAGAAGCAGGCTTTTTTCACCGGAAAAGCCGGGGGCCACCAGCTTTGCAAGCTGCGGGGCAAACAACCACCCCAGCAGGCAAAACAGGCTTATGGCCAGGGTGGCCCAGCACACGGCAGCGGAAAAAAAGCGCCAAGCGTCGTCCTCGTCTTCCAGAAAACGCCGGGAAAGCAGCGGCACAAGGGTAATGGAAAAATACCCGCCTGCCAGCAAATAGCTAATGAAGTCTGGCACAACGAAAGCGGTGAAATACACATCGCTTTCCATGCCAGAACCAAAGTAGTAGGAAATAATTTTATCACGCACAAGGCCAAGAATACGCGAAAGAAAAACGCTTATTCCCAATGCCACGGCTGCCAGCCCGGCACTTTGTGCGCGCAATAGCAGCGCCATATGCTCTCCTTGCCACCACGAAACCTTCACTGGTCATCATGGGGCCTATCCCTGTGTAAGGCAGGCAACGCGCCCGCCCCGGTAAAGCGGCACTATACGCAAGCTTCCCACCCACAGCAAGACAAGGAAACGCTGATTTATTCCGTTTGGCTGCGTTACTTCACTTTTTTTCGCTCTTGCAGCGGGTTATACGCTTCGGCGGTGTAGCCGCCTTTGCCCCGCCGCCTCGCTCTACGGCTCGCTACGCTCGCGACTGCCGTCGGCTTTTATGAAACAGTCGAAGACAGAAGAGTTGACTCGGCCCGTCCTGGGCCTCGGCCTTCGGCTCCCGCCCTGCGGGCAGTTCCCAATTCCGCTTTCCTGCGGAATTGGGAACTCCTGCTTCAAAAAAAGCTCGCGCACAGAGCCTGTGTCCCCGACCTTGCCAAACGAAATAACTGCGCGTTTGCCAAATTCCCTGTAATTAGTGGTTCCTTAACGGGGGCACCCTTGACAGTTCTTGCCCTGCTTGAGTAACGTATCAAAACGATTTACATGAGTCTTGTCTTTTCTGTGGCACATGGTTTTTCCCTGCATGGCCTGCACCCATTACGGAACGAGCGCATATGGTTACCCTCCCTGCTTTCATCACTCCTTCCCCCAGCAAAATTTCGCCTGAAGGCTGCATGAGCATTGTGGGCATGGCAGGCGCTGGCAAAACCACTATTGGCAAGGAAATTGCCACCCTGCTCAACTGGGCCCACCTGGACAGCGACCATGTGATTGAAGCAACTTACGGGGCCCCGCTGCAACACATTACCAACAGCATGAGTAAAGACGCCTTCCTTGACCTTGAAAGCGCTGTTATTCAACGCCTGAACGTGCGGCGCACCGTTATTTCCACCGGGGGGAGCGCTGTGTACAGGCCGGAAAGCATACGCTACCTGCAAAGCCTTGGCCCCATATTGTATATTGCCGTGCCTCTGGAAATTATTCTGGAGCGCATTGCCAGAAAGCCGGAACGCGGCCTTGCCATTGCCCCTGGGCAAACGGTGGAAGATTTGTATTATGAGCGCGCCACACTCTATGCCGCAGCAGCCACCTTCATTGTGCAAGGGGGCAGTGCCCCTGCCCAAGACTATGCACGTGAAGCTGCGGAATGGCTTGAGGCAACAGAATGAACAAAGAGCTTGCCGCCCGGCTTGCCACCCTGTACCAGCGCATGGAGCAGGCGTATGATACCTGTGCTAAAGAGGCAGGCCTGAGCTGCTCCGGCTGCGAAACGAACTGCTGCACCAGCTTTTTTCAACACCACACCTACAGCGAATGGCTGTATTTATGGCAAGGGGTACGCACCCTGCCCCCGCAAAAACGCCTTGCCGTGCTGGACCGCGCCCGCGCCGTGGTGGCTGCCACCCACAAGGCGCAAGCAATGGGCCTGCCCCCGCAGGAAATGTGCCCCCTGAACGAAAACGGCCTGTGCATTTTGTACCGCTACCGCCTGATGATTTGCCGTATGCACGGTACTCGCAATGAAGTGCATAACCCGGACGGCACCCGCCGTTTATTCCCCGGCTGCCAGCGCTTTACCCACATGTACCCGCCCAACGCTGCGGCGGAACAACAGGGGTGCATTATTCCCACCCTGAACCGCACCCCCTTCTACCAGGAACTGGCCGCCATTGAACTGGCCCTGCGCCAAAGCGTGCGCCAGCCCCTGCCACGGGTAAACATGACCCTGGCGGAAATGCTGGCAAATGGGGCACCAAGGGTGTGACAATGTAGGATGTAGTATTGCTTTTTACACATGAATCACCCTCTTAGTTAACGACACTTTAGATAAAAAAACCGCGCACTTCTGTAAAAAACAGAGGTGCGCGGTTTGCTTTGTGCATTACCAACTATACCCTATTGATTTGGCTGTTTATCCCCGGCAGAGGTGCTGAAATCCTTAAGTTCTGCAGGTTCACTCTTTTCTGTGGGTTCACCCTGTTCGCCTGCGGGTTGTCCTGTAGGCTGCGGTACGGCTTGTTCCCCCGGTATACCCTGCATTGCAGGGGATTCTTCCACAGGGGGCTCACACACGGTGGGTTTAGTCAGGTCTGGCCCATTGCTTTCGGGCGGCACAGCTTTTTCCAATTCTGTGCTTCCTGTGCCATTGCGTTGGGGTACTATTGGGGCAATAGGAGCAATGGGGGGCACCACAGCCTCTTGGGGCAAGGGCTGGGGAATTTCCTGCCCTAACGGAGGGCAGGCTGCCAGCACGTAGCGGCTATTTTCAATCCATTGTTCATACACCGGGGTAAAGCAGGCGGGTTTATCGGCCCATTTATCAAAGCGTTTACGCTTCATGGCAACCACCACGCGGGTGCCCTGCTCTGCTTTTTGGGCAAGGTTTTCAAGGCTTATTTCCGGCACCACCTGCTCTGCATAAAAGGTATACGTGCCGCCGTAGTCGTTGTGGGTAAACGCCATATACCCGGCTTCCACATAACTTTTAAGGGTCTGGGCAATGGGTTTTGGGCTCAGGATGGCATTAAAAGCAGGCGCTACATATTTGGCCAGGGGGTAGCTTGCCAGTGTGGCGCACAGGGTCATAAGCAACAACACCCCTTCCGGCCGATTGCTGCCAAGGCCAAACACCAGCAACGCCGCTGCCCCCAGGAACAGGAGCGATACCGCAAAAAAGAAGACGTTGGGCGGAATGTGCCAGGCAGGCAGGTTGCCCAAGGCAGGCATGGGCAATGTGCCATACAGCATAAGGGTTCCCACCACACCTGCCACCCCGGCAACGGCCATGAACACTGCCATGGCGTAGCGCAGCATGGCAGCACCCATTGGCCCAAAGCCAAGCACAGCCCGTGCAGCCAAAATAGCCAGGGCGGGCAAGGCTGGCAAAAAGTAAATAACTATTTTGCCGCTGAGCAAGGAAAGAAGCCCAAGGGTGGCAAGCACAATGCACACAAGAAAGGCCGTGCCTTCAGCTTCCGGCTTGCGGGTGGCAAGCACCCCTTTCCAGAAAGAAGGGAGCAGCACCTTGCCCCAGGGCAGGCACAGCACAATAATGCTCCAGGGCAACAGGGCAAGGGGCAGGCGCACCAAATAATAGTGCCATTGTTCTTTGTGGTGGAAGGTATTGACAGCGCGGGCAAGTACCTGTTCTTTCAACACCACATTAATAAAATAGGAAGGTCCACCCATGGTGTAGCTTACGCCAGCGGCCCAGGCCCCAACAACAAGCACAGCAACGGCAAACCCCATAAGGGAATCTCTACGGAACAACCGCCCCGGTGTGCCCCGCCAGACCGTAAATACCAGGGTGGCAAGCAGGGGCAGCGCCAGGCCAAGGGGGCCCTTTACCAAGCAGGCCAGGCCAGCTGCAAAATAGGCCAGCACCATCCACAACATTGAACGCCTATGGCCCACGGCAATGAAAAACGCCGTAAAGCTGAGGGTAATGAGGGCGGCGAATAAAAAGTCCATGCGGCCGTAATGCAACAGCCCCATAATGTACCCGGTGCTAAGCAGCAACAGGCCAGCCCCCAGCAAGGTTTTGCCATCGGCCCTACCCGCCCCCCGGCCAAGCACCAGCGTGCTGAGCATAAACAGCACACCGGAAAGGGCTGCCCCGACAAAGAACACCACAGGAATGGACTGCCACCCGGCGGGAAGCACCTCATATAAGGCGCGCAGGAACAAAAAATACAGCGGTGGCTTGTCCGGGTATGGCTGGCCGTTCATTTCCAGCACCAACCACTTGCCGCCATCCAGCAGGTTGCGGAAGGCATCTGCATGGCGAATTTCGTCGGAATACCACAAATCGCGGGCGTCCAGCGTAAAAATGGTTTGCAGCACCACCAGGGCAACCAGCGTAATGAAAGGGGCATAGGCCAGCACGCCAAACAGCTTGGAACTGCCGGAAGGCGGCAAAGTGCTTTCCACCCGCATTATAGGGCGCTGGGCAAAAAAGGGCGGCTCTGCCACAACAGGGGAAGAAGCAGGGGCGGTGGCAGTTTCAGCGTGCGAGTTATCCGTTATGGGATGTTGGTACGCTGCATAGCTGGCATCCAAAGGAGTATCAAAGGGAGCATCCAAGGAAGCGTCCAAAGGGGTATCCATGGGCTGTGCACCCATTAACAGGGTATCGCCGTCAAGAATGGGGTTTGTAGCAGGGTCAAGGGCGGCATGAGGCGCAGCTTCAGATTCCAGCAACGCCGTTTGCGTGGCCCCCAACGGTTGTGCCCCGTGCTTGCTAGCCGCAATTACCTGCGCCACAGTCTTTTCCGGCGCTGGAGCGGCAGAAGCAGAGGAAGTGGACGCCACTACTTTGGAAGAAGGGGAAGAATCTTCAATGTTCATAGGTGGTTCCTGCAATACTGTCAAATAGCATTTGGGTAACGCTTGGTTTTTTGTTTGGCAAGGCACGATTTTTTTGAGGAAGTAACGTAGCGAAACGGAATGAATGCGCGTTTCCTAAAAAAATGGCCCACCTAGAGTACAAGGCAGGCCACTATTGCGGCAGCCTTGCAACACAAAGCGGGCCGTGCATGAAAAAAAACAGCGGTTATTTGGCAATAAGAGCCCTGCGGTGCTGTACATATGCATCCCGGAACGCCGTATATGGTTCTACTGCCATGCGGTTTATGTTGTCATATTGGTCCAGCACGCCGTCCAGCTCGTTAAACGTTCTCCCACCTTTCAGGCCAAGGCTGAGGCCCGTTGGGGAAATATACGTCAGGGGATCGAGAAAGTTGTCGCCTACCTTGCCAATAGTGTCACGCAGGGTAGAAGGGCCAAAGAACGGCAACACAAGATACACGCCTTCCCCCATGCCCCAAACGCCAAACGTTTGGCCAAGGTCTTCATCCGAAACAGGCACAATGGTTTTGTGATTCTCCGCCACATTGATAAGGCCACCCAGCCCGGCAGTGGTATTCAAAACAAAACGCGACATTTCCACCCCGGCAGCCTTGCCTTTGCCCTGTAAAATATTGTTTACAAAGCGCACCGGAAACAAGGCGTTATGAAAGGCATTCCCAATGCCTGTTCGTACAAAGCGCGGGGTAACATAGGAATAGCCTGTGTACAGGGGGCGGGCAACGTAATCAATTACCACATCGTTGAACGAGTGAATAACCCGGTTGATGGGCTTTAAGGGGTCTGCCACGGTAACAGACACTTTGTCCAGCATGGCGTCATCGTCATCAAGAGAAGGAGTAGAACCTACTGCCCAGGCAGGCAGGGAACAGAAAAGCCCCCACAGGCAAAGGCACACGGCAAACCTTTTCATGGTGTTCATTGGCAGGCTCATAAGGTAATTTGTTGTTTTTTGTTATAGGCACGTGTTTCCTGGGCTTTTGCCCCCACCTGACGAATAAGCGCTTCCACGTCGCCCTTCAGTAACAGGTCTTGAAACTGGGAGCGGTAGTTTTGTACCATGCTGATGCCTTCAATCACCATATCGTACACAACCCACCCGTCTTTCTTGATTATGCGGTAGGAAACAGGAACGTCTTTGCCTTTGATGTTAACGGAGGTAAGCACTTCCACCTTATCGCCTGCGGTGCTGGTTTGTTCCCCTTTGTATACAACGGTTTCCCCGTTATAGCCATTAAGCTTTTCCAGGTATGTTTCCCGCAACAGGTCAGAAAATTCATCAACAAAACGAGCTTTTTGGTCTGGGGTAAATTTTTTCCACCCAGGTCCCACCGTGCGTGCTGAAAGTTCTTCAAAGTCAAAAATACCCCGAATAACGGATTCAATACGCTGCAAAATGGCTTTTTGTTCTTCAACCTGATGCAGGCCCGGTTTATTCAGCTCTTGCAATACCTGGTTTATGGAAGCTTCCAGAGTTGCCCGTGCTTCTTGGGCCGGGGTGGCAAATGCAGGCAGGCACAGGGAAACAACAAGAATACCTGCAAGAGAAAAACTGGAAATCCACTTGGGTAGCCGCATTACTTTACTCCTCCAAACACATATTTAGAGATAAGACTTTCAAGGTCAATCGAAGCTTCCGTTTCTGAAATGCGCCCGCCAGCGGCAAGGGCGCTGCCCCCCCCAATGGAAAGGCTTACATACTTATCGCCAATAATACCACTTGTCTTTATGGAAGCAATGGTATCGTCGGTGATATGCACCGTCTCATTGAGGTTCATGGTAATGCGCGCGCCGTTTTCTTCGGGCAGCAGGCTTATGCTGGTTACCTTGCCCACTGAAACACCACAAATTTCTACCCCCGCCCCAGGCCTTAGCCCGGAAACAGAGGAAAAATCGGCTTCAAACGTGTGTCCATGGGAAGCGAAAAGCTCCATTTTTCCAAGCTTGATGGTGAGATACCCAAGGCACAGAAAGCCCACAAGAACAAATAGCCCGACTTGCAGTTCAAGAGAATATTTTTTCATGCTTTGCTCATTTCCATGCTTTTTTAAAAAATGCAGTGCAGGTTGGGCATGCCCAACAGTGCATAGCGCACCATAAATCATGCCAAAGGTTATTGCAACTCAAGTTCCCTGTGCATATGGGCGCGGGTTGCCTCGCTTAAGGGGTAGCTTGCTCCCTGTTCTTCTTCCCGCATGGGGGCGCGGGCAAGAAACTGGAGTAAATACGGCTTTGTAGTTTCTTGCAGGTTATGTAGGCTGCCTTGAAAAATAACCTGTTTTTCATGAAGCACCAGCACATGGTCGGCTATTGCTTTCACGCTTTCCATGTCGTGGCTGACGCACACAATGGTCATGGAAGGAAAGCGCTCCCTCATTTCCAGCAACAGGGCATCCATTTGGGCCGCACTAATGGGGTCCAGGCCAGAAGTAGGTTCGTCACACAGCAGAATGGGTGGGTCTGTAACCAGGGCCCTGGCCAAACCTGCCCGCTTACGCATACCGCCGGAAAGCTGGCTGGGGTAAAGCGCTGTCGTGTGGGCAAGCCCCACAAGAGAGAGCTTATGCAGCACAATTTCCTGCACTTCTGCTTCTTTCAGGTGGGTGTGTTCACGCAGGGGCAGGGCTATATTTTCTCCTACTGTCAGCGAACCAAGTAGCGCTCCATCTTGAAACAGAACGCCCATGCGCCGCCGCATACGGCGAAACTCTGCATCCTTCATAGCAAAAAAATCGTTGCCTCCCAAAAGCACTTTGCCTTCCATGGGGGCAGAAAGTCCAATAATTTGACGTAGTAAAGTTGATTTACCACACCCGGAACCACCAAGCACCATAGAAATTTTGCCACCGGGCAGCACGGTGCTAATATTTTCCAGCACCACTTTTGGGCCATACCCCGCCGTAAGCCCTTCCAGGGCAATGTCCCACACTTGCGTAGTTATTGTCATAGCAGCACCGAAGTAATGACGTAGTCCACCAGTAATAGCAGCACACAGGAAAGAACCACGGCAGAGGTAGTGGCATTGCCCACCGCAGCCGGGCCCATGCCGTCTTGCCGCAAGTTGGCAAAAAAGCCCTTGTAGCAACACACCGTAACAACGGTAAGAGCAAAGAACACCGATTTTATGAAGGTACCTGCCACGTCGGCAAAGACCACACTGCTTTCAATGCTGTAAAAATACACCCCTTGGTTTACCCCCAAAAGCTGCACCCCGGTAAGGTAGCCGCCCAAAATGCCCACCACGTTAAACACAGCAGTAAGCAGCGGGAACACAAACAAGCAGGCGGTTATGCGGGGGGAAACAAGGTAGGCATAGGGGTTTATGTCCATTACTTCCAAAGCATCTATCTGGTCGGAAATGCGCATAACCCCAATTTCCGCTGCCATGGCAGAACCGGCACGGCCAGTTACCATAATGGCCGTAAGCACTGGCCCAAGTTCGCGAATAAGCGTAAGGGCCACAGCAGAGCCCAGCATGCCAACCGAGCCATACCTTGTAAGGGTGTAATACCCTTGCAGGCCAAGCACCATGCCGGTAAACAGCCCAATAAGCGCAATAAGGAAAAAAGAGCCAGCCCCAATAACATGCACCTGGCGCAGCACGCGTTGCAGTTGCTTGGTGGAGGAACACATGTGCCGCATGCCAAGCAGAAGGAAAATGAGCATTGCCCCCATTTCCCCCACAAAAGCAAGGCTTGCACGCCCCACTGCCACCACTGGCACTGTTACCATACGCATAGCCTGACCAACCTAAGAGGTTACGGGTTTTTTCGATTTACGAACAAGCGACTGCACGCCCTGGCGCTTCAGGGCCGGGCGCAGGGTTGCGTCCACCTCTTCAGGTGTGCCGCGGAAGGTAACCATGCTTTTGAACCACACAGTGCCTTTTTCGGTTACTTTTTCCACTGTGGTGGTAAAGCCTGCACGGCGCAGTTTATCTGTCATGGCCTGTGCAGGGGCATTGTCTTTGTAGGCAGCTACCTGAAATTCATATACAAAAATATTCTTCCCGTTTTTGGCTGCCTTGGCCTTGGCAGCGGCTTGTTCTGCTTCTTTGGCTTTTTGGGCAGCCGCTTTTGTTGCCGCTTCCTGCTCTTTCTTTTTGGCAGCCTCTGTTTTCTTTTCTTGGGCGCCTGCTTCCGTCTTTGCCGTGCGTTTGGCTGGGGAAGAATTAGTTACATTGGGTTTAGGCTTCAAGGCTTCATGAAAGCCAAAGTCCTGCCTGCCCATAACCTGCGGCCCTTCCTGCGTTTCCACTTCCATGGGAGTTGTGCCAGGTGCTTTTTGTGCCGGGGCAGAAGAGGCAGGCTTTGCACCTTCCGCAGCACTGGGCGGGGGGGCGTCTGCCGCAAGCAATGTAGGAACTGAAGGAACACCCTGTGGCATCAGTTTGCCAAGGCGGGGAATTTTATCTTCCGGAAAGTGCCCGGTGCCAAGAATGACCCCGAGAAAAAAAATCCACAAGCAGGCAAAGCTGGCTGCAAGCAGGGCCGTAATAAGTGTGGGCAAGGTAAAAGTAATGGTAAAGGTTCTGCCCTTTTTTTTGCCTCCCTTTCCCCCGGTGGCTTCACCGCCGCCCCCGCCGGGGCCTCCTTGTGGTGGTCTTCCTTGTTCTGCCATATGCGTAACCTTACTGCACCGTGTGCTGTATGAATAAAATTTGTTGTTCTTCAATGCTAACTGGCTCAAAAACCGGATAGTATTAATTTTTATGTTTTGGGGAATACGCGCTTAGGCCACACATGCCCATAATAGCCTACTTTTTGCCATGAACTCTTAAGCCATACCTGTAACAGGCCGTTGATGCAAGAATATTCCCGCCTCGCAAGGTGATTAACTGGTATTCTTAAGGCGGCTTCACACAGGGAAGACGCTCCCAAAAGTTCGAATAAGGGAAATTTACTTTCCCTGTTACATGAGCGCTTTTTCGGACTTAGGCCATGTTTCGGTCTACATAGGCAGAACGAAGCAGGATGGAAAAGGCACGTAAAACGTCGTTTTGCAATGGTCTTTACCTTATTGAAAAGCAGGGAAAAGCGCCATGCACCTTTCCCTGCCCGGATGTTTGCGAAAATAAGCGTGTTGTTGGCCAAAAACAGGCTACATGCTGTCTGGAGCTTCCACACCCAAAAGCAACAGTCCATTTTTAACCGTTTGGGCAACGCTTTGCAAAAGGCGCAAGCGGGCGGCTGTTTGCTCCAGGTTTTCAGCCAGCACCACCTGGTGCACTGCATAATACTTATGCAGCAATCCGGCAAGGTCCATAAGGTAATAACTGATAAAATGCGGCGCACAGCCTGTGGCTGCATCCTGTACCACCTGGGGGAACCTGTCCAGGCAGCGCAAAAGGTCAAGGGCTTCTTCTTCCTGCAATAAAGCAAGGCTGCTGGAAGCCTGGGTGCCAATGCCCTGCTCGGCGGCACGGCGCAGCACGGCCTTTACCCGTGCATGGGCATACTGCACATAGTATACCGGGTTGTCCATGGTACGCTGGCGCACTAGGTCCAGGTCAAAGTCCAGCTTGCTGTCGCTTTTGCGGGAAAGGAAGATAAAACGGGCAGCATCCACCCCCACGTCTTTTAGCACATCTTCCAGGGTTTCGAACTCTCCGGCACGTGTAGACATGGCCACCTGCTTGCCTTCACGCATCAGGTTTACCAGTTGCACCAAAATTACGTCAAAAGCTTCGGCCGGGCGGCCAAGGGCTTCAATGCAGGCCCGCATACGGGGAATATAGCCGTGGTGGTCTGCCCCCCACACATCAATAACGGCATCAAACCCACGGTTATACTTGTTGGCGTGGTAGGCGATATCGGAAGCAAAATAGGTGAGGGAACCGTCTGACTTGCGCAACACCCGGTCTTTGTCGTCGCCAAGGGCGCTGGAGCGGAACCACAGGGCACCATCCGCTTCATACACATGCCCGCTGGCCTTCATGGCATTCAGGGTGCGCTCCACTTCGCCATTGGCCACAAGGCTGAGCTCGGAAAACCATACATCGTGGTGCACGCGGAAATTTTTGAGGTCGTTTTTTATGCCATCCAGAATAAGGGCCAGGCCTGTTTCATAGCATAGTTGCCGCCCTTCAGCTTCCGGCAACGTGGGCAGTGTGGCATTTTCCTGCAACATGCCACGGGCAATGTCCGTAATATATTCGCCCTGGTAGCATGTTTCAGGGAATGGCACCGTGCTGTTGCCCACCAGTTCCTGCACACGCAGCCAAATGGAAAGCCCCAAGGTTTGCATTTGGTTGCCAGCATCGTTCAGGTAGTATTCTGCCTGCGTTTCATACCCGGAAAAGCGCAAAATACGCACCATGCTGTCGCCCACGGCAGCGCCGCGCCCATGGCCCACGTGCAATGGCCCGGTGGGGTTAGCGGAAACAAATTCCACCTGCATTTTTTTACCCTTACCAAGGGTGGAAGAACCGTATGCATCGCCCTGTTCTTCAGTGCGCACAATATTTGCCTGCCAAAATTGCGGGGTAAAGGTAATGTTCACAAACCCCGGGCCAGCCACTTCCGCTTTGGCAATATCGGCAGAAGCGCCCAAAAGGGCCTTTGCCATTTCTTCTGCCAGGGTGCGTGGGGGCTTGCCCACCTGCTTTGCCAACAACAAAGCACAGTTAACGGCAAGGTCGCCAAATTTTTTATCTTTTGGGGGTTCAATGGTGGTTTTTTCAGGCCACGGCAGGCCCAATTCCTGCAGCACAGTGTGCAATAACGCAGTAAGGTGTTTGGTGGAGCGCATGAGGTATCCGGTATGCTTATTGGTGAAAAAAATGCCTGCAACGCAACCTGAACAGCAGTGCCACTGAGAGCTGTTGAAAATAAAGTGCTCTGCACAAGGCGCTTGATGGCAGCAAAGGCAAGGCAGTTCTTATACAGCAAAATGCAGCAGCATGCAAAGGGCAACTCGTGCCCTCTTTTTGCAGTAAAAAACAGAGTGGAGAGTCTTTTTCTTAAAAAATATGAAGCAACGCCGCCAAACGGAATAACTCAGCGTTTCTCTAAGAGGCTGGTAAGCCTCTCAACCCATTGCAGCACTGTGCCCCGTGCAGCAAGGCTGCCATTAGCGTTTTGCAGGAACATTTGCGCGTACCCGGCAAGCGGGTGTACTAACTGTGGTGTTTCTTGCCACTGTTCGCTGAATTTATGGGAAAAATCTTTTGGCTCGGCAGGTAGCCGCACAGTGAACAAGGCAAGAGCACGGGCCGCACCCTGCAAGGCCTTGGCCAATTCCGGGTGCTGCTGGGCAAGGGCTGCGGCGGTGTGTTCCAGGGGTATTGCAGGGGCGTGGCCAAGAGTGCTTATAAACCATTGTTGCCAAAAATTGGCTAGCAGTTGCCGGGCTTGGGGCACGCCGGGCTCTGCAAAGGCAAGCAGTCCTGTGGTTTCTGCCTCATTGCCATTACGGGTGCTATGCTGCTGGCCCGGCAAGGCCCGGCCTGTGCACAGGGTGGTAAGGGTATAAAGGCCTTCTTTCCCCCTGCCCGACTCCAACAATTCCAGGCCTGCCAGACGTGTGGCAAGACCTGTGCGTTGAAAGGCGGCAGCCGCATCGTCCTTCTGTTGGGAGTTGCCTTGTAAAATGGCTTCTACTGCCGCAATCACCCTGGGGGGGGCTATGTGCTTGTGGCAGGTAAGAGGGGGGCAGGCGTTCCAGCACCCGGTGCAGTCCAGGTTGGCCCGCAGCACATGGTGCCCAGGAAAAAACGGCCCTGTTTCCCAGGCATGCACAGGCCCCATGGAAAGGTTCAGCACAGGCGTCTGCGCCCACACGGCAAGGTGCATGGGGCCAGTATCCGGCGTAATGAACAAATCGAGCTCTGCAATAAATGCCACCAGCTCTGCCAGGGAAAACCGACCGCACATGTTGGTAACGTCACCCACCTGGGCGGCTACCGCCCGCCCCAGGGGTTGTTCGGCAGGTCCACCCAATAATACAGGTTTGGCACCTTTGGCGCGCAGGAGTTTTGTAAGCTCAGCCCAGAAAGAGGCATTGGGATGTTTTTCCGGTTCGCTTGCCCCCAAAAAAAGACCAATGCGTGGGCTGTGCCCCTTGGCACTAGCTGCCAAGGCACGGGGTGCAGACCATACACTGTTCTTCACTGCGGCTAAGGAAACCATGTCCAAGGCATTCAAGTCTGCCCAGTGGAACAGGTTATAGCGATTGTTGCCTGTAAGTCCGGCGCGGTACAGTTGCCATGCCCCTTGAATATGCAGCGCTTGCCCGCCAGCATCTTTCATATACGGGCCAAACAGGGCGTCGCTGTGCAGGCTGCCTGCCAGCAGAGCCGCCTCGGGCCTGTGGCTTAAATTTAACACAATATGGAATTGGTGCTGGCGTAATTGATCCAGTTTACTGGCATCAAAATAGGTAATGCCGGGGGTAAGGGGCTGCAATGGTGCAGAAAACATGCGCTCTGCCACCACCCACACAGGGTGCCCAGGAAAAGAACGCTGCAACAGGCGCACCGCCGGGCAGGAAAGCACCAGGTCGCCCATGCGTTGCATTTGCAAAACAAGTAACGGAGCCTTACTCATGGCGAGGGGGCCCCCCTTCATGCAAAACCACATTCATTATCCACATGGTCCACATCAGGCAAAGGCTTTACGCATGGTGGCAAAAAGTGCTTCCAGACGTTTTTCATAGGTATGGTCGGCAAGAATACGCTTGCGTGCCGCCTGGGCAACCTGGGTGCGCCGGGCTTCATGCTTGAGGTAAAAGTCCACCAGTTCTGTTGCTTCTTCCGGCGACTGGTAGCACACCACTTCCTTGTCCAGGTGGAACAGGTCGGCAATTTGTTCCCGAAAGTCGGTAACCAGAAACGCGCCTGTGGCGGGCACATCAAACACTCGCTGGTTCACGGCCCCTTTCATCTGCTTGCTGGTGCAGTTAAAGTTCACTGTGGAAAGGGGATAAAAGCGCGGCAAATCTTCATAATAATTCAATTCTGTAGCATAGCGCCAGCCACTTTGAGGCAGCAGGGAATGCCAGCCACCATCCCCCACAATTAGCGGGGAAAACGGCAACACCCCCTGCACACAGGAAAGGCGGTATTGCAGCGTTGCTTCCCAGGTCAGCATAGCTTCATAACACAGCTTGCGCTCTGCCGTATCCAGCGCTTCATAGGCCGCCCCTTCTGCCGGAAAATGCGCCTGTAAAAATGCGGTTACTGAGCGTTCTGCACTTTCGCTGAACGCTGCCGCAACGTCTTTATAGCGTTCAAGCAGCACCGGGGGGAACTCGCCTGCTTCCTTGCGGGCCTCCACCTTGTACACCATGGAATTACCCACAAAGGAAACAGGAGCACGCCAACCAGCCGGGGCAGGAGCCTGGCTTGACTTGGGCAAGCAAAACCGCATGTGGTCCACCCCAAGGGGCAGGTAAAAGACATGCTCAAAGCCCATCTGCTTCAGGCTTGGCAGGTTGTCGCTATCCCAGGTGAAAATAGCCGTAAGGGGCGTTACCAGCCGGGAATACATGTGTAAAATAAGGTGGGGGTTATCCACAAACCAGGAAGCAAGCGGCAGTTGCAGGCGCTCCAAAAGGCCTGCCAGCACTCCTTCCCTGTCTACCCCAAGGTGGTTCAGTGTCAGCACAAAATCGGGTTGAAACTCCAGCACATGGCGCAGCAATTCTTCCACAAATTCTTCGGAGCCTGTTTCCCCTTCGGGCAAATGTACAAGCCTGTGCGGCACGCCCATGCGGTCGCATGCGGCAATTACTTCCCCCATAAGGAAGTATTTGCTGGTGAGCAGCAACACACGTGGCACCGGGCCAGCAAACCGGGGGTAACGCATACGTTCCCAAAAATTGGCCTTTTGGCTGGCTTCGCACGCTTCACGCAGGGGGGCATAAAATTCTCTGTCCAGGCGCAGGTAAAAGGGGTGTACCAGGGCTTTCAAGGCAAGGCCTTCAACAGCATCCTGCTCGTGGGTAATGCTGCACAAGGCCGCTTCAATTGTGGGGGCATGCACCCAGGTAATGCCTGTGAAAGCGGCAAACCGTTCACGGCAGCCGGAAGCTTCCAGCAGCGGCAATTCCTTATCTACCACCACCAGCCGGAAGTGTGTGCCAAAGCGGCTGGCAAGTGCCTGCACCAACGCATCCAGGGCAAACCCCACCCCGGCTCCCAGCAATACGGGCAGCACTGTTTGTGTGCCTCCACGGCTGGCTGGGCCGAGCCACTCTTCACAATAGTCCAGCAGGGCCAGTTCACGCGCAACGCCGCCTGGGCCAAGCACACGCAAGGTACGGCCTTCATGTGTTACTTCAAGGTCGCTTACTACGCCTTGCTCACGAATGGCCTTGGCACTGTAAATTGCCCCAGACTGTGATGGAGAAGATTTTTTCACGGCTCACCCAACGGAAAACAAATGTTAGTAAAGCAAAAGGCAATTAGTCGATTAAAAAACATGCACAATATGTGCCACCATACCAGTGGCATGGGCACAGGGCAAGGCGTATACGCAGCCAAAAACAGGAAGGGGGGCCAAAGCCCCCCAGGTAATACGTGCTCCCTTCAGGCAGCCTGTTACACCACCCGTACCCCTTGCAGGAAGTGGGCTGTCACCTTGCCTTGCAGGGTTTTGCCCCAGTACGGTGTGTTGCGGCTTTTGGAATGCGAGGTTTCCGGCCCCACTACCCACTCTTGCGTGGGGTGAAACAGGAAGAAGCAGGCAGGTGCCCCAGTTTCCACCTTATTGGGGGTAAGGCCAAACACGGCCACGGGGTTGTCGTGCCACATGCGTATGAAGGCTTCTTCTGTAATAAGCCCTTCCCGCACCAGCCCATACGTAAGGGTAACGGCCGTTTCAAGGCCAATAATGCCGTTGGGGGTATGGTCCAGGGGGTGTTCTTTTTCATGGGGGGCATGGGGCGCGTGGTCGGTAACAAACATATCGAACACGCCTTCCTGCACTGCCTTGCGCATAAATTCCACATCAGCTTTGGGGCGCAGGGGCGGGTTCATTTTTGCGTTGGAATCGTAAGTTTCCAGAGCAGTTTCATCCAGCAGCAGGTAATGGGGGCACGTTTCTGCGGTAACCTTCACCCCTTTTTTCTTGGCTGCGGCAATAAGCTCTGCAGACTGGCGGCAGCTTATGTGGGCCAAGTGCACGGGTAAATTCAGGTATTCAGCCAGCAGAATATCGCGGGCCACGTGCAAGGCTTCAGCCACAGTGCTTTGGCCCTTCACCCCAATGCGGCTGCTCACTTCGCCTTCATTCATATGGGTGCCTTTGGCAAGGTAAGGGTCTTCGCAATGGTCAATAACCACCTTACCAAACTGTGCGGCATATTCCATAGCCCGGCGGAATAGTTCCGTGTTTTCCACGGGCCTGCCGTCATTGGAAAATGCAGAACAACCCGCGTCTGCCAGTTCACCCATGGGGGCCAGTTCTTTGCCTTCAAGCCCCACTGTGAGCGCCCCAATGGGGTACAGCACCGGGCCATGGGGCCAGTGTAGGCGGGCTTTTTCCAGCATGCTTTCGGTTATGGTGGCGTTGTCGTTCACCGGGCTGGTGTTGGCCATGGCCATAACGCCACCGAAGCCGCCATAGGCTGCGGCACAAAGGCCAGAAGCAATATCTTCCTTGTAGGTATAGCCTGGGTCACGCAGGTGGACGTGGGCATCAATAAAGCTGGGGAACAGGAGCAACCCGGCGGCATTCACCGTTTCAGCCCCTTGAGGGGGGGTAAGGGAACCTGCGGGGCCCATGGCGGCAATGCGCCCACCAGTAACCACAACATCCACAAGCGCGCCTTTATACTGGGCCTGAGTAATATAATAAGCAGGGGCGTTGGTCATAACAGCCTCTATGGGTAAGCTAAGGGTGAAGCCAATTTCCTGACGCAAGGCCAGAGCAATGGTCTAGTAGTATTGAAGACAACCATTTTACATGGCACTTGGGAAGTGCTCATTTTTTCGTTTGGCAAGGCACGAGTTTTTTTTGAGGCGGGTGCTGCCAATTCCGCAGGAAAGCGGAATTGGGAACCGCGCGCAGTGCGGGAGCCGAAGGCCGAGGCCCAGGACGGGCCGAGTCAACTCTTTGGTCCTGCCCCGCTTCAAAAAAAAGCGAGTAACGCCGCCAAACGGAAAAATGAGTGCTTCCCCTAGGTTTCGGCAGGGCCGGAAGACCTAGAGCCGTAGATAAATAACAGTGCCATGCGGGTGGCAACCCCGGCGGCAACCTGGTCCAGAATGCGGCTTTGCGGCGCGTCTGCCAGTTCGGAAGAAATTTCAATACCACGGTTAATGGGGCCAGGGTGCATAATAACAGCACCAGGGGCTGCCATGGCAAGGTGGCGCTGCCCAAGGCAAAACCGCGTGGCATATTCACGCAGGTCTGGCAACAGGCCTGCCTGCTGGCGTTCCAGTTGCAGGCGCAGGCACATAAGGGCGTCTGCCCCTTCCGCGGCTTCTTCCAGGGTGTGGCACACCGTGGCAGGCCAGGTAGAAACATGGGCAGGCAACAAGGTGCGCGGGGCAAACAGGCGCACGTTTACCCCCAGGCGGGAAAGCAACATGACGTTGGAGCGGGCCACACGGCTGTGGGCAATGTCCCCAAAAATACTGACCGTTTTACCGGCAAAGTTCCCGCCCCACTGCTGGTACAGGGTAAAAGCATCCAGCAGGGCCTGGGTGGGGTGGGCGTGCCAGCCGTCCCCTGCGTTCACCACACTGCATTCAAGGCGCTGGGCCAAAAAAGCGGCTGCCCCGCTGGAAGAATGGCGAATAACAATAATATCCGGGCTCATGGCTTGCAGGGTAAGGGCAGTATCCTTCAGGGTTTCGCCCTTGTTCATACTGCTACCAGACTTGCTGAGGGAAAAGGTATCTGCTGAAAGACGCTTGCCGGCTACATCAAATGAAAGCCGGGTACGCGTACTGTCTTCCGCAAAAAAAAGTACCACGCTCTTGCCTCGAAGAGTAGGTACTTTCTTGATAGGTCTGGCATTAATTTCCTGAAACTGTTCTGCTGTACGTAAAATATGGAGTGCTTCACTGGGGGTAAGGTCGGTTACATCCAGCAGGTCTTTATGGGGCCATGGTTTATCGCTCATGCGCGCATGCCTCCTGCAAAGTCCATGTGTTCCAAGGCATAAGTTTTCTCTCCGTCATGGGTAAAAGCCGCTTTGCTGCGGCAGCGTTCTTTTGTAATTTTGGCACAGGTGTGGGCAAGAGTCTAGCCAAAAATAACTAAGAAGAAGAAATTCCCATATGGTGGTTATATGCAGGTAAGCACTTAGCTTACCAACAAGGAAGCCGCCTGGATGCAAATATTCTTTTAAATACACATAATGTCCATGGATTACTCTTGACTCCAATTTCATCTTGTGCTTTACAATAACCAGATAAAATAACTTCTCAACCCAACTCATTTCGCTATTTTTAAGTGTAGCACTGGAATTTTGTACCTATGAAACACATGCACACAACACGTTCTTCTTCTGCGTGCCCACCAACGCATGCCAGGTACCGCCAGCCATGGCAAAAAAAACATACATTTTTTGCAGTACTGGTACACCTTGTCTTGGTCATGTGTCTTGTTTTTCCTCCCAATGCCCTGGCCATAATATTTGAGTCGGTTACTTCCTCAGCCGATGTGGGTACAATGCGCCTTACGCAAGGTTCTTTGGGGAATGGTCCTTTGACTAACCCAACCCAGTTAAGCCCGGGGAACAATCAATTTAAGTATGTTACGGTGAACTTTCGCCCAACAGAATCTGGTACCTATGTTTTTGGGCAAACGAGTTCTCCTGTTGATACCGTTATGATTGTGTATAGTGGTGGTTTTGACCCAACAGCGCCCGGAACAAACGCCGTGAAAGGCAATGATGACACGGCGGAGAGCATCCACCGCACCACCTTGGGCGCTCTGGCCCCAACAATTATCAAGTGTGGCCCTAGTACTGGTTATTGCCCGCAAGTCGCATTGAATGTTGTGGCCGGTCAAGTCTATACATTACTTGTTTCTGTATATAGTCCGTCATATAATGCTACTTTTACTGTTCCTTTTGATTTTTATGCCAATAGAGATGGGGAATTCAGACAGCTTTCCAACATGACGCCCATTGATACCAACCAACCCAATTCGTCCAATGACCTAGATTTCTTGGTAAGGCGGGAGTTTAAAGGCGGCGTGTTGAAGATGGACCTGGCCAACAGCACCTACAACTTGAGCTTTACCGCCCACGGTGCTGGTGATTTTCTTCCGGGGGAGAGCAACCGCATTGACCAAAATGGCAACATCTCCATATTTTCCGGGGTCATCAGAGATTTTGACGGAAACCCAGGTGCCATGACCATCATCAACTCCGGCTCTGGTGGCAAGGTTACCTTTAAAGGCGACAATACCTATTCCGGCGGCACAACCATTGATACCAACGCCCTGCTCAGCATTGCTAAAGATGCCAACTTGGGGGAGGCGGCTGGGCGCTTGACCCTGACTGGCGGCACCTTGGAAACCACCGCAGCCATGACCTCAGGCCGTACTGTCACCTTGGGTGCAGGTGGCGGCACGTTTAACACGGCGGCCAATTTAATCTTGAACGGGCAAATAAGCAGCGCCGCTGGTGGCGGCTTGACCAAAACTGGCGCAGGTACCATGACACTGACCAACACCGCCAACCATGTGGCGGGTTCTGTTGCCGTGCAAAACGGGGGGCTGACTCTTAGTAACCCCAATAGTACCTTCCAGGTTGACGGCAATTACAGCACAGCAAACGGGGCCACCACCAGCCTGAACACGGCGGGGACCACCCTGAATGTGGGCGGCACCTTCACCCAGGCCGCTGGCAGTACCTTGAACATGACCCTCAATGATCGCAACACGGCAAAAATCAACGCCAACAGCGCCAGCCTTGGCGGCATCCTTACCATTTTTGGTTTTTTTGAAGAGGCCCTTGCCAAAGCCAGCCTGGTCACACAGCTGAATTCTTATACGCTTATCCACACAACCTCTGGCATTGTGGGCGATTTCAGTAATACCAATTTCTCTGCCACTGGCGCAGATTATCTTATGCTGCGCAATGGCCAGATAGTGGGCAACGACTATAAACTGACCTTTGGGCTGGCCTGGGATGACGGCGGTAACCAGTTTGGTACAGGCAGCTTCACCATGGGGGCAGGCACTGGCTTTGAGGTGGATGTGCCCCTTGTTAACCAGAGCGGGCTGTTTGCCTCGGGCTGGGACGGCACAACCCTGACCAAAAATGGAGACGGCACGCTTATCCTCTCCGCAGGCAATACTTACACCGGGGCCACCACCGTCAATGGCGGCACCTTGGCCCTTGCAGGTGCTGGCTCTATTGCGCAAAGCAGCGCCGTTGTCGTAAATGGCACAAGTACCTTTGACCTCAGCGCTCTTACACCAGGGAACACCGCTACCGTAAATAATTTTTCCGGCACGCAGAATACAGTAACAACGCTGGGCGGCAGCAGCTTGAATGTCGCCAACTCGGTTGGTACGGTGTATGCGGGCTCGTTCACTGGCACAGCAGGGAGTGCTCTGATAAAAACCGGCACTGCTGCCCTGACGCTGGAGAATGAAAATAATACAGTTGGCAGTGTGGATGTTCAGGAAGGAACGCTGCAGTTCACCCAGAACGATCCCCTTACCCCAACAACCTCCTTTGCAGCCCTTGGCTCATATACAACCCGTGACGGAGCCACCACCATACTTGGCGAAAACAACTCGGTGCTTGATATTGGCGGTGTGTTCACGCAGGAAGCTGGCTCCACTCTCAAAGTAGAGCTTGGTGCTTGGCTGGCTGGTGGGCGGGCCGATATTATAGCAGGGAGTGCTGTTCTTGATGGAACCCTGGAAATAACAGGTTTCACAGCCAGCGACACCCCCAACCGTTCCAGCATCATTACAGACCCTGCCCAGGGATACAAGCTTATAGATGCCGTAGGTGGCATCACAGGCACCTACGGAGGTGTCAATCTGATTGGTGTCAATGATACAGGCCTGGACTACATGTCCGTCAGCAGTGCCTTGCGCGCTGGCAACACAGAACTGTGGCTTGGCTTTACTTTAAATTGGTTAGACGGTGGGCAGCAGTATGGTACTGGCAACTTCACCCTTGATAGCGGACGCTTTACTGTTGATACGGTATTAAGTGATCAAACTTCAAGCTTTAGCGGCGGCATCTCAGATAAAGGATGGAACGGTAAAGACCTGAACAAATATGGTGTGGGTACCCTGCGGCTGGACGCAGTGAATACCTACACCGGGAAAACCACGGTTCATGAAGGCATACTGCAAGCCCTGGACACCAACAACGTATTCGCCACAAGCAGCAATATTCTTGTGAACAGTGCTGGCACCCTGGACTTGGCAGGTACAACCCAAACAGCTCAACGCCTGAGCAACGATGGCACCGCAGGTGGCCTTGTTACCTTGAACGGTGGCACCTTCATTGCCGACAACACCAACGGCAATAGCGCCTTTTACGGTACCATAACGGATGGAGATACCGCTGGTGGCACCTTTGTAAAAGAAGGCAGTGGGGAACTTACCCTTTTGGGAAAAACCCTTTGGCAGGGTGGAACCCATGTGAATACAGGCACCCTTACCCTTGATGGCAGCCTTGGCAACGCACAACTTACAAGCAACGTCATTGGGCAAAATGGCGCAACCCTGCAACTGCTTCATGGCGCAACGCTTACAGGCTGGGTTGACCCTCTGGACATGAACATTGACAGTTCAAGCGTATGGAATATGACCAGCAGCTCTGTTGTTTCTTCCATGCGCACTGAAGGCCGGATCAATTTTGTTCCCCCTGCCCTGCTTTCAGACATTGGCCTGCGTACCCTTAAGGTAGATACCCTTGTAGGCAACGGCGGCACCATAAGCCTGTATACGGTTCTTGGTGGTGCACCGCAAATAAGTGATAAAATTATTATTGACGGCGGCCAAGCAACCGGAAAAACTCACATTTTCATCAACACACTCAACGCCTTGGGGGACAAGACACAAGGGCTTGGCATTCCCGTTGTTACCGTGGAAAACGGCGGCAGCACAGCACCTAATTCTTTTGACCTTGCCAACCCTGGCGGCGTTGTGTTTGGTGGCCCTTATGTATACCGTTTAAACCGCAACGCTGCAGATGAAAACTGGTATTTGGCATCTGCCACGGTATTCCGTGCGGAAACATCACTTTACAGCAATATGTCTAACCAGGCCTTGCAATATGCAGAGCAAAGTATTGGCAGTTTGCATGAACGCATGGGGTCTGTTGCTGCGCTTGAACAATCCGGAGCAAAATTTTGGAGCCGCACCATAGGTGAACACAGAAGTAACCATGCTGGCGGGCTGGAAGACAATGCAGTGCGTACCTCGACAGACAGCGGTGCTTTCCAGGTGGGACAAGATGTTTGGGTAAGCCACAATGAGTTTGGCAGAACCAGCTTAGGACTGTTTGGCACCTTTGGCCTTAGCAAAAGCAATGTTGACCACCGCAGCTGGGACGATTCGTTTTCCGATGCAGGCTCCAGCACCCAGAACAACTGGGGTTTTGGTGCCTACCTGACGCACATTACCAGTAACAGAAGCTATTTTGATGCAGTTATTCAAGGCACCCGGTATGATATTGAAGCAAACTCTGTAAATCACCAGGAACTGAAAACATGGGGTGCCAGTTGGTCGGCCTCGGTTGAAGCTGGCCAAGGGTTTGAATTTGCCCCTGGCTGGGTGCTGGAACCACAAGCCCAGATTATTTATCAGCAGGTGAGCATTAGTAGCGCACATGATAATGCAGGCCACGTTTCTTTCGACGATGCCCAAAGCACAACCTTGCGCGGTGGCCTTCGTCTGGCAAAAGAATGGGGGGAAAACCCGGAAACCCAAAAGTCAGCTTGGGTTACATTCAATATGCTGGACACCTTTGGCAATGATACAAAAACGCGTTTTGCAACTCCTACACAAGGGGATGTGGTGTTTAAAAACACCCTGCCGGGAACCCGCATGGGCATACAAACCGGGTTTGATGCATCCATCAGCAAAAACATTTCGTTCAATGCCCGCGTAGGGTATGAGTATGGTTTTGACAAGCAAGAATCCAGAGCCATTTCCGGTCAACTGGGCCTGAAGGTGGAGTTTTAAACAGGGACAACAGTGACGTATTCCTTGCCGTTCCCTACAAAAAAGGCCAGCACAAGCTGGCCTTTTTTGTAGGGAACGCAAACAACGTAATCTAGAAATGCTGTAAACTCCATATGTTTCCTTATGAACTAGCGTTTGCTTACCTCCGTACGCGGGCAGAACCATCAGACCCGCGCAGCACCACCACCCTGTCGCCTGGGCGCATGGCACGCTCTTCCGGCCCCAGTTCCTGCACAATAGCAATGGTTTCCCCAGTTTCCAGGCGCAGGGTAATGTCAATGCCGTCGCGCCGGTTCAGGCGGCGTTCAATGCCAGCCCCCACCAGTGCCCCCAAAGCTGCGCCGGAAACACCCATGAGCACTCGGCCGGAACCGCCCCCCACAGCGCTGCCCGCAATGGCCCCTACTACAGCACCCCCAAGCGCCCCCCACAGGCTGGGATTATTTTCAATGTATGCCCTGTCGAGCTGTACAATCACCCCGCGTGTGGTGGTGTGGGTTACTTCGGCCTGCTGCGCGGAAACACTCTTTCCGGTGAGGGAAGCGCACCCGCTGAACAAGAGGGAAAACATGAGTAAAAAGCACAAAAGCTGGGACGTATGGCGCTGCACTCCAATGGAATGCAAGAAGTTTTGTGAGCTAGGCATAAAGTTGCTCCTGTATACTATGTGCGTTGTATGTATTGGAATAAACAACTTTTCCGACAAACGCGTTCAGTGGGAAGCCTATACCATACATAGCCCTGCCTGTATATACTGAACAAAACAAGCCTGCTTTAAAAAAGAAACGCTGCTGCACACGGCAACAGCGTTTCAAATATTCACTCGGGCGTCGTGGAGATGCTTCGGCGGCATAGCCGCCTGTGCCCTCCGCCCTCGCTCCACGGCTCGCGACTGCCGTCGGCTTTAGGGTAGCAACGCCGCCAAGCGGAAAAAACAGCGCTTTCTAGCTTACTTGAGAACCGTTGGGGACCACTCCGCTTGCCTGTACCAACTCCAGCCCGGTTTCTGTTTTTACTGCCAGAATCATGCCGTGGGAATCCAGCCCGCGCATGGCCCGAGGGGCCAGGTTAGCCACCACCACCACCTGTTTGCCCACCAAATCTTGCGGGGCAAAATAGGCAGCAATGCCTGCAAGCACTTGGCGGGGTTTTTCTTCCCCAAGGTCCACCAGCACACGCAACAGCTTGTCTGCATTGGGGTGCGGTTCACATTCAACCACGGTGCCAGCCCGCATGTCTATTTTGGCAAAATCTTCAAACTGAATGGTGGCAGGGGCTTCCGTTGCCTTGGCAGCTTCTTTGGCCTTGGGGGCCGGGGTCTTTTTCTCATTCACAGGCGCGGGTGCTGGCGCTTCTTCTTTGGCGGCCAGTTCCACCCTGGGGAACAGGTTGGAGTTTTTGGCCACTTCTGTGCCCGGCACAAGGCCGTTAAAATGCCCAATTTCCCCTTGCAGGTTGGCCTTGGCACCATCAAACGGCACGCCAAGCTGTTCCAACATACGCTCTGCCTTGCCGGGCATAATGGGCCACACGTGCAGCGCTATTTTACGCATACATTCCAGAAGCATATACAGCACAGTGTGCAGGCGTTCCGTTTCGCCATTCTTGGCTAATGCCCAAGGCGCGGCAGTGTCTACATATTTGTTCAGGCCGCGAACCAGTTCCCACAGGGCTTCAATACCCTGAGAAAAGCGCATGGACCCCAAAAGCATTTGAAAATTGCGCATACTGTCGTCTGCAAGGCGTACCAAATCTTCTTCCAGCGGGGTAAACGCCCCTGGCGCTGGAACCCGGCTGCCGCAGAACTTGGCTGTCATGGCAAGCACGCGGGAATACAGGTTGCCAAGGTCGTTGGCAAGGTCGGCATTCAAGCGGGCCACCAAAGCATCTTCGGAAAAACTGGCATCGTTGCCAAAGTGCATTTCACGCAGCAGGAAGTAGCGGAAGGCGTCAATGCCATACTGCTCTGCCATGCCCAGGGGGGAAACCACGTTGCCAATGCTTTTAGACATTTTCATGTCCCGCACCAGCCAGTAGCCATGCACATTCAAGTGGTTGTAAATGGGCAGGTTGGCGGCTTTGAGCATGGTAGGCCAGAAAATAGCATGGGGCTTTAAAATGTCTTTTGCCACCAGGTGCTGGGCGCTGGGCCAGTATTTGGCAAACCCTTCTGATTCCACCCCGCCAAGGGCGCTGATGTAGGTTAGCAAGGCATCAAACCACACATAGCACACATAGTCTTTATCAAAGGGCAGTTCAATGCCCCAGGTAAGGCGGCTTTTAGGCCGGGAAATGCACAAGTCCTCCAGCTCGCCGCTTTCCAGCAGGGCCAGAGCTTCCGTGCGGTAGCGTTCCGGGCGGATAAAGTCAGGATTATTGCGAATGTGGTCTTTCAGCCAGTCGGCATATTTGCTCATGCGGAAAAAGTAGTTTTTCTCGCTAATGTATTCCGGCTTAGTGAGGTGCTGGGGGCACATGCCGTTTTCCAGCTCTTTTTCCGTATAAAACCGTTCACAGCCAAGGCAGTAATGCCCGCCATATTCCCCAAAATAAATATCGCCGGAATCGTACACGCGCTGCAAAAACGCCTGCACTTCCTTGATGTGGGCCGGGTCTGTGGTGCGCATAAAGGCATGGGGCTCTGTTTCCAGCTTGGGCCACAAAGCGCGGAATGAATCACTCACTTCTGTGGTAAATACTTCTGGCGCTTTGCCTGCCTTTTCTGCAGCCTGCACAATTTTGTCACCATGTTCGTCTGTTCCGGTAATAAACACGGCATCATCACCCATCATGCGGTGAAAACGGGTGGCAACGTCTGCCACAATGGTGGTAAAGGCATGCCCCAGGTGGGGGTTGGCATTCACATAATAAATTGGCGTTGTTAAATAAAACTTGTTCACAAATGCTCCATTAGATCGAATTGCGGTGCGTATGCTCTATTCTTCCGGGCTTTCAGCCAAACCACCTGCTCCCGGTTGGGGGGCAGCTTCATTTTGCATGTTATGCTGGCTGGCATCAGTATGTTGTTGCTGGCTTTCTACCTCTTGCAAAGGGGCGGCAGCAGGCTCTTCAGCCCCATGCCCCGGCCTTTGTCTTGGGCCTTCTTCCAGCCTGCGCTTGCCCCCGGCACGAAAGTCCCGTGGCTCACGCGGTTCTTTGAAATCCCTTCCTTCCCTTGGCTCTCGCGGTGCTCTGCCTTCGCGTGGCTCCCTTGGGGGAACAGGGTCCATTTTTTTCCCTTCAGGCGGTGTTTCCACCCGTTTTGGGTTCATATTCTCCCAATCTTCAAGGGAATAGCTCACTTCCGTATTGTTTTCCGTCACAGCAAACACCATGCGAGAAAACAGATTGGACCGGGTTACGCGCACCACGCCTTCTTCCACCTGATAGCGCTTGCCCAGCTTGGGGGAACGGCGGTTGAATTCTTCATAGTTGCCCTGTTCAAAAGAAAGGCAACATAAAAGCCTGCCGCACATGCCGGAAAGTTTTGATGGGTTAAGGAACAGATTCTGTTCTTTCGCCATTTTGATGGTTACCGGAGCGAATTTGCGCAAATAACGCTGGCAGCAGCACACCATGCCGCAACTGCCAATGCCCCCCACCATTTGCGCTTCATGGCGCACGCCAATTTGACGCAGTTCAATGCGCGTTCTGTAGTTCCGCACCAGGTCTTTCACCAAGTCTCTGAAATCAATGCGTGAAGGCGCTGTAAAAAAGAAAATTATTTTGCTGCGGTCGTGCAGCACGTCCACATCCACCAGCTTCATATCCAACGTGCGTTGGCGAATGCATGTTTTGCAAAATGCTGCCGCTTCCGCCGCAAGAATGCGGTTTTCCGTATTGGTGGCAATGTCTTGCGCAGTGGCACGGCTAAGCAGCTCCCCTTCCCCCAGTTCAAAGGCTGGGGCCAGTTCACCTGTGGTGTTAATGCACACAACTTCACCCAGCACCTGGCCTTTATCCACCCCCACAAGGACGTTGTCGCCTATGCTGGCAGCTTCCTTCTGACCAGGAAAAAAAAGGACTTGCCCCATGCGCTGCATGCGCACACCATAAAGGCACTGCTCTGCATCAAGCTGGGTAATCGCCGGTGTTTCACGTTGTGTTGGTAAGGGGGTATCGTCTTCACCGGGAACAACAAAACTGTTGTCTTCCACGGCTGGGTCAAAGCGTTGCCCTGCTTGCTTGCCTGCTTCTTTGCCAGGCTGCTGGGGCACAGGGGAAGCTTTTTGACTATCTTCTTGCATACAGTTAATTTCTCCTGCCAGGCAAAACACAAATTAAGTATCAATACTGTGCGAAGACTACTCCGCGAGTATTGTTTGAGTATAATGAATCCATGCATCCGGCTTATCAGCCAGCGGGCATTACGGATGCACAGGAAGAATGCGAAATACACTCTGCTGTTCACAGGAAACTGCCTTGCCTAGGCAAGACCAGTAACCATAGCTCTTCTTCTTTGCCCTTTTTCCCGTACTGCTGTCAATGCACGATGTGCAACATACTCTTAAGGGTGGTTCCTTCCTTTTGGCTGCAAGCAAGGCTTTTACTTGTCAAGCAGGGGTGGTAGTGCTACCATTCTACATGGCATAATGAAAAAGCAACGGACAAGAATATTTATTAAAACATATGGGGAGAGGAAAAATGAAACTGGAACAACTTTCCATATTTCTTGAAAACAGAGTGGGCCGCTTGGCGGAAATTACCAGCACCCTGAGAACTTCCGGGGTAGACATGAAGGCTATTTCCCTGGCAGACACGTCTGAATTTGGCATTTTGCGCCTTATTGTGGATAAACACGACATTGCCAAGGCCGCGTTGAAAGAAAAAGGGTATACAGTGGGTTCTACCTCTGTTGTGGCTGTAGAAGTACCCCACACTCCCGGTGGGCTTGACAGCATTGTGCAAATGCTTGGTGAAGATGGCATTAACATTGAATACATGTATGGCTTTCCCTTGATGGAAAAACGAGCTATTATGGTATTTCGTATGGACAACACCGAAAAAGCCCTGGAAGTATTCAAAGAACGGGGTATTCATGTGCTGAGCAACGAAGACGTGTGCGCATAACCACATTTTTCCGCTTTCCCGCTCCTTCGGCGGGGTGCATGCTTCGGCGGCAGAGCCGCCTACGCTCCACGGCTGGCTAATTTAGAAACATATCAAAACTGTGCCTGGGTTATCCTGGGCACTTTTTTTAATCTGGTATTTTTTTACGATAATACTCGTATAGGGTATTAATGCTGATTGCTTTTTTTTGATGGCACGCAGGGCTCCCTTGATAAAGTTTTTCTTCTTTCTGCCGATACAATAGGCAGCACCGTTTCTTCTGGCACTAAACTTGCTTAGTTTCCAGCACGGTGGATTATATCAATCCAGTAGGCACATTTTTCCTGGAGCAATGTTATGGCTATCATGAGTGGCGGCACCATAAACTTTGATAAGCTGGGCACAGAAACTGACTTTAGTGAACTGACAAAAAAACTTCTTGCTGTGGAACAACGCTACGGCAAACAGCTTATATCATGGAAGTCCGACTGGACAAAACGCATTGAAGCATTTGGCAAAATACGCACTGAACTGACAAGCCTACGTAGCACGCTCAGCTCGTTGCGCAGTGTAGACAGTTTTTTGGTCAAAAATACTGTTTCCAGCAAACCAGAGGTGGCAACAGCCACCGCCAGCAGCCAGGCATTGGAAGGCACCTATAAGGTAGAAGTAGATACACTTGCCACTAACGCCATGTGGAGCATAAACACTGGTCTTGCCAACAAGAATGCGGTGTTAAACCAGGGGCCGGCAACAGGTGTTTTTACATATACATACAAAGGGGAGGAACGCACCGTAAACGTGCCCCCCGGTACCACACTGGAAGGGTTCAAAAACCTTATCAACGGCAACGCCACGCACAACGGGGTTAAAGCTTCCATTGTGCAAAGTTCTGGCGGGGCTGTGCTCCAGTTGCAAGGGGCGGGCACCGGGGAAGATTCTGCCCTGGTGGTAACAAGCAGTACTATTGCGGCGTTGCCTGTAACCATCAGTTACGCCAACACCTGGAAAATGGAATCTGGCAAGGCAACGCTGGAAAGAGCTTTTCTTGGCACAGATATTTTAAACAGTAGTAGTGGAACCCAAACATTCAACTTCAAGTATAACGGCACCAGCAAAACCATGCAGGTGCCTGCAGGTACTACTGTTGACGGGTTTATTACCAAGTTTAATACAGAAAATAATCCCCAAATGACGGCAAGCCTTAATGGCAGTGGCTACCTGGAAATTGCGTATTCTCCCACACGTTCAGAAACACCCACCCCCTTGCCCGGCGACCCATTAGCGACTGTTCTTGCCAACACCTACCCAGAAGACAGCGGGAACCAGCCTAAGATGCCTTCCAACACCTACACCTTCAAGTTTGATAAAGATGGTGACGGCGTTGAGGAAGAACATTCCTTTTCTTTGGGGGCAGACCACACACTCAATGACATTCGCGATAAAATTAATGGAATCGCTGGGCAAGATATTGCTTCTGTGTCTAAAACGGGAACAGACTATAAACTGGAAGTAGGCACAGCCACCTATAACAACTCATTTTCCATTTCCGGCACAGGCTCGCTGGAAAAACTTGCCTACACCCCTCCCACTGCGGACGGGTGGCTTGTGCAGCATGCCCAAAACGCCAAAGTACGCATAAATGGCTGGCCAGCAGAGCCTGAATGGCTGGAAACAGCCAGCAATACCATTAGCGACGTGGTGGAAGGCATGACCTTTAACCTTGTGGGGGAAGGCACTTCACTGGTTTCCGTAAAGGTAGACAGTGCTGCCATTACAGACAACGTGAAAAAATTTGTGGATGCCGTGAACAAGGTTCGCACTCTCATAAAGGACCTGACCAAGGTTGATAGCCAAAAAGACACCATTGACCCGAGCTTTGCGGAAAGCCAGTCTGAAATGCAGAAAGGCTCCATTCTTACAGGCAACTACGGCATTCAATTGCTCAGCTCCAAGCTGAAGCAGGCTGTGGCCTCTAGCGGGGCGGGTTTTGTCATGGCACAAGAAGTAAATGGCGTTTTGGAAGGAGATATATTCTCTTCCCTTTCTCAAATTGGCATTACTACCAACTCCAAGGAAGGCGACCCCAACTTCGGCCTTCTGGAAATTAAAGAATGGGAAGACGACAAAGGGGGCCTTACCTTTTCACAGGCTCTCGCCAAAGACCCCATGGCCATTGCGGAACTTTTTTCCGCAAGAAGCCAGGGTATTTCCCACTCCCCTGCTCTTGGCTTTAACAGCCACGTGGCTTCTATAACAAAGCCAGGCATTTATACTGTTTCCTATGAACTTGATGCAAACGGCAAAGTCAAGGCAGGAACAACGCCCACCATTAATGGAAAACCAGCCATTATTTATTATGATGATACTGGCAGGCCCAAACAATTCGGCCTTAGTCGGGACATTGGCGAAGTTAACGACGCTGACGGCCTGTTCGTTGATGTTTACGACCTGAACGAAGGCGCTCATACAGGGCAGGTAGCCATTCGTGATGGTAAGGTGAACGAACTTATTAACATGATGGATGGGGAAGAAGGCCTGTTGAGCAGAGAAAAAGGCATTCTGGGTATTCTTGAAAAAAACTATCAGCAAATTGCTGACAATATTGAAGAAAAAATAGTAAAAGAAGACGAGCGCTTGAAAAACTGGGAAGTAACTACCCGTTTGCGTTTTGCGCGGCTTGAAGAAGTTCTTTCCAAGTATAACTCGTTGCAGGCGAGCCTGAAGTCGCAACTTGCCCAGTTAGGCCAGAAATAGTTTAGCCAAACGGGCGTACCATGGTAATAAATGTGTGCGCCTCTTATGGAAAGCTGTTGCCAAAACGGAACGCCATTAGTGACCTGAACGCGTTCAACTGACGGAAAAATAAGGATTTTTCATGTACAAAGCGGTTAATACCTACTTTCAAACCCAAATGACCACTACAACTCAAGGCGATGTGCTGCTTTCGTTGTATGATGCGGCCATTCGGTTTTTAACGGAAGCAAAAGAACGCATCGACGCAAAAGACCCGGCGGGAAAGGGCAATCTTATTTCCAAGGCATTGGATATTATAGCCGAACTTGACGGCACGCTGAACATTGAAAAAGGCAAAGACCTTGCCCAAAACCTGCATAATTTGTACTTTTTTTGCAGCAAGCATTTGCTTATGGCCAACTTGAAGATGAGTAACCCCATGATTGATGAGGTGATAAAGATTCTTGCTGGCCTTCGTGATGCATACTCCCAAATAGCCAACCAGCCAGAAGCACAGGCAGCCGCGCGTGAAGCCGCTGAAATGGTGGCAACCACCAGCGCGCACACACGTAGCCAGCCAAGCATTGGTTCCACAGGCACCTTGCCTGGGGCCAACACGCCTGGGGTGGCACTGCGCCAGCGCAACAGCTATGCACAGGCCATGGGCCAAGGCCAGGAAGACACCAATGCCACACCTGCCCCAGAAGGCACTCAAGCCACTCCCCTTGCCCCACAGCAAGAGCAGGAAGCAGGCAGCACGGCCCCCAAGGGAATGGCTCTCAAAGGGTACAAGCTTTCCACTACCTTTTAGAGCAATTCCAAAGTGAAATTGCTTGGTGGCAGCAACGTTGCCACCCGCGGAGCGTGTCGTTTTATTATAGCAGAACAGATGACTACATTGGAAAAACTTATGCGCTGCACGGTAAGCCACTGTATACTTTCAACGTTGAACTGCTAGGCAGTGGCTCCCCCCATAGGCCCCTTATGTTACAAGCCTATGGCGCAGTAGCTGCAACGGCAAACAGCTCTATACGGTAAAACTTGCATTGTCATTTACTGGTGGGTGTCATGTTCTTCATGGCACCCACCAATTACGTTATGGCTCCCGTAAAAATTAGTTGCGTACAATCCCCATTCTAGCAAAACGTTGTTGAAATAGAGCGATTACCGCAACGAAACGAAATTAATCAACGTTTCCTAAAAAACAAAAAGCCTTAATCCCGCCCCTTCCCCTTGATTTACAACGCTCTCCACTATACACTATGCACCGCTGCACCGCACCCAAAGGGCAAATCCCCGGTGGCAGTGCTGTGTTTGTAATCTCGGCAATAAGTTGCGCTTAACAGCAGGCCTTTTCAACGCCAAGGGTATTGCCCCACAACTCTTTATTTTACGTTATGAGTTGCGCTTGTCCCTAGGCTTATTCCTGTTTTGGAAGCACCCCCATGATAGTTAAATGTCCCGAATGCGCCCACGTGCGCAGTGTAAGTGAAGACTTTATTCCGGCAAAAGCGGAATTTGCAACCTGCCCACGCTGTGGTTTCAGGTTTCGCTTTCGTACGGTACCCAAAGACCCCTTGCCAAAAATTGCTGCTGCCCCGTTACTACAGGAGCAGTCGCCTGCCCCTGCGCCAAAACCTGCCCAAACTGGCAATGGTGATATTTGGGATGCAGTGAATTCCTTGAACGACCAATGGCAAGATGTGCCTGAATGCACCCCGGCCAAAGCAGATGCACCCGAACTTGTTGGGCACGATTCTTCGTTGCCCCCATTGCCTGCACCCTCTTCCCAGCCACCATCTTCCCCATTGCCTGCCGCTGCCCCGGCGCTGCAAAAGCCCGGCACAAGGCATAAAAAAGAACGCAAGGGATTATTTTCCTTTTTAAAACGTATTGAAAAAAGTGCCACAATACCCGCCAATGCAGGTGCCACACCCGCGGGGGAATCATCCCCCCTGAACAAAGCCCATACCCTTGCTACACAGGCGGCCAGTGACCATTCGGAGGGCTTTCCCCCTACCCAGCCCCAAGAGTTATGGGAGCAGGAGCTGGAGGCACAACCGCAGCCTTTACCCGCCCCGCAGCAGCATAACCCGCCCCGTGCCCCCCAGCAGGAAGATTTGTTGCACCCTTTTCCGGCGGAACAGCAGGTGCCAGCCCATGCACAACCTGCACCACATAGCCTTAAGGCCACTGAACAAATAACGCAGCCAGCCACGCCGCTGGTAAATTCTGCCCCCGTTGCCTTGGAACAGCCCCAGCCTGTGCCGCACAACCATGACGAGCCCAAAGGAACTGAGGCCAGCACTTCTGCCAGTGCTCCAAAACTACAGCGCATTCGGGTGCAGGCTGTTATTGTTGAAGATGCCTCGCAACCCGCTGGGGGCCCAGCAACGGCTATGCAACCCATGGCCCGCACGTTACAAACTCCGGGGCACACACCCGCAGCAGGCCGCCCGGCACCACCACCCGGTTCCCCTGCTGCAAAACTGCTGGAAAAAGCCCGAGCCCTGCAAGAAGCAGAGCTTCAGGAAAATGCCGCCCTTGCAGCCCAGGAAGAACAAGCCCTGAACGCTGCCAGGCAGGCCGAAATGGAAGAGCAGGACGCACTGCGCGAACAAGCCAGAAACACTGTGGAGTTCACCAACGGCCTCCCCCCCCTGCTGGCAACGGAAATTCTTGGGGCAGAGAACGCAGAAGTATCCTGCATGCCCGTTACGGGCCAAAAGGATGAGGCACCCCCTGCCCCTGTAGCCAGCCAAATGCCCCCTTGGGCAGAGCAGGTACCCGCAAAAACATCTTCCGGGCATATGCTGGAAGAGAATGAACCTTCTCCCAGCAGTAATGTTGAACAAATTGAAGCCGATTTGCCAGCCGTGCTGCACGATGAAGTAATAGCACTGCAAGAACAGCAAAATAATACCTTGCCACAAAAAGAGCCTCAGGCAGAGACTGTTCCGGCCGGAGCTTTGCCGCGCATTCGGGTGCGCCCCGTGCGCCAGGAATATTTAGAACCAGAACCCCTTGCTGCAGAAAATAACGACACGGCTACTCCTGCCGTTTTCCCTGCTGGCAAGGAACCAAACCCAGCCGGGCGTTTTTTGGGCACTCTGTACCCGGAAATGGAAGACCGTCATGTTGTCACAGGAACTGAAGAACCAGCAAAGGACACTGACGAGAGCAAAGCTAAACTGACCCCCCGTGTTATGGTGGCACGCCTCCTGCCTTCCCCCCATGCAGCAGCTACCCCTAAAGAAGTGGAGCTGCGGCCTGATGCTGCTGATGAAGCGGTGCCGGGGAGTATAGAAGAAAAAGTAGCAGGCGACCTGTTGCTTATGCTTGCCCCTGCCCAGCGCCCTGTGCGCAACCTGGGCACCCTTGACGAATTTAATGCTCATGATAGGGAAGATGGCCCCCAGTTGCTTCAGGGCATTCCATGGGAAAACCTGCGCCAAGCGGGCTGGATTCGCGGTTTTTTTTCCACCATTCACATGGTTATGTTTAACTCTGCTTTTTTCTACTCCCATATAAAAGAACGCGGCAGCCTGACTCCCAGCTACCTGTTCATGCTGCTCCTTGGCTACATTGCCCTGCTGTGTTCTTCATTGTGGGTACAAGCCCTGAATGCCTTTATGGGGGAAAGCACTGCCCCGTTGCTTACCCCGGCTTTTGCCCTGCCCACCTTGCTGTTACTTACCCCTGTGTACCTGGGGGCACTACAAATTGTTACAGCCACACTCATTCAAAGCATCCTGCGGCTTTCCACTTCGGAAAAAGGGCAGTTTCCCCTTATTTTCAAAATGCTTGGTTATGCGTTCGCCCCGCTTGTGTTAAGCGTTATTCCCTTTGTGGGGCCAGTTGCTGGTGGGGTGTGGTTTTTCTTTTCCCTTGTCACAGGGTGCAGGGTTGCCCTTGGCCTTAGCTGGGGGCAACTTGCCCCGGCATTGTTGCTGCCCCTTGCCCTGGTGGGGGGCTGTGTCGCCTTGTTGTTCATGTAGCCTGCTGCATAGGTTCCCCCTGTAACAGGCAGCTCCATTTTTGCCCGCAACAGCTCTCCAACCTTGTTCAGGAAACCACTGCTTCTACCGCGTTTCCTCAGGAACCTTGCCCATGCGTGCCATAGCCCACCCCTTTTTTGAAACCCTGTATATAGACCCGGAAACCGGTCTTTATTGGGAAGAAGTAAAAAACTGGGGCAAGGGCAACTCCTGCCTGTTTTCCCTGCTTATTGAAGACCCAGCCAAGGTCACGCCCGAAGCTGTGGAATTTGCTGTTTCTGCCCTGGCCGACGTTGCCGCCCTGAACACCCTTGCCCGAAAAGCCCTGCAAAATAACAGAACCCACCAGCCCCATGGTCCTGTAGCGACGTTTTGTGAGCAGTGCGTTGCGCCTGTTTCCGGCTCATTACTCAGCCAAAGTATTCAGGAAGATGCCGCCCAAACATTGACCGAAGATAATTTTTTGCAGCTTCTGCGTCTACCATTGGTAGCCGTTTACCCGGAACAGGAAGAAGCCCCCCTGATGCTTGAGTATGCCCTGCCCTTGGGGTTTGAGTCCCAAAAAACGCTCCAGGTGCTATTTTCCCGGCTTGGCGACCCTTTGGATGTGGTGTTTAATAATGGATTATAATCTATTATTGCATATAGTCAAAAATTGTAACACGTCATACAATCCAAACCATTGCTTACGCTCACATGCCATTTGCAACATGTAACGCCTCAAACCCACGCTTGCAAAAAATTGAATATTCTATAAATGATGCAAAAAAGGAGATTGCTTATGTCTCGCTGGACTATCCTATTTTCTTTTGCTGCCTGGGTCTTTTTGCTAACAAATGCACACGCCGCCGCTACTTCGCCTCAGCTCTCTCCTGCAAGGGCTGCAGTGTTTGAATTATGCAACAGCCCTGATTTGGAAACACATCTCGCGGCGGTGCTTTTATCGACCGATCTGGCTAGACCTGACGAAATTGAACAATGTTTACTGGAACGTATGAAAACAACTACTGTTCCCTGGGCCAAGAGCATTCAACTCTACGCCCTAGCCAAGATACGGCTAGAGGAATCAGATGACCTCCGGTTTGTAGAAGGTTTGCCCAGCGACCAAAAAAACTTTAGGCAACTGATTGATTTTGAATCCAATATGTATCGCCATCCCCCCAGCCACATTCTTGGCTACCTGATGGACTTGGCTGAAAGAAAAGAACGTCCAGATTTGCAAATGAAAAGTAGAGCCAAGCAGTCAGCGCTTTTTGAGATGGCGGACGGTTGGATTGCGGACTTTTTACAGCCCCAATAAGTAAGGAGAGACACTATGCCTTGGTTATTTGATGGAGAGAATCTACAAGATGCAGCAGGCAATTCTTAGACAGCACTGAGCGGCCCCCATAAAAAAGGAAGTCTCCCCGCTGGAGAATACACCATTGGTACTGCTACAGCCATTGCCAATGTTGCCAGCAATAAAAGCTTTAAAGACCCATCTGGGAATTATTGGTGGTGCGACATAACTCCTAATTTTTCTACAGACAGGAAAGATCTTGGTATACACCCGGATGGTGGAACACGTGGAACAGAAGGGTGTATTGGTATGACAAGCTACAATACCATGGCAACATACAGGGCCCTGCGCGAAGCAAATGGCCAAAAGCTTGTTGTTAAATAGCCAACATACACCAAAAATAATGTACAGATTATACGAAAAAGCCCCAGCTTGCACTGGGGCTTTTTCGTATAAAAGAATGCACAACAAAAAAACTATTCTGCAAAATCACCCAGAATAAGATTAGCAGCCCGCTTCGGTGCGCCCTTTTCCCCCAGCATGGGGCGCAAGGTGGCAAGGGTTTGGCGTATGTCTTCCAGGGGGTTGCTGCCATCTGCCGGGGCAAGCCAGCGCAAAGCCGCTTCCGCAAGGGGCCCGGCATTACAGGCAGCTTGCAGCATTTCCGGGAATACCTGACGGTTTAAGATGAGGTTGGGCAAACTGATGTACGGCACCCGCACGAACTGCTTGAGCACATGGTAAGAGAAAGAGGAAAGCTTGTACGTAACCAGGGTGGGCGTGCCTGCCAGGGCACTTTCCAGGGTAACCGTGCCGGAAGCCACAATAAGCATTTGGCACTGGCGCATAAAGGCCCAGCGGTTATCCGGTTCTTGCAGGGTCATGGGCACGTCAGCAGGCCAAAATGAACGGATAAATTCTTCACTCAGCCCAGGGGCGCGGGTAATGGCAAAGCGCAAATGGGGCAAGCGCTGCAATAGAATGCGGGCTGCCCCGCCAAATTCCGGCAACAGGGCGGAAACCTCTTTTTTGCGGCTGCCGGGCAGCAAGCCAATAAGTCCAGGCTGCGGCGTTATGCGTGCCAAGGCGGCTTCATCCACCACATCCACCAGGGGGTTGCCCACATAATCCACTTCCATGCCAAACTTTTGGTAAAAGGGCACTTCAAAAGGAAGAATGGAGATAACCCTACGTACATTTTCTTTAATAAATTGAGCACGGTTCTGGCGAGAAGCCCACACCTTGGGGCTTATGTAGTAGTATACCGGAATGCCCAATTTACGGGCCGCCTTGATGAGGGGAAAATGGAAGCTTGGGGCATCAATGACCACCACAGCCTGGGGCCGCAGCCGGGCAAGGGTGCGTTCCATTTCCCGGAGCATACAAAAAATACGGGGCAGGTGCCCCAGTACTTCCGTAAAGCCCATAACAGAAAGAGACTCCGTGCGGAACAACGCTTCCAGCCCGGCGGCACGCATGGCAGCCCCCCCCATACCCTGGCACACAATACCGGGCTGGGCAGCACGCAATGCTTCCACCAAAAGGCCGCCGTGCAGGTCGCCGGAAGCTTCCCCGGCGCTAATCCAAATTCGTTCCAGCAAAATACCTACTCCCAATAATGTTCGGTTATCTTTTTGTTGCCGGGCTAGCTTCCCCTCCTTGCAATCCTGCTCATGCGCACGGTTGCAAGGCCTATTCCGTTAAAAATTCCCGAAACACATAGTCGCGCAGGGCCTGGGGCCACGGGCGCGGAGTTACCCCGGTAAGCGCGGTAAAGGCCGAAGTATTCAGCACCGAATAGGCCGGGCGTACCGCTTTTTGCGGATATGCGGAAGAAGGCACGGGCTGCACCGCGCAGGGAAGGCCCGCCAGTTGCACTGCCTCGTCTGCCAGTTCACACCAGCTTGCTTCCCCACTGTTCACCACATGAAATAACCCTTCCGCTTTTGCTTTCACCAGTTGCATGGAATGGGTGGCAAGGTCTACTGTGTAGGTGGGGGAGCCAATCTGGTCATGCACCACCTTCAATTCTGCGTTGGTTTTGCACTTTTCAAGAATGGTACGAACAAAATTGCCTTTGCCTGGGCCGAACAGCCACGCGGTACGCACCACACAGCAGCCTTTCAGCCCGGCCTGGAGTAATGCTTGTTCCCCGGCGAGTTTTGTTTTTCCATACACACTCAAAGGGCCTATTTCATCTTCCACCAAATAAGGAGTGCGTTTTTTTCCGTTGAAGGCAAAGTCTGTGCTGTAATGCACCAAATGGCAGGGGAAGCGGCGCAGCACCCGCGCAAGCAGGGCAGGCACCTGTACGTTGAGCAGGGAAGCTTCCTCCGGGCACTCTTCGGCCTTGTCCACCGCTGTGTACCCCACCGTATTGAACACGCAGCCAGGTTCCGTGCGCTCCACAAGGTTGGCCAGGGCCGTTTCCACCCCTTGGGCCGCAAAATCCACATCATGCCGGGTTGAAGCCGTTACCTCCCAGCCATTCTTGGCAAGCACTTCACACAAGGCCTGCCCCACAAGTCCGGTTTTTCCGCCAAGAACAAGAGCTGTGCGCTTCATTATTGCCTGCCCCCATACCACAGTTTGGCAAACTCGCGGTAAGCCCCGCTTGTTACATCCCCCACCCATTGCTGGTTGTTGGCGTACCAGTTCAACGTTTGTTCCAGCCCCTTCTCAAACGTCCAGGCCGGAACAAAGCCCAATTCTTTTTGGGCCAGGGAAAAGTCCATGGCATAGCGTTTGTCGTGCCCAGGGCGGTCTGTTACATGGCGAATAAGGCTGTGCGGCTTGTTGCAGTAATCCAAAATGCTGGTGACCACCTGCATGTTGGTGCGCTCTGCGTCGCCCCCCAGGTTATACACCTTGCCGGGGGTGCCGCGGGTAAGGGCCAGCCACACGCCGTTGCAGTGGTCTTCCACGTGAATCCAGTCACGCACGTTGGTGCCGTCGCCATACACGGGCAAGGCTTCTGCATTGCGGGCCTTGATATACATAAGGGGAATGAGTTTTTCTGGAAACTGGTATGGCCCGTAGTTGTTGGAGCAACGGGTTATGACCACGGGGTAGCCATATGTTTCATACCAGGCCCGGCAAAAAAGATCTGCCGAGGCCTTGGAAGCGGAATACGGGCTGTTGGGGGCAATGGGAGTACTTTCCGTAAATTTGCCTGTGGGGCCGAGGGTGCCATACACTTCATCGGTGGAAACATGCAAAAACTTGGCAACATCAAACGCTTTTGCAAGGGTAAGTAGCGTTTGAGTGCCTGTAATGTTTGTGCGCAAGAAGGGGGTGGGGTCGTGAATGGAACGGTCCACATGTGATTCAGCTGCGAAATTGACAATGGCATCAAAGGAATATTGCTTGAAAAGAGCCTGCATGGCGTCTTTGTCAGCAATGTCTGCCTGCACAAAGGCATACGCCCCAGCATATTTTTCTGCCACGTCACGCACGCTGGCAGGGTTGCCAGCGTAGGTAAGCAGGTCTACGTTCACCACGAATACATCAGGCATGGCCTTGTATAAAAAACGTATAAAGTTGCTGGCAATAAAGCCACAGCCACCAGTAACGAGAATTCGCATGTGTACTCCTTAGTATAAAAACATCAGCACCCTTATACCGTTGAAAAAAGACACGGTCAATTGCAGCGTTGCAACTTCCGTCTTGCCCTCCCGCCATATGCACGGTAAGAAATAGCAGGGCATTGCCTGCCTTATCGGCTGACAGGGCAAAAACACTACTACTAAAAACTCATCAGGCGCTCCTACCGCACAATTCCCACATGAACACACCACTTTTCCGTGCTGATTTGCACATCCATTCCCGCTATTCTCGCGCCACCAGCACCCGCCTTACACCGCGCAACCTTGCAGCCTGGGCAGCGGTAAAAGGGCTGCACGTGGTGGGCACTGGCGACATAACCCATGCCCGCTGGCGCGACTCACTACGCGAAACCCTGGAATGGGACGAAGCCAGCGGCCTGTACCGCTTGCGCAACCCACGGGGTTTTCTTGACGAATTGCCGGAATTTGCTCACCTGGAACGTAGCGTTCCTCCCCCACTCTTCATGTTGCAGGGGGAAATAAGCTCCATTTACAAACGCGGCGGTAAGGTGCGCCGGGTACACAACCTCGTATATTTCCCCACTCTGGAAGCGGCAGAAGCCTTTGCCACCCGCCTTGGCGGCATTGGCAACCTGGAATCAGACGGCAGGCCCATTGTGGGGCTGGATTCCCATGACCTTTTGGAAATGGTGCTGGAAACTGCCCCCGGTGCCTTTGTAGTGCCAGCACACATTTGGACACCGTGGTATTCTCTGTTTGGTTCCAAGTCTGGCTTTGACAGTATGCAAGAGTGTTTTGGCGACCTGACCCATGAAATTTTTGCCCTGGAAACGGGCCTTTCTTCCGACCCGGACATGAACCGCATGTGGAGCGCCCTGGACGCCTACCGCCTGGTTTCCAATTCAGACGCCCATTCCGGGGAAAACCTGGGGCGCGAGGCCACCCTGTTTTCCGGCACCCCCAGTTACCTGGGTATTTATAACTCCCTGAAATACCCGGAAACGGCTGGAGAAGGCTGTAGCTTCCTGGGAACGCTAGAATTTTTCCCTGAAGAAGGCAAATACCACTTAGATGGCCACCGGGCCTGCAACGTGGTGTTGGAGCCGGAGGAAAGCCGTAAGCGTGGAGGTATTTGCCCGGTGTGCGGCAAGCCACTTACCCTTGGGGTGCTGTACCGCGTGCAGGAACTGGCCGACAGGCCCGCCCCCATACACCAGCCAGGCAACACCTTTGCCTCTCTTGTGCCCCTGCCGGAACTGCTGGGGGAAATTTTGGGAGTAGGGGCAAAAAGCAAAAAAGTGGGGGCCTTGTATGCCAAGGCCTTGCACAAATTTGGTTCTGAACTGGACATTTTACAAACTATCCCCACAAGCGAACTGGAAAAATTCCACCCTGCCCTGGGGGAAAGCCTGCACCGCATGCGTAGCGGGCAAGTAACCCGCAAGGGCGGCTATGATGGGGAATACGGCGTGGTGCGTGTGTTTTCCCCGCAAGAACAACAATCCATCCGCCACGGTTCCCTGTTTGCCAGTGCCCGTCCCTTGTTTCCGCACCAGGAATGATGTATTCTCTAATACGTTCAATTTCTCCACAAAATCCAACTACATGCGGCGAACACACTGCCTACTTCACAAACGCTCAACCATAACGGCCCATTAGGTTCCTGGCACGCTCAAACGTTATTTCACGCTTCTCGCCATGGGCTTTTCCGTGCCGCAACACATTCCTATGACTACCCAAAATACTGCCATACTGCTTGCCGCCTTTGGGGCCACAACCGCCCTTGGCAGTTCTGCCATACATACATTTGAAGACGAAGTGCGCCGGGCCTTTCCTCAGGTAACGGTGCGTTGGGCTTATACTTCGCCCCTTGCCCTCAGGCGCCTTGCCAGTAGGAATATTGAGGTTGATTCCGTGGCAAAAGCCCTTACCCGCCTGCACCTTGATAACTTCACTCAGGTTGCCGTGCAGTCGCTGAACATTATTCCTGGCAAGGAATATGAAACGCTGCAAAAGCAATGCATGAACATTGCCAGGGAAACCGGCCTGCGCCTTTCCCTTGGCGCACCGCTTTTGGCCACTGAAGCAGACGTAGAACGAGCCGCAGATGTTCTGCTGCAACATTTACCCCTTGAACGCCAGCCGGATGATTTGGTGCTGTGTATGGGCCACGGCACAGCCCACAGCGCGGCAGCCAGCTATTCCGCCCTGGCCGATGCCTTGCAAAAACGTGACCCACGTGTCTTCATTGGCACACTTGATGGCGAACGCTGCATTGAGTTCATGCTGCCAAAGCTGCACGCAACAGGGAGTAAAACGGTATGGCTGTTGCCGTTACTTTCCGTTATTGGCAAACACGCGCAGCATGATATGGCAGGGGAAGAACCCGGCTCCTGGCGGTATATTTTAGAGCAGGAAGGCTTTACCTGCCACCCGGTGCTACGCGGCACGGCCGAATACAGCGGGTTTGCTCACATGTGGCTGGAGCACCTGGCAAAGGCCATGGCGGCGCTATAGCAATACACATACGCAAAAAAAGGCGGGTAGGAAAATTCCTTACCCGCCTTTTTATAGGAAGCAATTCAAACACAACCAGCATTTCTTTGCACGAAGTATCGGCTGATTCCCTACAATAATAAGGGGAAAAGTCTGTACAGCCTGTAAAGCAAAGCGCCATAAAAAGAGCTCATACCAAGCGACATTACACAACAACGCCCGCCTTCCCAAAACAAAAAAAGCTACGCTTCGTCGTCGTCGTTCTTTTTTGTGCCTGTTTTGGCATTTTTTTGCGGGGTAATGTCAATTTCGTCGGGTTCAGTTGTGGCTTTTTTAAAGTTCTTGATGGCACGTCCCACGCTGCTGCCAATTTCCGGCAGTTTTTTGGAGCCGAACAACACCAGCACCACCACAAGAATAAGAAGTATTTCAGACATGCTGGGCATTCCCATAACCAACCTCCAAAGCATTCGGGGCGCAATATTTACTGCGCTTCCCAGGTGAGTGCAACAACAGCGTGTGTGTGTAGTATTTTTACCACACCACACATACACGGTGTGCTTGTCATACCTGTGCAGGCGGCATTGGTCAAGATGCCTGAACACCTCTTGCACCCCTTGTGAAAAAAAGTTTTTAGACTTGGCAGCGGCTTGCAGGAAGAGTAAAAACAAGGTAGCATATTTTGTAGCTATCTTTTCCGCTATTTCCATAGGTTACGGCACACACTGCTGGCATGCCCGCCAGCTTAACGCACACAAGACGATAAGGAAAACGGGTATGAAAAGAATAGTTGTTATAGCCTCCAGCAACGCTGGAATAGAATGTGCCCTGGGCATTAAAAGCCGCCTGCCTGCCGATGAAATTAACCTGATACTTCCTGCCGGGCTTTCCTCTTTCCCCGACCCGGTAGGCCCTGCAAGCCAGCGCGCTGCTGCCTGCCTGCCCAACATAAACCAGCTTGCTGGCAGAGATATTGGCATTATTGAAGCACACGAACTTATGCCCGACCTTGCCAAAAACGAGGTAGTGGTTTCTTCTACCCGCGGGGTACTGCCCGTGCGCTTTCACCACCTAGTGGTGGAAACACAGGTCACAGCCCGTGTACCCCGTGCCATTGGGGCCATGGCAAACGTTTTTGCCTGGCCGCAGGAAGGGTTTGCAGCAAGCCCCCATGCTGTGGACAATGCCCTGTTTACCGCAGCTTCCCACAACACACCTGCCCTGGTGGTAGGCGCTGGCATGGCAGCCCTGGATGCCGTGCTTGGTGCCCATGAAGCCGGATGCGAAGTTGTGTGGCTATTCCCCGGTGCCTCGGCTGAACCATGCATTGCTTCCCACCTGCTGCGGTACACCCTGAAGGAACTGGGCAGCGCCGTGCGCTTTGTGCATTTGCCGGAAGCAGGCATTGAAGACTTTGCATTTGCCCTTTCACCTGATGGCTCGTTGCTTGAAGCTGTGGTGACCCCGGATGGCACCCCACACCCTGCCGGGGTATGCCTGTGGACAGCCCCCATGCTTACACGCCACCCATTATTGCGTGAAGAAGGCTTCAGCCTGGATGCCTATGGCCGAATTGAAGTGGACCCTGCCCTTGCCACGCAGGTTTCCGTAATTGGCAGCGGGGCAGCCATGCCCAGCTTTTTAGCCGCCGGGGGCACCCTGCCCTTGCCCGTGGCCACGGGCGGGCCGGAAAGCGCCCTTGCCACGGCGCATGCCTGTGCCTGGGCTGTAGCAGAAGATAAAGTGCCTGCCATTGACCTGCTGGGGATGCAACGTGCTGCCAACAGCAAATACTGTGTACTACGGGCCGGTTTTGGCACCCGCGAAGCGGAAAAACAGAATTTGGAAACTGAACAGGCTGTACAATGCCTTTCCATTGCCCTGGAGGGGGAAGCGGAAACCGCCAATACCGTGGTGGGTCAGGTGGCCTTACGCATTGTGTGCCACAGCCCCACCCACACCATTATTGGGGTGCAGGTGCTTGGCATTAATGCCCCTGAGGTGATTAGCACAGCCGTGTTTGACCTAGCCATTGCTGCCATGCGGGCAGCCACTCCCCTGGCCCAACTGGCCCGGGAAGAGTATGCGGGCCAAGCCGCTGACTTGCTGGCCAAAACCGCCACTATTGCCCTGCGTAAAATGGCAGGCGGCGTGTTTGGCATTAGCCCGGCAGAGCTTTTAGCTTCACGCCAGGCCGGGGCAGAGTTTTTTACCCTGGACCTGCGCCACCAGGACGAATGGGAAAGAGCCCACCTGGAAGGGGCATACAACATTCCATTTTTACAGCTCAAAAAACGGCTGCAAGATGAAGTACCCCGCTTTACCCCGCTGGTGCTGGTTTCAGACACCAGTGAAGCGGCCTATGCCGCAGCTTCCCGCCTGAGCGCCCTGGGTGCTGTGGATTTATATGTGCTGGACGGGGGCATGCGCCTGTGGCCCTACCCCACGGTAACCAAAGGCGATGACGAGTAACCTATTGAAACGAGAAAGGGGAGGCTTGGCCTCCCCTTTTTTTATGCAAACAACGGCATCAGCTTATTGCAGAGCCAGTTTATCGTTCTTGAATTTAATGGTTTTCAACGTGCTTGCAGCAGCATCCAGGTCGCCGCTTACCACCACTGTGGCCATGATTTTGCCTGTGGGGTCTGCCAGCAGCAGCATCTTCAAGGCAACCGGGCCTTGTGCTCCATGCAATTCTGCATAGTGTGCATCGGCTTTCACGATTTTCATATTCATGGCAACGCCTGCGGCCTCCATGTTCTTAACCGTGCCTTCTGCAAGGGTTTTGGCGTCTTCCCCATTGGTTGGGGCATAGGTAATATTAATGGCGCTTTGCTTGGCAGGGTTATTTACAATAACCATGATAGCACCCTGGTTTTGAATTGGATCGCTCACCATTTGCCACCCTTCACCAAGGTCAATGGAAAACTCGCCAAAATCTTTGGGGGCAGCCAGAGCAGCCGTGGAAAACAAACAAAAGGCCAAGGTCAGAAGAATCTTTTTATACATGAAATATTCCCTCAAAAAAGCCGCATTGTGTATAACAATTACCAAACCGGTGCCACAAGTGTATTCCCTAATGCCAATCATCGGGCATCTCATAGCATACGAGTCTGAATTTACCACAAAGGTATGCCTTGGACGGCCTTGTAAGTCAACATAAAAAATAACAAACAAAAACAATAACATGCGTCACTTTTTTTGCGAGGTACATGTAAACATATTCATAGAATACAGAAAAAAGGATTCCACGGGACTGGACAAAAAGAACTCAATCATAAATTCAATAAAAACAGAACCCTACCCATTCGGCACGTTTCCCTGGCGAAGTTGCAACACATTCCAGAGGGAACCAATGGCCTCGTTATCTAATATTCGCTGGTTACTGCTGCCTTTCAAGCCGGAATCCAGTTCCCGCAGGGCCGCTACATAGGGGCCATCAATAAGCAGGTCTGTTTGTTCCAGCAAGGAAGCCACAGCCGGGCGTTCCTGGGCAAGGGGGTACAGCGCTTCAAGGGTATAGCCGGTGTACACCACAACCGTTTTACCCAGGGCATGTACCTGTTTTGCCAAAAAAGCCAAAGGTTCTGGCTGTAAAAAGGGTTCCCCACCGGAAAACGTAACCCCGGCAAGCAAGGGGTTAGTGGCAAATTGCGTGAGCAACGCTTGGGGGGTGGTTTCATACCCTTCCCCAAAGCTGTGGGTTGCCGGGTTGTGGCACCCAGGGCACCCATGCAGGCACCCCTGGGTAAACACCACAAACCGCAAACCTGGGCCATCTACAATCGATTCTTCAACAACCCCATGCACCCGCAGGGAATGCACGCAGGGCAAGGAAGCGTTACGCTGCACCGTGCTTTACCCTTTCACGCTCTTCCGCCCGCTTGGCGTTGTTAAAACGCTCCAGGGTGCCCACAAGATAGCCCGTGATACGGCGGGTACGCTCAAACCCCTGCCCAGCACCCACCATTTTCACTTCTGTAGCCACTTTTTTGTCTGTGCACTGTGTATCTAAAAGCATAATGTCGCTCCTCCATTTGAATACTACGTATGATATTGGTGAGGGAAACACAGCTCCCCCGCAAGTTGTCGTTATTTGGGACGTACGGATTACATGGGCACGTCATGGTACTGCTTCTTCAACTGAAGCAATGCTTCCTCGCTTACCCCTTCCCCTTCTTTTCTGCCACAGCGCGGGCAGCAATCGTCAATAACGCCTATGTACCCGCACACAGGGTCTCTGTCCAAAGGGTGGTTAATGGAACCATAGCCCACACCCTGAGCGTGCATAAAACGTACAATAGTTTCAAACGCTTCCAGGTTTTTGCTGGCGTCACCATCCAGTTCCACATAGGAAATGTGGCCAGCATTGGTAAGGGCATGGTACGGGGCTTCCAACTGAATTTTGCGGAATGCAGCAATGGAAAAGGAAACAGGCACATGAAAGGAGTTGGTGTAATAGTCCTTGTCAGTAATCCCTTCAAGGGTGCCATAGCGCTGCTTGTCCAGGGCTACGAACCTGCCGGAAAGCCCTTCTGCCGGGGTGGCAATAAGAGAAAAGTTCAATCCGGTTTCCCGGGCTTTTTCGTCTGCCCGGCGGCGCAGGTGCTGCACAATTTGCAGGCCAAGAGCCTGTGCCTGTTCACACTGGCCGTGATGCTTGCCAAGCAGGGCATACAGGGCTTCGGCAAGGCCAATAAAGCCTATGGTCAGGGTGCCGTGCTTCAACACTTCTTCAATGGAATCTTCCCATTTGAGGTGTTCAGAATCCAGCCAGATGCCTTGCCCCATAAGGAACGGGTAGTTGTATACCTTTTTGGAACCCTGAACCTTAAAGCGATGCAGCAACTGCCGGAACACTAAATCAATGCGTTCATCCAGCAGGGTGAAGAAGGCGGCAGTATTGCCCTTGGCTTCCAGCCCCAGGCGAGGCAGGTTCACGGTGGTAAAGCTGAGGTTACCACGCCCGCAGGTTACTTGACGTTCCGTGTCGTACACGTTGCCAATAACCCGTGTGCGGCACCCCATGTAGGCCACTTCAGAGTTATAATCGCCTTCCCGGTAATACTGGGCATTGAAGGGTGCATCTAAAAAGCTGAAGTTGGGGAACAACCGCCGTGCAGATGTTTCCATGGCAAGGCGGAACAGGTCATAATTGGGGTCTTCAGGGTTAAAGCTCACCCCGGCTTTCACTTTAAATATTTGCACAGGGAAAATGGACGTTTCCCCATTGCCAAGGCCTGCTTTGGTGGCAAGTAACAGATTCTCCACTACCATGCGCCCTTCTGCGGAAACATCTGTACCGTAGTTCACGGAACTGAACGGCACCTGCGCCCCTGCGCGGGAGTTCATGGTGTTCAAGTTGTGGATGAAAGCTTCCATAGCCTGATACGTGCGCCGCCGTGTGGCCTGAATGGCCTTTTGGGTGGCATGCAGGTGGGTTTTGGCAAGCAGGGGGCGCATGGTTTCCCCATGGCAGGCAAGCAAAGCCTGGCCAAAGGCTTCGCCATTGCCAAGGGTTGGCTGGTAAGGCAAGCCTTGCAGCAACACTTCAGTTCGAGCAACAGCTTCAGCCGCATCCAGTTCATTCTTTACTTCAAGAAAGCAAGCAAAAGCTGCAACGTATTCCTTGCGGAAGGTTTTGTTCACCCCTTGGGCCATGGCAAAGTCAAAATTGGGAATGCTCTGCCCACCGTGCATTTCATTCTGGTTGGCCTGCAAGGCAATGCAAGCCAGGGCAGCATAACTTTCAATGGAATTTGGTTCGCGCAGGTACCCATGCCCAGTGGAAAACCCTTTCTTGAACAATCGGATTAAGTCTATCTGGCAGCAGGTTTCCGTGAGCATATAAAAATCTTTGTCGTGAATATGAATGTCGCCATTGGCATGGCCAGCGGCGGCATCTTTGGGCAACACGTAATTATCAATAAAGAACTTGGAGCCCTCAGAACCATAGCGCAGCATAGTGCCCATGGCTGTGTCCCCGTCAATATTGGCATTTTCCCGCTTGATATCTTCTTCTTTGGCAGGGGCCCAGGTAAGTTTTTTATAAATATCCATCAGGTACGTTTCAGCATCACGAATTTTCGTATGCTCTGCCCGGTACAAAATGTAGGCCTTGGCAGTTTTGGAAAATCCGAAGCGAATGAGCACCTCTTCAACCACGTCTTGAATTTCTTCAACATTGCTAAGGCTGCGTGCTTCCAGCAAGCGGCACACTTCTTCTGTAACAAACAAAAGGCCCGTGGCGGTAATTTCTTCTTCCCCCACAGCCTTGTTGGCTTTGGCAATGGCATTAAGAATTTTGCTTGAATCAAACAAAACGCTACAACCATCGCGCTTCACAATTTGTTTCGCCATTATGGTTCCGAAAAAGAACAGAGGCCCTGTTCCTGTGTATATGAGCCAAAAAAAAACCTCCGGCACGAAAAAGCCGGAGGAAACGCGTTTATCCTCGCTTGCAACCCTTCCGGTAAAGGCCCGTTACCGGTGGTGTGTCCTCAAGACAATGCTAAGGCAGGTCTTCCGGCTTGCCAGGTTCTTGTTCCACCTTCCCAGGAAATTTCCCAGTGGTATTCACTGAACAGAACACACATTTGGCATACGGCGGCGGGTCCGCTCTCGCTTTATACGAGATTCCCTATTAAGCCCCAAGGGGCACATTAGCAGAGGCAAACATGGCGTAAAACAGGGTCATTGTCAATGGGCAAGACGCTACATGTACTTCAACATCTTGGAATAAATAGATAAATTCATTGTACATTCAATGCGGTACCTGACGCAATATACGGGGCATAAAGCAACAATACTGGTACGCGCAGGGGAACTCTCTGTTTCATGAACAAATACACAAATGGCAGGAGAAAGCCATTGAGCAGTAAAAAATAGACCAGCACGCATATACATAGAGCTTACATGTATATTAAAATATCACATTTAACTGGAGGTAATACATGTATATAGTCATTTAAACGCTGTAACACAGTACTCAAAAAAGTTTCTAAAAACACTTGCCTTTTTCCGAAAAACACATATTTTCTTTAAGGGAGAGAAGGGAACCAGCTATAGCTGTTTTTCTTTTTCACATACATGAGTTATGCTGAATTACGACTAATCTTGTCGTATATTTTTCTTGCCCGTTGGGTATGCCTATACACAACTAAGAACAAAAATATACGGACAAAGCATGACAAAGATGAAGGGAGGCAGAAACTCACCTTTCTGCCTCCCTTACTTCCAAGGGAGCCAACCCCCTTGGAATCATCAGAAGCCTGCCCACGGACTCACCTTCCTGGGTGGGCTTCTTCATTGATGATAGTGTTCACTGGGTGTTTTGCAAAAGCAAGAGCCTTATGGAAATGCCATGGGCCAGTGCATCTGTTGCTTTTGCAAAACACATGGTAAAAAATTATTCTTTTGGCGTCCCTTTAAATTTGTATAGTAAGGTAGTACCGCCCTGCTCCAGGGTAAGCTGGTCATCTTCAAGGCGCACAGTAACCCCTGCGGCCATCATTTTGAAAAATTTCATTTCCAGTTGGGTCAAGTTTTCCTCTGGACACATCATCATGGAAGCCCCCATGGGGTCCACACGCAGCACATCATCTTTTAAAGTGCCTTTGCCAAAAAAACGGTTACATACAGAACCCACCACCTGCATATCTGTCAAAAAGGCAATGGTAGGGGTGTTGTCTTTAGCAACAAAAGCCGTACCATTTACCGTTTGCAAGGCAAATTCTTTATGCAACAGGTCTTTGGCAGTTACAGCCCCACCCTGAGCATTTCCTGAACAGCCACAAAGCAGTGCAAACACGCAGGTAACCCGCAACGCATTCCGAAGGTTCATAGCCTGCTCCTTTTTGGTATGTTGATATTTTCATGGGCATTCCCATTTATGAACATTTGCCTGATACAGAGAAAGCAAATTTACTGAACGCAATTACAGTATCACTATTTATACACGTTGAGCAATAAGGAATGCGCGTATTTGCACGCAAAAAAAGCTCTTTATGGAGCAAACCATAAAGAGCTTTTTAAATACACGCTAAGCACCCTTGTGCCCTACCTGGCAGGCACTACACCAGCAGATTAAGCTAATTAGCGCAAATCTTTTGGGTCAGTGGCGTGGGAAAATGCAGGAGGCGGTGAGCTTGGAGTTGTTACAGGCGGCGGCGTATAAGGCTTGGCAGCCTGGTTACGCTTTTCATTGTTATATCCATCACTGTACCCACGCTTCATGTCTGAAGCGCCGCTTTCTGCCTTGGCTTGTACATATCCTGCGGTCTCACCTATCCAGGCACAGCCCGAAAGTGGAACAAGAGCGAGAAGCAGACAAAATCCCAAAATACGCATGCTATTCCTCCAACCGAAGTGGTAAATTAAGCAACCATACACTAACGCACAGTATGTGTTCTTCACATACAGGAAAATGCCTCAAGACACAACGAGTAATTAGAGTTTCTCTAGATAATATTTAGACAAGATGCGTTTTTGTTCTCTGCCAAGGAAATTGCGCCTGCTTCGAGGTGTGTATTCTTACGGCAGTCAACTGAAAAAGCAGGCGCTAACTGATGCAGGCAGGAGCAAAAAGACACTCATGTAAACAGCATTTAAGGAGGCACTGATTAAATGGCATTTTGGAAACGCGTAGTTATTTCGTTTAGCAAGGAACAAGCTTTTTTTGAAGCAGGAGTGACCATTCTGCAGGAAAGCGGAATTGGGAACTGCCCGTAGGGCAGGAGCCGAAGGCCGAGGCCCAGGACGGGCCGAGTCAACTCTTCCGTCCTCGACTGTTTCAAAAAAAGTAAAGCAACGCCGCCAAACGGAATAAATCAGCGTTTCCCTAGAATGAAAGGCTGAAGCCGACACTGGCCCCCTGGGAAGAAGATGCACCAGAACTCATGCCTGCGCCTTCCACCGTTTTATGTTCCGCACCCAAGAGGACTTTCATGTTTTTTTCCACTTCCACGTCCAGCCCAACCCCGGTTGAAGCCACCTTGCCGCTTTTTTTATCCAGCGGAGTAAACAGTGGCGAGTTTTCGTCTTGCTGGTTCACCACAAACTTTGCCGAAGTGCCATTATGCATTTTATACTTCATGGCGATTTCTTTGGGGGCATCTTCCCCATACTCCGGCAGAACATTGGCTGCCCCAGGCAACGGGGAACGGTGCGGGCTTGGTGCTTTTGTATCCTTCCCACCGGAAAACTCCACCGCCGTTGGAAGGAAAATGGGCTTTTCCGCCACCTTGTCATGCTGCGGCCGTTTCATGAACGGGGAAGGGGCCTTGGGCATGGTAGGGTCTGCAAAGGCATTGAATTTCTTTTGTTCATTGGCAGAAATTTTGGGCAGTTTCTTTTCCGCTGGTTGGGTGGCATTTTTACTGCGGGGCGCAGAAAGGCCCTGGCTGGCACAAAGAAGAACAAGCACAATGCCCAGCACGCAACAACCCGCCACGCGGCGGCATGCACCATTATGAGTAAAAAATGAAAGGAGGGTATTCATAGTTAAGGCTCCCATACGAAGTGCTGCTTGCCCTGCATTGCACTCTTGCCACATTTGGGCCATACTTTACCTGCTACCCGGCCAGGTTCGCCGGAAAGCAATGGCCCCGGCACAATACCGCTGGGCTTTTGCAAGGCATAACGACAGCGCTATGCATGCACCCTAAATAAGATGTTTCCCAACACTTCGTCAAGAGGGCTTTTATGCTTCCCATTATTATGTTTATGAACGGGCTGTGCCTTATGGTGCTTGAAATGGTGGGTGCACGGCTGCTTGCCCCATGGTTGGGCACTTCTACCATAGTATGGACAAGCCTTATTGGCGTTATTCTGGCATTTTTAAGCCTTGGGTACTGGCTGGGGGGCAAACTGGCTGATAACCTGCTTACCCCGCGCCCAAGCGCCCACCATGAAGGTAAAGAAGCCAGTGCCCCCTCCCCGGCATTGCACAATAAAGCAAAGGGTGTGCTGGCCCGCCTGCTGCTGTGTGCCGCCCTTGGGGTTATGCTTTCCGCCCTGCTCCAGCAGCCTTTGCTTGGCTGGCTCACGGCGCAGTCCACCTCGCTTCACGTAAACGCCGTACTGGCTGCCGTGGTGCTTTTTGCCCTGCCGGGGCTGGTAAGTGGCATGATTTCCCCATTCACCATGCGCCTTGCCATAACCAGCCAGGCCAAAGCGGGCAGCACTATTGGCAGGCTTAACGCCATTTCCACCATTGGCAGCATTGTGGGCACTTTTTTAGGCGGCTTTGTGCTTATTTCCTGGTTTGGCAGCCGGGAAATAATTTATGCCATTGCCGCCTGTTATTTGCTGGTGGCCCTGTGCACCCACCGCCTGCCAGCTTCTGCCTGGGGGGCCGCCCTTGTTCTTTTTTGCGCCAGCCTTGGGTTTGAATGGATTGCCCAAGTGCATGCCGCTGCCACCCACACCACCACCCTGGAAACGCCCTACAATACCTTGCGTATTCAGGAAGGTTTTTATTCCGGCAGGCCTGCCCGTTTTTTATCTACCGACCCTGGCAGCGCGCAGTCCGGCATTTTTCTGGACAACCCGCAGGAACTGATGTTTGCCTACACCAAATTTTACCGCCTGGGCACGGCCCTTGTGCCGCACCCTTCCCGCGTTCTCATGCTGGGGGGCGGGGGCTATTCCGTGCCCAAATGGCTGCTGGGCAACGGTGGCCCGCTGGGGGCAGGGGCCAGCCTGGACGTGGTGGAACTTGACCCCGGCGTTACCCGTGTGGCCAAAGAAGATTTCAGCGCCCCCCTGGGCGATGCCCGCATGCAGGTATTCCATGAAGATGCCCGCACCTTTATTAACCGCGCAGCACGGGCAAGCAACCACCCTACCTACCCCCTTATTTTTGCGGATGTGTTCAACTCCCACTATTCCGTACCCTTCCATATTGGCACGCGGGAAGCGGCAGCCACCATGCGTAGCCTGCTGGACGACAACGGGGTGCTGCTTATGAATATTATCAGCGCTGTTGAAGGGGATAACGGCAGACTGCTGCGGAGTATTTACCACGCTTTCCAGGGGGAATTTGCCGAAGTGGTTCTGCTGCCGGTGCAAAGTAAATACGAGGGCACCATGGTGCAAAACGTCATGCTGCTGGCCTTCCCCCAAAAAGGCATGATGACGGAAGAAACCCTTGCCAACCTGCCGCCAGATGTGCGCGCCCTGTATGAAAACCGCTGGACCCGCCCTGTTGCGGAAGATGTGCCTGCATTGGCGGATAACTTCGCCCCTGTGGAGCGGTATATGCTGCGTACGCAATGAATAAGAATAAAACTTTGAGCCACATATCTACTATTTGTTTATAAAAAATTAACAACAAGATATTTACCTGAGCATAAATACTGCGTACGCTATGGAATATACGTAAGGAACGACTAGGCTATTGGCGTTTCCTTACATAATCCCCCCCCACGAGGCCCCCATGAAAATACTCCTTACTGGTGCCACAGGCTACATTGCCAAGCGGTTATTGCCTGTTCTGGCAGAGGCAGGGCATACCCTGGTGTGCTGCGTGCGGGACAAGAAGCGCTTTCATTACGCCCCGGAATATGCCGCGCAGGTGCAGGTGATTGAGGTTGATTTTTTGCAGCCCGCCAGCCTTGCTGCCATACCGAACGACATTGACGCGGCCTATTACCTCATTCATTCCATGACCACCACAACGGGTGATTTCAGCCAGTTGGAGCAGCAGTCTGCCGAGAATTTTGTACAGCGGCTGGAAGAAACCAACGCCAAGCAAATCATTTTTCTCAGCGGCATTGTGAACGATGACCATCTCTCCAAGCATTTACGGTCACGCAAGAATGTGGAAAGCATTTTGGCAGGGGGCAAAATACCCCTTACTACCTTGCGGGCTGGCATTATTATTGGTTCTGGCAGTGCCTCGTTTGAAATAATCCGCGACCTGGTGGAAAAACTGCCTGTTATGGTTGCCCCGCGCTGGCTGGAAACCCGCTGCCAGCCCATAGCCATACGCAACGTCATTCAGTACCTTGCCGGGGTGTTGCTCCATGCCGGCACCTTCAACCAAAGCTTTGACATTGGCGGGCCAGACATTCTCACCTTCAAGCAAATGCTGCTGCAGTTTGCCGAGGTACGAAAGTTGCGCCGCTTCATTCTTACTGTGCCAGTTATGACACCGCACCTTTCTTCTTACTGGCTCTATTTTGTTACTTCCACCAATTTTTCCCTGGCCACAAACCTTGTGCATAGCATGAAGAATGAGGTGGTGTGCAAGCCCAGCCCCTTGCCGGAACTGGTGCCGCTCTCCCTTATTCCCTACAAGCAAGCGGTGGCCCTTGCCTTTGATAAAATTGAACAAAACCAGGTGCTTTCCAGTTGGACAGACGCCCTGACCAGCCCCACGCTGTATAACGGCATTGCGGCCCACATTACCCCGCCCAGCATGGGCTGCTTTACCGACATGCAAAAGGTGCCCGTGCAAAACCCTGAAGTAGCCCTTGAACATATTTTTTCCATTGGGGGCAAGCGCGGCTGGTATTATGCTGACTGGCTGTGGAGCATACGCGGTGCCCTAGACAAAATGTTGGGCGGCACAGGCCTGCAACGCGGGCGTAAGAATGCAGATACCATTCAAGCGGGGGAAACCCTGGATTTTTGGCGGGTTCTTGTGGCAGATAAAGCCAATAAGCGATTGCTGCTGTACGCGGAAATGAAACTCCCCGGCGAAGCCTGGCTCGAGTTTCGCATCACCAACGGCAATGAACTGGTGCAAACAGCCACCTTCCGCCCCCTGGGGGTGCTTGGGCGCTTGTACTGGTATTGCAGCCTGCCCTTCCACCTGTTTATTTTCAGTGGCATGGCCCATGCCATTGCAGGTGGCAGTACAAAGCGCCCCTAGCATAACGCCCGTAAAGGTTGAATACGTTTTTATTCACCCGCCCAGTACCACCGCCCTGCCAGCCTTACGGCCGCCCACATGGCCCAGGCCCGTGCCCGCTTCCACCCGCCAACGGCCCCGGTGCATTGCCGCAGCTGCAAATCTGCTGCTTGGCGCATGGCCGGGGTGCCGCCTAGCTGGTAGTCAATATCGTGCTGGTTGCAACAGCCTTCACAACTAATACGCCTGCCGCCCAAGGCATAAATCCAGCGAATGCCCCCGGAACAGCCGTTCACCACCAAGGCCAGTTCATCTTCTGCAATGCCCTTGGCCTTAGCGTAAGCAATAGTTTTAGCATCATACGGCATGGTTATACCCGGTAGGCCACCTTAATAGCCTGCACGCCTTCCACCGTTTCTGCTATGTAGGCAATCTCTTCCATCACCTGCCTTTGGCCCGTAAGCATGGCTGCAATGGGTTCCCACGATGCCGCATTGACCAGAATGCGGGCGGTCATTTCTTCCACGGTAAGGTTCTTTGTGGCTGCAAGGCCCCGCACAAAGGCCGCTTCCGCTTCCGGGTTCTGCGTCAACTCCCGCGCCTGGGTGGCCTGCCGCTCCCAGGAGAGCACTTCTTCTGCTGGGTACCCGGCCTGAATAAACCCCATCACAGCGCTATAGCCTGCATTAATCTCTCCCAGTTTGGCAGTGCGGGCTTCATTCAGAGTGGGAGGAATAACAGGCTTTTCCACTGTCCATCCCTCTGGCAACGGCCCCCAGGTTTCTATTTTGCACGGGCTACCATCCGGCAAAAAGCCTTCCTGGCCCCGGTGGTCTGGCGTGGCAACCCATGCCCCTTGCACCAAGCGCCAGCGGTGGTGTTCCGGCAAATCATCGTCTGGTAGTGAGGTCAACACAGCCCCCAGCGCGTCAATCATATACTCCCCGGTAGCCGGGTTAAGCTGGGCTGGGCGAGAACTGGTTAAAAAGCTGTCTGTATCCAAAAAATAGAGTGTTGGCGCTTGCATAGTTAAACCTCCGTCTTATAGCGGCCCAAATAAATGGCCATGGGCTTGGCGTAACTTTGTGGGTGGGTTGTTGTGCCAAATCTGGCGCTGCCATATAGGCTGTCAGTGGCAACACCCACAACGTGATTGTAAAGCGTTGAATAGCCTGCCCCGCCTTCTCTTTTTTGCAGGTCATCATGAGTCGAATTAGGAGATGACGGGGCAACATAGTTAACAAGACCAATAATGCCATGCCTATGCCCTTGTATCTGGTCTTGTTGGTAGCTCCCCGCCTGCCTGCCCACGTCATATTTCATAGTGCCAGCTCGCCAAGCACGGGGGAACAGGCCGCCAACGTCTGGTAGATAAAGACCAGTTTTTGCATCGTTCAAAACCCAATAGGCTGGGAACGTTGCAGCATAAGCCTGTGTCGTAGACATAATATACCCTGCATCGTATTCAGCTTTCAAATCAGGCCAATCAGCAAACAGCACAAGGCTGCGGTCGGACCACACGCAGTTAGGGTATAATTTTATGCCAGCCAGGGGAACTTCCATGCCGGGGCGAAACTGCATGCGGGGATAAGCCCATTCCGGCCCCCGCGCCCCTATAAATAGCCCTTTGCCTCTATCTGCATCTGTAAACGCAGGCACAACCGCCGCGGCCCTGTCTGCTTCAGCTTTAGCCCGTGCCACCTGAATGCTGCCTTCTTCGCCAACCCTGGTCGCCTGCGCGTCGCCCACAGCAATAAGGTGTGCTTCCAGCCCTGTAATGTCTGCCTCAACTTTGTCTGCATACCCCATGGCTCTGTCAGCTTCTGTTTGGGCGGCCGTTGCATTTTGCTGCACATTGGCAGCATACTGCTGCACAACACCAAGGCTGGAAGCTGCTTCACTGGCGCTGGAAACAGCCATATCACGTGCTTGCAGCAATGAGGTACACAGTGCTTCCGGCGTTTCTGTGCTGGCAATATCCACCATCACAGCACGGGAAACACGCTCTGCAAGTTGGGCGCACAAAAGGGTGAGCTTATCAAGACCGTACTCCAGTACCTCGGCATCCAGAATTCCGTTGTTATACAAATCTATTTCCTGGGAATAGGGCAAATCCAGGTGCACCACGAGTTCATGGTTTGCTGGAACAAGATACCCCAGGCTTCCGCCGCGCCGTTCCGCATTGGTTTTTACTGTATACTCTGCGTTATAAAGCAAGGCTCGACCAGATCCCGAAGGGTCTACCAGCGTAGCCCTTACATGTTCTGGTTGCAAAAAAGGAAATGGCACGGGCCACTGGCTTTGTATGCCATCCCCTTTATACCTCTCCCGCCACATAACTGAGGCATTTACTGTCATTGTTTTGTCTCCGTTTTTTTGGCCCCTTGAGGAGCCGGGGAAAGTACCGTGTGACCTGGGTCGTTCACGGGCGTACCTACCGCACTTCCAGGGGGTGTATTTGCCAAAGCCTGTGCAGCGGGCACACCATTGCCCTGCTCGTTTCCAGCAGTGACGGGGCTCGCTGTTTCAGCGGCAGTGCTTCCCCCGAGCATTTTTTCTATTTGCGGGGTAAGGCCATAGCGCATTCCTGCTGCCAACATGGCCCCTTGCGCCCGGTGCAACAAGGCTGCTTGCTGGGCTGCCGCTTTTTTCGCTTCAGCCCGCAAGGCGGCATCTGGCGAATTCATTGCAGTATCAGCCAGCAATGTCATGTTTGTTTCCACATCCACCTTGCGCCGCTCCAGTTGCTCCATGCAGCCATCCAGGTGTTTTCTCACTGTCACATCACGGTGGCGCAAACTCACAGCTTCTAGGGTACCAGCAAGTTGCTGTTCCACTGCATTGCGGGTTTCCCTGTCTGTAGCCCGACTTGCCAGAACCTGTATTTTTTGTTGTGCCCGTGCGGCAAACCCTTCTTGCCCAGGGCGCATTTCTTCTTCAAGCATTTTCTTAAGGGCGGATTCTCCCTCTGCCACAAGGGAAAGTGCAAAAACCCCTTTGGCATCGCGGGCCTGGGTACTTTCCTGCGGCAGTTGTTGCCCGCGCCCCACCACAGCAGGGCCTTTGCCCAACCAGGTGCCTTGTTCACCCCCACCGGGAATTTGTAGTGCCATTGTCTTTTCCTGTGGTTACAGTGTAATATATGATTACGCCCTGGCAAAGCTGCCCAGCAATGACGTGCCAAGGTTAATGAACGGCGTGGCCTGCTCCAGCCCGCTTGGCCCTGCCTTGCCTTTATCTTTTGCGTACCCCGCCTGGGTCAGCAGGGTATTTTTTTGCGTCAGCAGGTCTGCATCGCGTTCCTGGCCGCTTCGGTTAATGGCAAACAGGTCTTCTGCCCCGCGTGAGGTATTGTTCAAAAGCATATCCAGGGCAGAGCCCGAGTTGCCTTCCACCCCGTTCACAGCAGAAAACAAGCGCAACTGCCCGGCCTGGGCGGCTGTTTTGCGCTGGGCATCTCGCTGGGCCAGCAAGGTGTCATAGGCATTTTTCTTGCGCTCGTTTTCCACCAGGTCAGCTTCATACTGCAACCGTGTAGCGTCATTTTTTGCAGTTTGCTTGGCTGCCTGCTGGGCAGCTTTCTGCTGCGAAGAGGTGTTTATGGTTTGTACCGCAGCCTGCACTGCGGCAAGAACAAGGGGAATTGCCATAATAGTGCACATGGTGGCACCTCCTTTTCACATAAAAGTTCATGCTATTCTTTCACTGTTCCAGGTTGTTTCCGGCCTAAAGCAATGTTTCGGCTTCCGGCAGGCAATAAAAAACGGCTGCACACCAGCCCTGGGCATGGTTTGTGGCTGCGGGCAAGGCCTGCACAGTAAACCCCATGGCAGCAAGCCAGGCAGGCAAAAGCATTCTATTGCGTTGCTCAGGCCATGCCACCATGTTGCACAGGTGGGGAAAACGGGGCTGCACTTCACGCCGGAAAAATGCCGCAATAGCCCCAAAACCACCGGGAAACCGATTCAGGCTTGTGGTGCCCACCATCCAGGGCACCCACCATGCTTGTGCCCCCCCCGGCAACGCCCCTTGTATAAGAGCCTGTGGTAGTGGACAAAGCCCCCCAACCCCCAAAGTACACTGCCCGCGTAGCAAAGCGTAGCGCACCGGGCTCTGCTGGAACGATTCATACACAAGTTGCTGTGCATTTTTTTGCCCACCAGCCAGTGTTTCCACATAGTTCGCTTCTGCGGCATCTTCCGGCCGCAGTTGGGCAAGTGTGGTGTGCAGGTGCTCCTGCCCTGCCGCCTGCATACAATAGGGGCCATAATGAACTTGCTCAGGCAACGGAACCATGCTGTTTGTATCCTGCATAGGTCTTTGCCCGTTTCCAGGTAACGAGGGAGGGATTGGGCAATGGCCTTGCCTTATGGGCGAATGCGGCATTACATCTCTCCTATTTCCACCTCACAGCTTACGGCTGTAAGCGTGAAAGGAAGGGGTTCAGCCTGCCGGAAACACACCCCGCCACGGGTGGAAATAATGGCATCCACCAGCACGGAATGTTCCCCTGAATACAGGTCACTGCTGGTGCCAAGTGGCTGATTCACGGTACGCAACAATAACGGGCGCATACTCCCACCTTCCGCACCCACCTGCCCGCCAAGGCTGCCATACAAAGCAAGGCGTACCCGCCCCACCCGCCGGGCCATGCCCAAGGACTTTCCCTGAAATTCAACAGGTTCTGTCATCATGGGAACAATATCGCTGGTGTAGCCAAGGCCCACATGCACAACAGAGGCAGGAAAATCCAACGAAACCGCACCGTTTTGCACCACCCGAGGGGGCAGCACCATGCCATTTGCCAGCAATTGCACTTCCATGCCTTCCAGATGGTGCAACCCAACAAGGCGAGAAACCGGGGCTCCGCGCCAGGTAAGACCGCAGTCCACAAAGAATGCGTCTTCCGCCTTGTCGCTTCTAAACATGGGGGCAAGGCGTTCCACACTGAGGAATGATTCAGGTTTACCGTTTTGCATTTTGCGTGTGCGGCGCACAAGCAACCATAGTTCGTCATCTTCCTGCCCGGGAATAACGGTTACAGCCTCCACAATCCCCTGGGTTTCATGCCTGTGCCAGGAAACCACGGTGTGTTCACGAATAAAGGTCAACCCCAACAGGGTGCCATTATCCAGCACGCACCACAGTACAGAATGGGGCGATTGCTGCCACACCCAGTCTATAATGCGCCTGCCAAGGAAAAAATGTTCTGCCAGCAAGGAAAGGTTTGTGCTGGCGTAGCTGTCGCTATCCAGGGCGTAGCGTAATTCACGCACGACGCGCCCCCCGCGTTGCACATAAATAACGGTGTCGCCAAGGGTTATGGCCGGCAGGCAGGCAGAACCATATGAACCATAGCGCTCCACCTGGCAGGAATTGGGGGCAAGGGGTTCAGACCCATAGCCTGAAATGGCCCACTCCCCATCTTCCGTACCCACCAGCAGTGTTTTGCCCCCAAGCATCCAGTTAATCTGGCTCACGCGCTCTGCTGCAATGGTTACGGTGCACGCATCATCGCCTTGCAAGGGGTAGGAAATGTTCATGTTGTGGTAATTGCCAGACCTGCTGGTCCATATGGTTTGCGGTGCTTCAAACGCTCCCCCAAAGCACAGGCGCTGCTGGTAAAACTGCACCGTCATGGGGTAGTTCCCTTTCTTGGTAAATACGGCCTTACTTTCCGGGGCACCCACGCTGAAGTCTGCGGCTTGTCCCCTGTCGGTATAGGAAGTGCCTGTGGCCCTTCCTATGAGGCCATAGTTGCCCACCCCGGCGTCCCCCCGGTAAATGCGGTATTCACGTGCCCCTTCCGCTTCTTTCCAGGAGAGTCTTATGTAGCTGCCTGTATTGAGTGCACTTGCTGCCATGCAGGTTTTCACAGGGCTGGGCAAACTTTCTTCATCTGTCTCTTTATTAATGGCTGTTACCACATAGGCGTACTCACGCTGTGCACTGCCTGTTACCGCAAGGCTGATGAGCTCCGGCGGGGCTTGGGATGCTTGAAAGGCAAGGGGCACAATTGTCCAGTTGGTGTGGCTGCGCCGCTCCAGCCTGTGGGGTGGGTAATGCGGGCTTACCATGTACATAACGTCTGCAGACTGACAAAAACGCAAGGAATTCACATGCTCCCCGGCATACGGGGTGGCAAGGCTCAGGGCAGCATTATTGCTGTCTGTAATCAGCCCCTGTTTATGCCAAAAGCGAATACATTTGTGTGTTACTTCCAGCACATAGGTTTGGTCTGTGTTAAACACAAAAGGAATAAGCCGGGCTGCCCCCTGGGTAGCGGTTGCGCTGGCTTCCCCCATATATTCCGTGCCGGGCCGCCGGTACGCGGGGCCATGGGGAAGTACCAGCATGTTTTTCAGGGTACGGCAGCCTGCGGCATAGCGGCCCTGGTCTGTACGGGCTGCCATGTGGGGGGAAAGTTCCCCCGCATTGAAGCTTGTTTGTACAATCATTGTTTTTGGCATGCTTACCTCGCAATCAGCCAGGGGTCTTGTTCTGCCGTTTGCGGGGCATGCCCACCCTGCACGGCATCGGCAAGGCGAGCAGCTTCAAATGCAGCAGAAAACCGTTCCGCCATTACCGCTTCCAACCGAATACTGTTGACCAGGGCAACAGCAAGGGAAGTTGCCAGCCTGTAGGCCAAGGCATCAATAAACAGCGGGGGGTACAAGGTTGCATCGGTAATACACACCGTTACTGCGGCTTGTGCAGGGGCAGCGTTTGTGTACACATAGCCCCCCTCACCCACTGCAAAAGAACTTTCCGGCACCAACCGCTGCACGGCAATACAATCCACAGGAATGCGGTATTTGTGGGCAAAGCCTGTGGCAAGACCTGCCTGCACAGGCCCATTCAGGGAAGGGGTTACAGGTTCTGCCACAGAAGCCAGATACAAATAACGGGTGGCAAATGCCCAATGGTGCATGCCCAAAAGAGTTTGGCGCGCATGGGGGTATGCCCGCAGGCACAAATCGGCTTCCCGTGTGTTCTGGGCAAGGGAAAGTACTTCTGCTGCACCCAAATGCCGCAACGCCATGTTGCAAATGGCAATTTCCCCCGCAGCCCCGCCATAAAAGGAAACGTTACTCATGATTTTCTCCCTTCTTGCTTCGTACAAGGGTGAGCATTTCACGCAGCACAGGCAAAGGCAGAGTGCGCTGCACCACCACCCCCTGCTGACGCAAGGCGGCCAGGAGTACAGATTCGCCAAACGACTGCACTGCACGCTGTATGCTTGTAGTGCTGGTATGCATGGTGGTCTCCTTATGTGTTATGGACCCGCTGATTCATCCGCGGTTTTTTATGCTTTGTTACCCTGGGGATACTTGCTTGCCAGGCATGGGGAAAGGCAACCTGCGCCTGCTGCCTGCCCAATTCCCCATGCCCTTTGTGGGGGAGGCCCCCCACATTCAATTTTTACCGTGGCAAGTAGCTAAAGGCCGCATCCACACTGCCCTTGGCAGCGGCATCGTCTGTGGCCAGGGTCAGGCGTACATAGCGCTTCAATTCAGAGGGAAGCGGCAACCTGCCAATAATATCGCCCTGTTCCCATGCCCGTGCTGTGGTGCCAGTTGCCAGACGAAAGGTAATGGGAACCGGAGTAAAACTGGTGTTGTCATCACTTTCTTCCAGGCCGAAGGAAACCGCTTTCTGCGCTTGCAGGGCAACCGGGGCAGAAGCAGTAAACACCACCTCAGCGGCACCCAACATGGAACCCGCCCGTTGCCCCCCGCCATTGCCCACGCTTTGGCTATTCTGCGGCAAGGGTTGTTCTTTGGCCAAATACTCTCCATATACACGCAACTGATGATTATACATGCTCGTTCCTTGTTCTGTGGTAAAGTTGTATGGGGTAGCTGTGCCGCCTCCCCCGTAATTCTCAGGCAAACGGCTTATTCGCAGGCCACAAAAAAGTTACAGGGCAACGGCTTTTTCCGTGCCATCCTGAAAGTTATAGGAAGTAACAATTTCAATGCCATTCCAGTGGGTTACCTGCCTGTCCAGGTCTTTGCCACCAGGGGTAATGTGCAGGGCAGAAGCCTTGTAGCGGCACAGCATGTTGCGGGCCTTTTCGTGCATGAACAGATAGGTTGAACCAGGAATCGCCCGCACAGAAGCCAGCAGATCATCCACCATAGCTTCCGTAGGCACATTGTCTTTATTCACGTTAACAAGGGCTGCTACAGAATGCTTATTGGCAATTTGAATACCAAGGTAGGCCTTCAGACGCATGCCATACACCAGCACACCCTGGTGCTTTCCGGTGGGGGCTTTGTACAAGTTGCCGCCGTTCATGGGTTCTGTGTTCAGAATGCTGCCCTGGGTAAAGCATTCAGGGGAATACAGGCCGCACGTTTCCGAAGAAATAAAGCGCACAGCAAGAATGCTGTAGTTGGTGTTAGAGGTGGAACCTGCACTCATGGCGCTTTTGTTTTTCAACGCATAGGCCCGGAAGTTGTCATACAAAATGCGCTGTTCTGCGCTCATACCCGACTTACGCACCACCTTGGGCAACTTGCGGGAAAAATAGGCTTCCTTGCCATGGAACATTTTGGCCATGTCTTCGGTGCATTCAATTTCCCCCCCCAAAATGGAAAGGTCTACCTTGCGCAGGTTGCCCACCACATCTACAGCGGGCAGGGGCGCGTTCATTTCCACCCAGCCAGCGCCAGTAATATCGTCCACTTCTTCATACATATTCCACAAGCCGTGGCTGGCCTGCTCAAAAGGAATAATGCCAAGAATGGGGGCTTCTTCCGTAAGCTGGTCCACCTGTTTTGGCTGGCGCTTGGCAAACTGCCCGGAAAGGTCTTTTAATGTTTCACCCATAATGCACTCCTTGAACGTGTTATAGTGTTGGCGAACTCACTGTTTCCAGCCCATGCAAGGGCACTGGGCCCAGCCTGGCTGCAAAGCATTACTTGTTTTTGAAAACCACTTTGCGCAAAAACTCTTCCGTGCTCATGGCCTCATTGGGGGCTTCGCCGCCTTTAGCGCCGCCAAAGGAATCTTCCCCCATGCTGGCCCCTACTTCAGCCATGAACTCTGCCACCACCGGGTGGTTTCCAAGGCCTGCGTTAAGCAGGGGCATAAGCCTTCCCCCCATGCGCTTATCAAACGCCACACAAGCCTGCCGCGCTTTGGACAGACGTTCCGGGTAGCGTTCCCGCCACAAAGCGCGCAACTGTGTTTCACACTGTTCATGCATTCCTTGAGTGGCAGAATCCTGCTCTCCCAGATAAAAATTTACCGCCTTCTGGGCTTGCTCCGGGCTCAGGCCGGAATCGGCACAAAATTGCTTGAACCGCCCCACAAGGGCCATATCCCGTGCCTCCTCTGGCAGGGAGTCTGGCAAGGTAATGGCGTAATCGTCCACTGTGGGCAAAGCGGGGGGTTGCTGTGCCTCTGGGGCCTGTGCATTCAAGGGGGCCTGTGTGCCCACGGTTTCTGCCATGGGGGCAATGGGCTGCCCTGGCTGTACTGGTTGGGCCCCTATATACCCGCTGCCAGGCAATGCTTCCCCTGCTATGGGGGCAACTTCAAACTGTTCCATGTGTGCACTCCTTTATTGTTGTGAAAAGCATGCTACAAATACAGAAAATCACTACGGCACAAGGGTTCTGCCCAGTGACCGGGCCTGGGCAAACTGCATACGTACATAGGCTTCCGGGTTTGCCTGGGCAATTTCAGCCAGCCGTTCCCTGGCGTAGTCGGCAAGGGCAGCGGCAGCAAATACTTGCGGTGCTGGCTGGCAGAGCAAGGCAAAACCATCTGCCGCTTCCAGCCAGTGCAGCAACACCCGCACCCCCACGCCCCCTGGCAACTGCAACACCATGTGCAATGCTTCCAGGTAGGCGGCATACCGCCTGCGCCGGCTGGCTGGTGCTTCTGCATTCTGGTCTGCCTCATGCGCCCCGTTTTCATAGGGGCCAAAGGCAAAGGTGCTGCCCTTTTCCGGCTGTTCACTGGCCCACAGCCCATGCAGAGCACTGCGCGCCGTGGCAAACAACGCTTCAAGTTCTGGTTCAAAGGTTAACGGTGAAGTTTCTGAACTGTTGGCTTCACCCGGTGCAACCGGATCTTCCGAAGAATGAGTCATGGTACGCGTCCTTATGAATGGGGTAGATGAACAAAAACAGTCCATTGTGGAATAAATGAGCGTTACCCTAGTTGCCGGCCCCAAGGGCTGCTAACAACTGGGCAGGAATACCACTGCCACCTGCCCCCCCTTGCCCCGCCATGGACGCAAGCATAGAAGCAAGGCCAGCGCCTGAAGCCGCACCGGAAGCACCGCCAGGGGCTGGCGCAGATGTTCCTGCGCTGCTTTCCCCTGCGGCAGCCGCTTTTTCTTCCCGCAGGCGCTCCACTTCGCTATCGGAGCGCACCACGCGGGAAGAAACGCCTGTGCCCTGGGCCATTTCATCCACCATCTGATCAAAGTCTATTTTGTCCAGCACTTGCGGGGCAATGCTGGCAATGCGGCCCACTTCCAGGGCAAGGTTGCGCATGGCCTCCACCCCATCAAGGCGCTGGGCCTGGGCAAGGGCGGAAACGTAATCAATGCGCACACTGTTGCCGCGCAGGCCTGGCGGCGCTTCTTCTACTTCCCCGCTGCGCAGTAACATGCCAAAGGAACGCACCAGTAGCGGGTTCAAAATTTCCGTTTGGTGGCGCTCAATCACAGGCCCCAGCATGAGCAGTTTTTCCTGCCCCCGCTCATGCACTTCTGTGGCGGTTACGTTGGAACGTTGCTCCCCTGTAAACATAAGGAACAGGTCGTTGAAAAAGCCCTGGCGCACAGCCTGGCGTACATCTTCAATCTTTCGCGAAATAGCGGTAAGGTCCGGGGATATCTGGTACAGCGGGCCAATGCCTTCTGGCTGATTCTGGGAAACGTAGTTTACAGCACCCGGAACAAGGGAAAGGCGCTGTTTGAACCCGGCCGGCACACGCATGGGCGGGTTCACCACTTTATGAATGGCAAGAATTTGGCTTTTCACCATTTCTTGCAGCAAGCGTATGTCCGGCAAAGATTCCATGGCCGGGGAGCGCCCATACACGTCGCCCCCCTGGGTGTCCCAGCGGGCACACAAATACGGAAATTCTTCATACCCCCCTTCATGCAGCAGGGTGTGCGCCCCCCCGCTGGCTTCCCACACATAGGAAGCGTAAGGCATGTGCTTCCCACCTTTTTTCAGTGGGTTACGAGCATGGCGTGGCTCCACAAGGTGCAGCATGTGCCACAACTGTTCCGGGTCTTTTTCCAGCGCCCTTCGTGTATTATGGCTCAGCCCTTCTTCACCCCAGCGTTCCGCAACCTGGCGCAGCGGCATACGCATGCGGCGCAGCACCGTGTCCACCTTGCCTGCCGCGTTGGTACTCCAACTGAATTCACCGCAGCGCAGGGTGGTAAAACGAGCCATTTGCTCGGCATCTTCTTCCATATACATGGCAGCAGAACCAAATACGGCAAGGTCTGCATACATGCTGTGCATGGCCTGATAAAAGTTGGAACCAGCAAACAGCGCATAAAGAGCCTCTTCCACTGTATCCAGCCACATACGTTCCGGACCAAATTCATGAATGCCGTTGTTACGCAGGCGAAACCATGGCCGTGCCGGACTTGTCAGGCCACTGTGCAGCCCTGCGGCAAGCAAGCGCAACGCCCTGGTGGCCGTACCATCAAGAATATGCTTCGCCCCTTCCATGGCTGTCTCTTGTGCGGCATTGCTCCCCCCCGTACCATCGGCATGGGGGCACAGCCACGGGGCAATCCAATGGGCTGTTTCTTGCCACACGGGCAGCCACGGGCGCTGGTTCGTTTCCAATGCGCTGGCACGCTTCTTCACATAGTCCAGATTTTTTTCCATGTTACTGCCCCAGCAACGTTTTGCGCTGCACTCCAGGGGTTGAAACATCACCCAAAGCCCCTGTAAGAATGGTTTCACGCCGTCCAGCCGCCAGGGCAGCGGCCTTTCTGGCTTTTTCATTGGATTCAGCTATAAAACCTGCCTCTGCCTGCTGCACCGTTTCCGGGCTTGCAGCTTCCGCCACTGGTGGGGGGGTGTAACTTGGAACACTGGGAGCTTTGCCTCCTCCTCCTCCGCCCATAATACCTCTCCTTTCTTGACAACACTGATAATGCAACAGAGTGCAACAGCCAGCCTTTCTGGCCCCTGCACCGCGCTGGTATGTGTTGGCTGCCAGGCGCACCCTTGCTCTACGCCCCCTTATTTTCACAAAACGACGAAATACCCTTCAGCGGTCCTTCACATGCATGTACAAAGCAAATGATGGGACCATTCCGCCATGCCCATGTTTGTGCTTTTAAAAGCTCCCTGCTCATGAAAAACCACGTAAAGGCTAAAACAATTTCCGACTTGAAGGTGCACGGTGAACGCACCGCCAATACCCGCAAAGCGTTTGCAAAAAGAGGGGACATTTTGAACAGATCAGGCAAGTCCGATTATCAGAAAAATGTTTACGCACAGGCGTAAAACAGGGAATGGGGAAGTTAAATAAACACCAATATTTTTCTTTACTTTTTCATTGTTTTTCGTAATCTTATTGCTAACGGAAGGCCCAGCTACCCATGCCGGGCACCATACAACCTCTTCATACCAACATGCGGTTAGGGTCTTTGGGCCGTTGCCTATTCCAAAGGAAACACTCATTGATTGGGGGTTCCGTACAGACTGTTGCCAGCCTCACCACGCACGGCAGTGGTTTGGCTTTCCTGGCAGCATTCCCGTGTGCTTTGCCCACCCAGAGTAACGCCACAATGCTTTTGCAATGCATGCACACAATGGGTAATTCCCCATGCACCTGGCAGCCCATTTTTGCTGCCTGCCACCAAGACCTTGCGGGCATGTGCCCTGCAGGATGCTTTTTGTGTTTAGCTCCTGTGGAATAATGGTATTCTGCCGTACGCTCCTTGCAACAAAACTGACTGCCACACAGTAATTGCAGAAAACACAAATTCTCAACCCTGAATCTTTTTTCCGAGGAGGCGTTACATGCGTATCGGGGTACCAAAGGAAATTAAAGCTAACGAACACAGGGTTGCCATGACCCCCGCGGGGGTTAAGGCGCTCACCCTTGCAGGGCACACAGTTGTTATTGAAACAGGTGCCGGGCAAGGCAGCATGATTACAGATGCAGCCTATGCAGCGGCAGGTGCCACCATGTTGCCCAATGCAGCAGACGTGTGGACACAAGCAGAAATGATTGTGAAGGTAAAGGAACCTTTAAAGGAAGAGTTTATCTACTTCCGTAAAGATCTTGTGCTGTTTACCTACCTGCACCTTGCAGCAGAAGGCCCACTGACCGACGCCCTGATGGACAATGACGTTGTAGGCATTGCCTATGAAACAGTACAGTTGCCAAACAGGGCCTTGCCTTTGCTGGCCCCCATGTCTGAGGTGGCAGGGCGCATGGCAATACAAATTGGTTCTGTGCTGCTTAGCAAGCAATATGGGGGAGCGGGCATTTTAATGAGCGGTATTCCCGGCGTGCAAGCAGCCAAGGTAACCATTGTTGGCGGTGGTGTTGTGGGAACCAGTGCGGCAAAAATGGCCATTGGGCTTGGGGCACACGTAACTATTTTGGACAACAACGTAGACCGCCTGCGCTACCTGGACGATATTTTTGGCTCCCGAGTGCAGACTATTGCTTCAAACCCCTTACACCTGGCGGAAAAAACGGAAGAAGCAGATTTGCTTATTGGGGCTGTGCTGGTACCTGGCGCCAAGGCACCAAAGCTGGTGACGGAAGAAATGGTTACAGGCATGCGCCCAGGCAGTGTTATTGTGGACGTTGCCATTGACCAGGGCGGTTCTATTGAAACCATAGACAGGGTAACCACCCATGCCAACCCAACCTATGAAAAGCATGGGGTTATCCACTATTCGGTAGCCAACATCCCAGGTGCAGTGCCGCGCACATCCACCTTTGGGCTTACCAACGCCACCTTGCCGTATGTTTTGCAACTTGCAAACTTTGGATGGAAAGAAGCGTGCCGTAAAAACCATGCCCTTGCCCTTGGCGTGAACACCGCCCAAGGGGCATGTGTTTATAAAGCAGTTGCAGAAACCTTTAACAAGCCCTTGGTAGAAATCCATACGTTGCTGTAACCACTGCAGCCCCGTCCACATACATTCCCTTTTTTCTTCCAGGCAGGAACGCACAGCCTGTCTGGAGGGAATGTATGTTGTCTTGTGCCCGTGCCAAAAAGATGCGCTTACAAGGCACACCTGCAAGTTAAGACTTGCTATATTATTGAATTAATAGCATCCGGCTATCTTTTCATTCTCTGCCAGGCATTGCCTTTAAAGAGAAGATAAAGAGGCGCGATAAAGGCAAACGACACGCTACGCGAGGCATTTTGCAAGCAAAATCGCCTCAATGCTATCCGGATTTAGCCGGACAGCATTGTAATTGAATCTTGATCGGCCTTTCAATGCAGGGCAAACATAGGAGGTTTCATGAGCCAGGAAATGACATTCATGCAGCAGTTAACGGCTTACACCGATACCATCGGTGGCTTTGTCTGGAGCTCCTACCTGTTGCAGCCCCTGCTGCTTGGTACCGGGGCTTTTTTGATGATAGGGCTTGGTTTTATGCCGCTGCGAAACATTGCACGTGCTATTCGTATTTTGTTTCAAAAAACAGAAGGGAAAGGAGAAATTTCACCCTGGCAGGCCATGATGACTTCCATGGCAGCCACTGTGGGCACAGGCAACATAGTAGGGGTTGCCACTGCCATTCTTATTGGCGGGCCAGGGGCAGTGTTCTGGATGTGGTGTACCGCGCTTGTGGGCATGGCTACCAAATTTTGTGAAGCCACCCTTGCTGTAAAGTACCGCGAAGTTACCCCAAATGGCAGCTATGTGGGCGGCCCCATGTATTACATTAAAAATGGCCTTGGCCCCAAATGGGCATGGATGGCCATGACATTTGCCATATTCGGTGCCATTGCCTGCTTTGGCCCTGGCAACATGACCCAGGCCCATGCCATTGCCACCAACCTGGAATCTTCTTTTGGTATTTCCAAAGTAGCCACCTCCATAGTCCTTTTCTTATTGGTAGGCAGCGTGCTTATTGGCGGCGTCAAGCGCATTGGTGCTGTGGCAGGTAAAATTGTTCCCTTCATGGGCATCATGTACATTCTTTTTGGCATTTGGGTGCTTGTGCTGCACCACGACCGCGTGCCCGGTGCCTTTATGCAAATTTTTCAATACGCGTTCCAGCCAGTAGCGGCTGCTGGTGGGGCCGCAGGCATTGCCCTTTCCAAGGCCATTCAAATGGGTATTGCCCGCGGCCTGTTTTCCAATGAAGCAGGCCTTGGCACAGCGCCCATTGCCCATGCCACCGCACAAACCGACTGCCCTGTGCGCCAAGGTTTTTTGGGTATGCTCGACCCCTTCCTGGACACCATTGTCATTTGTACAGTAACCGCCATGATCATTCTGATTGCAGGTGAAGTGGGTAACGTGGAAATTCACAACGCCTCCTTGCTTACTGCCAAGTCGTTTGAAACAGCCCTGCCAGGCACATTTGGCAAGTTTGTTGTTTCTGGCTCCCTGCTGTTTTTCGCCTTCACCACCATTCTTGGGTGGGCAGTGTATGGGGAACGATGTGCCATGTACATTTTTGGCTACAAAGTTTCCTTGCCCTACCGCATTCTGTTTACCTGCATCGTGCCTGTGGGTGCCTTGAACGAGCTGGCCTTTGCCTGGTCATTTTCCGACCTGTTTAACGGCCTTATGGCACTGCCAAACCTTGTGGCACTTTTGCTGCTCAGCCCGGTGGTCTTTCGCCTGACCAAAGAATACTTTGCCAAACTTGAAAAAGAAGAAGCGGCGACAGCCGCTCCGGCAACGAAGGCTGAACAGGCATAACCCACGCCTTTCCATAGAAAAAATCCCCCCAAAAAACCTGCAACTTGTGATATGCCCCATCAAGGTTGTAGCGTTTGCGGGGGGATTTTACGTTCCGTACCAAAAGCCTTACAGGCAACCAGTACCCTGCATGAAACTCATTTTTAACCGAAGGTCCCGAAGGCGGCAACGCAGTCATGTTCCCTTTGGCAGGGCACACGGCTTATTTTTGCGTTCTCCTTGCATTTTTCTGGCGATACCGCTATATTTACTGTAGTAATTAAACTAGTAACATAATCCATCTCACAACTATGTGGTGTCCCATGCATAAAAATACACTATGGCGTTATACAACCGCTTCCTTGCTACTGGCAGGTGCCGCTTTGCTGGTGCTGTTGTTACCCAGCACTTTAGAACGGCAACGCAACCAGCAGGCACAGGCCATTTTGCTTAAAACAAGCCAACAGCTTGAAGGTTCCCTTGTGCCGTTCCTTGAAGAAGGAAAGGTGGCAGACGCAGGTGAAGTCGCGGCCTTTTTGCAGCGTTTTTTATGGCAGGAACGGGTGCTATATGCCGCCGTTAGCGATGCAGCAGGCAATGTGGTGGCACATTCATTTGGCATGACTGTCCCCCTGGGCATGGCCGATTTCATGGTACAAGAAACAAACGCCCTTCCGCAGGTGCGCCACATTGCCTTTTCCCCCAGCAAACCTGCTTTGCATGCCATCTTGCCCCTGGCCCAAAGCGCAGGCCTTTTTTTGCATGTGGGCACTTCCGCACCGCGTGAACTGCTGTTCCCCCAAGGCATAATGTGGTCTATTTGGGTGCTTATTGGCTGCGCGCTGCTTGTTACCCTGCCCAGCCGCAAACCCGCCCCACAACCCGTTCCCGTTAAGCAAAACCCACCCCCCAACGGCAAACCCGGTGCCACCCCCCCACGGAGTTAGCAATGGCTACGGGCGAAGAGGCAAACACATATTTCAGTCTCGCACACATACAACGCACATGCGCCCTGGTGCATGAACCGGTATTGCTGCTTGACCCATGCCACAAAATTGTTTTTTGTAACGCTGCATTCATGCGTCTCTTCGGGTTTGCCGTAAACCCGGAAGGTCTGTTCCTTACGGAAGCATTCAGCCTTACCCATAAAAATGAAAGCGCTTTCCTTGGTGGTGCTGCTTACCCGGCCCCAAGGCTGGTTCACATGCTCACCACAGTGGTGCCGCCTGCTTCCTGCATGTTTGCCCTGGGTGCCCCTGGAAAAAAAGAACGCTATGTATGCACGGTTACCCCGGCAGCCTTGGGGCAGGGTGGCCTTTTTTCCTTTGTGCTGCTCATGCATGCAAGCACCTTTAACCTTGGCAGCGAAATGCAGCCGCAGGTTTCCCGTGAGCTGGATGTGTTACGAAGGGAACGGGCCCTGCTCTTGCTGGAAAATGCAGAAAAAACAGCCGTGGCCCAGGCATTGCGCCGGGCAGAAGCGCGTTACCGGGATATTTTTGACAATGCCAGTGAAGGTATTTTCCAATGGACTCCCCAGTGCACCCTTTCATGGAGTAATGGCACATTTGCCCACATGTTAGGCTTTGAAACGGTGAACAGCTTGCTTGCCCATTTCGCCCAACGGCCATTTGCCTTTATTGCCAGCCCGGAACAAGAACAGGAATTTATGCTTACCCTTGAGCAACAGGGGGCACTCACAGACTTTGAATGCCTCATCCAGCACCAGGAAGAGGCCGAAATATGGGCCAACATCAATGCCCGCCGGGTTCCCGGGCCTGATGGCAGCACAGCCTATTATGAAGCCTTTATTGAAAACATAACAACCCGCAAAAATGTTGAGGCCAGGCTCCTTTTCCAGGCATTTCACGACCCCCTTACCGGCCTTGCCAACCGTGCCCTGTTTACAGACAGGCTAAACATGACTCTGCGCCGCGCCATGCGGCAAAAAAACATTTCCTTCTCTGTTTGCTTTCTTGACCTGGACAAGTTCAAGCGGATCAACGACACCTATGGGCACAAAGCCGGCGATATTGTGCTGCAACATGCGGCAGCAGCACTACTTTCTTGTGTGAGAGATTCAGACACCGTGGCCAGATTTGGGGGTGACGAATTTGGCATTATTCTGGATAATACCACCAGCACATACATGGTGAATGAAATTGTGGGACGCATCCACATAGCCCTGTGCCAGCCTGTTACCATTAGCCTGGAAAAATCTGGCGGTGCTGAAGCCATCGTAAGCGTGGGTGCCAGCCTGGGGCTTGTACACAGTGCCGAACTGTATGACTCTGTTGACGCCATATTGAGTGATGCAGATACCGCCATGTACGCGGCAAAAGCCTCTGCTGAATCTTCCATCCAATTTTTTTCCCCTGCCATTGATGCCAGCGTTAAAAAACGTTCCCGGCTTGAAGAAGAGCTGCGCAGTGCCTTTGATGAACACAGACTGTTTCTTGAGTACCAACCCGTGATAACTGATGACCAGCCAGAGCCTGTTGTGCTGGAAGCATTGGTGCGCTGGAACAGTGAGCATGGCATACTGTACCCGGAAGACACGCTACAAAGCATTCAGGAGTTTTCGTTAGAAACAGAACTTTCACTTCACGTGTGGGAACTTGCCTGCATGCAGGTGGCAGAATGGCAGGTTACAGCCCAAAAGCCGTTCATTGTGCAGGTAAACATGCACGCGAACCAACTGCTTGACACACACATCACTGACACGCTGCAATTACTGCGACAAAAGCATGGAGCAAGTGCCCGTCACTTACGTATTGAAGTGAAAGAACTTGGCTTGCTTCGCCTTGCAGGAAAGGGTAAGCAAGCACAGCGGCTACTGGCTGCACTCCCCTTTGGCCTCGTGCTGGACGACATGAATGAAATATTATCCTCTGAAAAACACCTGGACACAGTGCCCTTTGCAGCCGTAAAAATTCCGCTATGGCATATTACTGAAAATGACTATACTCCCTTTGTGCAACACATGCTGCACAGTCTTTTCATCCTTGGGGCCAACCTCGGTATTCCCTTTGTGGCAGTTGGGGTGGAAAACAACACCCAACTCACCCTGTTGCGTGCTGCCGGGTGCCGTGCCTTCCAGGGTTTCTCTTTTTCTCATCCACTCCCTGCCCAAAAGGCTTTTGCCTTATTGCTGTAAGGAAGCCACCACCCCATGACCAAATCCCGCTCCCGTTTTCTCAAAAAATGCCTGCGCTTTTTGCGCTGGGGGGCTATCAGCCTTGCCCTTCTGTGTGTTCTCAGCTTTGGCGCAGCCTATATATTCTGTTACTGGAAAAACGACACCCTTACCCGGTATATTGTAACAACCCTTGAAAGAAATACCGGGTTTTCCTGGCGTGTGCAGGGGGAAGTGCGCCCTTCACTTATGCCCCCAGGCATTTCTGTGGGCCGCATCGCCCTTGTTTCCCTTTCGGAGCGTACCCGCAAAACAAAAACCCAGGCCCCCCTGGTTATGGTAGAACGCCTGGTTCTTGAGCCAGACATACGTGCCCTGCTCCGCGGTGAGCTGCTGCTGCAACTGGTGCAGGTTGAAAAACCCGTGGTGCGGTTCAGTTCATTCCAGCGTGGCACCCCTGCCAATAGCAATGCCGTGCCCCCCCCTACCAGCGGCAATGCCACGGGTACTGTAGCAGAAAACACCCCGCAGAACGCCTTGCCTGACCAGGAAACAACACAACCAGAATCGCAGGATACGTCTTTACCAGAAGCAGAAGACGAGCATTCCCCCGAGGAAAGCCCAGTAGAAGCCCTGCACCAAGCCGCCAAAGTTGTGCGCGCGTTACTCAGCCCCGCCAACATGGAAAAACTGCCTGAACTGCATGTGCATGGCGGGAAAGTGTTTTACGACTCCGGCAGCGCCCAGGGCATGGATTTTCAAGAACTGCGCGTTACGCTGCAACCTCGCAATAACACGCCATCCATCACCCTTTCCGGGCGTTTTACCCTGCCCGGGGAAGCGTTGGAAATTTCTCTGCACCTGGAAGCCACCCCAGGCACAGGAGAAGAACTGGTACGGGCCTCAGTGCAAACGGCTATTAGCATAACTCCCCCCGACAGCAGGCCGTTGCATGCCTCCATGGCCACCACAGCCATTTGGCGGGGCAATGGCCTTGAACTTTTCCTGCCCGACGTGCAGGTGGAGGCGGAAAAAGATGGCTTAACCGCTTCCATTCTGGCCCAGTTACACCAGGGCACCGCCCAAGGTACTGTGCAGGTAGACAACCTGAGCCTGCCCCGCTGGTTCGTTTTTGGCAGGAACTTGCCTCCGGTGTTGCAACATGCCTTGCACGCCATTCATGGTGAATTTGATGTTTCCTTTGAGAACAATGGTATATTTACAAAAAATATGCGTCTTTATGCCGGGGAAATTCCAGTAACCGGGCAACTGTACGTGGCAAACCTGCGCGAACCTGCTGTGGAAGCAGACCTGCACCTTGCCTATGCTGATGCCGACACCCTGTTTCCTTTTTTGGCAGCAGGTAGTGATCCGACCCCAACACCGCAGGAGCCCACCTTCACCCACCCACCCCTTGTGCCCTACCCTGAACGCCCCCTAGCCCCTGGGGAAATGGTAGAAGAGCTTGTGGATGTTGGGTACGACATTCGCATAACCGGGGACAAGGGCAAGGTGCATGGCTTACAAGGCGGCCCGTTGTTTGTACGGGTACACCCACAGCATGGGCTGGTAACGCGCGTTTCATTTACCGTGAACAACCTGGCTGGGGGAACTGGCAGCGGGTACCTGGACATAGACCACAACCTAGTGGTGATGCGCTTTGAAACACAACGCACAGAACTTTCCTTTCTTCCTGAAAATGAAGGAAGCAGTGTGCAGGTGGGGGGACTGCTTTCTGGTGTGTTTACCATGGGCATTGACGTGAAGGACGGTACATGGGCGCCAGACTGGCGCTTCACGGCACGAGCAGGGGTGGATAACTTTTCCGTAAAAGCAGGCGGGGGTACCTGGGGCCTTGGTAGCAAATCAATTACCGCAACGCATGAAGGAACAATCCATGCCGTGCGCAAGAATGGCATTCGTATAGCTGGCAACTGGAACGCCGTGGCCACAGGTTTTGCCGGTTCATGGAACCCCGGCGGCAACGATAACCTTACCCTTGCCCTGAATGGTGCTGTGGCATGGCCCCCCAAAGGCGATACCCCAAACCCTGCACAGCAAGGGGGCATCCAGTCTGTTTCCGGTGCGGTGCAAGCAAACGGTGTATGTACAGTCCGCCTTGGGCGCCTGCTTACCCCCCTTGCCGGAAAACTGCATGGAAACATGGCATGGAACATCCACAACGACACCTTTGCCATACAAAATTATGAATACACTGGGCTGGAAAGCACAATCAAAGGCTCACTCCAGCTTGATTATTCCAAAGACACGGTGGCAAACGGTGAACAGCAGTTTTCCATTGGCCTGCGCCACCTGCTTTCCCAGTGGGAACTTCTGCCCGGCGAAGGCATTGTCGTGCCGGAGCGGATTACGGGAAAAACAACGGTTACTCTTATGGGCGACACCCTTGCCCTGGACCCCTTACAGCTTGAAATGAATGGTGGTGTGCTTGAAGGTTCTGTCACCAATGTCTCTGATGCAAGTAGGTGGCACGCTGTTTCCCGCCTTACCCTGCCAAATAAAAGGGGAAACCTGATATTAGATCCCACCCGCTTTGTTTTTCAGGAAACAAAGCGTACCGGGAAGTCTTTTTCAGCGGTAAAAGATAGCTATGCCCAACTTTTCCCCTATTCCTTGCGCCAGGCCGCACAAGATACTGGGGTTACTCCCAAAGAACACGCCACTTCACCTGCCGCTCAACGGCAAACTACCCCCCAAAAAATTGTTCCGGCTCCCCCACAGGCACAGCCAGCAAACCAAGGTCGAAAAGTCACTCAAACAACTAAGGCGACTCCCGCCAAAAAAGCTAAGCCTTCCCCCTTGCGGGCTGGGCGCAGTAACCGGGTACTTTCCCCCTCATACTGGATGCTGGACATACGCGGGTCACTCTTGAACCTGGACGCATTCTTGCGCCAGAACCTGCCCGGCACCCAGCCCCCGGCCCCTTCCACAGAACCGTTTGACTGGAGCTTTGTGGACGACCTGAACCTGGATGCCCGGTTAGTGCTGGAAAATGTCATTTTACAAAAAGTGCAGGCAAAAAAGTCGGAAATGGGCCTGCGCCTTGGCAGCAATAAATTTATCTTCCAATGGGAAAGCCGTAACTTTTACCAAGGCAAAAGCCTGTTTACGGGCACAGGTTTTTTTGTACAGCCCTCTCAAATAGGTATTGAAAGCAGCATCTTGCATGCCCAGGGCTTTCAGTTACAGCCTGCCATGCAAGATGTTGCAGGCCAGGCAGGGTATGGCGGCGAAGCAACCCTGGACTTTTCCCTGCACGGGGCCATGCGTTCCCCGGCAGATTTACCAGGGGGGCTTTCAGGCGTATTTTCTTTGGGAATCAGAAATGGTATGTACCCGGCCTTTATGGGAAGCCAAACCCTTGGCCTGCGCAATACATTTGGGGCGGCTAACATCTCTGGCATCATGCAAAACGGTGTCCTGCACTCCCAGGAGTTCACCCTTTCTGGCCTGATGATAGACATGGCCGGCAATGGTTGGATAGACCTGCAACGACGTATGCTGGACATAACCGTTAATGTAACCCTGGCCAGGGTGCCAACACTGCCCGTGCGCTTTTCTGGGTCGTTTGATGCACCCACCATGTCGGTAAACGGGGTGCAAATGGTACTGGGCACGGCAGAAGCTGCCGGGGGTGCGGTATTTTCCCTCATTCGCGGGGTGCTGGAGCTGCCAGCACGAGCCATTATGGGGGTCGGTAGCATTATGGGACCGCAAAACAGTAAAAACACACCAAATGCCGCCCCAGCCGGACAAAATACCAAACAAAAACCATTGTCCAAGTAAAGACCGTTACAAACTACGTGTTGTGTCCTTTGTAAAGCGTTTTCCCTATGAGAAGACGCTTTACAACTTTTTTACAATAGGCGTAATCAATAGTGCTGCCCTTCGTGGTGCTATAGCTTCAATGCCGCATACACAGCCGCACCAGCAAGGCCGCTTCTGCCATCATGCAGGTGCCACACAGGCACCCGGCGCAGCAAGGCCTCTTGCTTATCATTGGTGTAAAACGTTCCTAAAAATGTTGGGTGCTGCAAAAACGGCACCTTGGCTGCAACGCCCCCCGTTACCACAAGCCCCTGCAAGGCAAGGGTGTCCAGCACATAATTACGGCAATAGCGGCCATAAAACCGGGCAAACCATTCCAGCACCATAGGGTTGCCCGGCAAGGCTGCACACGCTTCTTGCGGGGTGGCTTCCTGCCCGGTGAAAAAGGTATGCAGTGCGGCAAACCCGCTCCCACTAAGCACTGTGTCCCCCACAGGTACACGGCCAGTGCGCTTACGTAAATAGTGGGCAAATGCGAACTCCTCTTCTTCTTCAAAAGGAAAGCTGGTGTGCCCCCCTTCCGAAGGCAGCACAAGGCGGTGCAGGGGCACGGCCAGTGCCTTGCCAAACCCTGTACCGGCCCCTGCCACTGCCAGGGGAGCATGGCGTTGGGGAACCCCGGAAAACAACCGAGCGGCCTCCAGTTGCTGTAAAATAAAGGCGGCATGGGCTTGCGCGGTAAAGTCGTTTATAACAAAAACAGGTGGTTGCGCGCCCTGCCCGCCTAAGGTTTTTTGCACGGCACCTGGGGTAATCACCCAAGGCAGGTTGCTCATGCGGCATGTACCGCGCACCACAGGTCCGGCAGCAGCAATACACACCCCGTGCAGGCTGCGTGCTTGTTGCTGCCCCCCCAGGGCAAAGGTTGTAGCCACAGCTTCCAGCAGGTGAGAAAACCGCTTGAAATTTTTGCAAGAAAACACCTGCATTTGCCCCAACACAACCCGCGGCATGCCCTTTGGGCTGCCCCGATGCACAGTGCACAAGGCTACCCGTGCGTTGGTGCCACCAATATCTGCCACCAGCAATTGCATAGCTCCCTCCACATCCCATTCGCAGTGTTACGGAAACGGGGCATTGTTGCGTTTTCACCTCATGCTTTCCCAAAGCACCCTGGCACACACCCAGCATACCACCCAATTGCGCGCAAGGGCAAATTGCAGATCTCCCATTTTTTGCATATTGAGCAATTTTTACTCGCATTTTTTTGTAAAGCAGGCTAGTATTGCATTATTCTAAATATACTTGAACTTGTTGTGTGGCTTGATCTCATAACAAGAACACCTCCCCTCAAAAAAATACCCAGGTACACTCAAAACATATGTGCCTGTTTGTATAGCAACCTTGCGTGCAACCATGAAGAGAGATTGGAACTCCTTTTTTTCTGCGGCGGAAATGCCCTGGAAGGATAACATACCTGCTGCTGCGCCCCCGCCTACCCTTGCGGGGTTGAAGCAGTTTTTGGATTTGGCACACTGCAAGCACTGCCTGCTCAAGCCCTATACGCAATTGGCAAACTACCCCGTGGTAGACCTGCGCGAGCTTGTTCCTTCCTTTGAATCCGACCCCTATGAACATAAAGAACTGCCTGGCTTCAGCCTTGTGGCATTTGCACGGCCTATTCTTCCGTTTACGGAAATTTTCCAGTTCGACCAGCTTGCCCCCACCCATACTGCAGTGCGGGCAGACCTTGCCCAGGCCAACTTGCTGCGCAACCTGGAAACGGCACAAATTCGGTTGCCCCGCAACAAGGTGGAAGCCTTCCGGGCGGCATTTGGGAAAGAAGACATTACCCGCCTTGCCAACTACCCAGCTCTCCTCCCCTTCTTGCTTGACCTGGACAGGGCGCAGGTTATTGGGTTAAGCGGCTCCCACCCGCAAAACATGCGTTTTTCGCTTTGCGGGCTGTATGCTTCTTTCCCTTCCGACCTGGACGCGGAAGTAAAGCGCTATGGCCTGCGCATTGGTAAGTTCAGCGTAGATGCCCACGACATGTACGACCGCAACCGTCTGTTCGTATTACAACACCTCATGGAACTTTACGGTTACCCCGTTGCTTCTGAACGGCGCACATCCGCAGCCTTGTTTGCGCGCAGGCTACACAAAATGGGGGAATCGTTTCTGGTACGCACCCTTGGCCAGTCCGACAGAACCATTACCACCATTTGGAACGATGGTTCCCAGCGGCCCTACCCCCACGTGGAAAAAATTGCCATTGTACGCCTGGACGAAATGGACGCAGAAAACTACAATCGCCTGCGCGACAAAGGTTTTTTGCTAGACGAAGACGAGCGCACAGTGCTTTTGCGTGTTCTTTACCACCAGCACAAGTTCAGCGCGGAAAACGTGCGCCAGGAACGGGCTATTTCCGTGGCCGGGCAAGAGGTTATTCACCCCCTTACCGGGCAGGCCCTTGGCGGCATAAACATACTGCGTGAATCTTCCAACATGTTCTTGCGCCTGAACGACATTGTGCGGGGTGAATTTACAGGACGCATTGTGTACAAACGCAGCGAAGTGGTGGAAAATACCGACACCGACGAAAAGCGCCTGAAATTTTTGTATGCCTGGCTCACCAAGCACCAACGGCGTATTATTGGCTACCGCGACGAATTTTATGCAAAAATTCAAAAGGTGCTTGACAGTTACCTGCTCGACACCGAAAATTATGACAGCCTGGTGGCAATTAACGAACTCTACCAGGAAGTGCTGGACAGATATAGCTACATAGAACAGGCCCGCACTGTGCGCATGCTGGAAGACTTGGCAGAACGCACTGTAAAGGGAGAGCGCATTACCTACAAGCAAATGCTGGCAGAATCGGTAACGCTGTTCCACGACCTGCGCTTTGAAATTGTCAGCTATTTTGAAGGCCTTGTCAGCGCCTCCATTCATATTGGCGAAAACATGCTCAACGACAAGTACCTGATACGCAGTTACATTGAAAAAGAAGACACCCAGTTGAGCAAAAATGGCTTGGAAATTAAAAAACTTTATGGAAAACTGGTGACGTTGGTGGACGAACTGAAGGCCATCCGCAAAACACGCGGGGAAACAAAAACAGCACTGCCCGCAGCCGCCCCCCGCAGTAGCGGTGGCGACACACGCGTTGCCGCACCAAAGATATAAAGGAGAAGTCGTATGCCCCACTTCCACTCCCCCATTCAGGCATGGCACCTTGCCCACCAGGCGGTGCTCACCCCTGTTGCAGGCTGGGAAATGCCCCTGCATTTCGCCCAGGGAACACAGGCTGAACACCTGCATACCCGCACCAGGGCAGGACTTTCCGACTTCAGCCACATGGGTAAATTTCTGCTGGAAGGAAAGGGTGCCACGGTTGCCCTTAGCCGTTGCATAACCGCTAACCTAGCCACCCTCAAGCCCGGGCGCTGCCGCTATGGTTTTTTGCTCAATGATGCAGGGGGCATTCAAGACGACCTTATTGTCTACCGCCTGGAAGATGAAAAATTCCTGCTGGTGCTGAACCCGGAAAATACCGCCACCAAATTTGCCGAACTGCAAAGCGCCATGCCAGCCCCCCTGGCCTTGCACAACAATACGGAAGATACTGCAAAAATCGACTTGCAAGGGCCACAAGCCTTTGCCGTGCTGGAAGCCGTGCTGCCCGGCCCCTGGCGCAGGCTGCCTTTTTACGGGTTTACCACAGCAACATTTGAAGGTGCCCCCCTGATGGTTAGCCGCACTGGCTACACCGGGGAACTTGGGGTGGAACTTTATTGCCCCAACGAAAAGGCCCTGGCCCTTTGGGAATGCCTTATTGCCCATGAAGCCGTTGCCCCTGTGGGCCTTGGCGCACGTGACACGCTACGCCTTGAGGCAGGCCTGCCCCTTGCCGGGCGTGACTTGGATGCCCAGCATACTCCGGCAGAAGCCGGGTTTGCCGGGCTGCTCACTTCCCAGGCCGCCTACAAAGGGCACCAGGGCGCTTATGAAGTGCGCCAGCGCCTTACTCCCCTGAGCTTTAGCGGGCCGCATTTTGCCAACTGTGGCAGCGCGGTGCACACCCTTGATGGCGAAAGCATCGGGCACATCACCAGCAGTATTGTTTCCCCCAGCCTTGGGCACGGCATTGCTTTTGCCTACATTCTGGCAGCACATGCCCAGAACAAAGAGTTTGCAGTGGATACCACCACAGGCTCCCACCCTGCCCTGCGTGCCTCACTGCCCTTTTATACAGCAGGTACAGCGCGTAAAACACTGCTGTAGCATTCCCTGCGTAGCATCACTGGCTTCATCGTGCGCCCCTTGTTCTGCATTCGCCACAGGCAGCCAGTAGCAACAGCCCCCCACAATACCTCAACAGCCTCCTGATACAAAATACCAGCAGCCGCGGCAATTTTTGTGCCGCGGCTGCAAAAATGAAGCGGGAAAGAAACGGTTATGGCAACGGTACACACATTTTTTCTTGAGCCTGCCAAGTGGCAGGCCCCCTTTACCCTGCAAGGGGCAGAGGCACACCACCTTTCCCGCGTGTTGCGGGTGCGTAAGGGCGATACAGTACGGCTTTTGGACGGGCAAGGCAGGCTTGGCTTTTTTTGCGTTGCCAGCATTGAAAAAAATCACGTGCTTCTTTCCCTTGAGCATGAAGAGCTCACACCACGGCCCCCAGCTTGCACGCTGGCTGCCGGATATTCCAAAGCCCTGCGTCGCGGCTGGTTTTTGGAAAAGGCTGTTGAACTGGAAGCTGGAGCTTTGTGGTTCTGGCAAGGCGATTACAGCCAAGCCTCCTTGCCCGACACGGAAAAAGAAGCATGGCAAGGCAGCCTCGTGGCCGGAGCCAAACAAAGCGTTAACCCGTGGCTACCCCACATGGAATCAGTGACTGGCGGGGCTGCTGCTGTGGCTGCGCGGGCAAAAAATTTTGACAGAGCCTTTATGCTGTACGAAGGGGAAACTGAAGGCAGGCTGCTCACCCAGCAAGACCTTGCAGGCACGGATTCCACCCTGCTGGTTATCGGGCCTGAAGGGGGGTTTTCCCCGGCTGAGGTGACCACACTTATTGAAGCAGGCGTTGTTGCTGTAAGTCTTGGCAAGCGCATTTTGCGCTGGGAAACAGCCGCCGTGCTGGTTCTTGGCATGGCATGGTGGGCGCGCCAATGAGCATTCTTCCCCCCCTTCCTGAACGCCTGCGCCCCGGCACGCTGGAATTATTTGTGGGGCAAGAGCATATACGCCCCAAGCTGGAAAACTTCTTGCGTGCCCAGCGCCTGCCCAGCCTGTTGCTGTTTGGCCCGCCGGGGTGTGGCAAGTCAACCTTGGCGTTACTCCTTGCCCACGCCCACAGCCAAAAGGTGAAGCGCCTCAGTGCACCGGAAGTAGGGTTGCAACAACTGCGCCGCACCCTTGCCGACACGGACATTCTTATTCTCGATGAACTGCACCGCTTTTCCAAGGCCCAGCAGGATTTCTTCTTGCCCCTTGTGGAATCCGGGGAACTGGTGCTTATTGGCACCACTACGGAAAACCCCTCCTTCAGTATCACCCCCCAGCTTCTTTCCCGCCTGCATGTGCTGCGGCTGCGTCCGCTTGCTTCGGCAGACCTGCACAGGCTGGCACAGCGCGGGGCTGAACACCTGGGCTTTCAGCTTGAACCGCAAGTACAGGAATTGCTGGCCACCCTGTGCGGGGGCGACGCCCGCACCATGCTGAACCTTGTGGAATATATTGCGGCCCTGCCTGAAGAAACCCGCACCACCCAGGGTATCAAAGAAGCTCTGCCAGAAATTATTGCGCGGCATGACAAACAGGGCGACAAGCACTATGAGCTGGCCTCGGCCCTTATCAAGTCCATCCGGGGTGGCAACCCCGATGCCGCCATTTACTACCTGGCCTGCCTGCTGGAGGGGGGGGAAGACCCCCGCTTTATTTGCCGCCGTCTTATTCTTTCTGCGGCAGAAGACATTGGCCTTGCAGACCCTGCGGCCCTGCCCCTGGCCGTTTCTTGCCTGACTGCGGTGGAAAACATTGGTATGCCAGAGGGGTATATACCCATGGCTGAAACAGCCATTTACCTTGCCCTGGCACGCAAAAGTAATACCGCCTATGCAGCCTACGCCAATGCCTTACGGGAAATTAAAGCCGCGGGTGTGCAGGCTGTGCCCCTGCATTTGCGCAATGCCTCCACCCGGCTGCAAAAAGAATGGGGCTATGGCAAAGGGTACCAATACCCCCACAACTTTCCCGATGCCTGGGTTGACCAGGAATATATGCCGGCAGGACTTGAAGGCAGACAATTTTACTTCCCAAAATCGATTGGGTCAGAATCCGGCCTGAGTGCATGGTGGAAGCGCCTTACCGGGAAGAAATAACGAGAACAACACACAAATTGCCTGTGCCCCTTTCTAATGGAGTTTTTATGCCGTTACCTGCCTTGCCCTTGAGTAAAACAAGTTACACCACCCAGCCCAAAACAACTTCATGGTTAGGCCGGATTTTACCCAGCCTGTGTTTTTATATCAAGCTGATATGGCTTGTTTGCAGCCAAAGCCGCAGGGCCAATGCCGGGTGTTATACAGGGGCAGACTGGGCTTTTGGCAGCCTGCACGTGCTGCATGCCCTGGAAGAAAGCGGCGTGCAAGTGCAGGTAGAAGGGGTAGAGCACTTTCTGAACATTGAAGGCCCTTGCGTATTTGTGGGCAACCATATGAGCACTATGGAAACCATGGTGCTGCCTTGCCTTATTCAGCCCCTGCGCGAAGTCACGTTTGTGACCAAAAAAGAACTGGCTGAAATGCCCATTTTTGGTGCTATATTGCGCACCCGCAACCCCATTACCGTGGGGCGCACCAACCCGCGCGAAGACCTTTCCGCCATGCTGGATGGAGGGGCAGAACGCCTGGCTTCCGGCAGCTCGCTCATTATTTTTCCCCAAAGTACCCGCAGTGCCACCTTTGACCCTGCAAAGTTCAACAGTATTGGCATTAAGGTTGCGCGCAAGGCCGGGGTGCCTGTGGTGCCTGTGGCCCTGCTTACAGACGCCTGGGGCGTAGGCAGTATTGCCAAAGATTTTGGCCCCATCAACCCGGCCCGCCCAGTGCGCATTGCCTTTGGAGCACCGTTGTACATTGCAGGCCAGGGGAAAGAAGAACACGCCGCGGTATGCGCCTTTATTGAAGAAAAACTTGCCCAGTGGGCTGGGCACGATGCCCAGCCCAAAAGCATAGCTGCTTCTTAAAAAACGCCTTGTAATGAGGAAATAACGGACCCACACCGCTATTTAAGTGAATGCATTTCATACAGATGTATTGACTTAAAACTGCTTGATGAGTATATGTTAGAGCAGATTGACCTCCTCCATAGGATACTTTTATGATACGAATTCCCGTTTCCGAAGCAACGCCTGGCAAAAAGCTTGCTGAAGCCATTTATGATAAGAATGGCACAGTACTCTTTTTGTCTGGGGAAATACTTTCCCAGGATATGCTTTCGGAAATTGCCCGCCTGGGCATAGCAAACATACAAGTTCAGGAAGCGCCCGCCAGCGCGGCTCCCGCTGCCGCCCTCACTGAAACTTCAGACGACATGGTGGAGCTTGTAAACAAGCTCATTGCCGTCCGGTTTGGCACCTACGACCCCAAAGACTCTTATGTTGCCATGGCGCGTAACCTTGCCCTGGAAAGGGAAAGCCGCACCCTGCTCAGCCGCCATGGGAAAGTACCCAGTACCATGACAGGCTCCACCGTGCCTGCCTTTAAAACACAAAATCCCGGCCCTGTGCCCATGCAGCAATTACTGCGTGCCAGTGCAGACCTTGGCACCCTTCCTGTGGTGTTTCACAAGCTGGTGGCTGTTATCAACAGCCCCTATGCTTCTGCTTCCGATGCGGCCAATATTATTTCCACAGACCCTGCCCTTTCTGTAAAGCTGTTGCGCCTTGTAAACAGCGCCTTTTACGGCCTGCCCACTAAAATTGATACTATTCAGCGCGCTGTTACCCTTATTGGCACAGGTCAACTGGTTATGCTTGCCATGGGGGCCACCCTGGTTACCGCCTTCAAAGGGCTACCTGTTTCCATGGTAAACATGCAAAGCTTCTGGACACACTCCCTGGCCTGCGGGGTGGCGGCAAAGCTCATCAGCAAATTTGCCAAGATCCAGAACAACGACTCCTTTTTTGTCACGGGCCTCCTGCACGACATTGGACGCATGGTGTTTTACCACCGCTTGCCTGCCCAGTCGTTTTATATGCTTACGGAATCTCGCAGGCGCAACGTTTCCCTGCATGAACTTGAAAAGGAATGCCTTGGCTTTACCCATGAAGCCTTTGGCGCAGCCTTGCTGCGTGAATGGGGTTGCCCGGAAGAGCTGGCGCGCCGCATAAGCACGCACCACAGCCAGATTACGCCTAGCACCACGGTAGACAACATGGTAGTGCCTGCCGCCAATTTCATGGCCCAAAGTCTGGGGTATGGGTCTAGTGGCGACCAGATTGTGAGCTACATTCCCACTCCTTCATGGCAAAAGATGAATATTACCCCTTCCCTCCTGCCAGAAATTGCTGCACAGATGGAAGAACAAGTGCGGGCCCTGCGTTCCCTGCTCACCCACCCGGAATCAGCATAACGCGCGCTGCAAAAAAGTGGCTTACCAAACGCCAACCAACCACCAGGGCCAACTGCACATTTATTAATACATCTTGCTGCCTGCACTTTTTTTGCCTGCGTGGCTCCTGCCATGCGGCTTGCCCCCTGTGCCAAGCGCCATTTACTTGCATTTTTTCCCTTGTTACGGTATTCTTTATTCTTGATTGCTTCATAAGAACACCCCGCCTTGCCACACGGGCGACTGTGTTTGTATATACAGCAACTGGCTGGTTGTTTTATTGCATGCCTCTGCGCGTGTACGGGGAATTATTGCCGGGGGTTCTTCCGCAATAATACTCCTGTGGTTCAGGGAATTTCTGACCATGATGCAGAGCTAGTCAATAACCCCCCCGTTGTTGCAATGCCTATGGCTGCCTTGCGGTTTCTCCCAAGGCACATATACGCTCAATCGCTTGAGGCGTGCGCTTCCGGTTATTCCTTTTTTTTGCTGCACCTTGCGGTAAACAAACAGGTGTTCTTCTGGTTCGTCGCCGTAAGGAAACGCATTCATGAAAGTGGCAGCCCTTCTCTTTGTTCTTGGCATTGGGTACCTTACCTTTTCTGGCCTGTTTGAAAATTCCATTTACTATGTGGGCGTTGCTGAAGCCCTTGAACTTACCCCCAAAGACCTGACCACGGCGCGTATTTTTGGCACCGTAAAGCCGGAAGACCTTTCCCAGGCTGCAAATGGTCAAGGGGTAACTTTTTTTCTTGCAGACAGTGCCGATACTTCACGTGTTATACGCGTTGTATATAAGGGCATGGTGCCAGACACATTCAAGGCTGGGGCAGAAGTATTTGTGGAAGGCTCCATTGATCATGCAAATACCAGCTTTAACGCCAGCACCCTTGTCACCAAGTGCCCTTCCAAGTACCAAAAGGAAAACCGTACTTAGAGAAACGCCGCTTGAACGGCATGAAACGATTTTTGCCAGCCGGGTAAAGACTCTTTCATGCCGTTTTGCGCTTTTCTTCAGGCGTTTTATCGTTGCCAAACTTAAGAAATTGGCAGCAGCATGTTTATTTTGTTATAAAATCAACGTGCATAGCGTTTCACATACCTTCACAATCACGTCTTTTTGTCTCTTTTTTTGGTAACATGCCGCCCGGAACAAAAAGATAGCCGGACCGTATTGAGGAGTTTCTATGTATACTACCGCCCACCTTTTTCTGGTGGCGTCCTTTTTATGCGCGGTGTTCAGCACCGGGGCCTTGCTTACGCAATTGGCAACACAACGGAACAACCTGCTTGTATGGGCGGAACGAGCACACATGGCGCTCACCCTGCTTGTTACCGTGGCTGTGCTGGTATTGCTGTATGCCTTTACCACCTTTGACTTTTCTCTGGAATATGTTGCCCAGTATTCCGACCTTACCCTGCCCCTGTTTTACAGGCTAACAGCCTTGTGGGCCGGGCAGGCGGGCTCTCTGCTTTTTTGGGGTTGGTCTGTGGCACTTTGTGGCCTTGTTTTCATGCTGTGCCCTCCCTACCGCAACCTGAGTAACGAAACAAAGCTCTGGTACTGGGTGTTTTTCTTCACCATCATGGGTTTTTTCCTGCTGCTTATTACGGCCTGGAGCAACCCCTTTATTACCTTACCTGTTCCCCCGCGTGACGGCATGGGCTTGAACCCTTTGCTGCAAAACCCTGGCATGATATTCCACCCACCGCTCCTGTTTCTTGGGTACGGTGGTTTTGTGGTACCCGGCTGCCTTGCCCTGGCCCAAACCCTTTCCGGCCGCCTCCCCCCCAATGGCACGGGAGAATGTGTTGAACAACCCTGGGCCGAAACGTCCCGCGCCTTCATTCTGGTAGCCTGGCTTTTGCTTACCGCAGGCATTGTGCTTGGGGCATGGTGGGCCTACATGGAACTTGGGTGGGGTGGTTACTGGGCATGGGACCCTGTGGAAAACGCATCCCTCATTCCCTGGCTTGTGGCAAGTGCCTACCTGCACACCGGCATTGTGGAATCGTACCGTGGCAAGCTGCGCCTTACTAACGTTTTTCTCATGGCACTCACCACCATTTCCGCTTTTTTTGCCACCTACCTTGTGCGCAGCGGAGTTATCCAGTCGCTGCACGCCTACCCGGACGGCGGCGTGGGTAAACCTCTGCTTTTGTTTGTGCTTGCAAGCCTTTTGCTGGCCATTGTTATTCCTGCATGCAGCAAGGAGCGCTCACCAGAAATTGGCGGCGTGAATACCAAGGAAGGGCTTCTCAGCTTTGTGGCCTGGTTCCTGCTTGCTCTTGCTATTATCATTCTTATTGCCACCATTTGGCCTGTTATTATCGCTGGCGTTATTGGCATTAGCGACATTCTTCCTAAAACATGGCAAGCGGCCCTGCCCCAAAAACCCATGGGCCTTGAACCGGCATTTTATAACCGCACCTGCCTGCCCCTGTTTGCCTGCCTTGCGGCCCTGCTGATAATTTGCCCATTCCGCCAATGGAAAAATGGCTGGAACAACCCCAAGGCCCTTGTGGGGGCGCTGGCTGTTACCCTTTTTGCTGTGGCAATTTCATGGAAGATGGGCATAACCCATCCTGTGGCCCTGCTGGCAAGCGGTGCTTCCTTTGGGGCACTCGGTGGCATTGTACTGATGTTTGCCCTCAAACCCTCCCTGCTTACCATCAGGCAAACCCTGGCGGCCCATGGCGTACACATTGGCCTGCTCCTTACAGTGGCAGGTGTGGCGTTTTCCGGACCGTACCAATCTACCTATTCCCTTGTGCTGCATAAGGAAAAAAGCCGTGCAGCCACCATTAGCAGTTTTGTGAAAAGCCAAAGCCTGCTCCCCCTTTCCGGGGAATATACCGTTACCTTGAACGAACTGTATGAAGGGCAATCTTTGCACCAGGCCAATGGCGTGCCCCACTACCGCTTCCTCAAGGCAGAAATCAGCGTATTTCGCAACAACAGCTTTGTAGGTAAGCTGGAACCGCAAGTGCGGGTGTATTCCAGCAGTCCCAACCAGCCCTTCCGCGAGGTTTCCACGGTGTTCAGCCTTGGCAATGAACTGTACGCCACTCTTTCTCATATTGATGAACTGGGCAACGCACACCTGCAAATCAACGTGAACCCGCTGGTAAACTGGCTGTGGCTTGGCGGCATTGTCATGTGTCTGTTCCCCTTCCTTGGCCTTGCCCCGCGCAGGCGCAGGGGGGCGGCTACGGCCCAAGAGATTTAGTTTTTTTGGGGAGGCAGAGCCTCCCCAAAAAAATTCACTACCCCTTAACCACCTATTTTTGCCATGTATGCAGCCCTTCACGCAGTCACCCAGTTTTACGGCAGCCGCCTTGTGTTCAAGGGGGTAAGCTTGCGTGTGGAACCGGGACAAGTGCTGCTACTGGCTGGCCCCAACGGGGCTGGCAAAAGCACCCTCATGCGCCTGCTGGCCGGGCTCCTGCTGCCTACGCAAGGCACTGTCAGCTTTGGGGAAGCCTTGCAGCACAACAGGCAAGCCCTTGCCTACCTTGGGCACCAATCTTTTTTGTACCCGGAACTTACCGCCCTGGAAAATTTGCACTTCTGGAATGCCTGGGAAGGCGGCAAGGCCACCCGGAGCATGTGCGAAGCCGTGCTTGAAAGGGTAAACCTGCTCCCCTTTGCGGATGAAAAGGTAAAAGGATTTTCCCGTGGCATGGCCCAGCGCCTGACCCTTGCCAGGGTGTTGTTGCAAAACCCGCTCCTGCTATTACTGGATGAACCCGCCTCCGGGCTGGATACCCAGTCTTCCACCATGCTCCATGCTGAAATTGCTGCCGCAAAACAACGCGGCGCTGCTGTGGTGTGGATAAGCCACCACATTGCCCACGACATTGCTCTGGCAGATGCCGTGGCCCTGCTGGAACACAAACGCCTTGCCTTTTACGGCACTCCTGCAGAATTCGCTACCCGGAGCACAGCGGAACCCGCTGGAGGTGCCGCATGATGCGCTCTGCCCTGACTCTGTTCCAAAAGGATATCCGCCTGCTCCTCGGGCGCGGTTCAGGCCTTGTGCAGGCACTGCTCCTGGGCTTTCTGCTCATATTTTTGTTCAGCCTTTCGGCAGACATGGCAACCCCCACCACAGCCAAGGCGGCAGCAGCCATTTTCTGGATGGCTTCAGCCTTCTGCCAGGTGCTTATTTTCAACACCCTGTATGGCTATGAAGAAGGCCAGGGCCAGCGCCTTGGCCTGTTACTGGGCAAAACCCCGCCCCAGGCCGTATGGCTTGGAAAAGGGGCCGCAGCCCTGGTGGCCCTGCTGTTGGTTCAGGCCTTGCTGTTGCCTGCCATTGCTGTATTTTTACGCCAGGGGTTTGTGGCCCTGTGGCCCCAGGCCATTTTGGCCCTTGTGCTGGCAAACCTCGGGGGGGTTGGCCTTGGTTCGCTCTTGGGTGCCCTTTCCCAGGGGCAGGGGGCCAAAGAATCGCTCCTCAGCATAATTCTGTTTCCGTTGTTACTCCCCCTGTTCCTTATGGGCATTTTCGTGTTTGCCGCTGCCTTTACCGGGGAACACACCCAGGAAGTGGGCGCATGGTTACGCCTTGCCGCTGCCTTTGATGGAACCTTTTTAGGAGCCGCATACCTGCTGTTTCCTTACATATACACGGCGGAATAACCACCGCCATGGACTGTTTTACCAGGAAGACAATGATGCACACCCCCAAAAACAACGCCCTCCGCACCAACTACACTCCCTTTTGCCCCTGGGCCGGAATACTGGCCCTGCTAGGTGGCGTTGCCCTGGCAGCCTGCCAGTGGCTCATTTTTGTGTATGCCCCGGTGGAGGCCACCCTGGGCCTGCCCCAAAAGATTTTTTACCTGCATGTGCCCCTGGCATGGTGGGGCATGCTCAGCTTTTTCCTGACCTTTGTGGCCAGCGCATTATACTTGAAACATGGCACGCCCCGCTGGGACATGCTGGCAGAATCCGCTGCGGAAGCTGGCCTGTTACTGGCAGGCCTTGCCCTGGTGGCAGGCTCCTTCTGGGCCCGTGCTTCCTGGGGGGTGTGGTGGATTTGGGACGCACGCCTCACAACCACCCTTATCATGTGCTTTACCTACGCAGGCTATCTTATTATTCGCCGCCTGGACATGCCGGAAATGCGGCGCAACAAGGTGGCTGCGGTGGTGGGTATTGTGGCGTTCCTGGATGTTCCCCTGGTATACATTTCCTCGCGTTTGTGGAGCTTCATCCACCCGCCCTCCGTGCAGCTTGATTCCGATATGCGCCTTGTCATGTGGCTGTGTGTTGGGGCGTGCAGCTTCTTCTGGGCCGGGCTGGTCACCTTGCGCTTCAGCCTAGCCGCCACGGAACGCACCCTGAACACCCTCACGGCCCAGCAGTTAGCCGCCCAAAGCGCCAAAGAATAGGAACACTATTATATTCCCTTGGACAAGGCATGCTTTCCTCAAAAAATGCTTTGTCCTTAAGGAAGCATTGATGAATTAGCATGTTGGAAACGCGTAGTTATTTCGTTTGGCAAGGCACAAGCTTTTTTTGAAGCAGGAGTGGACTCTTCCGTCCTCGACTGTTTCAAAAAAAGCAAAGTAACGCCGCCAAACGGAATAAATCAGTGTTTCCTTAAAAAAACAACTGAATACCGTTAAGGAGTACCATATGAATAATGCTCTGTGGGTTATGTATGCTGGCATGGTTTGCTGGGGGGGCATTGGCCTGTACCTTTTTTTCCTTGCGCGCAAACAGCGTGCCCTTACCACCCGCCTGAATCGCCTTGCCCAACTTATGGAGAATGAAGAATGAGCAGCACAACCTACCCCAAAAGCGTTCGCAATGGGGTTCTCTCCCTTATGGTTGCGGCCATTGCCGCCATGTTCCTTGCCTCGTTCACCGCTTTTTTTCCTGGCACCTCTCAGCAGAGCAAGCAAGCTGCCACAGAACGTGGCACCACGGCCCCGAATACTGCCGAAGCGGAAAGCGCCGCCTTCGGTTTTTCTGCCCAAACAACCGACACCCTGGGCCAGCTCATGGGCCGCTTGCAGCGCGAACCAGACAACGTAGACCTGTTGCTGGACATAAGCACTCTGTTTTTAGACAACCAGGGCTATGACCAGGCCAAAAACTTCCTGACCCGCGCCGTAGTGACAGACCCCACCAACCTTGATGCACGCATGATGCTTGGGCGCTGCTTGTACCTGCAAGACAATGTAGAAGGCGCAGCACGGGCATTTGAAGACATTCTTGCCCTGCAACCGTACGCCCCTGCCATGATCAACCTGGGCATTCTGTACAAACACCACTTGAACCGTGTGGCAGAAGCCAAAGCCATTTTCGAAAAAGTTCTGCAAACTCCTGGGGTGGATGAAGAACTCACCGCCAAGGCCCGCCAGGAACTGGAAAAATAGATTCCTTGCAATACCCTGCATTTTAATATTCTGCACCAAACCCGCCAAGGCCAGTACAGGAAAAAGTCTTTCCCCTGCACTCCCCTTGGCGGTTTAGGTTCTCTCAATGGAATACTCTCCAAATAGGGCGCAATACCTGCAAATAAATCAGTATTCGGCCACCTTGCAGACGTGAGCCCTTGACACAGGCTTGCCTTGCGCCATAAAGTAGCAGATTACCTCGCGCGCTGCCTTTTGGTGCAAGGCCCGCGCATGTTCACAAGCGCCTGTAAAGTTGAGGCTTTTTTATGGGTACAATAACTATTAGTGAAGGGCTTACCTTTGATGACGTCCTGCTATTGCCTGCGTATTCGGAAACAACCCCGGACCAGGTAGACGTTACCTCCTTCCTTACCCCGGATATATGCTTGCCAGTTCCCCTTCTTTCCGCCGCCATGGACACGGTTACCGAGTCTGAAATGGCCATTTCCATGGCTCGAAACGGGGGCGTTGGGGTTGTTCATAAAAACATTCCCATCCCCATTCAAAAGCTTGAAGTGGAAAAGGTGAAAAAGTCTGAAAGCGGCATGATTCTGGCCCCCATTACAGTGGCCCCCAACGACACCGTGCAACACGCCCTTGAGCGCATGCGCGAATTCCGCGTTTCCGGCCTGCCTGTTGTGCGTGGCACGCGCCTTGTGGGCATTCTTACCAACCGTGATGTGCGCTTTGTCACCGACGCTTCCACCTCCAAGGTGAAAGATGTTATGACCAAACGCAACCTGGTCACTGTGCCCGTGGGCACTACCCTTGAACAAGCGAAGATCCACCTGCACAAAAACCGTATTGAAAAATTGCTGGTGGTGGATGAAAATAAAGAACTCAAGGGCCTTATTACCATGAAGGACCTTGATAAAATTAAACAATACCCCAATGCCTGCAAAGACAGCCAAGGCCGCCTGCGCGTGGGCGGGGCCATTGGCGTGGGGGGCGACAGCCTGCCACGGGCCGAAGCCCTGCTGGAAGCCGGAGTGGATTTTTTGGTGCTGGATTCTGCCCATGGGCATTCTGCCAACGTACTCAAGGCCATTGCTGAAATTCGGGCCACATGGCCCCAGTGCCAGCTTGTGGCAGGGAACGTGGCCACCTATGAAGGGGCAAAAGCCATTTTAAAGGCAGGTGCCAACACCGTAAAAGTGGGCATTGGCCCTGGTTCCATTTGTACCACCCGTATTGTGGCAGGTGTGGGCGTACCCCAGGTTACCGCCATTATGGAAGCTGTGCGCGCCGCCAAAGAACTTGACCGCTGCGTTATTGCAGACGGTGGTATCAAATATTCGGGCGATGTGGTGAAGGCCCTTGCCGTTGGCGCACACAGCGTCATGATTGGCAGCCTGTTTGCAGGAACAGAGGAAAGCCCCGGTGAAACCATTCTGTACCAGGGCAGAACCTACAAAATTTACCGTGGCATGGGTTCCATTGATGCCATGAAGGAAGGCAGCTCTGACCGCTACTTCCAGGAAAAAAGCAAAAAGTTTGTGCCGGAAGGCATTGTGGGCCGAGTGCCCTACAAAGGCCCTGTGGCAGAAAACCTGTACCAACTCGTGGGCGGCCTGCGTTCCGGCATGGGCTACCTTGGCGCTGCCACCCTGGCAGAACTGCGTGAAAAAGCCCAAATGGTTCGCATTTCTTCCGCAGGCCTGCGTGAAAGCCACGTACACGACGTTATCATTACTAAAGAAGCGCCTAACTATCAGGTGGACAGAGGCTAAATATGAAAGAACATCGCACCGTTCTTATAATTGATTTTGGTTCCCAGTATACCCAGCTTATTGCCCGCCGCGTGCGCGAAGCTGGAATTTACTCCCGCATTTTGCCCTGCACTTGCACGGCAGACCAAATTCGTGAAGCAAAACCCGACGCCATCATCCTTTCCGGCGGCCCGGACGATGTAGGTGAGCCAGGCGCCCCTACCCTGCACCCGGTGGTGCTGGAGCTTGGCGTGCCTGTGCTGGGCATTTGCTACGGCATGCAGCTTTTGGCCCACACCCTGGGCGGGGAGCTTGGCGTTTCCCACACCCGCGAATACGGCAGGGCCACCCTGGCACCCCAGGCCAACTGCGGCCTGTGGCAGGGCATTGGGGAAAAGGAATTTACGGTATGGATGTCGCATGGCAACACCGTAACCAAAATGCCCCAAGGCTTCACCGCCACCGCCTGCACCAAAGACCTGCCCCTTGCTGCCATGGCAGACGAAGCGCGTAAAATTTACGCCGTGCAATTCCACCCGGAAGTGCACCACACGGAGAATGGCACCTGCATGATCCAAAACTTCCTGTTCCGCATTGCCGGGCTGGAAAAAGACTGGACCATGACCTCGTTCATTGACACAGCCATTGCCCAGGCAAAAGCCCAGGCCGGTAACAGCAACGTGGTATTGGGCCTTTCCGGTGGTATTGATTCCACCGTGGTAGCAGCCCTGCTGCACAAGGCCATTGGCCCGCAACTGCACTGTATTTTTGTGGATACTGGCCTTATGCGTCACAATGAAGCAGAAGAAGTGGTGGCTGCCTTTAAAAAATACATGCCCGGCCTGAACCTGCACCACGTGAAAGCACAAGACCTGTTTCTAGGCCGCCTTGCTGGTGTGGAAAACCCGGAAGAAAAACGCAAAATTATTGGACACTCCTTCATTGAAGTGTTTGATAAAGAAGCCCACTCCATTGAAAATGTGGCCTTCCTGGCCCAGGGCACTGTGTACCCGGACGTTATTGAGTCTTACTCTGCCAAGGGTGTGGTCATTAAAAGCCACCACAACGTGGGCGGCCTGCCGGAAACCATGAAGCTTTCCCTTATTGAACCATTACGTGAACTTTTCAAAGATGAAGTGCGCGCCGTGGGGCTGGAGCTGGGATTGCCCGAAGAACTGGTGTGGCGCCATCCTTTCCCAGGCCCTGGCCTTGCCATTCGGGTGCTGGGTGCTGTTTCGGAAGAGCGCCTGGCTACATTGCGCCTTGCAGACCACATTGTGCAGCAGGAATTGCGCAGCACAGGCTGGTACCGCAAAGTGTGGCAAGGGTTTGCCGTGCTGTTGCCCCTGCAAACCGTTGGGGTAATGGGCGACGCCCGCACCTATGAAAATGTGGTGGCCCTGCGCATTGTAAATAGTGTGGATGCCATGACAGCCGACTGGGCCCGCTTGCCAGACGATGTACTGGACCGCATTTCTTCACGCATTATCAGTGAAGTGAAAGGTATTAACCGGGTTGTGTACGACATTTCGTCCAAGCCCCCCAGCACCATTGAGTGGGAATAACTTCCAAGTGTGTTTTGAAACCGCCTTGCCTTTACTTGTAAGGGCAAGGCGGCATTGAGTGGCCCGGCACTAGTGCCGTCATGCATGCGTTCCCGGCGCTACTGCCCAGGGTAAAGGTGAGTTATGTTTGGAATCGGATCAACAGAATTTATTGTTATTATCCTTGTTGCCGTGCTTGTTCTTGGGCCGGAACACTTGCCCAAGGTAATGCGAACATTCAGCAAGGTGATGTCTGACTTTCGCCGCGTCAGCACAGATTTTCAGCGCACCATGAACCTGGAAGCCCTGGATCTGGAAAAGCAGCAGGCCGCAGCCAAACCAAAAAAGAAAAAAAGCCTCAAAACCCCCAATGCGGCTCCTTCTGAAGAATTACAAGAAGCCACCACAGCAGAAACAGCCCCCCCCGCTCCAGCAAGCTCCCAGGCGGGCGGGCAAGATGATATGGTTGCTGCCGCCACCGCTGCAACGGAAGCGGCTGAAGCTGGCAACTCTGCCCAAAGTGTTGAGACCACGGTTACCGCAGCCACCATGGCTGCCAACACCCTTGCCCCAGGGCAAGAAGCGGCCCCTGCGCCGGAATACCCCGTACAGCAAGCAGAAACGGCTGCACCTGCCCAGCAAGGCACACCCGTTACGACTACTGCTGTGGCAGAGGCAACGCCACCAGCGGCACCCCATGCAGAACATTCCCCAAGCCATAACCTTGGTGTAAATACTGCCGCCCTGTTCGACCTGGCTGCCCTTGCCGAACAACAACAGCGTGAAGCCCTGGCCGAAGCCCAGAAAAAAGCTGAAGCAGTAGCACTGCAACAAGAGCAGGGAACGCCGGCATGAGCACCAACGCCCCCTTTGACGACAAATCGCACCCAAATACGCCTGAGAATACTGCTCAGGCAAATACCCAGCCTGAGCAATTGCCGGGTGAACAGTCCCCAAGCGAAGCAGATAATGATTCAGAAACAGCCCCTCCCCCAGCTCCATTTGACAGCACAGCAGACAGTTTTGGCGACAATGCCTTTGCCGCTCCCTCAGAGCAACCTGACAGTGCCGAAGCAAGCGTAAGCCAGGCCCAGGGCGAAGCAACAGACCAGAATGAAACCAGCGGGGAACATTTACCCGCCACACCTGGCCAGACCATTCCCGCGCAAGAAGAAGCCCCTGACGACCAAGAGGACGGAGACGAAGACAAGGAGGATGAGGCAGAGGAAGAAGAGGAAGACAAGCCCATGACCCTGCGTGACCACTTTACCGAGTTACGCAAGCGTCTTTTTTGGTGCTTTGCCTTTGCCATTGTGGGTTTTGCCATTTGCTATCCCTTTGCCCAGGAAATTTTTACCATTCTTGTGCACCCATTAGATGCCGCACTGCCCGCAGGAAGCAAATTCCAGTACACCGCCGCGCATGAAGCCTTCTTTACCTTCATGAAGGTGGCATTCATTGCAGGCATTTTCCTTACAAGCCCTTTTATTTTCTACCAGATTTGGGCTTTTATTGCCCCAGGGCTGTATGATTCGGAAAAAATGTTTGTGGTGCCCGTTTCCATTGCTTCTGCTGTGTTTTTCATCGGGGGCGGTGCATTTTGCTATTTTGTGGTGTTCCCCTTTGCCTTTGAATTTTTCATGCAATACAGTAACGACCGCATTATTGCCATGCCCACCCTCAATGAATCATTCGGGTTTGTGCTGCAAATGCTGGTTGCCTTCGGGCTGGTTTTTGAACTGCCCCTGTTTGTTTTTTTCCTTGCCCGCCTTGGGCTGGTAACAGCAGATTTTTTGCGTCAAACCCGCCGCTATGCCATTTTGGTTATTGTTATTGTTGCCGCCATTCTTACTCCGCCAGACGTCATTTCTCAAGCACTCATGGCCGCCCCTCTTTACCTGCTGTATGAATTCAGCATTCTTGTTGCCCAAGTATTTGGTAAAAACAAGCCCAAAGATACAGAGGACGAAGAAGACGAAGAAGACGAAGAAGATGAGGACGAGGCAGAGGAAGGAACCACAAAACCAGATTCCGCGGCTTAGTACCAAGGCAAATTTGCCGTTCATGCTGCCATTCATATGAGTAGCTGAACATACCGGATTCACCATAAGGACGCCGCAAGGCAAAGGATACGTGCGTGAGCATGCAACCTTCGTTCAGAGAAATTACCATGGAAAGGGAAACCCTGGAAACCAGCATTTCCCTGCGTATGAACCTTGATGGTTCCGGGCAGGTTTCTGTGGAAACAGGCTATGGCATGGCTGACCATATGATAACCCTTATGGCCTTTTGGGCAGGCTTTGACCTTTCCATTCAGTGCCGGGGCGATTTAGAAGTAGACGCACACCACACAGTGGAAGACATTGGCCTGCTCATTGGGCAAGCATTGCGCCGTACCCTGGGGGACAAAAAAGGCATTGCCCGCGTGGGCTGCGCCAAAGTTCCCATGGACGAAGCCCTGGCAGAAGTGTGCATAGATCTTTCCGGCAGGCCCTACCACGTTATGCGCGGCCAGGAACTGCTGCCCGCCATCATTGCCGGGGAAGAAAACGACTTGTGGCGCGAATTTTTCAAGTCCGTTGCCAATGAAGCGGGCATGAACTTGCATGTTTTGTTCCACTACGGGCAAAATGGGCACCACCTGCTGGAATCTGCCTTTAAAAGCCTTGGCCTTGCCCTGCGCAGCGCTATTCGGCAAGAAAGAACTCAACTGCTTAGCACAAAAGGGAGCCTTTCCTAATGCGTACACAACCTCGTTTTCTGCTTGTTTGCCTTGCCCTGTTGCTCCTGGGCCTTGCGGCCTGCAGCACCCCCAAGCAGCCCCCCCTTCCCGTGGGCGGCCTTACCCTTGGGGTGGCCCAGTTTACCCAGCCCACCATTTCAGGCGATATGCTGGCAGGCTTTATGCCGGAAAACACGCCGCGTGTAGACCAAGGCACCTTGCAAACTCTGGATAAACAGTTCGCCGCCCTGTTGGCGCAAGAATCCAAGCACCACTATGTGAGCGCGGAAAAAGCCCGCATGTGCTATGCCACCGCCACCCAGGGAAGCCCCAAACAGGCTGCCCTGCGCACGTGGTCGGCTGTGGGCCGTTGCATGGGCGTAGACCTGTTGCTGGTGCCCCAAATTATTGCCTGGCAGGAACGTGAAGGCAGCAACTTCGGCGCTGTTATTCCCGCTGGCCTTGCCATGGATTCGTTTGTAATTGATGTCAACAGCGAAACACTTATTTCCCGTTCCCATTTTGAAGAAATACAAAGACCCCTCAGTGAAAACCTGCTGAAGACCGGAACATTCCTGCGCCGTGGGGGCCGTTGGGTTACCACCTATGAACTGGCACAGGAAGCCATGCGCCAGGCAATAAAGGAGCTTGGCTTGTGATTATTTTTCCTGCGGTTGATATTAAAGACGGCAAATGTGTGCGCCTGCAAAAAGGCCGGGCCGATGCCACCACGGTGTTTGCAGAAGACCCCGTTGAAGCTGCCCTGCACTGGGAAAAGCAAGGGGCACGCTGGCTGCACCTGGTAGACCTGGACGGAGCCTTTGCCGGAGAGCCCGTAAACCTGCCCCTTATTACTCGCCTGTGCGCCGCCCTTTCCATTCCTGTGCAAATGGGCGGGGGGATTCGCAGCATTGAAACGGCCAAAGCCTACGTGCAGGCCGGGGTAACCCGCCTTATTATTGGTACCATGGCCCTTGATAACCCGGAAATGTTCCAGGCCATGTGCGCTGCCCTGCCGGGGAAAATTGGCGTTTCACTGGATACTGAAGGCGGTATGCTGAAAACAAAAGGCTGGGTGGCAGATTCTGGCCAAACCATTCAGGAAGTGCTGCCGCGCCTTGCCGGGCAGGGAGCCTCTTTTGTTATTCACACCGACATCGACCGCGACGGCATGCAGAGCGGGGTAAACCTTGCCCTGCTGGGTGAGCTTGCCAAAACAAGCCCCCTGCCCCTTATTGCAGCGGGCGGCGTTGCCACCCTGGACGACATTAAAAACCTGTACCCCCTAAGCAAAAACAGTAACCTGCAAGGGGCCATTACAGGCCGCGCTATTTATGAAGGCACACTGAACCTGCCGGAGGCTATGGCCTGGTTGCAGGCCCAGCCAGCGTAAGGAAACGCTGATTTATTCCGTTTGGCTGCGTTACTTCACGTTTCTTGAAGCAGTCGAGGGCGAAAGAGCCCACTCCTGCTTCAAGAAACGCTTGTGCCTTGCCAAACGAAAGAACTGAGCGTTTCCTAAAATATCATTCACGCCGAGACGCTTCTGCAGTAACAGTGAAGATGAAGTACAACGTCCCCCAATTTAAGTGACTCCTATTCATCAGATACCATTCACAGGACACCATGATATCCCTTTCCTCTACCCCCAAGAAATATCATACCGACCAGGACAAGGCCTGCACCCCACAGGAAACAGTGCGCCGGGTAAAGGCGGCACTTTCCGGGCTTTCTCTTTCCATTCTGGCCCAAACCCGTCGCATTGATAACGGCGTGCTGGGCATTCCTGTGTTCTTGAGCATATGCGGGGAAGACGCGCGCAGCGTTATGCCCACCCGCAAGCAAATGGGCAAAGGGGCCAGCCCGGAACAGGCTGAAGCTTCTGCCCTGATGGAGCTCATGGAACGCTATGGTTTTTTCACTTTCTGGCGTGACCTGCCTGAGGCCACCCAAACCACTTGGGAAGAAGCAAAAGTGCTGTTCCCCAAAACCCTCATGCCCCTTGATTTAGTGAACAAAGCCTGCGGCGACACCCTGCCCCACGACACCCTGGAGCGCATACTGAACCTGCGGCCCTGGCTATTTGTACCCACCACCCACATTGCCACTGGCAACACCGTGCATGTGCCCCTGGACCTGTTCAAGGTGCTCAATGAATTCAACGGCTCTTCCGCAGGTAACACCCATGTGGAATCCATTCTGCAAGGCACCTGCGAACTGGTAGAACGCCACGTGTGCGCCCTGGCAGACAAGCTGCACCCAGCCCTGCCAAGCCTGCCTGTGCAACCGGAAAGCACTAACGACCCGGTGCTGCGTGACCTTTTGGAAAAGTTCCACCACAACGGCATTGTGCTGGTGCTAAAAGATATGACCATGGGCATGCCCGTGCCCACCGTGGCAGCCCTGGCCATGAACCCGCTCACGTTTCCAGCCACCTCTGAAATTGTATTTACCGCAGGCACTGCCTGCACGCCGGAAAAAGCCGCTATCCGCGCCATTACAGAAGTGGCCCAGCTTGCCGGAGATTTTTGCACCTCTGCCTCCTATGAAGCTTCCGGCCTGCCCAAATATCGCAGTTGGGAAGAAACAGAATGGCTGCACCAAGGCCCACAAACCACTTATGCTGCCCTGCCCCGCATTGAACACGACGATATGCTGGAAGAACTGCAAGAAGTGGCGCAGCGCCTGGAAGCCCTTGGCTTCCCCCTGTTTAGTGTAAGCACCCAAAACCCGCAAACAGGCGTACCCAGCAACTACAACTTTGTGCCTGGCTTCCAGTTTCGGGAGCGAGACGAACACCCCAGCGTGGGTTTGTTTGTACTACGCCTTTTGCGTGAAGAAGCGAATGAAGAAGCCTTGCTGGCCGGCCTTGCCACCATTGAGGCTGCCTACCCTGAAAGCCACTTTATTCCTTTTTTCAAAGGCCTAATTGCCCTGGACATGGGGAATGTGGAAACTGCCCGTGCCTTTTTTACTGAGGCATTGCCCTTGCAGCCAGGGGCCACCGCCACAGCCCTGGTGGCTTTTTACCACGCCTACACCCTTACCCAGGAAGCACAGTGGGAAACGGCCATTCCCCTGCTGGATAACGCCATTGAAAGCGCCCCAGACCTGAAAGAAGCCCTTAACCTGCGCGGGGTGTGCAAGTTCAAGCTGGAACGCTACGCCGAAGCTGCGGAAGACTTCACAGAAGTTGTCAAATTCATTGACAAAAGCTCTGTTATGGACTTGTTCAACCTGGGGGTGTGTCACAAGCTCATGGGCAATACAGATGAGGCGAAAACCTACCTTACCGCAGCCCTTAGCATAGACCCCACCTTTGCCAAAGCCCAAGAGCATTTGGCAGAGCTTGCGTCACAAGTGCAAAGATAATCTGATTTACTCTTAATTCATGAATACCCCCTCGCCAGAAAAAGCCAGGGGGTATTTTTTTTGCCCTTCGCTACTCCAGCTATTTATAATTGAAAGGGCCAGATATACGGCACAAGCACCATGCACAACACAAGGGCGACAACCTGAAGAGCCCAACCATACTTGACATAGTCAAAGAACGTATAGTTACCGGGGCGCAGCACCAGCGTGTTGGAAGGTGTGGCAATGGGGGTAAGGAAGCAGGCGGAAGCTGAAGCACACACCCCCATGACGAAAGGAAGTGGGCTGTACCCCAAGTTCAGCGTCAGGGGAATAATCAGGGGCACCATAATGGCGGTTGTGGCCGTGTTGGACATAACGTTGGTAATAAGCCCGGTTATAATACAAGCAATGGCCAAAATAGCATATGGGTCAGAAACGTACTGGGTAATGGTGTTGGCAAGTAAAAGCGCTGCGCCGGATTTTTCCATGGCAAAACTCATGGATAACATCCCGGCAAACAGGTAAATGGTGGTCCAGTCCACTCCCTTAAAGGCATTTTCAACACTTATGCAGCGGGTTATAATGCACAGCATGGCCCCAAGCATGGCAGCAGAAGTCAGGGGAATAAGCCCGGTGGCCATGGAAATGATCACCATAAAAAAGATGGCCCCGGCAATAACGGTATACTTGGTAAAGGGGACATCCTCTTCTTCCACATGGAGTGCTGTGTCTGGCCGGTCGCCGGGCAAGAGCCACTTGGAAAACACGGTGTACATTATAATGGTAATAATAAGCAGGGGAACCCCGTAATAACCAAATTCAAAAAAACCAAAAACCCGCGTTCCAGGAGCCATTTTGGCAATAAGGGAATTGGCGACCATGTTTGGGGCCGTGCCCACAAGTGAAATACACCCCCCTACGGAAGCTGCGTAGGCTGTGGGCAATAATATGCGCGACGGGGAAAGGTGGGCCCTGCGAGCAATGGAAATAAGCATGGGCAGGGTAATGGCAGTTACCCCTGCATTGTTCAAAAAGGCAGACATAATACCGATCATGGCAATAGAAACAATAATAATTGAGTGCTGGCTTGTTCCGGCTTTACGAATAACCCAGGCCGCAGAACGCTGGGCAAACCCCGTGGCAAAGGTGGCTTCACCCAGCATAAACAACCCTACAATAGTAAGAATGCTGGTGTCGCCAAAGCTGATCCAGGCATCTTTCACCGATATAACACCAAATGTGCTTAACGCACAGGGAACCAGTACCGCAGTAACAGCAAGGGGAATGGCTTCTGTAAAAAACAACAGGGCAGCCACCAGCAGAATACCCAATGTCAGGTAAATGTGGACCATATTGGGGCCAGCAACGGCTGGTACCCCGCTGGCAGCCTGGGCAGTAAGGGAAAATACAACAGCACTCAGCAATATACCAAATAAGAGTCCTATGTCCTTCATAACCTGCTCCATACGTTAAGGGCAAATAATATTCATTGCCCGTGGTAAGCCCAAGGGAGCTAAGCAGCATTTACCCATAGGCATTGAAAAGCCCATGATACGTTCAGGAAAATACCTCCTTGTTAGTGTCTGTTTTACGTATTTTTTGTTAACAAAATAGTAAGGAAACGCTAAAAACACATATTGAGTGAAACAATAAAGATGGTCGCCAAAACAATTTTCCTGAACAGCACGCTGTTCAGTTTTTTATTGGCCAGGTTGCCAAGGTAGCTACCAAGAAAAACAAACGGAATGGCTGGCAACACGCTAAACAAAGAGCTTGGCGTAAGCATGCCTATATACAAATAAGCAATTGTTTTATATGTATTGGTTATAAAGAATAAAAGAACGATAGTGCCCACAAAAACGCGCTTATCCAAATTTCTGGTTACCAGATACAATGACCACACCAACCCCCCGGCATGTGCCAAAACAGTAGCCACACCACCCATGGCACCATAAATATAAATTTGCTTGTTCGCATACTTTGTATTGATGACAGAAGATATTTTTTTAATAAATACAATAGGTGGCAAGGAAGGCCACAGCATACCCACAGAATAGAGCATGCCAAAAATACCCACCCCAATGCGAAAGGCCTTGCCCGGAATAATAGGCAGCAATATGGTGCCTATCAGTAAGCCTGGCAAGGCAGAAAGTAAAATACGCATCAGCTCCGGCGTGCTTGTCCACTGCTTCCAGTAATACCGCATTCCTATTACATCTGAAGCCAGCATAAGCGGGGCCCCAAGCCCCAAAGCAACCTTGGCCGGGAATGCCAAAGAAAGTGTGGGCAAAAGAAAAATACCCGAACCAACCCCCACGCCATTTTTAATAATACCTGAACATAACCCCGCAATGGCAATAATACATACTTCTGTAACATTCATACGACCCTCACTTAGTACATAACGACACAGGGTTATTCCATACGCCCGATGCTCCGAAAGAAACAGTGCATACTGCATGATTAAAACGTGTGGTCATATTCTATTTCAAGGGAAATTCTCCGATTATATCTGGAGAACCGCAAACTGCCGCACAGCCGCCGTACCCTTCCAAAGCCTTCGGTTTTGGTCGTCGGCTCGTAAAAACTCCGTAGTAATACCACTGCAGTAAAGCTATGCCAGCAACAATTATGCCAAAGTATATTTCAAAATATACAACAACTTATGCCAATTACTCTTTGTATTTTTCCATAGTGCCCATATGTTGTTCAGTCTATGCCCATTAATCGTCCATTGCATGACCATATATTGGCATTTTATACATAATATTCTCGTTCAACTATACGATTTTTTACTTAACCCCCTCAAATTTGTTTATGCGGCAGCAAATATATGCCATGGCACAGTAGTTGCTATAACATTATTTACTGGAACTCTGTTTTCATACTTCATAATTTGTCAACGTTGTAACACACACACAAGGATATGCATTTTTGTAGAGCGAATTATGCATACACAGTACAAAAACTGTGCGAACCCACCACTTGCATGGGCTCACTGCTATGCTCAGCCTCCATTATACCCACAATGCTTGAAACACGATACCAGGCCTCGGTTTTTACAGTAACCTCAATACATAAGGCTACGCATGAAACAAGACTGGATCATATGCCTGGCAACCCGCATCTGCCACTTCCCCCTGCTGCTTATTAACCAGCAGGTGCCAGCTACTTACGGCTTATGGGGGGGGGACCCTTCTCCCATTCATCTTTCTCTTTGTTCATATTATCGATGTTTGCCCACCTTACCCTGCATAAGCAGTGTTTGGCGGTCTTTATATTGTTTTGTACGTAGCTTCGCCTCTTTCACAAAAGGCGCGGCTTTGTCTTTTTTCTGGGTTGGCCTGATGTTTTTATCATCCTCAACAGCGGAGACATCTTCATGAAGCGTTTATTGTTTTTTGCTCTTGCCTCAGTGTTGTTTATGTCCCCTTCTTTGTATTGTGGCGCCGCAACGTATAAAAAAATGACTATCCGTGCAGCAACTGCTAACCCTGAAGGGAGCTTGCACGCGACAGCTATCAACAAATTTAAGGAAATTGTTGAGAGAGAATCGGGTGGAGTCATCAAAGTACAAACGTTTTATGGTGGTTCCATGGGCGATGAACAAGCCAACGTAAAGCAGTTGCGCGACGGAGAAATACAATTGGCTGTGCTTGCCGGTGGCAACCTGACACCATTTGCCCCAAGGGCGGGTGCGTTCATTTTGCCTTACATTTTTCCCCATGAAGAAGACGCAAAAAAATTGTTCATGAATACAGAATATATGCAAAAATCTGCTGATGAAATTGCCAAGCAAAGCCGCACACGTCCTTTGTCGTGGCTGCTTGGTGGCTATAGGCACTTAACCAATTCCAAACGCCCCATCACCAAGATGGAAGACCTGCAAGGCTTAAAAATTAGAGTTCCCGTTGTAGAATTGCAGATTGAATCTTTCCACTCCTGGGGGGTGAACCCGCACCCTCTTGCATGGTCTGAAACCTTCAACGCGTTGCAGCAAGGCGTGGCAGACGGGCAGGAAACCCCTTATTCCGTTATTCGCGACCAAAAATTTTGGGAAGTACAAAAGTACATTACCCCCCTTCACTACCAGCTCTTTATAGCCCCTATGCTTGTGTCTGAAACATGGTACCAAAGGCTTGACCCAGACACAAAGGCGCTGGTGGATAAAGCCGCCATGGACACTGCTGCATATGAATGGAAGTGGATGGAAGAAGAAGATGCCCGTGCGCTTAACCAATGCCTTGAAAAAGGCATGATCGTAACAGAACTGACAGACGAGCCCAAGTGGGTAGAAGCCGCCCGTGGTATATGGCCCAAGTTTTATGACAAAGTTGGCGGGAAGCCGGCTGTGGATGAGATATTGGCCATTATAGCCAAGTAATGTTTTGAAACTATGTCGCCGTGAACGGCTTGATACAAGCTTTTCACGGTGACACCTTCTTAACGATATTGCTTTGCTATACAATCCAGAGCGCTGGGGAGGTTTTATGTTTCTACTCAAGAGCATTTATCATAATTTTGAGGAATACGTCTGCACAATTTTTGTAAGCTGCATGATTATTTGCCTTGGCTTGCAGGTAGCCATGCGTATAATTTCTGGCGCTTCTATTGGATGGTCGGAAGAACTTTCACGATATTGTTTTTTGTGGACTGTATACATTGGGGCAGCTTTGGCGGCCAAACGCAATGCTCATGTGCGTATTACCGCCCAATTTTCCCTCCTCCCGTTAGGGGGAAGGCTCTTCTTCCGCATTTTTGCAGACTGTGTATGGATTGCTTTTAACCTGTATCTTGCCTTCAATTGCATTAAAACCATTCAAAATGGCCTGCTATTTCCTGAAATTTCTCCCACCCTGGGTATTGTCAAGTCTTGGGTTGAAATGGTTATCCCCTTTGGCTTTATACTTATGAGCTGGCGCATTCTCGAGCAATACTACATCCACTGGACCAAAGGCTCACTGGCATCATTGGTCAATTACGAGGAGGGAATGTAATGAGCCCACTTGAAATTGCCCTCCTTTGCATGTTCCTCATGTTTTTATTGGGTTTGCCCATTTTTGCAGCCCTTGCCATTGCTGCCGCCACTACCCTTATTGCAGGCGATATTTTGCCCTTGACCATTATGCACAATTCGCTTTTTGACGGGCTCAACATTTTCCCGCTGCTTGCCATACCTTGTTTTGTGGTTGCAGGCACGCTTATGGAATATGGCAACATTACAAACCAAATTATTGATGTTGTAAAACAACTTGTAGGCCGTACTTACGGGGGCCTTGGTATAACAACAATTTTGGCATGTACTTTTTTCGCTGCCATTTCAGGTTCTGGCCCAGGCACCGTGGCAGCCGTAGGAACTGTGTTGATTCCTGCCATGCTCCGCAATGGGTATTCCAAAGAATATGCCGCATCGGTAGCCAGTTCAGGGGGCACAATAGGTATTTTAATTCCGCCTTCTAACCCCATGATTATTTATGCCATATTGGGCAACCTTTCTGTTACCGCCATGTTTACAGCAGGCTTCATTCCCGGTTTTTTGGTAGCATTTATCATGATCTCTACCGCATGGCTTTTAGCCAAGAAAAACGGCTTTCAGGGTGACGTTGATGCCCCGCCTTTTCAGTTGAGATCACTCTTGGTATCTTGCCGCAAAGGTTTTTTTGCCCTGGCAACCCCGTTTATTATTCTCGGTTCCATTTATTCCGGTTTTGCCACACCCGTGGAAGCCTCTGTGGTGGCAATTGCATGGTCACTACTTGTTGGTTGCCTTGTGAACAGGGCGCTTAAATGGAATCACATTTATAAAGCGCTCGTTGAAGGAACCATGGTATGCGGTGGCGTGTTACTCATTGTGGGAACCTCTACCCTTTTTGGCAAGATTCTTACCTACGAAGAAGCACCCCAACGCCTTACTGCCATGGTTATGGGTATTTCAAAAGATCCTACCATTGTGCTGTTCATGATTATTGCTGTTTTGTACGTTCTTGGCATGTTCATGGAAACGCTCTCAACCATCATCATACTTGTACCGGTGCTTTTGCCAATGATTTTGGAGCTGGGCATAGACCCAATACATTTTGGGATTATTCTGGTGGTTACCAACAACGTTGCCATGCTCACGCCGCCACTAGGGGTAAACCTCTTCGTGGCGTCACGTATTGCAAGCCTTTCAGTGGAAAAACTGTCTCTTGCTGTTATCCCGTATTTAATTGCGTTGACGTTTGCCATTATTATACTCACATTAATACCTGAGTTGAGTACTTGGCTGCCCTATACTCTGGGTTACGGTAAATAATTACTGCACATAAAATACTCAGCGCATTGCGCCCTTTGCGGTATCAAATGAATATAGTCATGTACTCCGGCAAACACCGGGGGCCATGACTATATTCACATGATACTCTGTTAAAATGAAAAGATAATTTACCTTTTGAATCCTGTAACGGTCATTCTGCTTCACAATATTGCCATGTAAACTACCCAATATTGGACAAAAAAGACCTTCATTACATGCCAATTATTGGGCACAGATTTTGCCTATTTATCATACAAATAATGCCCAATATTCAGCATTATAGCCTCCCGCGTCTCTCTTTCTTGCAAATAATCATTGTCCTGCAATGGTTGTACGTCATGGAATACATATTGCTATCTATTGGGTAACAACGCACGTCGCATTTCAACGTGCCAACAGTAAGGAGTACGCCATGCATGTAGGTTTTATCGGGCTTGGAATGATGGGCGGAGGCATGTCCAGCAACCTGTTAAAGGCTGGTCATACTGTTTCAGGGTTTGACCTTTCTCCTGCTTCCATGGAACGGCACGCCAAGGCAGGGGGTATTGTGGCGAAGTCTGCCAAGGAAGCGGTTAAAGACGCAGATGTTATTTTTACCATGCTGCCCAACGGGCCAGACGTGGAACACGTTCTGCTGGGGCCAGACGGCGTGGCAGCCCACATAAAACCGGGCGCTGTAATTGTGGATAGCAGCACCATTCTTCCCAAAGCAACAGACAGCATTGCCGCCCGCCTGAAGGCCATGGGTGTTGCCATGGTAGACGCTCCTATTGGGCGCACCTCAGAACACGCCTGGGCAGGCACCCTTATTTTTATGGTGGGTGGTGAAAAGGCTCACTTTGAAAAGGTGCTGCCCCTGCTTGAGGTAATGGGGGAAGTTACCTACCACTGCGGCCCTGTGGGTACAGGCATACGCACCAAAATCATCAACAACTACATGTCTATTGTGTTGAATGTACTCACAGCGGAAGCGCTGACGCTGTCTGAAAAATTTGCCCTGGACAGAGACACCCTCATCAAGGTGCTTATGGGCACCCCGGCTGGGCGTTCCCATTTAACAACCTCCTACCCGGCAAAAGTGTTCAAGAACGACGTAACAGCCACGTTCATGCTTGACCTGGCCGCCAAAGACCTGGGGCTGGCCATACAGGCTGGCGCAGCGGAAGGCGTACCCCTGGCAACAGGTGCCGCCGCCCAGCAAATATACAACATTGCCCAAAGCCACGGCCACGGCAAGGAAGACTGGACAGCCATGCTGGTGAACATGCGCGAACTGGCAGGTTTGAAATAACAAGCTGCCCCCCTGCTCCGGTTGTTGCTGCCTGCCATGGTGTGCAGGGGCAACAACCAAAGCAAATGTGACTGCACCCTGGAACATGCGTTACGGACTTTCTACGAAAACAAGAATTCAACGGCTTCTCTAACAAACAGCAACGACCAAGGTTGACCATATGACACCAAAACATACAGTGGACTTACTCATACTTGGCATGGGTGCTGCGGCAGAGCTTGCTGCCATTTACGCCTATGATGCGAACCCAAAACTTAATATTCTTATTGCTACCAAAGCCCTGAAAGGCAAGGGCGGTTGCAGCCGCATGGTGCAGGGTGGGTTCAATGTGGTGCTTGACTCAAGCGACTCACATGAAAAACATTTTATGGATACCCTGAAAGGTGGCCAGTACATAAACGACCAGGACCTGGCCCTGACCCTTGTGGAACAGGCCACCCCCACCGTGAAAGAACTGGAAACCATTAGCGGGTGTTTTTTCGACCGCCGCGACGATGGCCACATCCACCAAAAAGCCTTTGCCGGGCAAAGCTTTGACCGCACAGTGCACAAGGGCGACCTGACCGGCATTGAAATTATCAGCCGCACCACAGAACAGGTGTTCAAGCGGCGCATACCGGTGCTGGAAGAAACCAGGGCAGTGGAACTGCTACTGGACGAAACAGGCACCGTGGTTACCGGGGCTTTGCTGTTTGAAATGCGTACCGGAAAATTCATCGTGGTAGAAGCGGCAGCCACATTGGTGGCCACTGGCGGTGGCCCCACTCAATACCGCTTCCATGCGCCTGGGCCGGAAAAATCGGCAGACGGCATTGCCATGCTCTACCGTGCAGGCGCTGTTATGCGCGACATGGAAATGATCCAGTTCCACCCCACCGGGCTCATTATACCCGGCAGCGTGGTGGCTGGTGCTTTGCTGGAAGAAGGCCTGCGCGGTGCAGGCGCCCACTTGTACAACGGCAAGGGCGAGCGCTACATGAAAACCTACGCACCGGAAGTGGCGGAACGCGCCACCCGCGACGTGGTAAGCCGTTCTGCCTACCTGGAAATGATAGCTGGCCGTGCCTGCCCGGAAGGGGGCGTACACATTGACGCCGCCCACCTGGGGGCCGACTTTGTACTGAAAAACTTCCCCGGCATGGCTGAACGCTGCGCCCAATTCAACTACGACCTTGCCAATGGCAGGGTGCCTGTTTCTCCTTCTGCCCACTTTTTCATGGGCGGCGCTGCTATTGATAAAGACTGCTACGCCTCCCTGGGCAAACTGTTTGTGGCAGGGGAAGACGCTGGCGGCGTGCACGGGGCCAACAGGCTTGGGGGCAACGGCATTTGTGAATCGTGCGTGTACGGAAGGCAGGCAGGCATTTCCATTGCCAAGTTCCTTGCCTCCAAAGAAAACCGCACCATCGTCAAAACAGCACCCAAAATGGCGGAACGCATGGCAGAACGCCTTGCTGCCCCCCTCACTGCCACAAGCGGCACATCCCCCCTGGAAAACCGCCGCGACATTCAGGAAACAAACTGGCTGCAAGTGGGTGTGGTGCGTAACCAGAAAGACCTGCAAAGCGCCCTGGATTCCTTTACTGGCATGAGTGAAAACGTTGCCAAGGCCAAGGTTTCCGGGTCACAAGCCTATAATATGATTTATAATGTGCACCTAGATACCCTGAACATGATTGATGTGTCCATTATGGCAGCCACTTCCGCCCTGCAACGCGACGAAACCCGCGGGGCACACACCCGTAGTGATTTCCCGCAGCAACGCGACGATTACGGCCTGTTCAATACCTTTTTATGGCGCGGTGAAAGCAACCTGCCTGTTTTTGAAAAGCGAGAGGTGATTTTTAAGCACAAATCTCTGGAAACTTGCCAACAGTTCAAGAAGTAGCCTGGCCCTTCAACCTTAACAGTATGCATGGAGAATTTGCGATGAAAACACCCGAGATGGAAAGCAGAGAACCACTTCAGTGGGGTGAAATTGACCCATACCGCCGGGGGCGGGCTCATGTTGGCATGTGGGCCTGGCTGTTGCAGCGCATTAGCGCCGTGTTCATTTTGCTCTTTCTTGGCCTGCACCTGGCTTACACCTATAAGCCGTTCTTGCAGTTCATGCTCTTTCTTACCCTTATCTTCCACGCAGCTCTTGGCATTCGTGTCATCCTGCTGGACTGCAACCTGGTAAACATCAAGTACCAGCGCTACCTCATTCCTTGGGTACTGGGCATTGGGCTGGCTATTATGGCTGTGGTCTGGTTCATCATTTACTAGAAAACGCTGAGTTGTTCAGTAACTCTCTCGTAAATGACACGCCCACCGAGCAGTTTCAAAGTGAAATTGTGCTACTGAAGGAGCAAGCATCATGCAGTCCAAACAAACCTTGCGAAAGGTTAAAATATATCGCTACGACCCGGAAAAAGGTGGGGAAGGGCAGTTCAGCACCTATGATCTGAACATTGAAAACCCTGCCATTACCACCATTCTGGATGTGCTCATTCGCATTCAGAAAGAACAGGACCCTTCCATTTCCTTTCGCTATGCATGCCGGGTGAATATGTGTGGCTCGTGCGGCATGGTTATTAACGGCAGGGAAGGCCTTGCCTGCAAAACCAACGTAAGCCACCTGCCTGCGGGGCAGGACATTACCCTGCGCCCCCTGAACCACTTCCCCGTCATTAAAGACCTGGTTGTGGACATGGGGCCATTCTTCACCAAATATGAAGACGCCCTGCCCTTTTTTGAACCCAAAATGAAGCATGATGAGCCGTATATTATTAAGGCAGACGACCCAAAGCGGGTGGACATTGGCATGGCCACCGACTGTATTGCCTGCGGCTGCTGCGTTTCAAGCTGTACCATGGTGAATAACCATGAAGGGTATGCTGGCCCCGCAGCCCTGAACCGGGCCTTTACCCTGCTGGCAGACGAACGCGACGCGCTGTTCGTGCCTCGCCTTACCCGTGCCCTGGAGTCCTGCTACAATTGCCGCACAGAATTTAACTGTACGGAAGTATGCCCAAAACAGATCAGCGGCACACGCTCCATCAAGTATATTCAACGCCTGGCAGTAACCCACCTGAAAGAATTGAAGCCACTGGAGGCCCACCCGGCAGAAGAACTGCCCCCAAAACCACCCAAGGAAGAACCTGACACCCCCTGCTGCTGTAAGGCCGGGCACGCGGCAGACCCTTCCCGCCGGAGTTTTTTGAAAACGGCGGCAGGCATGGTGGGTATTGCCAGCTCTGTGGGTATTGCCGGGGTACTGGGTGTTGCGGCGGTTGCCCCCACACTGGCTTCCAACCCCAAGCAGTGGGTGCCCGCTGGAACGCTGAAAGATTTCCCCGTGGGCGGCATCAGCACCATCATGCTCAGCTATACCCGCACCCAGGGGTTCCACAGCGCTGCCGTGAATGCACCCATTCTGGTACGCCGTGATTCGGAAACAGAATTCCTGTGCTTTAGCAGCAGTTGCCCCCACCTTGGGTGTTCTGTTGCCTGGGACCCCCTTTCAGCCCGTTTTAAGTGCGCCTGCCACGGCGGTGCTTTTGATAAAGATGGCAACGTGCTTGCCGGGCCGCCACCGCGCGGGCTGGACCGCCTGCCCTGGAAAATTGAAGACGGTATTATCAAGGTGGAGGTGGTGTAATGAGCTTCAAAAAGAATATTGGCTGGGAAACCCATCTCAAGCCATTCCTCTACAAAAAACTGCCTGAAGGCACAGGTTGGAGCGCCATTCTTGGTACCCTGTGCGCCCTTACCTTTGGCATTCTTGTGCTCACAGGCATGGTGCTGGCGTTTTACTATGTTCCTTCACCAGACAAAGCCTGGCTTTCCGTGCAGTTCATTTCCAATGAAGTGCCCATGGGCAACATTGTGCGCGGGCTACACCACTGGGGTGCAGGGGCCATGGTGTTGCTGGTCTTCTGCCACCTTATGGTGACCTACCTGCACGGGGCTTACCTTGCCCCGCGCCAGGGCACATGGCTTACCGGGGCTTTTTTGTTCCTTATAGTACTGGGCCTTGGTTTTACGGGCTACCTGCTGCCCTGGGACATGAAGGCTTACTGGGCCACAGTGGTAGGTGCCAACATTCCCAGCCAGTACCCCCTGGTGGGCGGCTATATTTCCCGCTTTATTCTGGGGGGGGAAGGCATGTCGGGCTTTACCCTGACCCGCTTTTACTCCGTGCACACCCTGGTGTTGCCTGCCTGCCTGCTGCTGTTTGCAGCAATACACATTTACTTTATTCGCCTGCACAACCTTTCCGACCCACGTGAACGCCTTGCCGGGGAAAAATTACCCCCCGAAACAGGCATTCCGTATCGCTTTTTCCCCGAGCACATGAGCCGCACCATGCTGGGCTTTGGGGTAGTTGTGGGGGCACTGTTCCTGCTGGCAGCGTTCATTCCTGCCCCGCTGGAAGAAAAAGCAGGCACCTTTATAGCAGACTACTTGCCCCGGCCTGAATGGTACTATATGTGGCTGTTCCAGTTGTTGACCTATTTTTCCGGCGCATGGGAAATGGCAGGCAGCCTGCTCCTTCCTGTGGGCGGGGTGGCCTTGCTGCTGCTGGTGCCCTTTATCAGCGAAAGCCGCATGAAAGGCATGGTCAACAGGCCCATTTCCATGGCCATTGGCACCACTTTTATTCTGTGTGTGGTGTTCCTTACGGTTATGGCTTACTCCGACGCAGCCCCCTACAATAAAACCGTTGTCATTCCCTCTACCCCGCTCACCAAAGAACAGCAGGCCGGGCTTGCCGTGTTTGTGGAGCGCGAATGCTCTTATTGCCACAACATCATGGGCAAGGGTGGGCACCGCACTGGCCCGGACATGAGCAACATGGTGCGCAAAGGCCGCACGGCAGAATACCTTTCCAACTACATTAAAAAGCCTACCTCCATATTGGCTTCCAGCACCATGCCAGCCTACGAGCTAACGCCGCAGGAACTGGCTGACCTTTCCGCCTTTCTCCTCTCGCTGCATTTTACCAAGGGCGTTACTCCGGTGGAAGTTTCCACCGCCGATATCCTAAAGAAAAAATAGTTTATTCAGCAGCCTCATAGGCAAGGAGTGAACGATGAAAGAACTCGATTATAGCATTGTGGAAGAAGCAGCCAAGCAGCTGTATATTAAAGCCCTGTGCGAACTGCCACCCGATGTGCGCATTGCCCTGAAAAACGCCTATGCCAAGGAAACAAACCCGGCGGCCCGCAGTGTGTTTGATGCCATATTCAAAGCCATAGACATTGCAGACACCAAAAAAACGCTGCTGTGCCAAGATACTGGCCTTCCCATTTACAAGGTAAAAATCGGGTCCAAATACAATTGGAATGGCGCTGCCATCAAAAAATGCCTGTCTGAAGGGGCCCGCCGGGCCACCCAGGAATTTCCCTTCCGCAGCAGTTCCACCCACACCATTACCCGCATCAACCCCCAAACATCCGTGGGCCCCGGCCTGCCCGTTATTTACTATGACTTTGCAGACGACGTGGACACCTTGGATATTCTGATGGTTCCCAAGGGGTCTGGTTCGGAAAACATGAGCAAAATGCAAATGTTTTACCCGCAACACGGCATTAAAGCGGTGAAAAAGTTTATTCTGGATACGGTCATTGAAAGTGGTGCCAACCCCTGCCCCCCTGGCATTATTGGTGTTGGCCTTGGGGGTACTGCCGACCTGGTTATGAAGCTGGCCAAAGACGCCATTGTTCGCCCCGTGGGCCAACGCAACCCAGACCCCATGCTTGCGGAAATGGAAATAGAGCTGGAAGAAGCCATTAACGCCACAGGCCGTGGCCCCATGGGGCTTGGCGGCGACATTTCCTGCCTGGCGGTACATATTGAGGCGGCCTATACGCACATTACGCAAAACCCGGTGGCCGTGAACACCCAGTGCTGGCCTGCCCGCAGGGCACGCGCCATTATTACCCCCTCGGGCAACGTTACCTACGGGTATTAAGGAGAACGCCATGAGTAAAACGCACCACCTGACGTCGCCTTTTTCCGAAGAGGTCATTCGTAGCCTCAATGCCGGGGATATTGTCTACTTTGACGGCCCCCTGTTTGGCATTCGCGACCTGACCCAGATTCATATATTCGACAAAGGCAACCCACCCCCAGTGGACCTTACGGGTATGCCCTGCATTCACACCGCCCCAAGCTTGCGCCGGGTGGGCGACAAATGGGAAAAAATATGTGTGGGCACCACCACCAGCACCCGTATGGACCGATTTACCCCTGGGCTTATCGGCCAATACGGAGTGCGGGCCATTATTGGCAAGGGGGGGCTTTACCAGGGCAGCCTGGATGCCATGCAAAAGTACGGGGCAGTATACCTTGCCATTGTGGGCGGGGCTGCCTCCCTTGAAACAGAACAGATTGAAGAAGTGGAAGCCGTATATTTTGAAGAATTGCACCCGGAAGCGTTGTACCGTTTTCGCGTAAAAAACTTTGGCCCCCTGACCGTGGCTATGGATAGCCACGGGCGCCACCTTTATGAAGAAGTGGGTGCCAAAATCAAGGAAAAGCTACCAGAAATATACAAAAAACTCGGTGTCATATAGGTACTATTGTAGGGTTTGGGGGGGCATTGCCTTCCCAAGCCCTTTGCCATTCCCTTTGTGCCCGCACTCTCGCCTCAACCACTCTAGTATTTTGGGAGACACGGGAAAAGACCCTAGGCAACGAGTATTGAAAATGGTACGCTGATTCGGCAACAATGAGTTAGTAGTCGTTTGGAAACGCTCAGTGTTTCGTTTGGCAAGGCTCAAGCTTTTTTTTGAGGCGGGTGCTGGCAATTCCGTAGGCAAGCGGAATTGGAAACTGCCCGCAGAGCGAGAACCGAAGGCCAAGGCCCAGAACGGGCCGAGTCAACCCTTCCGTCCTCGACTGTTTCATTACAGCCTACGGCAGTCGCGAGCACAACGAGCCGTGGAGCGGGAGTGGAGGGTATGGGCAGCTTTGCTCACCATACATACCCACGAAGCTCGAGCAGAGAAAATGAAGCAAAGCCCCCAAACAGAATAACGCAGCGTTTCCAAAAGAAGTGTTCTGCTCCTCCCTGACAGAGCCATGCATTACCGCTGGAGGAAAGAGATGCGACACCTCTCTGATTCACTCTACCAGACATTACTGGAAATCAATAATATTCTGGTGCGCGAAGTAACACCCGAAGGGCTGTTCCGCTCCCTGGCAAAGGCATTGCAATCCATACTGCATTGCGACAGGTGCAGCCTGACCATTTATGAGCATGAAACAGACAGCCTTTCCTGGTTTGCCCGCTCCGAAGGCATTCGCGTAACCCGCATGGACAGCGAAGAACAGGCGCCCATTCGCGGCCCTTTGGCACGCAGGGCCATTACCACACGTGAACCTGTTATCATTCCCCGGCTGAAAGAGTACGCTGAAGATGAAGGCATTCAATTAATGCTTGATGCCGGGCTGCGCTCTTCCATGGTATTTCCCCTGCTCAATCGCAACAAACCCATTGGGGCTCTCTCCATTTCCTTTGCCCGCAACCTGGATGAATGGTCTGAAGAGCTTCGTGTCTCTCTTGAAAAAATGTCCGGTCAGGTGGCATTGGCCGTGGCAAACATGCTTATTCATGCCAAGCTGAACAAGCGCAATGAAGACCTGCATAAACAGGTGGGCACCCTGCTGAGCGGGGAAGACAGCCCGCAACACGCAGATTCACGCTTCTTTTTCCAATGCTCCACCATGAATTCCCTTATGGGGCAAATTCGCCTGCTGGCCAAAAGCGATGCTTCTGTCCTTATTTGCGGCGAAACTGGAACAGGCAAGGAATTTGTCGCCCGCTTTATTCATCGCTACAGCCCCCGCAAAACCTTCAATTTTGTCAAGGTGAACTGCCCGGCCCTTTCCCCCACCCTGTTTGAAAGCGAACTCTTCGGCCATGCCAAAGGGGCATTTACTGGTGCGGCCAGTGGCAGGGTAGGCCGTTTTGAACTGGCCGACAAAGGCAGTATTTTTCTGGATGAAATAGGGGATTTGGACATTATCCTTCAAGCCAAGCTTTTGCATGTACTACAAGACGCAAAGCTGGAACGGGTGGGGGAAAACCGCTCCATCAGCATTAACGCCCGCTGTATTTCTGCCACCAATGCCGACCTGCACCACCTGATGCGCGACGGGCGCTTCCGGCGCGATCTTTTTTATCGGCTTGGGGTTACCACAGTGCAAGTGCCCCCCCTGCGCGACAGGGAAGGCGAGCTCGCCCCCATGCTGGGGCACCTCATGCACATTCATGCAGGTGATATGACGTGTGCTCCTGCCACCTTCCACCCGGAAGCCTTGCACATGCTGCAAGAATATCATTGGCCTGGCAATGTGCGCGAACTTTCAAACCTGGTGGCCCGGCTGCTTATTCTGCACCCTGGGGGAGAAATTGGACCAGACAAGGTACGCCCCCTGCTGGAACAAAGCAGTAGCCAGAACAGCCCGGAACACGCACAAGCCATAGGATATTACCACTCCAGCTATTGTGCACCAGCGCAGGACCACACTACTGTGGGCACCTCCACCACGGCACACCAAGGGCACAGCCTGAATTCTGCAGAAAAAAAACACATTGAACGCATCCTTACCATAGTTAATGGCCGCATCAGCGGCAAATTGGGGGCGGCTAGCCTTTTATGTGTGCCCCGCTCCACCCTTCAGTACAAGCTGAAAAAACACGGCATTAACCCCAAACATTTTCAACGCTAACAGCAGTTGTGCAGTTTTTTGCAGCAGTAACGCCATTGCAACACGGTGCGTTGCGTGCGTTTGCATCATTTTCCGACGAATAGTCAACCCAAAGCTATTTTGCCTTTGTGTTACCATCCCCTTGTGTACTACCGTATTTTTGTTTATGTAAGCGCAGGAAGCACCACTATTGCATTTTGGGCATAATGGCCATGCAAGCCTGCACGTTTGCTGGCTTTTTTGTTGCCAGTAGCCTTTTGCTCGCCCACATTATGTTACCGGGCATTCTCCCGTCTTGCAGGTTTACTCATGCTGTTTTCCCCTACTGCCATTGCATTTGCTACGCTGTTTGCCGTGTTTGGCGTTGTTTTACTGTGCGTGTGGCGTAAGCTCCCCTTGTGGCTTGCCATTCTGGCCGGGGCGGGCAGTCTTGCTGCCTTCACCCACATTCCTGTTCTGTCCATGCTGGAACTGGCATTGCGCCCCCTGGCTGACCCAAGTTTTGTGCTGCTCTCTGGCATTTTATACCTTATTCTGGCGCTTTCCGGGGTGCAGGCAATTTCCGGCCAAACGGCCCGTTTGGTGGCAATGCTTGAAGAACGAATTCTTTCCCCCCGCTTACGCCTTGCCGTATTCCCCGCACTTATTGGCCTTTTGCCCATGCCGGGTGGGGCGCTCATTTCCTGCCCCATGCTGGAACAATCCGCCCAGCCCATGGGCCTCAGCCAAAAAGAAAAGGGAACCATCAATTACTGGTTTCGCCATATTTGGGAAGTCTCCTGGCCCCTCTACCCTGGCTACATTCTGGCAAGTTCCCTGCTGCACCTGCCCCTTTCCCGCCTTGCCGCCTTTACCTTTCCCATGGTGCTACTTTCCGCAATCATAGGCTGGCTGTTTTACCTGCCAAAGCAATGTCTTTCCGCCAGTAAACCTGCCGCCGGGCCCTGCACCCCTGTTCACCTTGTGTTGGCTGAAGCCCTGCCACTGCTGGTAACACTGCTGGGTGCCGGAGTATTTTCCCTTCTTTTTGACATGGCAACGCTCAACGTTCCTTCCCAGTTGCCATTTTTGCTCTCACTGTTGCTCGGGTTGGTCATTGCCCTGTGGCAGGGGCGGAAGACGACTTCTGGCCCGCTTCGGCCCATTTTTCTCAATGCCAATGCCCCACGCCTTATTTTACTGGTGTACGGTATTTTCTATTTTAAAGATGTTATTGAAGCCAGTGGTATTGTGCAGGCAATAGCCCACATTGGGAACAACGGAGTGGCCCTGTATGCCCTGTTCATCATACTCCCGTTTGTGTGCGGCTTGCTTACCGGCATTATGGTGGGTTTTGTGGGAGCTTCCTTTCCCATTCTTATTGGCACGCTTGCTCAAGCCGGTTTACAGGAACACGCCGTCCCTCTGATGATTCTGGCCCTGGCCGCAGGCAACTGCGGGCAACTGCTTTCCCCCTTGCACGTATGCCTGGTGGTAACGGCAGACTATTTTAAAACGCCCATGCACAACGTGTGGCGCGTGCTGCCCCTGCCCTTGCTCATACTTTTTTTAGGTAGCGTGGCATGGGTACTTTGCCTGCATTTTGCCGGAGCAACGTTTTAATACCAAGTTGCAACCTGTAGGGTTGTAACTTGGTATGAGGAGCCTGCACGGGCAGGCGACCGTAAGCGAAGCTTACGCAGGAGCCACGGCAGCTTTGCTGCCGGGCGACTCTTTGCAATCAAGGGGGATTATATCCCCATTGATTGCAACTTGGTATAAGAAACGATAAAGACCACTATTATGCCAAAAACAATGGGCTTTTACCCGAACCATGGGGTAAAAGCCCATTTGTTTGAATGAACTCTCAGCGTAACCTACTCTAAAACAAAAAAGTGCCTTAATAGCACTTCACAACGCATTCTCTTTCAAACTTCATTCACAGGCACCGGCTGCCCGTATTCTACAGCCTCACTGCCCCGCTCCAGGCAATGCGCTTGTTGGTAATGCAGTCCTGTTCCCACACAGCGGCCTAACTTGCCACGTAACGCTCCAGGGTTTGGGCTGAACATTCACGGCTTACCCAGTAAGCCGAAGCCCACACCATAAGCGCTGTGGCTTGGGTGTCGTCCAGGCGTTTTATTTTGGCTTCCAGGGCGTCACGCCCTACATTGTGCTTTTCATGCAAGGCAAACCGCTCACACATATCCCCGACCCGCACAAGCAAATAGGTAATTTTAGCGGTGTCTGGCATAAGTCGTAAATCTTTATGGGCATCCACAATCACTTTCAGTTCAGGGCTGGTAAATTGCTGTTTAAGCCCGGCCATAGCCCGGAAAAAAGTATCCACCGCCCAGGGAAGAATGAACTCTGCTCCGGCACTTTTTGTCCGAAAGTATTCTTTAAGCCATTGTTCCTGTTCGTTATTTATTCTTGCCGCTACTTGAGGCATAGCCGCTCCTGTTATGTAAATTACTTCAATGCTGTCCGGCTCAAATCCGGGCAACAGTGGGGTGATTTTGCTGGCAAAATCACCTCGCATAGCGAGTCGTTTGCCTCTCAATTCACTTCTTTGTGTCTCTTCGTTGAATAAAAAGCCTGCCCTGGAACAAAAAATAGCCGGACAGTATTGAAATTTGTTTTAGGATACCAGCCAGCATCGCTAAAATCAAGATTTTATCTAGAGCATTTTTATTCAGGCACTGCCTGCATCCACAAGTTGTCGCTTCCACGTCCAAGCAGATGCGCCAGCCCTTGCAATACAAAAAAGCCCTTATCAGGGCTTTTTTGACAACAATACCAGTGGTTAATCAACCAGTTGCGGTGGCGCCTGATACTTGCGGAGCGTTTCGGCAATGCCTTTGCGAAGCAGGTCGGCAAAGGTATTGCGGGCATCTTCGCCATGGAGTGAAGCATCCATTTGCCGGGTATGGATAATGAGGTACCCTAAAATAGCCAGCAGGGTGCAGGCATCTGCAGCGCTCAAATCTTCTGCCCTAGCGGAAACGGCATCTTCCTTCACATCCACAATAAAGCCATTTTCCGCCAATACGTCTGCCACCATATGCACACGGCGGCGGCGGCGGTCCATGTTGGCGGCCCCACCCTTAAAATGAAAACTCACATAGTTTTCCTGCTCCAACTGCCCTGTTTGGGCTTCCACCGTGCAAAAATGGTAGCCAAAACTGGCTTGCAGGTTACAGTATTCCTTGTCTATCATGAAGTAGTTGCGTGTCATGCGCATGGAAGAACTGGTTATTTCCAGGTCCGGGTTGGATGCGCTTTCCGCCATAACAGAAAAGAAGCCACGCACACTTGCTGCTGGTGGCCCTGCCCAGGGCACGGCTATCATACCTTGCCACAAGGCCAACATGGGCATACTGCACACCTTTTCAACGTCCAGGTACTTTCCTTCCACGGAGGAACAAAACCCTGCCCCCAGGTTCACCACAAAATACTGAAGCTTACTGCCTTTGTACCGCAACTGCTTACCACAACGCCCGGCAAACAGATTTTCATCCACACGGAACATTTCTTCCACCGCTTTTTCATGGCAATAGCGGGTAATGTCGTGCATGGTTTCACAATAGGCCGGAGCAAACGTGGGCGATTCCGGATAAAGCAAGTGCAGTGGGGCTATGTGGCTCATGGCTTTTGCCAGCACCGTATAGACTGGCGAGCCAGCAAACAGCGACTTTGGCGTATGGGTTTCCCGTGCCAGCACAACGTCCACTTTACCAGCATACACGCGGCAAGCGGCAGCTTCCAGGGTCACTTCCTGGCCTGGTTGCAACACTTCCAGGGCACCTTCCACTCCAAAAAGGGCAGGAATGCCATATTCCCTGGCCACGCTGGCAAGGTGGCCTGCGGTGCCCCCCAATTCGCTAATAACACCACTGGCGCGGGAAAGCACAGGGGCCCAGCGCGAGTGGGCTTGCTCCACCAGTAGAATCCCCCCCTTGGGGAAGTTCACCATGTCGCCATCGCGGCGCACCACCACCACCGGGCCGGAACACACCCCCAGGCTGGCGCACACCCCTTTTTCCAGCACGGGCACATGCCCAGCGGGAGGCGGGGGCACGGCTGCTTCCTGGTGGGAATTTTGCAAGGGGCGGCTTTGCAGCAAAATGAGGGTGCCCGCTTGGTCATAGGCCCATTCAATATCTTGGGGCATGCCATAAAAGGCTTCAAATTCCATGGCAATGGTTGCCAGCTCATGCACCTGTTGCGGGGTCAGGCTCGGTGTATCGGCTTCTTCCTGCGGAACAGGGGCTACTATTATACCTTCGCCACTGGAACACAACAAACGCTCTTTTTTCAGGCTAATGCGCTGCTCTAAAATTTCGTAAGGGGGAGTGCGGCTTACATGGAACACATCAAGTTCAGCAGTGCCGTCCACCACAGCCTTGGGCAAACCTGGCACAGCATTAATCACCACCCTGCCTTCTGGCTGGGTGGGGTCCTGGCTGTACACCACTCCTCCGGAAGTGGCCTGCACCATGCTCATGCACCCCACACACATAGGCACTTCATCATCAGGAATACCACGGTTCAAACGGTAGGACATGGCTGTAACGCAGTATTTGCTTGCCACCACCAGCTTGTAGGTTTTCAGCAGGTTTTCCCCGGTTATGTTCAACTCGCTCCGGTATTGACCAGCAAAAGAAACGCCGGGGCTATCCTCCCCAATGGCACTGCTGCGCACCGCAAGGTGCATAGGGCCATGTTGGGCCACCAGCTTTTTGTATTCGCCCAAAATGGCGTCTTCCAAATCTTGCGGAATAGTGGCAGCCAGCACCAGGGCTTGCAGGCGTTCACTTAACGCAAACATGGCATCCAGTTGGGTCAGGTCTGTCATTTGAATAAGGCGGGGAATTTCTTCATGCAACCCTGTGGCTTCCACAAACCGACGGAACCCACTGGCCGTAACCACAAACCCTGCGGGAATACGCCGCCCAAGCTTTTGGGAAGCTTCCCCAAGGCTTGCCATTTTGTCGCCTACTTCATGGGAAAAACTGGCGTTGAGCGTATCAAGAGAAATAACCAAAGGCCCCCCGGAAGGAAACACCTTGGGGGCAAGTTCTGCCTGAATACGTTCCTGAATAATCTTCCAGCGTTCAAACAATTCTTTGTGTTCGCGGTTTCCTGTTAACACATTCAAATATTTTATCATATTATACACATTCACCGTAACCGTGGTGCAATGGGCACGCACATGGCTCAGGCTGAAAAAATAACTCCCGCGCATGGCTTCTTCCATGCCAGCAACAGCTTCCAGGGCACGCTTGTTGGCGGAAAGCAGCAGCTTGAAGTTGTCTCCCCTGGTTTTAAAAGCCTGGCGAAATATTTCTTCTTCATCATGGCTTAACGGGGGTTGCCCTGCTTTGCCCAACAGCTTTTTGAAAAACTGTACAAATTTCATTGCACACCATGGGGTTTCTTTTTATTCACTACATCATTCAACCGCTCAATAAGATCATTAATGGGCACAGGCTTCAGCAGGTAATCTGCCGCACCCGTTTCCACCCCCAACACTGCGCTTTCCAAGCTGGCATGCCCGGAAAGTAAAATAACTTCCACCTCCGGGTGAGTCGCCTTTATGCGGCGCAGCACCTCAAGCCCATCCATGCCTGTCATTTTTACATCGAGAACAGCCACATCAAAAGCTTCTTTTTCAATGGCAGCCAGGGCATGCAGTCCACTTTCAGCGGTGGTTACCTGAAAGCCCCGTTTTTCCAAACGGTTTTTCATCAGTTCCAGGTAGTCAGCTTCATCATCAACAAGTAAAATATGCATAGCACCCCCTTGAATAGACCTTGTTTTGTGCGCCCCAGCATACCAGAAACCGTAATGCAACAGCAAAAAGCTGTGCAGGTTAGCCAAGCTCCAGGTGTCGGTGTTCAACACTCACCGCATACTGCTTTTGCCGGAAAACCAAGGCCAGGGCTTCCACCATGGCTACAGAACGGTGCCTGCCCCCGGTACAGCCAATGGCAACGCTCAGGCGAAAACGCCCTTCCTGTTCATTCTGCTTAAATGTAAAATCCAAAAATTCTTGCAATTTTGCAAAGAAGGCTGCCCCTGCTGTGCTGTTCAGAACATACTGGCTTACCCCTGCGTTTTTACCGGAAAGAGGCTTTAATTCTGGCACAAAGTAAGGGTTTGGTAAAAAACGCAAGTCGAACATCATGTCTGCATCTGCCGGGGCACCATACTTAAAGCCAAAACTTGTCAGGTGCAGGCGCAAGGAATGGGCGCTTTGTTCCAGAGTTTGCCATTTTTCCTGCAAGGCCCGGCGCAGGTCGTGTATGGAATAGAAGGAGGAGTCAATAATAAGGTCTGCACTGTCGCGCAGGGGCTGCATACGGCTGCGTTCAAGGGTAAGGGCCCGTTCAAGGCCCACCCCTTCACGTTCCAGCGGGTGGGGCCGCCGTGTTGCAGCATAGCGCTTCAAAAGCACATCTTGCTGCGCTTCCAGAAAAACAAGCTGCGGTGTAACACCTTGTTCTTGCAACGCTTCCAAAGCTTTATGATAATCAGCAATAAACTCGCTGCGCCGCAGGTCCATACCAAACACAAGGCCTTTGTATTCCACCCCCTGCTCAGAAGTGAACATGCCAGGCACCTGCGGGGCAAAAGAAACTGGCAGGCCATCTACCGCAACAAACCCCATGTCTTCAAACACATTAAGCGCGGTACTTTTGCCAGAGCCAGAAAGGCCAGTGACAATAATAACAGGAAAATGTTGGCCCATGAAACATGCCTTTGCGCGCCCCGCGCTTTGGGGTGTTACTTGGTTATGTACCCAAAAGCTTCTTCCACCTTGCAGCATTCCACCAGGGCCTAGCTGCTGCCCACTGCTCCTGTATGCGTAACAGTAAAGCAGGGCACCCGTTGGCAACAATCGCACAACAGGTGCCCTGCACTAAGGTTATTCAGTCATTTCAATAAGGTACAGTTCTCCGTTGGCTTTGCGGTATATCATGTGCACCGTAAGGTATTCCGCATGCAAAAACACAATGTGTTCCAAGCCCTCGCGTTGCAGTTTTTCTGCAGCTTCTTCGGGCAGTAACGGGTCTGCAACCTCTTCCCCTTCCAGGGCAAGCTGCCTGCCTTCACCTTTTCCGCTCAGTACGTAACGTTCCGCGGCAAGGTCATCACGCTCTTTGCCGGCTCGGCGTTTTTTATCAATGCGCCGCTCGCTCAGCTTTTTCACCTGGGCGGTAACGGTATCAAGCACCATATCAATGGAGGCATACATATCCTGGGAAACTTCTGTGCCGGTAACGTCCAAGTGGTCTGCCGTTATGCGCACATCAGCTTTCTGCCCAAGTTTACCAACAGAAAGCACCACATGAATGTTGGCGTTTTCCGCTTTTCCCAAAAAGCGCCCAAGCTTGCCAAGGCGCTGTTCTGCATACTTTCGCAAATGGTCTGAGGGTGTGAAGTCTTTGAAGGTAATGTTGAAGTTCATGGCGTTTCCTCCTTAACTCATTGAGCAACAAAAGGTGGATAAAGCGCTGTATTCCATTGCTAAGTAAAGCTGGCGTTTCCATGTGGAGAGCCACTCACGGCGGCACAGCCGCCTTGCTCCTCCAAAACTTTCGTTTTTAGTCGCTTGCTTACGCAAACGTCGTAATACCATTTCTGGCAATGGTCCCTGAAATTGGTATTACTTTCCTAAAAAAACGCACGCCGTTTTGAGGAAGAAGGAATATCAAGCGCGGTGCGGTATTTGGCAACTGTGCGTCTGGCTATGGTTACCTTTAACGCATCTTTGAGCATTTCGGCAATAGCGTCGTCGCTGAGAGGAGATTTTGCATCCTCGTCATCAATATATTTCTTGATGAGCGCCTTAACGCTTTCAGAACCCACTTCAGTACCATCTTCCAGGGCCAAGGCACTATTAAAGAAATACTTTAACTCAAACATGCCATGGGGCGTTGCCGCATATTTGTTGGAAGTAATACGGCTTACAGTGGATTCATGCATGCCGATATCGTCGGCAATATCTTTCAAAATAAGAGGCCGCAAAAAAGAAACCCCTCGTTCAAAAAAGGCGTGCTGATACTTAACAATACTTTCCATGACCTTATACAAGGTACGCTGGCGCTGGTACAGGCTTTTAATCAGCCACGAAGCAGAGCGCATCTTTTCAAGAATATACTCTTTGTCCGTATCATTGGCAGCTTTCAGGGAATCCTCATACCAGGAGGAAAGCTGCAAGTGGGGTATGCCTTCTTCATTCAGTACAATAATAAATTCATTATCCAGTGGGTAAACAAATACATCCGGTGAAATGTAGTGTGCATCCCCTTCACCAAACATGGCACCAGGCATAGGGTCCAGGGTTTGAATAATATCCAGGTATTCTCGCAAATCTTCCGGGGTTAGCTTGAACTTGCGCAAAATGGGCTTATAGCGCTTGGTTTGAAGGTCTTCAAGGTGCTCGGTAACAAGGGCAACCAGAATAGGGTCCCTGTCGTAGCGCAGCACGGCAAGCTGGGTTAGCAGGCATTCTTGTGGTGTTCTGGAAGCAATGCCCACAGGGTCGAAGCGCTGAATTTGCAGCACCACCTCTTCCACAGCTTCTTCGGTGCGGCCACTCATTTCCGCAAGCTCGGCCAGGGAAGCATGCAAATAGCCAGAATGGTCAAGGTTCTGAATGATAACCTCGCCAATTTCCTTTTGCTCTTCTTTCAGGTTGGAAAGACGTAGCTGCCACATAAGGTGGCCTTGCAATGTGGGTTTTGTGGCATAGCGGGCATCATAGGCAAGGCCTTCTTCTGCGGCTTCAAATTCGCGCATAGAAGCCTGCCGGGAGGTGCTGGAAAATTCCCCCAGGTAATCTTCCCAATCGGCATTTTGTGTAATTTCGCGTGTATAGCCTTCATCAGCATCGGTTTTGGAAAGGGTTGAAATTTCATCCCGTGCTATGGGCACTTCTTCCATGGCTTCTTCTAAAAACGGATTTTCCAAAAGCTCTTGCTGTACAGTTTCCATAAGCTCCAGGCGTGAAAGCTGTAACAGACGAATGGCCTGCTGCAACTGGGGGGTCATCACCAGTTGTTGCGTCAATTTAAGCTGTTGCCGTAATTCCAAAGCCATAAAACTATCCTTTGCAACCTTGCCGGCCACCACCTAGGGGAAGTGCCGAAATTATCTTCCTGCGATGCTGCGCCAATGCCTTTTACAAGAACAATGAACGAATAACGTGTCTCGTCAAATAGACATAGGCGGGCTTTGCTCGCCGTTTAACGACTATTTCACGTGTAAAATGCTCTCTAACAGACAAACCAGAATGAAGCGACTGAGCTGCACAACACGTCTTAGCAAGTATTATGCCACAAATGAGATCTTAAGGCAAGCTTTGGCTACGTAAATGGCATTACGGGCTGCAAAACAGTGTACAATTTACGCATAATGTTTGGAAAAATTAGGGAAACGCTATTTAATCAATGGTTGCGCTTACATTTAAATTTCCCCCCCACAGCGCCACAAGGCAGGTGCCTGCATTTTCTCAGAAAACACGCATAGCGCATTTCACCGGTTAAAAAGCCGCACCTGCCATACCCTGCCCGGCAAACCACCGGGCACCATGGCATTTATGGAGTTACAAACTGTTTCCCTTACCCCTTGGCAGCGGCCAAATAGGCCTCTTGCAGGCGAGCAAGCAAATAGTCGCCAGCCTCCGGCCCTTCCACATCAAAACAGCAGGCATCTTCCCCCATGAGACCACCGGGAACCACGTCCCCCCGCTCTTGCGGGTCTGTAACCAGGTTGGCGTAAAAGCACACGGAAAGCCAACGGGCGGCAGGGGCATCATCAATAACATCCACCAGCACAAACAGAGGCCGGTTGCTTTGGGCAGTATGCTTTGCCCGCAAAGAATAGCTTACCCCCGGGCGGCCCTTAAATTCCAAAGTAACCCCTGGCAATGCCGCAAGTGCTGCATAGCAGGCATCAAACACAGGTTTTACGCCAAGGGTATCAGCACTCCAATCCTGCAAAAACACCTGTAACTCTTGGTTCATGGGTCCTCCTTTGGTTAGGCCATAAGCCTATTGCACACCGGGTTTTACGTATTTATGATAATATGTACTCTTTTCTTTTGCATAGCACAGCAGGGTAGGAACCGCCATAACAAAAGGGAACGCCTGGCCCTTTGGCCCAAAGCGTTCCCTGAAACAGCGAAGTACTGCGATTACATATAGCATTAGGCAGTAATGAGATTACATTTGCCTAGCCAAACGGAATATATGAGCGTTTTTCTAGCTCTGGCGGGTAAGTACCAAAATATTCTCCACATGCGGCGTATGGGGGAACATATCCACAGGAATGGCCCGCTCAGCCTGCCACCATGGTTGAAGCAGGGCAACATCGCGTGCTTGTGTGCCAATGTCGCACGAAATATAAATAAGCTTTTTCGCCGTGCTTTCCCGCAAAATACGCACCACAGCAGCATCCAGCCCGGCGCGAGGGGGGTCTACCACAATCACATCCGGGGTTTCTTCTTCTGCCCCAAGCAATTTTTCCATTTCGCCTGCCTTGAACTTGCAACGGCGCAGCTTTAACCGCTTGGCATTGCTGTTGGCAGCCCCAACGGCTTCGGGCTGAATATCAAAACCGCGCACGCTGGCGGCCTTTTCACCCAAAAACAACCCTACAGAACCAACACCGCAATAGAGATCCCACACTTTTTCTTCACCCGTCAGGGCTGCGGCTTCCGCTACTGCGGCAAAGAGCACCCCAGCAGCACCAGTGTTAGTTTGCAGGAAAACAGAATGCGGGGCAGAAAGGGTAATGTGCCCTATTTCCTCAAGGTATGCACCGACCCCTGCCACATAGACAACTTTCTCCCCTTGGGCAATAGCGGCGCGGTCTTTGCGTTGTGTGTGGGCCACTCCGGAAATGCCCAGTTCGGTATTGGCCACCAGGGCGTCCGCCAGAATATGCACAGGTTCAACGTACTGTTTGTTGCCTGCAAAGTTGGCCGGGGCTGTGATAATTTCCACCACACATTGCTCAAGCCCTTCCGGGGCATACTGTGGAAGGTGCAACACGAGAAAACGTAAATAGCCTTCAGGCCCAGAATATGCCGGAATGGGCCGGGCTTCCAGCAACTGGCGCACAGCTTGCAGCACCGCCCTGCCCCGCTCAGGCAACAAAGGACAATGGTCTACTTCCACCAAGTTGTGGGAACCCTTTTGGCGAAGACCCAGCACAGGAGTCCCTTCCGGCCCCTTTGCAAAAGCAAAGGCAACCTTGTTGCGAAACCCAAGGGAGAGAGGGGAAGCTGCCACAGGGGCTACATCAACCACCGTTTTTCCAATGCGGGCAAGGGTTTCCCGCACGTGGCGCTGTTTCCATTCATGCTGTGCCGCAAGAGAGAGGTTCTGCCAGCTACAGCCGCCACACAGGGCAAAGTGCGGGCACGTTGGGGCCACAGCATGGGGGGAAGGGCTCAGCACTTCTTCCACAGAGGCTTGCACCACACGCTTCTTCACCTGGGTAACCCGCGCTGCCACCGTTTCGCCCAAAATACCGCTTTCCAAAAAGACCACTTGCCCCTGGTGGCGGGCTACCCCACCCCCCTGAACAGTCATGTCAATAATCTCAAGCGGTTCTATACGCTGGCCAACCTCTAACATGGGGGTGCCTGCTTCATTTGTCATAATTAATCCTTCATGCCTGGCTGCAGGGCAACGAGGCGTGTTACTCAAAAACACTACAGGGAATCAATTCCCTGTAGTTGCAACAAGTTCTAGTACTTATTGCACCGGGAAAAAGACAGGCTGCCCGCATTACGCAGCCAGCCTGTCTTGCTCATTTGCTCATTGCAGGGTGAAAAGGAAACGCTGCTATACGCGGTAGCTTCCTTGCCCCCACCCGTGCACCTGGAAGTGCCCTAGAAAAAGTCTTTGACTGATTTCCAGAACGAACCTTCGCGGGTTTCGCGGGTTTCTTCTGCTTCCTGCTCCCGTGCCAATACGAATGTCGCTTTCGCCTTTTCAGCGGCATGGTCGTAAATTTCCGGCACATCGCTGTAGTGGTCTACAATGTACTGGTAGCGGGAAAGGGCTGAAGTATAGCGCTTCTGGCGGTAATAAAAGTCGCCATAGAACAATTCAGACTCTGCCATAAGGCGGCGTGCTTCTGCCATTTTTTGGGTTGAAGTGTCAGCATACTCTGTTCCGGGGTAACTTTCACGCAGCCGGGCAAAGTAGGAATACGCTTCTTCAACAGGCCCAATTGGTCTGTCAATGGAAGGGTAACCATTCATGTTGGACATACCAATTTGGAACAGCACGTAAGGAATGGCTTCATGCCGGGGGTGCATACCTTCAAATTCTTTATATGCATCAGAGGCCTGGCCCCATTCTTCATCCAGAAAATAACTGTCGGCCAAGGAAAGTTCAGCTTCAATGGTATACGGGCTGAAAGGATAGTTATCCTTCAAGCGGGTATAATAGTCCGCAGCTGTAACGTAGTTTTTTTCTCGCATGGCTTCATTGCCAGCCTCAAACAATTCTTGGGCGGTATCTTCCGGGGGGGGCAGGTAAAAATAGTCAATAACGCCACAACCGGAAAGAAAAACGGTAAATAAGGCAATGCAAAGCAAACGCGTAGATGTTAGAGCCATGCTAGTGTCCCAGGTAGAGGTAGGCGGAGTTAGCCGCAGTGACCCCGTCACCCACGGCTGTGGCTACTTGCCGACATGCTTTGGAGCGAATATCCCCAGCAGCAAACACGCCAGGAATATTTGTGCGCATTTCGCAGTCAGTTACAATAAAGCCGTTGGCGTCGCGGTTCAGCTCTGGCGGCAAATAGCCACCAGCAGGCAAAAATCCAATAAACACAAAAAGGCCATTCACTGCAAGGTAGTGTTCCTCACCAGTTTTGACATTTCTCACTGTCACGCCCTCAAGGCCAGTTTCCCCATGCAATGCAGTAATGACAGAGTCATACTCCACATGGATATTTTCCGTTTTCTTAACCCGCTCCTGGTAAACAGGAGCACCACGGAAGGAATCACGCCGGTGCACAAGGTGAACGTCTGAAACAAGTCTGGCAAGGTAGAGCGATTCTTCAAGGGCTGTGTTCCCGCCCCCTACCACAGCAACAGGCTGCCCACGAAAGAAGTTACCATCGCACAGGGCACAATAAGAAATGCCCTTGCCAATAAACTTTTCTTCCCCTGGTACGCCAAGGTTGCGGTATACCACACCAGAAGCAACAACGATGGAATCTGCCTCAATCCATTCATCATCCACGCGCACGCGCTTGGGTGATGTTTCCGCATGCAGGGCAGTAATTTCGCCACGTATGCGGTCAATGGGGTACGGCTCCAGGTGTGCAGAAAGCGCATCAGACAATTCGTACCCTTTAATCCCTTTGGGGAAGCCTGGGTAATTCTCGATATCGTCGGTAAGCAGCATAAGCCCACCATGAGCAAGCTTTTCCACAATAGCTACCGTAAGCCCAAAACGAGCCAGGTACAAAGCAGCGGAAAGCCCCGCAGGCCCTCCCCCGATAACGAGAGAATCATATCGTGCCATTAGCCAAGTGCCTTTTGGTTCAACAAGTCTTTCAGGTGTGCTTTGGAAATGGCCCCTGTTACCTGTTCAACAACTTTGCCGTCTTTAAACAGAATAAGGGTGGGAATAGCACGAATGCTGAACTTGCCAGGGGTAACCGGGTTTTCGTCCACATTCATTTTCACAATGCTCACTTGGCCCTTAAACTCTTCTGCAAGCTCGTCCACCACAGGGGTGAGAGCACGGCAAGGACCGCACCAGGGTGCCCAAAAATCTACAAGAACAGGCTGGGAAGCCTGGGTTACTTCAGCATCAAAGGTGGCATCTGTAACAGCGTGTGCCATGATAGCATCTCCTTACCGTTGGCGATAGGTTCAAACAGGGCTGTGTGCACCTGTTGGGGCGTATACAGCTTCTGACGTTCATCACAATGAGTCCGGCATCTCGTTAACCGACGCATAAAAGCCCAAAACGACCTTATTCAGAAGGCACGCTAACTTCATGTGCGCCGAAAAATTACGAGGTGCCGTTAAAGACTCTTCTTAAAATAAAAGTCTTATGCGGCACTGTCAAGTGCCAGCCTTGCTATATGCTGTTTTGCAAGGGACGCAAAGCCCCTGCAAGCCAGCACGAAAACAGGCAAAGGGTTGTCATACCCCAAAATGGTGCCAGTCGTTGGGCACAGCTTTTCCCCTAGGAATAGCTTCAAAAGAGAGAGTATGATAAAAACCCTCTTTTGCCAAGAGCCAGCCCAAAAAAGCTACCATGGCGGCATTGTCTGCGCATAACGCAGGGCTTGGGGCCAAAAAGGGCAGGCCATGTTCCGCAGCCAAAACCTGCATGGCATTGCGCAACATGCTGTTTGCCGCTACCCCTCCCGCAAGAACAAGCCCCTGCACGCCTGGTTGGCGTTGCAAGGCTCGGCGTGTTTTTTCCACCAGTGTGTCCACCACGGCCTGGGAATAGGCTGCGCATACGCTGCCAAGCTCTGCCCTGCCCTGTTCAGGTGTTTCCACCTCTCCGGTGGCGGGGTTCCAACGCACTGCGGGCAAAGGGTGCTTTGCCCAAAAAACTGACATAGAGGTTTTTAAACCGCTAAAGCTGAAATCAAGGGTATCATTGTCCAAGTAAGGCCTGGGGAACATATGGCCTATACGCCCTGGCTTGCCCTGGCCTGTTTTTTGGGTTGCCCCAGTTGAACTCTGCCCCAAGCTGGCTGCCTTTGCATTGGCATGGGCAGCTTCACGGGCCAGCGTGTCAATATGCACCCCGGCGGGGTAAGGCAAACCCATCATTTTCCCGGCTTTGTCAAAGGCTTCACCCGCAGCATCATCCAGGGTTTTGCCAAGCACGGTAAACTGCGTGGGGCTGTGCATGGCATACAGGTGTGTGTGCCCCCCAGAAACCAGCAACCCAAGGGCGGGGAACACCAGGGGCTGTTCCAGCCCATAAGCCAGCAAATGGGCATGCAAATGGTTTACCCCCACAAGCTTCGCCCCGGTGCCAAGGCTGAGGCCTTTGGCAAAGGCAACCCCCACCAGCAGGCTTCCCAAAAGGCCAGGGCCACGGGCAACGCTGATGCAGTCCAGATGGTTGGGAGCAAGGCCTTCATCCGCCATAAGGGTATCGAACAGCAAACCAAGCAGCCTGTGGTGCTCGCGCGAAGCGAGCTCAGGCACAACCCCGCCAAAAAGCGCATGCACCCGGGCCTGGGAAGCGGCCAATTGCGCACGCAGTTGGCCATTTTCCACAAGGGCAACGCACGTATCATCACATGAAGTTTCAATTCCCAAGCAAAGCACAGGCACCTCGCATGCAAGGGGTAAGTGCATTGCCAGAACCAGACGGAAACGCCGCGCAAAAACCACATGACACCATGAATTTACCCTTGGCGCAATTGGGCTTCAGCAAAGGCTACGTCGGCCTTTGCCCCAATGTACAAGGGCACCCGCTGGTGCAACTTTTCCGGCACAATTTCAAGAATACGCCCGGTGCCACTGCTGGCAGCGCCCCCTGCCTGCTCCGCAAGAAAGGCCAGGGGGGAAGCTTCGCACAAAAGGCGCAGCTTGCCCCGTGGCGCTTCCGGATTTTTGTGGTCCAGCGGATACATGAACACACCACCATATTGCAGGGTACGGTGAAAATCGGCTACAAGGGAACCCACATAGCGCGTGCTGTAGGGCTTTTTTTGTGGGTTATCATGCGCTTTAAACGATTCTACAATGCGGCGTGTGGGGGCGTCCCAGTAAGCGTGGTTTCCTTCGTTTACCGAATAGATGGCCCCAGAATTTGGAATGGTCATGTTGGGGTGGGAAAGCAGAAATTCGCCCACGCTGGGGTCCAGGGTAAAGCCATGCACCCCTTGCCCCGTGCTGTATACCATCATGGTGGAAGGCCCATACAGGAAGTACCCTGCTGCCACCTGCTGGTAGCCCGGTTGCAGCAATTCGTTGGGGTTTACCTCGCTAGTGCTGGCACTTTTACGGCGCATAATGGAAAAAATGGTGCCCACGTTGATGTTCACATCAATATTGCTGGAACCATCCAAGGGGTCAAAAACCAGAATATAGTCGCCCTTGGGCAAATGGGAAGGAATGGAAATAGGTTCCGGGTTTTCTTCCGAAGCCATCAGGCACAGTGCCCCACTGCGTTCCAAACGGTGAATGAGCACCTGGTTGGCATATTCATCCAACTTCTGCACATTTTCACCCTGTACATTCACTTCCCCGGTGCCCCCCAGTACGTCCAGCAGGCCAGCCTTATTCACGCTTCGCGTAATCAGCTTGGCTGCCAGAATAAGGTCATACAGCAACTGGGTAAACTTACCCGTTGCAGCAGGGGACTTTTTCTGGTGCAAAAGCAAATGCTCCACCACGGTAATTTGTTTGGTAGATCCAGCTTCCATGGCTGTTCCTTTTCATTAGAGCAATTTCACTTTGAAATGGCTCGGTGGACGCAACGCGAACACCCGCGAAGCGTGTCGTTTTATTACATTATAACAATACGTTACAATGTAAAGTTCCATGCAGTATATGGCAGGTGAATATACATTCTCAACGTTTACATGCTCTCGCTGAACGGTTACACGGCAAGGGCATGTGGTGCACGCTCAAACGGCGAGCTTTGCCCGCCGTTATTCTCTTGCCAGTGAATCAGCAACTCCTGACAGCATTTGTTTATTGGTTGTCCCCTTGGCCGTTTCGCAAGGGATACTCTATGCAAAAAACTTATTCAGCCTTCTTTGCCTTGGCAGAAGAAGAAGCAGAATCAGGAATAATGTACACCAGCGGCAGGTTGCCCACATAACGGGTTACCCAATAAAACCCACTGCCAGAGCTGCCCACATGGCCACTGGAATGCTTGCGTACTTCTTCTTCCCAGTTCATGCTACCCGCAGCACCACCGTTGCCTGCCCACAGAACACCCTGGCTGGATGCAATGGAGAACCCACCGGGGTTGGGAGACTTCATAAGCAGGTTACGCGGGTCGAACCGGGCTACAACAAGGCCACGCATTTCTTCACCACGGAACACCGGGTTCCCCACATAAATGCTGGTGTGGTCGCCTTCCTGGCGGGCATACCCACGCAGTGCGGCCATGCCTTGCTTGGGGTCTGCCTGCAACAGCGGGGTAGCGTCAAAATCTTTCCCGGCGTATTCAGGGTAATGGGCAATCACTTTCCCTTCACCGTCCACAAGGGCTACGCCTGTAAGCCAGGGGAAGCGCTGCATTACCTCAAATACCCATTCTGCATCAACATCACGGCCACTATTTTCAATGGCACGCATCATACCACTCAGTTCCCTGTCAATATCCCTCGCCGTTTCACCCAAGGCAAAGTGGTACTCCTCGCCGTCGCCTTTTGCGTCCATATCCAGGCTGGCCGGAGTGTTCAGATAGCTTTTATACTGCTTTACAGTATATTTCCAAGCTTCTCTGGTAGTTTGATTGCCGGAACAACCTGCCGCGAAAAATGCCAGCAAAAGAAATACAGAGGATAAACGACGCACAGACAACTCCTTATGGATGGACACGTTGAGAAAGCTCAACTCACCGAACGGCAAACGCACAGTGATGCGGCGCAAGGGGTCGGCTTTGAGGATTTGCAAAAAAATGAATAAACCACCTGCCCGCCACATTAATGGGCACGGTTTTCCAAGCGCTGAGCAAGCGATTCCAGCAAATCGGCTAACTTGCTGCTGTGCCCGGTGCTTGCGCTGTCAGCTTCTTGGCCAGCAGGTACAGCAGCACTTCGGCCTTGCAATTCGGTCATGCGTTCAAGCAACTCGCCCTTTTCAGCTTCAGGAGCATGGGTGGCAAGTTCACCATAAATTTCAGCAGCACCGGCAAAATCGCCTTGTTCGGCAAGCACTTCAGCCATGGAACGAGTGCGAATGGAAAAAGGCTCTTCCTCTCCTTCCTCATCCCCTTCATCCCCCCCTTCTTCCAGGGCAGGTGCAAGGTCATGCCCGGCACTAATCTGTTTTTCAGGTACTGGGGCAAATGCACCAGAACCATCTTCAAACACAGGCAGCTCCGATGCAGGGGCAGCCACCGCAGCGGGGGCTTCTGGCTGGTGTTGCTGCTCGTCAAAAACAAGGTCCGAGTCAGCCTCAAAGCCATCGCCAAGGTCAAGGGTGCTGTCAAGTGCAGCCTCAACCGCCGGGGTTTGCGGCGCGTCGTGCACAACATGAGGGGCAGGGGCTTCATGAACCTCTGCAACACGTGCCGGGTGGGACGGTACTTTTGGTGCCGCACTGGCAGCATACGCGTGGGCTGCTTCATGGGCAGCAGCGCCGTGGTGGCTATGGGCACCATGCACCACAGGGGGCAAAGCAGCGCCCGTAAGGGCAGCAAGGCCTTGTTCCATAATGGCACCCCACGAAATTGTTTTGCCTTGCAAAGCAAGGCCCACAACACGCATGGCAAGGGCAGCATCACGCATACCCGGTTTGGCGGAAAGAATGTTGCTCCAGGCGCCCCAGAATGCAGGGTAAGCCGAAAAAAGACGCCCTAGCTCGCTTGCTTCTCCTTCTGCGGCAGTTTGGTTGCCAGCCAGAAGCAGAAACTCAATAAGCAGAAGGCGTGCCTCTACGTGATCGGGGTGGTGTACAATGCCTTGTTGCAATGTACTTATAGCAACGGGAAGCTGCCCGTCAGAAGCCAAAAGACGCGCCAATGGAAAAAAGACGCGGGAACCTGGCTCTAGTGCCAATACTTCACGATACCATTCAATCTTTTGTTTCATCCGCAGCCACTCCTGGCCTTTCGTGAGCTTTTTGCTCAGGGAAGATATACAGGATTTCGGTTTCCCTAACATAGTTCAAACGATTTCTCACCACTTTCTCAACATACTTGTCATCAGATTGCAATAATCTGATTTCCTGACTTAACAAAATGTTCTTTTCGTCAAGCTCGGCAATTTGGCTTGTCAGGCGGTCGTGAAACGTTTTTAACCCTCTGTAAGCAAGAACACCCTGTTCCCCCCACACAAGACTATAAACAAGAACCACGTTCAAAAGAAGGGAAACAACCAATGCCACCTGTCGTGCTATCATATTTATTGCAACAACCGCAAGGGGTCTTTCCGGGTTTGCAGCCCACTTCCAAGGGGCTCTTGAATTTCAGCCAAAAATTTTCCTGTGGCAGCTTCTATTCGGCACACATCATCTTCAACCACGCGCACGCCATCTATATGAGAAAAAGCCTGGCGCAGGGTTTTCATTTCTTCGGCAAGGGCAGGACCAAGGTGGGAACAGGAAAGCGCTTCTTCCAGTTCAAGAATGGTTTGCAGGCAGTTGCGAAGGCGCAACACAAGCTGTTGTTTGTCTGCGGGCATTTTCGTTCCGGGTTTGGCAACCGTTACAGGCTGCTCGTTTTATTCTCTTGGTGAGGGTGTTTTTTCTCTTTGGTGGTGTAAAAAAACACAGCAAAGTAATTCCAGCCGGAATACACGGTAAGCGCTGTAGCAAGATACAGCAACCATGTACCAATTTGGTGTGAAGGCAAACCAAACAGCGGGTAATGCAACATAAGGGGCACCAGGGCCACAATTTGCAAAATGGTTTTGATTTTTCCGTATTTGTCTGCGGCAATAACCATGCCTTCATCGGCGGCAATGGCCCGAAGGCCTGTAACCATAAGGTCGCGGGAAATAATAATAATGGCCACCCAGCCACCTACCCAACCGAGCTGCACCAGCATAACCAGCACGGCGGAAATAAGCACCTTATCGGCCAGGGGGTCTACAAACTTGCCAAAGCTGGTTATTTGCCCAGCCTTGCGGGCGAGGTAGCCATCCACCATATCGGTAAGAGCTGCGGCAATAAACAGCAGCGCAGCAAAAAAGCACCCCCACCAACTTGCACTGGCAAGAAACAGCAGAATAATGGGCACCACCGCTATGCGCGAAAGTGAGAGTATATTAGGCAAGTTCCAGACAACCATGAACAGCACCCACAGCGATGTTAGCAACCTGCCAGGTTTTCACCTGGCAACACGAGCAAAAGCCACAAAAAACTCGGCAGGAGTCATAAAACTCAGGCGTACCAGCCAAAAACACTCCCTGCATTCTGCTTTCCTTTCTATACTACCTGAGAGCGCGACGAAGTGCAATGCCAGTTGGCATGTAAGCCTAAAAAGCTTTCATTTTGCCTGTTGCGAAAAGTCAAAAATGAGCCACTGGCAACGCGTTGAACAAAAAGAAGCCACTGCGTGCAGTGGCTTCCCTCAGGCTGGCAGGAAAAAACAGAAAGCGCCGCCCTGCTCCCTGCCTTACAGCGTATTCTTACTCTTTCGGCAAATGCATGCGTACAAAGCGCTCTTTGGCGCAGGCTTCAATTACAGTTTCTGCCAGAGCAAAAAACTGTTTTTTTGCAGCGTGTTCGCCTTCAAGAAGAACCACAGGCACGCCTTTGTCTGCCGCCACCACGGTGGCAGGGTCCAGGGGAATGGCCCCCAGAAATGGCACGCCGTAATGTTGGGCCAGTATTTCACCGCCGCCCTTCTTGAACAGGGGAATATCTCCTCCGCAATGGGGGCAGGCCAGCCCGCTCATGTTTTCTACCACCCCAAGCACCGTGCCATGGGCGTGCTGCAAGAAGTTCATGGCTTTTCGCACGTCGGCCAGGGAAATTTCCTGGGGCGTAGTCACCATAATGCTCAGTGCCTCCGGCAGGGTTTTCATGATGGTCAAGTGCTCATCCCCCGTGCCGGGAGGGGAGTCAATGACCAGAAAGTCCAAATCGCCCCACTTCACATCGCTTAAGAACTGGCGGATGGCGGCTGTTTTTTTGGGGCCGCGCCAAATAATGGCAGTGTCTTTGTCGTGCAGGAGCGAATCCATGGAAAGCACCTTCACATTGTCACGGTAAAGAGCAGGCAACAACGTTTCGCCATCTTCGTCCATATCAAGGCCACTGCCAAGGCCCAACAGGTTGGGTACACTGGGGCCGTGAATATCCACATCCAGAATGCCCACACGCTTTCCCCGTTCAGCAAGGGCTATGGCCAGGTTAACGGCCACAGAGCTTTTCCCCACACCGCCTTTACCACTCATAACAAACAGCACGTGGCCCATGTGGCCCACGGCCTGGGCAATTTGGGCATCCTGCATGGACATGGGGTCATTTGCCCCACGGCTGGAAGCACAACCAGAGCAACCAGAGCCGTCGTTACCGGCCTTGGAACAACTGGATTGAGAAGAACAACCCGCTGCCGGGGCTGTGGGAATGGAATCAGCCATTGTATGCTCCTTCTTCAAGTGAAAAAATCGTGTTATGAACAGAATGTTATATGTATGGGATGGAAAATTTTTGTTATTGGCCTACTCGACCCGAGTCAAAAGCGCTGCCCAACGAAGGCAAAAACGTTTCCTCTACAAGTGCAGGAGTGGATTTTTGCTTTTTGCCAAGGCGGGCAAGCTTTTGATGAGGCGAGTGTACTCTTACGGTACTCGACCCGAGTCAAAAGCGCTGCCCAACGAAAGCAAAAACAAAAAGACACCCTGCACTTAGGCCCAGCCGTGGGTGCCGACTAGATCCACAAACGAAACAGCATCCAAGGCGCGGCCTTGCACTTTGCCTTCTTCTTTGGTCACGCACACAAGGCGTTGCCCGCGGCGTTCTTCCCCCACAGGAATAACCATTATTCCCGGGTCGGCAAGTTGGGCCACCAGGGGCTTGGGTATGGAAGGGCCGCCAGCGGTAACAATAATGCGGTCAAAGGGGCCTGCTTCTTCCCAGCCGTGGGTGCCGTCTGCCAGCTTCAGGCGCAGGCCCCGGTAGCGCAGGCGCAGAAATAGGTCTGCGGCACGGGTGTACAGTTCAGGAATACGCTCTATGGAATACACTTCCAGCCCCATGCTGTGCAGCACTGCGGCCTGGTAGCCGGAACCGGTGCCAATTTCCAGAATACGCATGCCGGGCTTAGCCTGTAAAAGTTCTGTCATGGCAGCCACCACATGGGGCTGCGAAATGGTTTGCCCAAGACCTATGGGCAGGGGGTAATCTTCATAGGCGCGGGGCACAAGGGCCTCTGGCACAAACAAATGCCGCGGCACAGTACGCATGGCTTCCAGCACAAGCGGGTCGGTTATACCTCGCGTTATAAGCTGGTCGCGCACCATTCGGTCGCGGCTTATGCGGTATGCGGTCATGGCCTTTCCTTGAACAATATAGTTGCCTTTATGCCTTTGGCAGTACGTTACAAACGGGGACTAATGCCCACCGATGCCACACATGCCCCCGGCAGAGGGTGCCCTGCGGGCAAGAATGAAGCTCTTTTTGATAATCACGCCCTCTTGTGGAACAAATTTTCACGCGCAAGTCAATGCCTTATATGCCTAAAAGGCAGCAGGCAAGGCAAATGAGCCAGAACGGACAGCTTTGCCTTGCAGCAAGAATGGTTCATATGTATTATGAGGTTGTTTGCAGCGAAAGGAAATATGAGCACCCCCTGCCGGGGCGTTGTTGACCACACAGAGCAAAGGCAAGGAGTTTTTCAACGGCATGCAGTTCTACCCACTTTTTTTGAATTTACACAACAAGGAAGTCCTTGTGGTGGGCGGTGGTGCTGTGGGAGCCCGCAAAATTGCTTCCCTGCTTATGGCAGAGCCGCAAAAAATTATGGTGGTAGAACCTGCCCCAGGCACAGCCCTTGCCCCGCTTTTGCAAAACAGCTGTGTACACCTTGCCTGCCGTCCTTTTCAGCCAGAAGATATTTTGGGCAAAGCCCTGGTGTTTGCCGCCACAGGCAACCGCCAGGTAAACGAACTGGTGGCAGACCTGTGCGAGGCACGCGGAATTTTGTGCAATAGTGCAGACAACCAGGAAAAAAGCGCCTTTGTGGTGCCCGCGCATTTTCATAATGGCCCCATTTTGGCCGCCATTGGTACCCAGGGGGCAAGCCCGGCCCTTTCCCGGCGGTTGCGCCAGGAGCTGGAAATGTGGCTTGATAACCGGTTCACACGCCTAGCCCTGGTGCTGGGTAGGCTGCGCCCCCAGTTACTGGCCCAAGGCCTGCCGACAGAAGAAAACACCCACATTTTCAGAACACTGGTGAATGGCCCCCTGGCAGACCTGTTACACCAAGGGCGCTTTGAAGAAGCCCGCATCTATCTGGCCACAGTGCTACCAGAACCACTCCACCCCCACGTGGGAGATTTGCTCCATGAGCTTTGAATCAATACTCATCCTTTTGGTAATACTTTCGTATTCATTTGCCACCCTAGGTATTTTTATGGGTACCCTTGCCATGCGCCGCAAGGTTAAGGTGGCGGCAAACTGGTTTACTTTTGCCGGGTTTGGCCTGCATACCCTTGCTGTGCTTGTTACCCTGGTGGCGCACCCTTTTGCGGAACTTTCCGCCGGGTATTTCATGCAGTTACTTTCCTGGCTGCTTATCTTTTTATACCTTGCGGCATGGCGTTTTTTGCGCCTTCCCTTCCTTGCCCTAACAGCCGCGCCCCTGGCACTTTTGCTGTTTGTGCTTTCCCTGCGTCTTTCCAATGTTACCAGTGTGCTGCCGGAACATTGGGCCGTGCTGTTTTTTGGGCTGCACGTACTTTCCCTGTTCATAAGCCTTGGGCTTTTGGCCATGGCCTTTGGTTCTGGCCTGCTGTTTGTGTATATGGAACGTAAAATTAAAACTAAAATGCCTCTTGCAGATTTCGCCAAAGGGCTGCCGGGCTTAAGTATATACGATAAAGTGAATAAAATTGCGGTGGTTGTGGGCTTCCCGCTATACACGCTGGGGCTTATGTCCAGTTTTATCTGGCTGCCACTCAGCCAACACCAGCTTGAAAACCCTAAAGTACTACTTTCATTATTCACTTGGTTTCTGTACGCTTTGCTGTTCTACCAGCGCATGGCCCTTGGCTACCAAGGCAGAAAGACGGCTGTAATGGCCATTATCATTTTCAGTATTTCAGCTCTTTCCCTTACGCTGGACTTTTTCCTTTCCCACCACAGCACGTTGTTGCAGCCCTGATTATGGACAAATACCTTATTCTTGCCGGTTTAAATTACAAAACGGCCCCGGTGGAAGTGCGCGAGCGCTTCGCCCTAACTGACCCAGCCCTGAAAGAGCAAGGCATAATTCCCCTTGGCAAGGGCATTAACGAATGCATGGTACTTTCCACCTGCAACCGGGTGGAAATAGTGGCGGTTGCCAATGCGCCAGGGGCCAGCGAACAATTGCTGGAACACTGGGCCACATGCCGAAACCAGCCTGTAAGCGCCCTGCGCCCCTATGTGTATATTCACCATGGCCCTGCGGCAGTGGAACACCTGTTTACCGTGGCTGCCAGCCTGGATTCCATGGTGCTGGGTGAACCGCAAATTCTGGGACAATTAAAAGACGCCTACCGCTATGCCCTGGAACAGCGCCATGCACGGGTTATTCTGAACCGACTACTGCACAAGGCCTTTTCTGTTGCTAAGCGGGTACGCACCGAAACAGCCGTGGCTTCCAGTGCCGTTTCCATCAGCTATGCAGCCGTGGAACTGGCCAAACGCATTTTTGATGACATGAGTGACATTCGGGCCATGCTCATTGGCGCAGGGGAAATGGCGGAACTTGCCGCCACTCATCTGGTGAATGCGGGTATTAAGTCTGTGCGGGTAGCCAACCGCACCCATGAACGCGCACTGCAACTGGCGCGGCAATATGGCGGTGCGGCAGTGCCCTTTGAATGCCTTGCCGAACACTTGGCCGAAGTGGATATTGTTATCAGCTCCACAGGCTCGCACGAACCCATCATACGCGCCAAAGACATGCGTAACGTACTGAAACGCCGTAAAAACCGACCCATGTTCTTTATAGATATTGCCGTGCCACGAGACATTGACCCAGACGTGAACAGCCTGGATAACGTGTACCTGTACGACATAGACGACCTGAAAGAAGTGGTGGAAGAAAACCTTGCCAACAGGCGGGAAGAAGCGGGGAAAGCGGCGGAAATCGTCACGGCAGAGGCCGCCATATTCGTAAGCTGGATGGAAGAGCTGGACCTGCAACCCACCATTGTAAAGCTTGTGCGCCGCGCGGAACGTATTGCCAATGAGGAACTGGAGAAAACCTTGAAACGCATTGGCCCTGTTTCCGAGGATACCCGGCTCGCACTGGAAGCCATGCTGGCTGCGGTTATCAAAAAAACGAACCATGAACCCATTTCATTTTTGCGCCGCAGGTTTGCAGAGCAAAATGCGGCAGACACTGCCATTCATACTGTGCGCCGGGTGTTTAACCTGGACGTAGAAAACGTGCCAGAAGATGCCCACCTGGGCCGCCGTAAGTCGACATGCAGCAACAGCAGTTGTGGCACATGCCGGTCGTGCCGGGGCACTAAAAAGTAGAGCGTATTACACAATTGAAATTGTTGTACTTTACGTGGGGAGGCTCTGCCCCCCCCTCCGCCAAGGGCATCATGCCCTTGGAACCCGCATCAGCGTTCACTTTCCCGCCCTGCGGGGAAGTGAACATAAATGGGTACAAGGGGCGTTATGCCCCTTGCAGGGGCTGGGGGACAGCGTCCCCCAATAAAAGTCAATAAAATTCATTGTGCAATGGTTTAAAAGAGGGAGGGTTAATGCGTACATATACCATAGACCAGCTAAACGCCCAGGACATTACCGCCATCACCAAACACCTGCAAGGGCTTGGGCTTGGTGCCGGGCTGGAAGGGTTGTTCTGGCTGCCCGTGGCCCTGGAGCACCTTTCCCCCACCCAGCAGGAACATGCCGCCAAGTGCGGCCCCTATGCCCTGGGCCTGGAAGTAACAGAAGACGCCCTGCACCTTGAATTACTTGTGCGTGCCCGCAATGCCATGCGCTGTGAATGCATTGCCACCGCCCCCCCAGCCCTGCGCCAACACATTATGGACTACCTGGACGCCATGCTGGTGGAGCTGGGCATTCACGCTTAGCCATGCCCCACCCTGCCGATTATATGCCGGGCCTGCCCCCCGTTCCCCAGCTTCCCATTTCCTTACAGGCCATGCCCCCGGCAGCGGCCCGTTTTTGCTTGGCCACAGCAAGGTTCATGGAAGCAGAACTGGGCGTGCCCCTGGCAGGCACACATTTTTTAGTGGGTTTTTCCGGCGGGGCAGATTCACTGGCCCTGCTCACCTGCCTGCATGCCCTGGCCCCCCATAAGGGGTGCCGCGTGAGTGCGGCCCACCTGAACCACAGCCTGCGCGAGGCTGCCGGGGCGGAAGAAGCCTGGTGCAAAGCCACCTGCCATGCTGCGGGCATTGCCTTTTACAGCCACACAGCCAACGTGCCAGCCACCATGCAGGCCAATGGCATGGGCATGGAAGAAGCAGCCCGCGCCGCCCGGTACGATTTTTACCATAGCTCCATACAGGCCAGCGGGGCCACGTTTGTGGCCCTTGGCCACCACCTGAATGACCTTGCGGAAGATATGCTCATGCGTCTGGTGCGCGGGGCGGGCTGGCCCGGGCTTTCCGGCATGGCAGGCATATGCGCTACCCGCCAGTTGGTGCGCCCTTTGCTGCATACCCCCAGAGCCAGCATTGAGACCTTCCTACACACCCTTAAAATTTCAGCCCTTATGGATGCCTCAAACAACGACACGGCATTTACCCGCAACCGGATACGCCACACCCTGCTCCCCCTGGTAATGCAGGAAAACCCCCGCTTTTTGGAACATGTGGCCCTTTTATGGCGGCAAGGGCAAGGGGATGAAGCCTACTTTGCAGAGGCCCTGCACAATGCCGGGGCCAGCACAGCGCCGCCTCCCTCTTGTGTGCCACAGCCCAAGGCACAACCCCTTTTCCACACCACTCCCACAGCCTTTTTGGCCCCCTTGCCGCAAGCCTTGCGCCTGCGCTGGTATAAACAGCAGTTGCAGCGCTGGGGCGTGCCCCCCCTGGCAGCCACCCTGTTCCGGCTGGACACTGCCTGCATGGGGGAACAGTTCCCAAAAACATTCCAGTTTTCAGGTGGATGCACCGCCACCGTACATAAGCGGCACATTGAGTGGTGCTTGCCTGCGCCCTAAAAGCGTGCCCGCAGCCAGGGCAAAACAGAACACGCTATTCCGCATAGAGCATGCGTAATAGCGTGTTTATGCATATTCTCTCATGAAAATGCTGGGCGCTCGGGTGCGGATTATTGCACAGGCGGGGGAGAAAGTAACCGGTCGATGATGACCAGAACCTCTTCATAGTCACCAATAAGCGTATTATGCAGCACTGCTCCCAGGGCTGAAGAACCACTGGCTCCAGGCACCAGGGTTTGCAGCGCGCTCACGGCATTATCAATGGCTTCAGGATTCAACTCTTCTATGGCGTTGCGCAGGGCGCGTAATTCGGCCTGCACCTCCATTGTCACCTCGCCTTCCATTTGCGGCACCACGCCTTGCCCTGCCAGGGCAGCCTGTATGTTTTGCAACAGCGTTTGCAAATCAAATAAAAATGAACTGTGGTGCACCAGAATAAAGCCCATATCACTGCGCCTGCCTGCGTCTTCAAGTTGCGCTGCCCGCTGGGAAAGCCCTTCCGCCCCTATGCTGGCACAGGCGGATTTCAAGGCATGCACATAGGTTACATACAAAGGAGTGTTGCCTTCTTCCAGGCATTCACTCAATTCCGCCACCTTTGTCAGGCCATCTTCCATAAACACATACAGCGTACGCAGGTAGCCCGGCAGGGAACCGCCTGTACTGGCAATGCCAGCAGCAACATTCAAGCCATCAATAGTCATGTGGGTGCTCGCATCATGCCCCCCTTCTTCAATGGGGCTTTGCTGCTTTTGGCGTGGAATCCACTTGCGCAGCAACGTGCTGAGCTTCATCACATCGATGGGTTTTGAAAGGAAGTCATCAAAACCACTTTCCATAAACAAATCCTGCGCCCCAGCCACAGCATTGGCTGTGAGGGCCACAATGGGCACGGTTTCCAAGTATGGGTCCACATCGCCCATGCCACGAATAATCATAGTGGCCTCAATGCCGTTCATGCCAGGCATCATGTGGTCCATGAAGACAAGGTCATACTTGCGGGCCTGCACTGCGGTAATGGCGTCTGTGCCACTGCTACACAGGTCAATATGCATATGGTAAGGCAGCATCAGCCCTTCAGCCACTTTCAGGTTTGTTTTAATGTCATCCACAATAAGAATACGGGCAGAAGGCGCGGAAAAGCGCACTAATATTTCTTTGCCAGGGCTGTATGGGCAACTGGAAATTTGCCCATTTAAAATGTTGGCAATAGACATGGCATGGGCAGGCATGGCCAGGGTGTGCAGGCTGTGCTCTCCCACGGCCTCCCCAAATTCGGTAAGTAAAACCACCTTGGGGCTTACCCCCAGGCGGGTTATCACTTCTTTGGCACTGCCAAGCAAAAAGGAAGAAACAAACAGATAATCGCACGGGCCCTGGGCCAGCGCCAGGAACAGCTCATTATCTGTAGCAACAGTGGCGCACTGCACACCAAGGTTGTGCATGGTGCGTAAAATGGATTCCGCATATACTTCCCTACGCTCATACAAGAGCACACTTCTCTGGTCTGGCGCATCCACCACCGCCAAGCGCTCATATTCCTGCACTTTTTGCGGCAATGTTACGGTAAAAACACTGCCCTTGCCGTATTCCGATTCCACAGTAATTTTACCGTTCATGGCTTCCACAAAGTACTTGGTAATGGCAAGCCCAAGTCCGGACCCTTCAATACCCCGGTTTTTCACCAGGTCAAGCTGTACAAAGTCTACGAAAAGCATGCCCAAGTGTTCCTGGCGAATGCCTTTGCCGCTATCTGCCACAGAAATGGTGAGCAACGTGGTTTCTTCTGATTGTTGTGTGCAGGAAATATTCAGAGCAACAAAGCCTTTTTCCGTATATTTTACGGCATTACTCAGCAAATTTAAAATAATTTGGCGAATGCGCACTTCATCCCCAAACAGTTTATTGGGAATATTACAGTCAATGTTTGTTACAAAGCGCACAGGGGAATCAAGCACACGCATGCGAATAATATTAATGGCATCGTTCACCAGGGAAGAGAATACATAATCATCCAGCACCAGCTCCAGCTTGCCTGATTCGATTTTTGAAAAATCCAGAATATCGTTGATAATCGAAAGCAGGTTCATGCCTGCATGTTTTATCATAAGCACATGTTCATTGGCAGCCGCAGGCAGTTTTTCCCGCAGGGCCAGTTCTGCCATGCCAATAATGGCATTCATGGGAGTGCGTATTTCATGGCTCATTTTTGCCAGAAACATGCTCTTTGACCTGTCAGAAGCTTCAGCCTTTTCTTTTTCGTACATGGCTTCCATGGCTTCCATTTTCACCGTTTGCAACTGGTTAAGCTGGCGCAACATTTCTTTCAGGGCAAGAAACAGGCTGCTTATCTCGCTTTTCTGGTGTTTACTTTCAGCCACAAGGCTTAGCTGGGAATTCAGGTCTATGCTCAAGTCGCCATTGGCAATGCGGTACGCACTTTCGGTAAGCTGCTTAATGGGCTGCACAATACGGCGTGTGGTATAAAACAAAATGCCCACAAACAAAATAAGACCCATAATGCTTATGCTGACAATGGTTGTGGTGGCGTTGCGGGCAGCCCGCAGCAAGGTGTCGTCCGGTAGGTCAATGTACAAATACAGCTGGTTGTTTGTTAGGTCTTCTTGCACAGGGAAAAAGTATATGCGGGCCTGTTTGTTCCAGAAAGAGGAAAAACCCTTGTACCAAAAGGGCTTGCCAAGCCCAAGGGAAGCCATAACACTCTCTGCATGCTCAAAGCCAAGTTCGGCGATATTGCGGTTAATAATGCGCCTGTCCTTGGCATACACAACCCTTCCGTTGCAGTCCAAAAGCAGCACCTTTTGCTCTCCTTCCTTCTGCTTGTCATCCAGGAAGCGAAACGTTTCTTCATATAAAATACTGATACCCACCATGCCCACAACCCTGCCATTGCGCACCAGGGAAGAAATAATGGTGGCAGTGTAAGGAGCACCATGCCCGAGAATGTAATCGTAGTACTTTACATTTTCCAAGGGCAGGCTGCCTGCCTGAAATGTGACGTTGTGATCCACAGGGCCTGTTGCCAGAATGTCAGCAGGGTCTATAAATTCGTCGCGCTCAATAATATTCTCACCCTCTTTCACAAACAAACGGGAAAAGGCCTGCCCCGGCAAAAATTCATCCGGGTAAAAAACAAACAGCGCCTTGTGAATGTGTGGGGTAGCCTTGAGTGTGGATTTAACCAGAAGGGAGGCAATTTCAGCGGAACGCGGCTTGGCGGGATCTATATTGAGCAGGTTGTTGTTCAAAAGCTGTAGCAACAGATGGATATTGGTAAAGCGCTCGCCAATCTGCCGCATGGTTTCATCAGCAAACAATTCTGACTTTTCATCGGTAAAATGTTCATTTTCTGAGTACACAATTTCATTAATAGCAATAATTACCAGCGAAAAAATTATCAGCAAGGGCAACAAGCAGGCAGTAAGAATACGCGAAAACACCGAACGGTTCATGCCAAAACCCCTTTGCGGGTTGCACCGCATTCATGCTGCACACATACCCAGGGCAACCCCCGGATGTAATTAAGAAATGTCTGATTAGCCAGCCTTTCCCTAAAGCAATTTTACTGTGACATTGCTCAGTGGACACGTTGCTGCCACCCGCGAAGCGTGTCGTTTTATTTTATGATAACCAGTTGTCATATACATTTCTTCGCGCGCTTTACTGTAAATGGATTTAGCGTTTCAACGTTAAAATGAGCTAGTACGATTCGCCAAACAGGAAGTCACTTGGCCATTGGCTGTGGAAGTTCGCTATTTCATTGAAGGTATCGGATATTGTGAGAAAAATATCCACCAAAGCCGGGTCGAACTGCGTGCCCCGTCCTTCACTAAGAATAGCCACAGCCTCTTCATGGCTGAACGCCTTTTTGTAAGGGCGCACAGAAACAAGAGCGTCATACACATCAGCAATGGCCATAAGCCTGCCGCTTAGCGGAATATCCCTGCCTCTAAGCCCCTTGGGGTAGCCTTTGCCGTCCCAGCGTTCATGATGTGTGGCGGCAAGTTCTTTGGCATATTTCAAAAATTCATGTTCTGCGGTATTCTTCTTGATTTTTTCAATAATGCGGGCACCAAATGTTGTGTGCACCTTAATTTCTTCAAATTCTTCCTGGGTAAGCTTGCCAGGTTTTTTTAAAATGGAATCGCTAATGGCGATCTTGCCTACATCGTGCAGCTGGGCAGATTGTAACACAAGCGCCACATCCCAAGCGGCCACCTCTTCGCGGTACAGGCCAACATCAACCATGGCTTCCACCAATACAGAAAGATACTTCTGGGTGCGTTCAATATGGCCCCCGGTAATATCGTCCCGGCATTCCACCAGCTCTGCTACCGTGCGCAACACAGCGTTTTTCAATTCCACCACAGTTTTGGTTTTTTCCGCCACCATGTATTCCAGGTTGGTATTGTAATGGTGCAACTCGCGCTTTTGCGATTCAATAAGCAAATGCACTTCTATGCGCTTGCGGAGCAACTGCGGGGAAAACGGTTTTACAATATAATCAACAGCGCCAAGTGAAAGCCCTTCAAGCTCGCTTTCCGTATCGCTTTTTGCGGTAAGGTATACTATGGGAATTGCGGCGGTTTCTTCCTTGGCCTTGATAATTTTGATAACATCATACCCAGTCATTTCAGGCATTTCAACGTCAAGCAGAATAAGGTCTGGCCGGGTGCGTTCCAGCATTTTCAACAACCGTTCACCGGAATTGAAAGTGAACACGTTATAGTCACCTGCCAGGGCATTTTTGCCAGAAGTCAGGTTGGTCAGGTTGTCGTCAACCAGGAAAATTGTTTTACGAGCCGAAGGGTCGGCAGCTTCCTGGGCAGGGGTAGCCTGCCGCTGTGCCGCCGCAGAACCTTCATGTAAAAATGCATTATTTTCACGCATAGTTCCCTCCGTACCCCGGGAAGGAGCCGGAAATAATAAGACTCGAACTAGGGCAATTTCACTTTGAAATTGCTCAGTGGACGCAACGCGAACACCCGCGAAGCATGTCGTTCAATTCTATTATGACAACATAATACATGGAATGATCCATGCCCCTTATGGTAAGTGGATTTTATTTTCAACGTTAAACTGCTCTCAGTGCTTTGTGTATAGCCAATACGGCTAGAAACAACCACACACCTGCATATACGCTGCAATGAACAGTGCCATTTGTTTAGGGTTCAAGCAGTTGAATAGAAAAGACTGTTGGAGAGACTATACACAAAACAGGTACAAAAACAACAGGAAAGAACAGCGGACCAGGCGATATGCACAGCATGAATTTTCATGCAGATTTATTGAAAAATACTCCAGAAGAGCACAAATATATGGGGGTAATTTTAATCATAATCCTATACATTATCAATACGCTTAACTAAATTTGCGGGAAATATATCGCTCACAAGGCACCTTAAAAATAGCTAAGTGGATATTTGACACTCTTTCAAAAATATGCTTGAACGCATTTTGCTGGACCTGCGGTATGTGCTTACATAAAATCAAATAGAAACAAAAAAAGGCAGCACTGGCCAGGTGAGGACCAGTACTGCCCAAGTGCAGGCTAAGGGGCATAATGCCGCTTATTCTGAAAACACACGATTTGTAGCAGTCCTGCAAGGTATGCAGGGCGGGGGGGGAACTACATACCGTTCTCGCTCGTGCTTTCAGCTCTTTCCTACACCATTCAGGGCCCAAGCCTAGGCGGTTACCGCCAACGCACTTACCTTGAAACCGGAGTAAAAATACTATACTCTACGGGTTAGTGCCCTGAATAACTTTGTAGCACTCCTAAAAGTGAACATGAATAGCAATGAATGAAAAACAGTATTGCAAAAATAGCATGTCTCTGGATATTTTTTGGCAAAACATTCCTTTATTTGTTGAATTAGCACGACAAAAAAATTTTTCCAAAACGGCAGACATCCTGGGATTAAGCGTTTCCACCTTGTCTCGCAGAATAAAAGCACTGGAAACAAGTGTTGGAGTTTCCCTGTTTGTCCGTAATACCCGCAGCGTAGTATTAACACCTGAAGGGGAAGACTTACGGGAAAAATGCATTCCAATAATGCAAAATGCGGAGGACATTTATGAAAAAGGCACACAAAAAACAAATAATATTACAGGAACTGTTCGTTTAAGCATTTTTTCTGAAATGTACTACTCTATCCTTGCAACGGAACTGCCAAAGCTCCTTAATAAATGGCCCAACCTACAACTCTCTCTTTTTCTTACAGACAAACCCACGGACCTGCACTCTGAGCTTGTCGACCTGGACCTTCGCCTGGGTGATTTGCCCACTTCCAACCTCAACGCCCGCAAACTCACCTCGTTAGACCTTTATGTCTTCGCGGCACCCAGCCTGTTTGAAAAATATCCCATTCCGCAACGACCGGAAGACCTTACCTTACTCCCTGGGCTGACATTGATTTACAAAGGAAGCCCTTGGATGCTTTCGAAAGGAGATGAATGTCGCAAAATAATAATAAATACACGGCACAGTGCAACGTGCGTCCGCGTACTCAAAGATATGACGGTGGCAGGGATGGGGATTATGCTGCTACGCCCGGCCGAAGCGCAGGAATTTGTCGACCAAGGAAAACTTATGCGGATTCTGCCAGAGTGGAAAGGATTAACGTTAGATGTGCACCTGTTGTGGGCAAACAACAAACTCCCTTCCCGCGTGCGTGTGGTAAAAGATTTTTTATGTGAAGTGTTTGCCAAAGTGAAGTAGTACCAATTCTGGGTTGAACCTGCCAGAATTGATATGATATAACCTGGGCAAGCAGAGGATGAACGCAATGGTTTTGTAGGAGCAAGGCGACCCGCCAAGGAAAAAACGGTTTTTACACGGGAATGGAATAAAGCCTTGCAATTTGAAATACGTCAGCCGCCAAGTCATAGTAGTTGCAAAACAACCACCCTAGGTGCGGCTGGCATCTTACTGTTCAAGGGAGAAACAGAATGAGTACACGAATCAAACCAATGCCAAGCACCAAAACAAGCAGGCGAGCCATATTGAAAGGTGGCGCAGCCGTGCTTGCTTCTTCCATGTGCCCGGTTGCCATTGAAATTGTAAATGCCAACGAGGTATGGGCAGACATGCCAAAGCCAGCCAGCCAAGGCCCAGCCGATAAAATTCTCTGGAACTCCTGTAACGTAAACTGCGGTAGTCGGTGTGCCCTGCGCGTGCACGTAAAAGACGGCGTTATTACCCGCGTGGAAACAGACAACACAGGGAATGATGAATACGGCCTGCACCAGTTGCGGGCCTGCCCGCGTGGCCGTGCCATGCGCCAGCGCATTTACGCCAAGGAACGCATTCCCTACCCCATGCGCCGTGTGGGCAAACGTGGGGAAGGCAAATTTGAACGCATTTCCTGGGAAGAAGCCATTAAGGAAGTCAGCAGCCGCCTGAAAAACACCCTGGAAAAATACGGTAACGAGGCTGTTTACCTGAACTACGGCACAGGCGCCCTTGGCAGCACCATGGGCAAAAGCTGGCCCCCTGCCACCACCCCTGTGGCCCGCCTTATGAACACAATGGGTGGCTACCTGAACCACTATTCCGACTATTCCACCATTCAAATTACGGTGGGCATGCCCTACTTGTTTGGCAAAGCCTTTGATTCCAGCGCCCTTTCCGCCATGGAAGATGCCGAACTGTGCGTCTTTTTCGGCAACAACCCTTCGGAAACGCGCATGTCTGGCACCAAGGCACGCACCCTGCAACACGGGCGCTTTTCACGCAACACCCGCACCATTGTGGTGGACCCGCGCTACACAGACACCATGGTCACCGCGGGCGACGAATGGGTGCCCATTCGCCCCGGCACAGACGCAGCCCTGTGCGCTGCCCTGGCCCATGTGCTCATTACGGAAAACATGGTGAACACCGACTTCATTGCCTCCCACACCATAGGGTACGATGAAGATTCTCTGCCGGAAGGCGCTCCTGCCGGGTCTTCCTACAAATCATACATTCTTGGCACAGGGCCAGACGCCACAGCCAAAAGCCCGGCCTGGGCAGAACCCATTACCGGCATACCCGCAGCCCGCATTGAACAGCTTGCCCGCGAAATAGGCCGCGCCAAGCCCTGCTTTATTTGCCAGGGCTGGGGGCCACAGCGCAGTTCCTATGGGGAAAACCTCTCCCGCGCTGTTTCCATGCTGGCCGTGCTTACAGGCAACATTGGCCTGAAAGGCACCAACACGGGGGAACGCGAACCAAACCGCGTAAAAATGCTGCCCATGTCACCCTTCCCCACCCTTTCCAACCCGGTAAAAACAGCCGTTTCCTGCTTCAACTGGTTCCAAGCCATTGAAGATTACACCACCATGACAGACAAAACCGCTGGCATTCGCGGGCGGGACAAACTGGTGGCCCCCATCAAGTTCATTTGGAACTATGCGGGCAACTGCCTTACCAACCAGCACGGCGGCATTAACCAGATGGACCCCATTCTGGCAGATGAAACCAAGTGCGAAAGCATTATTGTGCTGGACACCACCCTTACTTCTTCCGCCAAGTATGCAGACATTCTGCTGCCCGTGTGCTCCAACCTGGAAGAATACGACTGGACGGTGGAAGGCGACGCCAACATCAGCTACGTTATTTTTGATGATAAATGCATTGAACCCCTTGGGGAAAGCCGCAGCATTTATGACATTCTGGCAGACGTGGCCACGGCCATGGGCAAGGGCCAGGAATTTACCGAAGGCCGTACCCAGTACCAGTGGCTGGAGCACCTGTATGCGCAGTCGCGCAAGGCCCTGCCAGACCTGCCCCCCACCCTGGAAGAAGCCTACAAAATGGGCGTGTACAAGGTGAAACTGCCGGAACACCACATTGGCTTGCGTGCATTCCGTGAAGACCCGGTAAAAAATCCGCTGCCCTCCCCTTCCGGCAAAATTGAAATCTATTCGGCCCGCCTTGCCAAAATTGCCGAAGAATGGAAACTGCCCGCGGGCCAGGTTATTACCCCGCTGCCGGAGTTTGTACACGACCCAGAAGGGGCCCCGGTGGAAGCTGGCAGCAGCACCCCCTTGCTACTTATTGGGCACCACTACAAGCAGCGCACCCACTCCACTTATGGCAACAGTGCCTGGATGAAGGAAGTGGCCCCGCAAGATATATGGATTAACCCCATTGATGCCAAGGCACGCGGTATTTTCCATGGCGACAAAGTAAAAGTGTTTAACGAGCGCGGCGTGACCTATGTAAGCGCCCGCGTTACCCCCCGTATTATGCCTGGGGTGGTTTCCTTGCCGCAGGGTGCATGGCACACGCCAGACGCCAAAGGGGAAGACCAGAACGGCTGTGTGAACGTGCTCACGTCCCTTAAGCCCAGTGCTCTGGCAAAAGGCAACCCGCACCACACCAACCTTGTGCAAGTTACAAAAGCATAGTCACACGTGACTTTTTAAGGGAATATCACTATGAAAAATCCTGCTTTCTACTTTAATGCAGAACTGTGTACCGGCTGCAAGGCCTGCATGATTGCCTGCAAAGACAAACATAACCTTGGCACAGGCGTAAACTGGCGCAAAGTACTGGAATTTGCTGGCGGGGAGTTCATTCCCACAGGCCGAGGTTCATTCCACCACAACGTGTTTGCCTACTACGTTTCCATTTCCTGCAACCACTGTGAAAACGCCGTGTGCGCCACTGGCTGCCCCACAAAAGCCATGCATAAAGACGAAAACGGCATTGTTTCCGTGGACGAAAGCCGCTGCGTGGGCTGCCGCTACTGTGAATGGAATTGCCCGTACTCTGCCCCGCAGTTTGATGAAGTCAAAGGCAAAATGACCAAGTGCGACTTTTGCCGCGACTACCTGGCAAAAGGGGAAGCCCCTTCCTGCGTGGCTGCCTGCCCTTGCCGCGCCCTTGATTTTGGCGAATATGAAGCGCTTAAGGCAAAATATGGGGAATTTGCCCCCATTGCCCCCCTGCCTTCACCGGAACTGACCCAACCGCACCTTATCTGCAAACCCAACCGCCATTCCCGGCCACAGGGTAGCACAGCAGGCACACGCGGCGCACGCATCAGCAACCCGCAGGAGGTGTAGACATGCATAATATCAGTCTTGTTCTGTTCACCATATTTGCCCAGGCCGCCGTAGGCATGGTGCTGCTGCTTTCCCTTATGCCAACGGTTGCCCCGCAACCCGAAGGGGCCCCCTTGCGGGCCGTGAATGCCCACAAAAACTTCCGCACAGGCTCTGCCATTGCCTTGGTCTTTCTGGCCGTAGGTGTTGTGTTTTCCATGCTGCACCTTTCCGACAAACTCATCAGCTACTATTCCATTGCCAACGTGGCAACATCCTGGCTGAGCCGTGAAATTATTATGGTGGGCCTGTTTGGCATGGCAACCCTGTGGCTGGTGGTTTCCGGCAAACGGGTGGCAGCCTTTGTGGCAACCCTTATGGGCCTTGGCCTGGTGTATGTAATGGCCATGATCTACCAGACACCCCCCATTCCCTTTTGGCATACCAACTTGACCATGTACGTGTTCTTTGCCTCTGCCCTGGTGCTGGGCGCAGCCACCCTGCTGGCCATGCAGGCCATGCGCGGCGACCTGTGCGGCATTCTGGCTACCATTCTTATGGTGGGCGGCGCCCTGCGCGCGTGCCTTGGGGTTGCCCAGCTTGCCAATAGCTTTGAAACCGCCGCAGAACTGCCCCTTGTGTACATGCACCTTGCAGGCATAACCCTTGCCATGGTGCTTGTGTTCCTGGCAAACCGCATTCGGGCAGGGCAAAAAAGCCCTTCCACGGGCGCCGGGGCCATGCTCCTGGCTGCCGCACTGGTGTGGGCTGCGGAAATTGCCGCCCGCATCATGTTCTATGCCTCCACTACCTCGCTGACCATGTAAAACACGCCTTGCCATATGCCCCCAAATCATTTATGAATACGCCTGCCTGTGCATTGCCATAGGCTGCGGAGAGGTAGCGAAGCTGGCCGTAACGCGCCCGACTCGAAATCGGGTTAGGGTTAACCCCCTACGTGGGTTCGAATCCCACCCTCTCCGCCATAAATTGATTTTAAAGCTATTTTAAAGAGCCTGAAAAGAAACAATGTTCATTCTTTTCAGGCTTTTTTGCGTCTAATGGCCTTCTCAGGTATCCCAGGGTGCAATTGACACGTTGGATAAAGTATAAGATAAAATGACCTCATAGGATAAATTCATATTCTTGGAGGTCATCATGGCAGCACGGAAACCACTTACAGATGCCGCATTAAAAGCACTGCGCCCACGAGATGACGGCAAAGAGCTTCAAGTTTATGACGCACATCCCGACTGCCCCGGCTTGTTTGTGGCAACATCCAAAACAGGAAAGCGGGTTTTCAGATTGAAAACACGGTTCAGGGGAAAAGACATACTCATGACCCTTGGCGGCTACCCTGCCATATCCCTCAAATTAGCGCGAGAGAAGGCACTAGAAGCCCATGCGCTTATCGCACGGGGCGTCAACCCTTCTGAAGCGAAAAAGGCCCAGAAAACGGCAGAGCAGGAAGAACCCGACACCTTCCGCAAATGGACGGAACACTGGCTTGCCAAACGCTGGCCCCAATGGTCAACACGTCATAAGGAAGATACACGCGGCAAGATTGAGCTGCACATATACCCCATTATTGGCGATAAAGTTCTGCCAGAGCTCCGGCGTGACGACTATGTGAAGGTTCTCGAACCCCTTCGCGCTTCGGGCAAGAAGGAAACATCGCATAAAATCCGTTCCATTCTGGCACAAATTGTAGACGAATATTTAAACACTACTGAAAGCGATCTTCCCAACTGGCCCACGCGATTACGCCGCGACTACGCCACCAGCAAAAAGGACGTGAAACACAGGGCCGCGCTGGTACTGCCCGGTGAAGTCGGCGGCCTCATGCTGGCAATTGAGAGCTATTACGCCATATCAATTCAAACGTACTGCGCTTTAAAGTTCTCTGCCTTGACCTTTGCCCGCCCCGGCGAGGTACGCCATGCGGAATGGGTTGGAATTGATCTTCGGGAACGTGTCTGGACGATACCCCCCGAAAAGATGAAAATGGGAAGACCGCATGTAGTGCCCCTGGCAGAACAAACGATCAAGGTACTGGGTACGTTACGCTCTATTACCGGGCAAGGGAGATACCTGTTCCCTTCCACACGCTCACGCACTGCGCCCATGTCCGAGGCCACAGTGACAGCAGCCCTCAGAAGAATGGGGTACAGCCAAGAGCAAATGTGCGCCCACGGCTTCAGGGGCATGGCGAGTACGCTGTTAAATGAACAAGGCTGGCCTTCGGATGCGATTGAACTGCAATTAGCTCATGCGGAATCCAATTCAATCAGAGCGGCATATAATCACGCTACGTTTTTAGAAAAACGCAAAGAAATGATGCAATTTTGGGCAAACTATCTGGACACATTACGCCGCGAGGCAAGAAAGCAAGGCCGCTTCGAGCATGTTTTCGTAGATTAGCACCGATGCCCTCCACAAACAGGAGGGCATTTTTTTTGGATATTTCCGCCCTAAAACACGCCTATAAATAGCCTAAAACCCTAGTCCATACCAAGCCAAAAAGCGGTTTAAGTGCAATGATAATAAATCCTTGCATGGTAAAATAACCGTGGTATTGTGGACACACAAGGAGGCTCTAGCAACCTCTAACTTCTCTGGCGGGAAGGACGCATGTAATGACACAAAACAAACGAGAAGAAGGAACTCTAATAAGCTCCCCCCCTCCCCACACACTCAACCCCCACACCTCTGGCTTCAACAAAAACAAACAATCATCCAAGCAACCCCGCAGGGGTTGCTCCCGTGACTCCGAAGGAGTCACATGTCTTCAAGAATCGTTCTACGATAACATTCCTTTATTCTCCTCATATCTAACACCGCTTACGCAAAACGAGGTTACACCTCAGTTTGACCAAGTAGGGTTCAGCATCCTTTGCAAGTATGCCCCTGATAGTGATTCATTTTGGGAAATAGCAAAGGAGTACTGCCCGGACTTGTATCGCCCCAAAGGGGCAGCACAGAGCCGGAGCAATCGCTATGGGTTCGTTTTGACTGACCCAAACTCTCATGGCTGGAGATTGCTAAGTTTCAAGCCCACAGAGGAAAATATAAAGAATCTTTATATCCTATTTAATGACAAGCGTTTACGGAACCGCCTAACAATAAAGATTCATTCTATTGAGGTACGTTGGGACTTGCCACTCCCGGCCCAGATACATCGTACAGAGCTTGAAGCTACTCTGCACACCTTGGCTGCCACTTTACGACCTGTGAACCGCCAAGCGGCATTTTCTTATGAGGCAGGGCCACTGGAGTACAAAGAGCGCTCCAGCGTTGTGAACGGGCCATGCACCTGCTATTGGAACACGTACCCGGCGAAGCGTCGCAAAGTCTCCACCAAGATTTACGCCAAAAGCTTTGACGATGCCAAAACGTGGAATATTCGCTGTGAGGCAACGCTTAAATCTGATGCAATACAGCGTTATCTCAGCTTGCCAAAGGGATTCCCCCGGAGCCTTGCCCATTTTGAGAGTGCGCTGGAGTGTGTACGTTTTACAGACTTCTGGCTGCCATTAGACTGGCCTTCATGGTTGACCCAGGCAAACAGGCTTGCACAAAAGCTGCCAGCCAACAGAAGAACCGTTTTTCTGTTCTGTCGAGCGGCATTCTTGCGAGCATCCACACAAAAAGAACGCTTGCAGGCGGCCCGGCGGATTGCAAGAATACTGCATTCTCGCAGGCTCCAAGAAGCAATTACGCACCCCAGCCCAACAAAACCCCGAAAGAAAGCTGCCCCCCCTGCCAACGTGCCCGCATGGGTTCCACAACCCGCAACCAAAGGAACGCGAAAGCGCCAGCCTGCACCCGTCGTTGCGGAAACGCAGGCCAGCCCGGTTCCCTGTGGCAAACGGCGCAGGCAGTACCCTGCCCCGACAGCACCGAGCACACCCATAACGGAAGTGCAGCCTGCACCTGATACGCCTGCAACCGCCATTCCGGTTCCCGCTGCCCCTTGCGCCTGTCTTTGGCCCCGCTGTAAATTCCCCAACAGCAAACACAAGCGAACTGGCCCACAGAAATGACCCAGGACGCACGAACACAACCAAGCCCTTGCCCATTCCTACCCATCCATGAAAGCCCCGCAGAATCAAATTGTGGGGCTTCTTTTATTTACTCTGCCGAAACATACGGGAAAACACCATAACCAACAGTAGCGCCCCGTGCTGCCTTGTCGTGCTTGTGGAGTAACTACAAAGCCTAAATATAATCATTCTTTCTATTCGTCCGTATTTTACCCGCTGGCAATATTCACAAACTAGCACAAAGAACACCCGCCGCACCACTCGCTTGCTCCTGCCCCATTCCAACAAGAAGCACCGCCACTACACCCCACAGCCTAAAGCCCATACCAGCCACTATACACGTCTATAAGTATTTTCAAAATGGCATTCTGCCCTGTTCACGCCAATACAAAACGAACGCCAAAGAGCATACACAACCCGCCAGAATGTTTGACAAATAACGACAGAGAGCGTTTAGTTTTACGCATGGAGCAAGGAAACGCAACACGAACCCAGAGCAACGCGCACCAGCAAGGAACAAGCCGCTCACTGCCACGAGTGACATAATCCCAAAGAGTGCCAGACGCTAAGAGTACAAAGCAACCCCCACGCTTCCATGTAAGGTAGGCCCGTTTCTCACTATCCAGCCTAAAATCAGCAAGTGCTGCACGGAACGGGCCTGCCCCCTATAGAAACACGGGAAAGACCAATGACAAACACCGAGCCCCTAGCCGAACTCCAAAGGCTGACAGCATTCGCCATGCGACTGGCAGAACAGTACAGCAACACGATAGCAGAGATTCGTAATCGGGAAAGAATGCGGAACAGTACAGTAACACAACAGCAGAGATTCGTAACACGAACTTTGGAAGTACCCCGCCCACGCAACGTCGCCCGACCCAAGCGAGAACCAAACTGCCTTGCCTGCTTGCATCTCCCAAAACAAGGGAAGAAATGGGCCAGAATCTATGCAGGAAACATGCCAACGCTAACGGAAGAGAAGCAGGCAAAAGTTCATATACAACCGAACCTTAGTATATAGAAACAACAGCCAAAAGCAAGCGGCACAATGCTTTCAAAGAATATACACCACAACGCAACAGACTTCAAGTGAGCCGGATATGACTACCCGAACGACACAAACCACCCGTAAGCGCAGCGCCCCAAGCGAGGCCACTTGCACTGCGGAAGCTGCCAAAAAGCGCCGCAGACAGGCAGCAGACGCAGTGCCAGTGCAGGCCGATTGCCCGCAAGATGCAGGCTCCTTACAGGCAGATGCACCCCGCAGGCGCAGCCGTTCCGAGCGAGTGAGGCCGGAGAGCCTAACAGAACTGCAATCTGCATTGGATGCGGGGCGACTTGATAACCGCACCCGTGAAGCCCAACGCCTTGTATCTGCGCGTGAAGCACTGGCAAAGACACCCGAAGTTGTATGCCGTGGCCTGCTACTCGACTGCATAGCGACTTCGAGTGTCGTCTTAGGCAGCCTGTTTGAAGAACTGGCAAAGCCCGGTGCAATAATGAAAGGCGGCGAACTCAGCCAGATTGTAACAAAGCACTTGCCGGAAGTTCAGCGCTCCTTACGCGGTAACATTGATGCGCTTCAGCGTTTGGACGGAAGGCAGCCTGCCACCAAAGAGGACACAGATAACCCTTTGGACGTGAGCAGCATCTTGTTGGCAGCCGCCCAAGAAGGCAGGGGGGGAGGCCCCGGAGCCGCCGGAGGCGATTCTGCCCCTTACCCCCATGCAGACAATGACACAAATTTTTAGAAACTTTCTTTCTATTTCATAAGGAGCCCACCAATGGCAGCACCCCGAAAAACTCCAGCGCAAAACGTACTTCGCAAGCGCCTGCAACTGATACGAGAAAGCAAAGAATGTTTGCTTCTGCTTCATGGCGCAGTATGCGAACCCCCAAGAGATTACATTCCCCCGGCATACCGGGCACCCGAATTGCCGGAAGGACTGCGAGAAATGGTTAGTTCCCTTATTTTCAATGCGTTTGGGCGTCTTGCCACTCTGGAAAAAAGCTGTGGCCTGGACTATGTGGCGCAAGTCAAGTCAGACAGCAGCAGCGCCAATCATAAGGAGCTGTAGCCCGTGACCCAGGCCAACGGCAAACAATCTCCACAATTCACCAAAGCGCAGGTGATTTCTTGGCGCGAAGGTGCAGAGGGCTTCCTTCGCTGGGTGGATGACGTGAAACCCAGGATTCCGGGCAGGCAGGGAGGCCCCATTGTGTTTGTGCCTGAAGATTTTCAGGTAGACGCTGTGCGCCGTGCCCTGGCCCTGAAGCCGGACGGCACTTTCAAATACCAAACAATCATTCTTTCTTTTCCAAGACGGCACAGCAAGACCACACTTGCCGCGCTGTTGGTACTATGGCGATTTTTCACAAAACCCGGCGAGAACATTGTCTACCTTACCAACAGTGAGAAGCAGTCGCGGAATACAGGCTTTTCCTTGTGTCGTGGGATTGTTCAAAATACGCCAGCCCTTGCCGCACAGCTCCCCGGCGATTGTATTCAGACATACCGCCTAAGTTATCCAAAGCTGGGCAACGAATTACGCACAGTTTCGACAACAATTTCAGCACTTTACGGCGAAAAACTTACTTGTGGGTGGATTTCAGAACTCCATGCAGCCAAAGACGATGAGGCTATGCGCGTTCTGGCGAGTTCCCTTGGAGACTCGGCAAACCCTTGGCTTCTGATTGACAGCACCGTGGACAAGCTAGGGGGGCCTCTTCACAAGCTCGAACAACTCGCTGAGTCTGGAAAAAACCCCACAATATGCGTTATCCGCCAAGAGTACGCCGACCTTGCCGAAGCCCTGGAGCGTTCCCCCTCTTGGATTTGTCGCGACTGGTTGCAATACACCTGTTATGACCAGACACTGCCCGCTATCTTTGCCAGCCAGCACCTGAATAAGCGTTCTGAGAGCTCCAACTGCCTGTTTTCTGCCACCGCCATTGCCGCATGTCAAAAGCCTTTGCCGCACCCCCTGACAAAAAGCGAACTGGAGCAGATAGCAGCCGGAAGGGCCTATGCCACAGGTGGCGGATTAGACCGTGCTTATTTTGCCTCCCTGCACGGAGATAGCACAATCTGGACTTGCGTTTCCAAGATTGCTGACCCGGACGGCGGCGAAGCCCATTTTTATATTCTGCACCAAAAGAGCATTCTTGGTTCGCTCGCAAGCGGTATCAAAAAGGCCATGCTGCATGATGTGGAAGAATATGGACTTCATAACACGGTAATTGAGGCATACAACGCCCAAGATATTGCACTTTGGGCCACGGACAAGGGCATTCCCAATGAAGTGACCCACGCCAGCACAAACAGCCAAGTACCTGCATTCATGGAACTATACCGGATTGTTAGCGAAGGCCGCTTGCACTTTTCCGAGGAATTACAAGAACTTGCAAAGGAAATGGGTACTTTTTTGTACGAATTGCAGGCAGGCGGTACTCCCAAGTTTGGCTCTCGTAAGTTCCACGATGACCGCGTTTATTCCTTGGCATGGGCCATTTATTCACTGCGGGAGAATGAGCTTGCAGCCTACGAACTCAAAAACCTTGTATGCCAAAGCCGCAGCGCTCACGCTCAATATTGTTATCTCCGGCAAGGCGACCTTGTGCTGGCCTGTTCGCGTGAATGCCAAGCTCATACGGAAGTGTTGCAGATGTATGCACAGCATTGCCGGGCCAATGTCGAAAGTGACGTTTCATTGCCCGATTTCTTCAAAAACCGCGTTACCCTTGTGGGCGCGTCCATATTTCAATAACGGAGGCCCATACCATGATTTTTTCACAGGGCGCAGCACTCACACAAGAAGCTCTCCGGCGGGCCATGCTGCACGGTAGCCACCAGCGCAAGGCAGAAACCGCTAAAGCACTGGATTTCTACCACAACCAGCAAGAACCTCATATTCTTGAACAATTACAACGCTATTACAAGCACCGGGCCAAGAGCATTGACCCTGTAAGCGTGAATATTGTCAAAAAAATCATTAACTTAAAGTCAACGGTGTATCTGGAAGATGCCACCCGCACCGTTTCAGGCACCCCCCAGGATGCGGAAATATTCAAGCAGCTTCAGCAGCAGGCCCAGCTTGGCGTGGTTATGAAAACTGCGAACAGGTACAGCACCCTTCTGGGTACGCTCCTTTTACGTCCAGTGTGGCGAAAAGGCCGGATGATGGTGGACGTTATCACAGGCAATTTTTGCGATGTGGTGACAGGTGACACCCCGCACGACTTGCAAGCCGTGGTTATTGAGCATTTTTCCCAAAATGGCAGGCCGGATGAGGTAACTTTCACCCGGTGGACTGCGGAAAGCGTCGCGGTTCTGGACTACGCCTCTAATGTCATTTCAGAGGAGCCGAACCCATACAAGTGCCTGCCCTTTGTAAGCCTTTTCGACAGTCAACCACAGGGCGAGTTCTGGCAACCCGGAGCGGCTGACCTCATTTTGACCCAGGAAGCCATAAACAAGAGACTTTCCGACTTGTGGCGCGTGCTGGACTTCCAAGGGTTTTCCGTTGGCCTGTTTCGCGGTGTTCCCAAAGGACACACACAGCCGGAAGTTGACCCCGGAACCATTATCTGCCTGACCGACAAAGACTCCAATTTTGAGTTCCGGCAGCCTAATGCACCTGTAGAGGAAACGCTAGAGGCCGTTGACCGCTTGATTAAGTGGGCAGCAGTCACAAACGGCATTAGCGCCACCGCAGTAAACACGGAGATTGTGGAAGAATCCGGTATTGCCAAAGTGGTAGGGCGTTCCGAACTTGTGGAACTCCGGCGCGACCAGATAGCCGCCTTTGGGCCTGTGGAACAATCCCTTTTTGAGCTGTTCCGCACCATATGGAACGTACACAACCCCACCCGGCGCATGAGCGAAGGGGCAACCCTTTCCGTGGATTTTTACGACCCAAGGCCGGAAGCCTCTCTCTCGGAACGAGTGCAAGAGTTACAAGCCTTGTTCCAGTTGGGGCTGGCAAGCCCGGTGGACTATTTGCAGGAGATGAATCCCGACTTGAGCAGAGAGGAAGCAGAAACCAAACTGCGGCAGATACGGGCAGATTTAGCCAATTACCAACAAGAAATATTCGCCTAATCCGAGGCGTAAAAACAGGAGCCTATCATGGAAAATTCCATACCCACCGCCCCCGCCAGCGAAGACGGCGCAACGATGCCAGAGGAAACCCCACAGGGCCAGCAAACACCCGTAGAGCGTAGCGTTCCCATTGCTCGCTTTAAAGAGGTCGTGCAGCAGCGTAAGGCCGCAGAAACCGCCTTGTCTGAGGTGGTGCAAAGCATGGTGGAAACCGTGCCGGAAGCGATGCGCGACCTCGTGCCGGATTTACCGCCAGCACAGAAGGCCGCTTGGCTTCGCAACGCACAAGCAAAAGGCCTGTTCGCACCTTCTGCGCCTGCCTCCAGCCCAGACAGCCGCCGCCCAGGGGCCAAACCGATTGAAAACTTTAACAGCCTGACCGCCATGCAGAAAATGAGCATGGGCTACCGGGCAACGGAGTAATTACATATGTGGACTCGTGAAGATGCCGAAAAATTGAACCAAACCCCTCTGCAAGCCGGAGTTGTGCAGGTATTTGCCGAAACTTCCCCGGTAATTCAGTACATGCCTTTTATGGACGTTGCCGGGAACGCCTACTCTTTCAACAGAGAGCAAGCCCTGCCCGGTGTATCCTTCCGCGAAATTAACGAGGTGTTCCCTGTGACCACAGGGGCCGTGCAGAACGTCACTGAAAACCTTAAAGTCTTTGGTGGTAGTGCCAAGGTTGACAGGGCATTGGTACGCTCTCAGGGCAACCTGAACGACCTCCGGGCTATACAGACAAACATGCACGCCAAAGCCGCTGCCCTGGACTTCACCCGATGCTTTTTCAAAGGCGAAAGCGCCACCTCTCCCAAAGAGTTTGACGGATTGCAGAAGCGTCTTGTGGGGGCTCAGGTGCTGGACGCAGCCGGGGCACTGACCCTTGCCAAACTGGATGAGCTTGTGGACGCTGTGCAGGGCGCACCTAGTGCCCTGTTTATGAGCAAAACCATGCGCCGCCAAGTCAACGCACTGATGCGGGCCGCAGGGCAGGCCGTCGAAACCGTTTCCAACGTCTTTGGTGTTCAGATTCCGGCCTATGCTGGCATTCCCATTGGCGTAATTGAGGAAGATGCCGCAGGCAACGAGATTTTGGGCTTTGAGGAAGTGGGCAGCACCGCCAGCGTTTACGCTGTGCGCTTTGGAGTTTCGGAATACTGTTCCGGCCTCCAGTGCGGCCCCCTTGAAGTTCACGACCTTGGGCTGGTTCAGTCTTGGTATCAAACTGATATTGAATGGCTGGTTAGCTTCACACTTTTCAACGGCAAGAGCGCTGCCCGCTTGAAGGGCATTACTCTTGCCTAACAAATTGCCTCACCATTGTGTGGAGCCATAGGCGGGCCTGCCCCCGCGAGGTGAAACGCCTCAAGTCCTTGGCCTAATGATAAAACCTTGTGCAGGAAGGCTTGGGTAGACCCCGAAAAGGTTTAATCCGGTACCCAGGGTTGCCGAGACCGGGTAGCATAAAAGCTGCCCACCCTGACAAAAACTTTACAGGAGAGCGCACCCCATGACAGAGCTTGAACAAAAAACACAAGAGCAGCAGGAAATTATTGTTCCCGGCCTTGCAAAACTGCTTGCAGATGACTGGCAACAAGAGCTTGAATCCCGCCACGGTGAACTTGTGGCTTTACTTGCCACGCTGACTGCCAGCCTCTTACCCCAAGGCTGGAGAAAGGCAAGCCCTGCCCAGCGTGCGGCCTTTCTGGATGAACACCGGGCAGGCGTGAAGCGTATTCTTGCCCCAATGTTTGAGGGCATTGTTCCAGCCGCAGAGAAGGCAGTGGAGCAGCTTCACGGCTTCATGGGCAACCATTACGGGATAACGCCTCCCGCTCCCTTCTCTGGCTCAACTTGGGCAAAGTCCACCCTGATTGCCGAACACAGCCCGCAGGAATGGGCAGCAAAGCAGGCCGATACTGTAAGCGAGCGCATTGTTCGTGCATCTCGTTCACGCTTGGATGAGGACACCCTGCCCCGCAACAGCAAACTTGTGAAAGATGCCATTGCAGCCAGCGAAGAAGGTATAAACCTCATGGCCCAGGCGTTTATTGTGAGTGGTGTTGATGCCGCCCGGCAATCCCTGTTTCCGGGTTTTGCCTGGAAGTACCGGGCCAAAATGGACGGCTACACTTGCGGAACCTGTGAAGCAACACATGGGCAAATATTCCAAGACAACCAGCCCCGGCCTAGCCTGCCCCGGCACCCCCGTTGCCGTTGTGCGTATGTGCCTGTGCCCGTGGTGTAGAGAGGCAGCAGGCAGCTACAGGCTATTGCGGCAATCTTCTGCTAGCTGTTCCGCAATTTCCTGTGCTTTGTCCCCCTGTTCCCGCGAAACAACCGTATACTGTACATCACGACCAAAACAGCCTTTTACAACAAGCTTATCAAGATAGCCGCCTTGTGGTTTTTTATACCAAAAAGTTTTCATAGGTATTTGGTATACACCGAAAGCAAAGAAAGTTTTTGTTTTTTCGTCATACACAGCAGGTATTGCTTTTATTTTATTACAAGGACAGTGGGAGGTAAGTTGCTCTTTTTGCAAAGTTATTGGCGGCTCTGAGTCGCGTTCATGAGGACTCAGATACAGGATTTCAGCCATATTCGGTAAATTGTCTTCCGGTACATTCAGCATAACAACCCCTTGTAGTTTCTTATAAATCAGACTTAACTTTCTGCTTCCTCAGTTTTTCGTATTCTGCATATACGGCGTCATCATGATATTTAATAAAAACATCAATTTCATGATTGTTGCCATTAATCATTGCAGCTATATTTGTTCCTTTGTGATGCCACTCCGCAAAAGATAAAACATCACCTCTTGAATAGGCTAATCCCAAGTTCCCAGGGGTATTCTTCAGCAAATCATTTGACCAAGAAGTCTCTTCCTGTTGAGGAGTGCCATATTTTTCTTTGAGAGCAGAAACAAGTTGTTCATACGCTTCAACATAGTTATTTTTATTAGTAAAGTCTTCATCTAAAAAATAAGCCGCCATAAAAAGCTTGTTATCCATAAAAGAGTAAAGAAGATTCATCTTATGAGTTCCTACTTTTACCTCATACATTAAACTTGCTCTAATGTATGAACTACTTCCTATGGCTTCTTTATGTTCAGCATTGGGCTTTCTAGGTTCTCTCTCCCTGACTTCTGCTACCGACATACCCCAACGTACATTACGAAAGTCTGGTGGAGCCTCATTCGCTTGTGTTGTCGTTGATTCCTCTGCTTTAGTTTCGGCAGCCTGTGCAGCAAAAGACAATGCATAAGGAAACACACATAACAAGAAAGCAAATGCCATTAGTAAGCGTTTCATAATCCCCCCGTTGTGGCATATCTATTTGGTAGAACAATCCGCGTAACAACCCACATTGCTACACGATGCAGGCCGTGAATGTTCTGTGCATTATACCCTAAAACGGTCATATTCGGAAGAGGTTTATACATACAACCAAGAGCTAATTTACCTATATGCCAACAGGACAAAACGCCATTCACGCATATTTTGACCTACAAAATCTTGACTTGTCCTTAATAGTCGCATATGTTCTTTATCAGTTAGGAGGCATAACAAATGGCATTGACCGAACAAGAAAAATCAGAACGCCCACTTTCCGTAGCAGAGACAGCAGAGTTCTTAGGGCTCTCCACAAAAACCATATTCCGCTGGATTGAACGCGGAGACATTCAGGCCACAAAGCTGGGGAAAGTCTACCGCATACAACGGGCAGAAATAGACCGCCTTCTCCGCGAAGGCACAAAGCAATAGCCGAAGGAGGCACAGCATGGAAACACCCAAAAAAAAGAGAGCCGTTGGGTATGTTCGCGTGTCCACCACGGGGCAGGCTGAAGAAGGCGTGAGCCTGGATGCACAACGCCAAAAGATTGAAGACTATTGCCGCTTGCACGACTTGGAGTTGGTGGGCGTCATTCAAGACGCAGGCAAAAGCGCCAAGAACATGAATCGCCCAGGCGTACAAAAAGTGCTGAAAATGGCAGAAAAGCGACAGATTGACGCCGTTGTCACCCTGAAGCTTGATAGGATGTTCCGCAACACCGTGGACGCCGCCAATACATCCGAGCAATTCAAAAAGAAGGGTGTAGCGCTCCACTCTATCTATGAGCGGTTAGACACAGAGAGCGCTATAGGTGAGTTCTTTTTCACCATGCTGGCCTCCCTTGCCCAGATGGAACGAAAGGTTACAGCAGAACGCACCTCCACTGCTTTACAGCACATGAAGGCCCAGGGGCAGGTTTACGGGCCAGTTCCCTATGGCTACTCAGCAGCAGACGGCAGGCTAATTCCCAATGCTGAAGAACAGGCCACCCTTGCCCGTATCAAGGAACTCCGGGGCAAAGGGTTCAGCTACGAAAAAACCGCTTCCCTTTTAAATGCGGAAAATCGTTCCACCAAAAGCGGCACCGCATGGAAATGGGGCCTAGTTCGCTCTGTGTGCGTGCGTGCCTCTGCATAGTGTCGTGGGATTCGAACCCAGATACCAGCAGCGTATTCGAACTCATGAAATATGCCAAGGATAAATAGCAGGATAAAAAGTACAATGATTATATATTATCTCCAATAAAAACAAATTTCTGGAGTTCTATTTTTGAGTACACCCTCTCCGCCAAAAGTGAATAAAAACAAGGGTTTTCAGTAAAAAGCTGAAAGCCCTTTTTCTTTTGTTTTTGGTGCAGTTGCTTTTTTGGTGCAAAAATGGTCCACTTGGTCCAAGGGCAAAGGAGCAAGGAAAATGGCTACAATTACAAACAGAGGTAACTTGCAGTGGAGAGGGTAGTGTCCAGAATTTTTCGCACATTTTGTAGCAGCCATGTGGGTTAGCTTTGGTGGCTTATACCGAAATCTCTTGTTTCATATTCATGTATC
>NZ_KE387018.1:0-42231 GCF_000430005.1 Desulfovibrio cuneatus DSM 11391
CCCCCGACACCCCCACCCCCTTTCCTCAAAATTTTAGCGTACAATTTTGTGAAGTAAGGGAGGATGTGCTTAGCAGCGAAAAACCAATACTTCCTTGGGACCGCTGATTAAAGGCCTTTTGGAAACGCGCAGTTATTTCGTTTGGCTAGGCGCGAGCTTTTTTTGAAGCAGGAGTGACAATTCCGCAGGAAAGCGGAATTGGAAACCGCCCGAAGGGCGGGAGCCGAAGGCCGAGGCCCAGGACGGGCCAAGTCAACTCTTCTGTCCTCGACTGTTTCAAAAAAAGTGAAGTAACACCGCCAAACGGAATAAATCAGCGTTTCTCTACAAGCTGAGGGCCTTCTCCAGCCTCGCTACAGAAACCTCTTGCCCAATGGCAGCCATAGCCTCGGCAAGGTCTGGCCCGCCGCCGGAACCCAGCAGGGCCACGCGCAAGGCAGGGGCAACGGCCTTGAACTTCAGGCCATTGTCTTCCACATAGCTGTGCAGAGCGTGGTGCACGGCGTCTTTGTCGAAGCTGGCAAGCCCGGCAAAGCGTTCCTTCAGCACACGCACATGCTCCCGGCCTTCCGGGGTCAGGCTTTTGGCCACAGCAGCGGCGTCATAGGCTACTTCGGCAGCAGGCAAGAGCAGCCCTTTCATGGCTTCTGCCAGTTCCACCAGCGTACTGGTACGCGGCTGGAACAAGGGAATAACACGCAAGGCCAGGGCGTCATCGGCGCAGGGGGCTTCAATACGTTCCAGGAACGGCTTCACACGGGGCAGCAGGGCCTCGGCAGAAAGGGCGCGCAAGTGCTGGGCGTTAATCCACAGCAGCTTTTCCGGATCAAAAGCAGCTGCACTGCTGTTCAGGCTGGTGCCATCAAAAAACTGCACCAACTCTTCCATCGTGAATATTTCCTGGTCGCCATGGCTCCAGCCAAGGCGCACAAGGTAGTTTACCAAGGCTTCCGGCAGCAGGCCGTCTTCTTCGTATTCAATAACAGCCTTGGCCCCATGGCGCTTGGAAAGCTTTTGTCTGTCTGGCCCCAGAATCATGGGTACATGGGCAAACTTGGGCTGCGCAGCGTCCAGGGCTTCATACAGCAAAATCTGCTTGGGGGTGTTGTTCACGTGGTCGTCGCCGCGCATAACATGCGTCACGTTCATGGTAATGTCGTCCACCACCACTGCAAGGTTATAGGTGGGGGCACCGTCGCTACGGCGCAGCACCATGTCGTCCAGTTCCGCCACGTCAAAAGCCACATGGCCCTTGACCATATCTTCAAACACCACACGGCCCGTTGCCGGGGCTGCAAGGCGCACCACACGCCCCGGCCCGGCTCCAAGGCCCTTCTGGCGGCAGCAGCCGTCGTACCGGGGCTTGCCCCCTTCGGCACGGGCTTTTTCGCGCATGGCTTCCACCTTTTCCGGGGAACACTCACACCAGTAGGCGTTGCCAGAAGCCAGCAGCCGGTCAATGTATTCATTATACACATCAAAGCGCTTGGTCTGGTATAAAGGCTCGCCCTCGCACTCCAGCCCCAGCCAGATCATGGAAGCCAGAATGGAGTCGGTATATTCCTGGCGCGAACGCTCCAGGTCGGTGTCTTCAATACGCAGCAGAAACTTGCCGCCAAAATGGCGGGCAAATAACCAGCAAAAAGCAGCCGTGCGAGCGCCGCCAATGTGGAGATGCCCCGTAGGGCTGGGAGCAAAGCGGGTGACAACCGTCATGAGTATATCCTTCTATGAATGATTGAGTGATTTTTTTATTGGGGCGGCTCTGCCCCCCCCCCCCCCCCCCCTGCAAGGGACGTGACGCCCCTTGCAGGGGGTATGGGGGACAGCGTCCCCCAATAAGGCTCATTATGCAATGCGCTCAAGCCACACCGCCAAACGGAAAATGTCACAACCCGGCAAGCGCTGGATTTTTTCGTTTGGCAAGGCGCGATGTATTTTGGGAAGAGGCGGCTGGACTTCTTTGGTCCTGCCCCTCTTTCAAAAATGCAAGCAACGCCGCCAAATGGAAAAAGACAGCGCTTGCCTAGTGAGGGTGGCCAAAGCCAGGTATCGCCAGCTTTCGTTCCAAGCGCCGCAAAATCCAGGCTGCCAAGGTAGTGAGCACCAAGTAATACAGGCCCGCCGCCAGATAAATTTCAATGTAGCTGAAAGTTCTGGCTGCCAGTTCTTTTGCCTGCCCGGTAAGTTCAATGAACGTCAGGGTATAGGCAAGGGAAGAGTATTTTACCAGATAAATAACTTCATTACCGCACCCTGGCAGGGCAAGGCGCAGGGCTTGCGGCACAATAATGCTACGTACGGTTTGCCACTGGGTAAAGCCAAGGGCCTGGGCGGCCTTGGTTTGCCCCTGACGAATGGAAAGCAGCGCACCGCGCACATATTCTGAATGATAGGCCGCGCTACACAGAATAAACCCGGTGATAGCGGCTTGGTAGGCGCTGAAATAAATTCCCCACTTGGGCAGGGCAAAGTAGATGAAATACAGTTGCAGAAGCAGAGGCACACCACGAAACACGGCAACGTAGATGTTGGTAATGCGCTGGCACCAGGCCGGACCGTACACCCGCAGGGCCCCCACCACAATGCCCCCAAAAAAACCGAGAATGGCAGAAGGCACAACAAGCAGCACGGTCATGCCAAGGCCCTGGTTCAGGGCGGGCAGCACACGGTCCCACAGCACGCTGGGGTCTGTAAAGCCTAGCATACGTGCCCCCGGTGCAGGAAAGCAAACGCAGTGGCTTGCTCAGCCAGCTGAAAAAAGAGACCTAGCACCCGCATTCCTCCGCCAGCAATTTGCTGCAAAAATCTGCGGTGCGGGTGCCTGCCCCTGGGGCAAGCAAAGCATCCGGGCTGCCGCGCTCAATAATACGGCCCTGCTCCATAAAAATAATCTCTGTGGCCAGGGCGCGGGCAAACTCCATTTGGTGGGTGGCCATAATCATGGTCATGCCATTGCTGGCAAGTTCGCGAATAACGGCCAGCACTTCCCCCACCAGTTCCGGGTCCAGGGCGGAAGTGGGTTCGTCCAGCAAAATAACCTGGGGGTCCATGGCCAGGGCACGGGCAATGGCAACACGCTGCTTTTGCCCGCCGGAAAGTTCCGCTGGGTAGAGCCCGGCCCGGCGGGAAAGCCCCACCCGCTCCAGTTCTGCCATGGCCCGCAGGCTGGCCTCGCGCTTGGAAAAGCCGCGCACTTTGCGCAGGGCAATGGCCACGTTTTCCTGGGCTGTAAGGTGGTCAAACAGGTTAAAATCCTGAAAAATCATACCCACTTGCTGGCGCAAAGCATAAAGCGAAGGCTTGTGGTGCGGTTCCACCTTTTCACCCTTCAAAATAATATTCCCGGCATCCGGGGCAATAAGCAGGTTCACACACTGCAAAAAAGTGCTTTTTCCTGCCCCGGAAGGGCCAATAAGCACTTTCAGCTCTCCCTGGCGCACAGCAAGGGAAACGTCGTGCAAAATGGTTCTGCCCCCAATTTTCTTGGTAATATTTTCCATTTCAAGAATAACAGGGCGGGTGTCCACCGCGTCATCAGGGGAAGGGGAGCCATGGGAAGAAGCAAATTGCGTCATGAGCCTTTTCTGCCTTACATGGGGGTATAGCCCGGAATGCGTACACGCGCTTCCAGGGCCCGCAGGGCGCGCACGCCCGCAAAGGTGATAATGAAGTAAAGCCCTGCTGCGGCAAGATAAAATGCGGTATATTCCGTGGTGCTGGTGGCAATGGCCTTGGTGCGGGACATAAGTTCCATGGTGCCCAGCACGGAAACCAGGGCTGAGTCTTTCAGCAGAATGGAATATTCATTGGTCCAGCCAGGAATGGCAAGGCGCAGGGCCTGCGGCAGAATAATGGCCCCAATGGCCATGGGGGTGCTCATGCCAAGGGCATAGGCCGCACGAAGCTGGCCCTGGGCAATGGCATTAATGCTGCCCCGAAAAATTTGTGATTGATAGGCCGCGCTGGTACACCCCAGCACAATGCAGGAAGCCGCGAAGGGAGAAATATCCAACTCCAGTTGAAAGGCAAGGCCAAAGTAGAATAAAAAGAGCAGTACAAGAATGGGAACCCCGCGGAAAAACCATACATACAACCGCACAAACTGGCGCAAGGGCATGGGGCCGTACACCTGCCCAACGGCAAGGGGCACCCCCAGCACAAAACCGCCCAGCATGGCAAGCACAACCGTACCAATGGTTACAAGCGCACCCTGCCCCAAAAAAGGCAACGCGCTGATTACTGTTTCAATACTTTCCAGCATGTGGGTCCTATTAGTGTACTGTACATGGGGAGGCTCTGCCTCCCCTACCCCCTCCGCCAAGGGCATGATGCCCTTGGAACCCCCATTTGCGTCCACTTTTTCGCTTTGCGGAAAAGTGAACGCAAATGGGAATCAAGGGAACAATTCCGCAGGAAAGCGGAATTGGGAACCGCCCAAAGGGCGGGAGCCGAAGGCCGAGGCCCAGGAAGGGCCGAGTCAATCATTCCCCTTGCAGGGGGCTGGGGGACAGCGTCCCCCAATGAAAGTCAATAAAATTCATTGTACAATAGTCAACTACTCAGGAAAGTACTTGGCTTTCAGCTCGCCCCAGTAGGGGTCTTTCATGAGCAGGGCATACCCTTCATTGATTTTTGCCAGCAGTTCTTTGTCTTCTTTGCGCACGGCAACACCAAATTCGTCGGGTTCTGCAAATTCACCCACAACTTTCACAGGCTTCTTCCCTTTTTTGATAGCAACTTCTGCGGGGGCAGAATCCACGGCAGCGCCATCAATACGGCCATTCACAAGGTCGTCAATAGCCATGGGGGGGGAATCGTAAAACTTCAGGGTGTAGTTCCAGCCCAATTTTTCGATGTTCTGCTTCAGCAGTTCAGCTTCGTTGGTGCCGCTTTGCACACCAAGGGTCTTTTTGCCTTTCAGCAGGTCGTCTTTGGTCAGGTTGCTGTCTGCACGGGTAAGCAGCTGCTTGCGCACAGTCCAGTAAGGGGTGGAAAAGTTCACACGTTCTTTCCGCTCGGGGGAAATGCTCATGCCAGAGCATACCATATCTATTTTCTTGGCCTGCAGGCTGGGCACAATGCCGTCCCAATCCATAGGACAGTGTTCCACAGTAAAGCCCATTTTCTTTGCAATCCAGTTCATGGCATCCACATCAAACCCGGAAGGTTTGCCAGTTTTATCCATAAAGGCAAAAGGCGGATAGTTGGCGTCTATGCCATTCACAAGCACTTTTTTTTCTGCACCTATTGCACTACCAGAAAAGGCAAGCAGCAGCACGGCACATGCCGCCAGCAAAGTCCGAAACTTCATAGCCATCGCTCCTCGTTTCATAAACGTACATAAAAAAGAAAAGGTACCGGAACACCATGCGCCGGCCCGCCAATACACACAGCCGCAACGCATGTAACGTACGAACCATGCACTGCATTATACCGCTTCCTGTACCTGGCCCACAGGGAACACCAAGCATGGCAACACTGTTGTTGCACAAAAACAGCTAACAGCAGCAATAGCCCATCCCTCACATATGCGCTGACCTTTGGTAGGTAACAGATGCGAAGCCCGGTGGCAAGCAGCCAAAGGCTTGCAAACCTCGGAACAATCGCGCTATACTCTGGTCATAGGCCAGATCAAGTATATATTTGCACGCACGGAGCGCCCATGGCAGACCCACATCAGGTTTTTACACAATACATCGCAGAAAGTGGGCTTAAAAACACCCCGCAGCGCCACACTATTCTGGAAGTATTCCTTTCTGCTGGAAAGCATTTAAGCACGGAAGAACTGTATACAGAAGTGCGCGCCATTGAAAAAAATGTGGGGCAGGCCACGGTGTACCGCACCCTGAAACTGCTGTGCGAAGCTGGCCTTGCCAAAGAACTGCACTTTGGCGACGGCATTGCCCGCTATGAACCCAGCCTGGGCATTGCCCACCACGACCACCTTATTTGCACCGTATGCCATAAAAATATTGAATTTTTAGACAATACCATTGAGCAACTGCAAAACGAACTGGCTTCGCGCCACGGCTTTACCCTTACCTCCCACCGCCTGTATCTGTATGGGGTATGTGCAGACTGCCAGCCCAAAGGGAACCGCTGAGTCTTCTTCCCCTTCTCTGCCAGACGTTTAACGCACCCTCCTTGGCGTCCTCTTGCCTTGCCATTCATCCTCCTCCCTACCTGCCCTGCTTCTTCTGCACCCTGAATTATTCCGGCTGGCACGTTTCCTGCTAGTCCCTTACTGCACCGTCATGTTCCTGGCGGTATGTTTCAAGAAACGCTCAGTAATCAGCGTTTCCCACTGTAAGGGAGATTGCACAATGCCACATATGCCACACCCCCCACGGTTTTTGCGCTGCCGCCTGTTGCTTGGCGCTTTTTTAGCCGTGCTTTCCCTGGCCTGCCTGTGGCAGGGGGCTGCCCCGGAACCCTCTGCGGTGCAAGCTTTGGCAGGGGGCACTTTGCCCACCATGGGGGCAGAAGCTGAAGCCAAACAACGCCTGAAACCCATTGTGGACACCCTGGCCCTGAGCCTTGGGGGCATTTTGGCCAATTTGCCACAAGCCACAGGGGCAGAAGCCCTGTTTGCCGCGGCAGACACCCTTACCCTGAGCCAAAACGGCCATGAAGTGTATTACAGCATCTGGCAGGGCACCCGCCTTATCCATTCCCCCATGAACCCGGGGGAGGACAACCTGGAACTGGGGCAAAGCAAAGATACGTCTGGTATTCCCCTTATGGAAGAGCTGGCAAAAGGTGCGGAGTTTGGCATTTTCCTGCCGTTCAGCCTGCTGCCACCGGATGAAGGCGGCCCCACCCACCTAGCCTATGCCCGCACCATTCATGGTTCTGCCTGGCACCTTACAGCCTTTGTGCCCCTAGGCTTACCAAGCCTCCCCCCGGATTTTCACCATAAAATGCGGCTGGGCTTTTATTCCCTTGGCGCTTCCTTTGCCGGGCTTGCGGCCCTTGTGCTTCTCAGTTGTACGCACAACGGTTGGGCCAGCATAGGCAGGAAAAAAGCCAACGCCTGAGCGTGCGTCCAAAATTCGTCCATTCTGCCACATCGTTGCTATAAGCCTCCCCAAAGGGGCAGCGCGGCCTTTTACGCCCCGCACCTTACTTCCCCGCTTTTTCTCACACCCAAGGCGCTTTTAGCGCATGCCCCGCACTATTCTTGCCCCACGCCCGGTTTCCACTTGAATACTTTTGCGAAAGAGCCTATACTTTTTGTTGTTTTTAGCGGCAGCCTGCCTTAGAAGGTAGCCTTTTTATCCACCACATTACAGTCATTTTTTTGGCAACACCGTGTGCATACTTCTATTTGATATTGGCAACACCAACCTGAAGGTTGCCGTAAGCCGCGGCCCTGCCGCGCCAGCCACCTACGCCCTGCCCTCTTCCGATAAACAAACGGCAGACGCCATTGGCCTGTTGCTACTGGACATTCTACGCCACCAACGCTTGCAGCCTGAAGAAATTACTGCCTGTATCGGGGCTTCCGTTGTGCCGGGGCTTGCCGACCTTACGGCCCAGGCCGTGCAAAAATACCTGGGCAAGCGCATGCTGTTTGCCCCGGAACATGTGCCCATTCCGCTGGAAAATAACTATGCCCGCCCCCATGAAGTGGGGGCAGACAGGCTTGTTGGTGCTTTTGCAGCCCGCAGGCTTTACCCCCAAGCACCCTCCATTATTTGTGTAGATTTTGGCACTGCCACCACCTTTGACTGCGTTGCCGGCAACACCTACCTGGGGGGCCTTATTTGCCCCGGCGTGCTTTCTTCCATGAATGCCCTGGCCGCCAACACGGCAAAATTGCCCCGCATCAGCCTTGAGGTGGAAACCACCACCCCGGAACCGGGGCGTTCCACCGCCACCAGCCTGAACCACGGCTTTGTGTTTGGCTTTGCCGCCATGGCTGAAGGGCTGTGCGCAAAACTTTCCGCCGGGCTTCCCGGCCCAACATGCATAGTAGGAACAGGCGGCTTTTCCAGCGCTTTGACGCAGGTAACCACTTGTTTCACCTCCGTTCACCCCGACCTTTTGTTGGAAGGGCTGCGGCTTTTATACACTGAAACATACGGAAACGCACCATGCCCAGGAAATGCCGGGGAACCCAACACGGTTCACCCACACTTCTAGCACGCCCCAAGGGCCTTGCCCTACAATGCAGCATGCACAAACGCAATTTCGTACAACGCGGGGCATTCCCCGCCTTACAGACCAAGGAGACACCATGAGCAGCATCGTATCTGTTTGGGCACGAGAAATTCTGGACTCACGCGGGAACCCCACCATTGAAGTTGAGGTGGGCCTGGAATCCGGCCAAGTAGGCCGCGCCGCTGTTCCTTCCGGTGCCTCCACAGGCAGCCGTGAAGCCCTGGAACTGCGCGACGGCGACAAAACCCGCTACTCCGGCAAGGGCGTTACCCGTGCTGTAGAAAACGTGAACAGCATTATTGCCCCTGCCATTATGGGCTACAACGCCTTAAAGCAAGTGCAAATAGACCTTGCCCTTATCGACCTTGACGGCACAGACAACAAAGACCGTTTAGGGGCCAACGCCATTTTGGGTGTTTCCCTGGCAACGGCCCGCGCTGCTGCCAACTCCCTGGGCCTGCCCCTGTACCAATACATAGGCGGCGTCAACGCAAAGGTCATGCCTGTTCCCCTTATGAATATCATTAACGGCGGCGCCCACGCCCCCAACAACCTGGATATTCAGGAATTCATGGTTCTGCCTGTTGGGGCACAAAGCTTTGCCGAAGCCCTGCGCATGGGTGCGGAAACGTTCCATTCCCTGCGTTCCCTGCTGGCAGCAGACGGCCACGTCACCAGCGTAGGGGATGAAGGCGGCTTTGCCCCCAACCTGAAAAGCCACGATGAAGCCTTCCAGTATATCATGCGGGCCATTGAAGAAGCAGGCTACACCCCTGGCATCGACATGATGCTGGGCATTGACGCCGCTGCCAGCGAATTTTACCGCAACGGGCGCTATGAACTGAAGGGCGAAGGCAAAACTCTTTCCTCCTCTGAAATGGTAGACTACCTGGGCTCCTTCACCCAGCGCTACCCCCTTATTTCCATTGAAGACGGCCTGGCCGAAGGCGACTGGGACGGCTGGCGCGAACTGACGGCCACCCTTGGCAACAACGTGCAGCTTGTTGGCGACGACATTTTTGTCACCAACCCGGAAATTCTGGCCCAGGGCATTGCCGAAGAAGTGGGCAACTCCATTCTTATTAAACTGAACCAGATTGGCACCCTCAGCGAAACCCTGGACACCGTGGAAATTGCCAAGCAAAACGGCTACACCACCATTATTTCCCACCGCTCCGGGGAAACAGAAGACGCCTTTATTGCCGACCTTGCCGTGGGTACCAACGCCGGGCAAATTAAAACTGGATCCCTGTGCCGCAGCGACAGGCTGGCAAAATACAACCAGCTTCTGCGCATTGAAGAGCAGCTTGAAGAAACCGCCCTGTATTACGGCCCTGCCCTGAATGCCCATTACGGCACCATGGAAGACGAGGAGTAGTTGCCGCATGTTAATTCTTGACGGCAAAGCTGCTGCTGCCTCCCTTCGCCAGGAACTGGCGGGGGAAGTGGCAGCCCTTGAAAAGCAGTATGGCTCCCGCCCCGGCCTTGCGGTTATTCTGGTGGGGCAAGACCCTGCCTCCCAGGTGTATGTGCGCAACAAGGAACGGGCCTGCCATGAAGCGGGCATCCATTCCGAAGCCCACCGCCTGCCAGATACCACCCCGCAGGACGAACTGTTGGCGTTAATTGACTCCCTCAACGCCCGCAAGGACATTCACGGCATCTTGCTGCAGCTCCCCTTGCCAAAGCACCTGAACAGCCAGTTGTGCCTTGAACGTATTCACCCGGAAAAAGACGTGGACGGCTTCCACCCGGTGAATATGGGCAAGCTCACCCTTGGGCTGCCGGGCCTGCGTCCATGCACACCCAAAGGGGTTATGGTGCTGCTGGAGCGCTACAACCTTTCCCCCGCCGGGAAAAAGGCCGTGGTTGTCGGGCGCAGCAACATTGTGGGCAAGCCCCTGGCCCTTATGCTGGGTGCCCCCGGCCCCTTTGCCAATGCCACAGTTACTGTGTGCCATTCCGGCACCCCCAATCTGACAGAAGTATGCCGCGAGGCTGACTTCTTGTTTGTGGCCATGGGCCGCCCGCGCTGCATTACGGCTGATATGGTCAAAGCGGGCGCTGTGGTGGTGGATGTGGGCATTAACCGCACCGAAGACGGCCTTTGCGGCGACTGCGACTATTCCGGCCTTATGGAAAAAGCCGCTGCCATGACCCCGGTACCCGGCGGCATTGGCCCCATGACCATTGCCATGTTGCTGGCCAATACGGTGCAGGCCTTTCAACAGCAATGTGCCTGTTAGAGAAACGCTGAGTTATTCCGTTTGGCTATGTTACTGCACGTTTCCAAATAGTCATTTATTTGGTGGTGCCCAATCAAATTACAGTAACCCCGTGTGATAAAAAACACTTGACGCTGTCCAAAAAAGGCAGTAATTATGCTGCCTGCCTCAATTTGCGGCATGTAGGCGCGTAGCTCAGGGGTAGAGCGCTTCCTTGACATGGAAGAAGTCAGCAGTTCAAAGCTGCTCGTGCCTACCATTAAAAATACTATACAAAAGGGAGGCCCAGCCTCCCTTTTGTTGTTTTTGCGTGGCATGCGGCAAACCGCCCAACGCGCAACGCAGCTTTTTTTCGGGCGGCATGGGCACACCCGTGTTTCCATATGGAACAGAAAAAATGCCCCTGGCTCTTGACAAACGCCCTGAACAATGCACAAGTAGCCTGCGCTACCTGTTTTTTTGTGCCCTATTTGCAAAGAGCCAACACAAGACCGTTGGCCACTCAAAGCATCATATTTTCTATCGCCAAGAACACAGGCTACAGCCTGCCAAATGCGCAGCGCATATAACCGCCACACAACAAGGGAAACAAGGATACGCACGTGAACATCACCGTTGAAGGCAAACAAGTTGAAATTCCCGCAGAAGCAACCTGCGGCGATGCCCTCAAAGCCGGGCTTTCCGGCAAACGCTTCAAAGCCACTGTGGCTGCACAGGCTGGTGATGCCCTGCTTGACCTGAGTGCGGCCGTGCCTGCGGGTGCCACCGAACTCACCCCTGTTCTGCTGGAAAGCCCTGAGGGCCTGGAAATATTACGCCACAGCACCGCCCACATCATGGCTGCTGCTGTGCTGCGCCTGTTCCCCAAAACAAAAGTGACCATTGGCCCTTCCATTGCCACGGGTTTTTATTACGACTTCGACCCCGTGCGCCCCTTTACCGTGGACGACTTTGAAGCCATTGAAAAGGAAATGCGCCGCATTGTGGAAGCTGCCGAGCCCTTCACCCGCAGTGTGGAAGACAAAACAGCCAGCATTGCCCGCTTTACCGCCAAAGACGAACCTTACAAAGTGGAAATTATGGGGGACATTCAAGACCCCACCGTTTCCCTGTACACCCTTGGCGACTTTATTGACCTGTGCCGTGGCCCGCACTTGCCAAGCACCGCTTTTGCCAAGCACTTCAAGCTGCTTTCCGTAGCAGGTGCATACTGGCGCGGCAACGAGAAGAACAAAATGCTTTCCCGCATTTACGGCACCGCCTTTGCCACCGAAGCTGAACTGAAAGCCTACCTGCACCGCATTGAAGAAGCCAAACGCCGCGACCACCGCAAGCTGGGACGCGAGCTTGACCTGTTTGACTTCCATGAAGATGTGGCACCCGGCATGGTGTTCTGGCACCCAAAAGGCATGTTGGTGCGCACCATTTTAGAAGATTTTTTGCGCAAAGAGCACTTGAAGCGCGGGTATGAACTGGTGCAAGGCCCGCAACTGCTGCGCCGAGAACTGTGGGAACGCTCCGGGCACTATGCCAACTACCGTGAAAACATGTACTTTACGGAAATTGAAGGCGATGCCTACGGCGTAAAACCCATGAACTGCTTGGCCCACATGCTTATTTACGGCAGTGCCCTGCGCAGCTACCGCGAACTGCCCGTCCGCTATGCCGAACTTGGGGTGGTTCACCGCCACGAAATGAGCGGTGCCCTGCACGGGCTGCTCCGTGTACGTCAATTCACCCAGGACGATGCCCACATTATTTGTACCCCGGACCAGCTTGAAGCGGAAATTATCGGGGTTATCAGTTTTATTCGCGACCTGTTCACATTGTTTGGCTTTTCCTATAAGATTGGCGTGGCAACCCGCCCGGAAAAGTCCATTGGGACAGATGCAGACTGGGAACGCGCCACCAAGGCCCTTATCAAGGCCCTGGAAAAAATTGACATTCCCTTTGTTATCAACGAAGGGGACGGCGCATTCTACGGCCCTAAAATTGACTGCCGCGTTACAGACAGCCTGGACCGCGAATGGCAGTGTTCCACCGTGCAGTGCGACTTTACCCTGCCGGAACGCTTTGAACTTGAATACGTTGCCCAAGATGGCAGCCGCCAGCGCCCTGTAATGGTGCACCGCGCCATTCTTGGCTCGCTGGAACGTTTTATTGGCATTCTTATTGAACACTGCGCCGGGGCCTTCCCCACGTGGCTTGCCCCTGTGCAGGCACGGGTAATTACCGTTACCTCGCAGCATGATGCCTATGCGGAATCGGTGTGTGCGCGCCTGCGCCTTGCGGGCATTCGCACGGAAACCGACTTGCGCAATGAAAAACTGGGATACAAAGTGCGCGCTGCGCAAATGGACAAAATCCCCTATGTTCTTGTCATTGGTGACAAGGAGCTGGAAGACGAAGGCGTTAACGTTCGCCTGTTTGGTGGCGACTCCCTTGGCTTTAAAACCCTGGCCGAGGTGGAAGCGCTTATTCGTGAAGACAGCGAAGCACCCTTTAAACGAGGAGGTATGAACTATCGCTTCTCCTAATGTACGCCCACGCCGTAACGAACCTACGGACGCGGTTCGACGCAATGAACAGATTCGCGTTCGTGAAGTGCGCCTGATTGGCGCTGAAGGTGAACAACTTGGCGTGGTGGAACGCAATGAAGCCATGCGCCTGGCCCAGGAAGCAGGCATGGATCTTGTAGAGGTTGCTGCCACAGCAGAACCGCCAGTTTGCCGCATTATGGATTACGGCAAATTCAAGTACGAGACCCAAAAGAAAAAGCAGGAAGCCAAAAAGCGCCAGACGGTTATTGAGATCAAGGAAATCAAGCTGCGCCCCAAAACGGACGAGCACGATTACCAGACAAAGCTCAAGCACATTCGTCGCTTTATTGAAGACGGCGACCGCTGCAAGGTAACCATCTTTTTCCGTGGCAGGGAAATTGTCCACAAAGACCGTGGCCAAACCATGCTGGAACGTGTGGTTATTGATACCCAGGATATTGCCAAGGTAGACCAGGAAGCCCGCGCTGAAGGCAGAACACTGCACATGATGCTGGCACCGGTGCCTAAAAAGTAACAGCCTGGAACACGTTGGGCACAACGGGCCTGTGCCTTCCCATGCGTACGGCACACACCGTTACGGTGTTTGTACTGGTACGCTTTGGTTTGGCAAGATAGGGATTGAAGGGAAAAAGTGCAAAAATCACTTTTTCCGCTTGCATCCTGCCCTGTTTTGTCGCATTATGCCCGTTCACCGGAATGCGGGGCATGCGTGCATGCCCACATGGTTGTTGTATGGCGGCAGGGCCGCAGGCCAGCCCGGGCAACGGTGCCCGGCTACACTGCCCCCCACCGCATATTTGTTATTGTAAGGAGCAAACCATGCCGAAGATTAAAACCAAGCGCGCCGCGGCAAAACGCTTTACCACAACTGGTACTGGCAAATTCCGTCGCCGCAAGCAAAACCTGCGCCACATTCTTACCAAAAAGAATGCCAAGCGCAAAATGCGCCTCGGGCAAAGCGCCATTGTTGACAAAGCCAACGAAGGTGCCTGCCGCAGAATGATGCCTTACGCCTAAGGAAACGCTGATTTGTTCCGTTTGGCTGCGTTTCTTCACTTTTTGTGAAACAGTCGAGGACAAAAGAGTCCACTCCTGCTTCCCAAAAAGCTTGTGCCTTGCCAAACAAAAAACTGAGCGTTTCCAAAACGCCATTTAGTCAGCGAGTGCTTAGGAGAGGGTAGATTCTACCCCGTGCATTTGTGTATGTTTCCCGTCTTGGAGACGGGTGTTTATCGTAACGCTTTTCTGGCTTCCCTTCGCCTCGGAAAGCTATTAGAAGTCTCTGGAGGATTTCCATGCGTGTAAAGAGAGGGCTCACGGCGCACAGACGCCACAAAAAATACCTTGACCTTGCCAAAGGGTACCGCGGCGGCCGCAGCGTACTGTACCGCACAGCCCGTGAAGCAGTTGAAAGAGCACTTTGTTATGCCTACCGCGACCGTAAGGTCCGGAAGCGCGAATTCCGCAAACTGTGGATTCTGCGTATTAACGCCGGTGCGCGTCAGCACGGTCTTTCCTATAGCCGCTTCATGGATGGCCTGAAAAAAGGTGGCATCGCCCTTGATCGTAAAGTGCTTGCCGACCTTGCCGTTCATTGCAAGGAAGATTTTGCCATGCTGGTGGAAAAAGCAAAAGCCAGCCTGGCCTAAGCATTCATCTTCTGCATATATGACGCATTCAAGTGTATCATACAGCAGAAACGTTTAAACACGAAAAGGGCTGGTTGCAGCCCTTTTCGTGTTTAAAGCCTCTGGCACCATCAATATTAAGAAAGCGCTCAGTTTTTCGTTTGACAAGGCACGAGCTTTTTTTGCGGCGGGTGCTGGACTCTTTGGTCCTGCCCCGCCGCAAAAAAAGTGAGTAACGCAGTAAAACGGAAAAATCAGCGCTTTCTCAAAGAGGTCACCGCATGAACCTGATTGATCAATTAAATGCGCTCGTTCCTGCCTTTGAGGAAAGCCTGGCCAAGGCACACACCCTGCCACAGGTGGAAGAGCTGCAAACAGCCTACCTTGGGCGCAAAGGGCAGCTTGCCGGGCTTATGAGCCGCCTGCCGGAACTGACCCCGCAGGAGCGCCCCCTGTTTGGCAAATCAGCCAACGCCGTAAAAGAACGGTTGCAAGCCAGCATGAACGCACGCCTTGCCACGCTGAATGCCGCCCAGGAAGAAGCCGAACTGGCCCGCTTTGACGCCACCCTGCCCGGCCGGGCCCCCTGGCAAGGCACCCTGCACCCCACCACCCTGGTAATGGAGGAAATTTGCAGCGTGCTCACAGGCCTTGGCTTTGACGTTATTTCCGGCCCGGAAGTGGAAACAGACTTCCACTGCTTTGAGGCCCTGAACCTGCCCAAAGACCACCCGGCCAGAGACATGCAAGACACCTTGTATGTCACAGACAGCATTGTCATGCGCACCCACACTTCCCCCATGCAGGTACGCGCCATGCTGGAACGCAAAAAACCGCCCCTTGCGGTTATTGCCCCTGGCAAGGTGTACCGGCGCGACTCCGACATTACCCACACCCCCATGTTCCACCAAATTGAGGGACTGCTGGTTGATAAGAACGTGTCCCTTACCCACCTGCGCGGCATTCTTACGGCCTTTGTGCGCCAGTTGTTTGGTAAAGACATGCAGGTGCGCTTTCGCCCCAGCTTCTTCCCCTTCACCGAGCCCAGCATTGAAGTGGACATTTCCTGCATTCTGTGCGGCGGTAAGGGCCATGTGGGCAGCACCCCGTGCCGGGTATGCAAAACTACTGGCTGGCTGGAAGTGCTTGGCTGCGGCATGGTAGACCCTGCCGTGTTCCGGGCTGTGGGCTTTGATGAGGAGTGCACAGGCTTTGCCTTTGGCCTTGGTGTGGAGCGTATTACCATGCTCAAATACGGTATTACCGATTTGCGCATCTTTTTTGAAAATGACCTGCGTTTCCTTTCGCAGTTTGCCTGATCTGGAGCGTTCCCATGCTGGTACCTCTTTCGTGGCTTCGTGAATTTGTCCCTTACCAAGGCACCGCCCAGGAACTGGGCGACCGCCTCACCATGCTTGGCCTTGAGCTTGAAGGCATAACCAACCCCTTTGCCGGGCTTGAACCCATTGTGGTGGGCCATGTGCAACAATGCGGCAAGCACCCGGAAGCAGACAAGCTTTCCGTATGCCGGGTGGACGTGGGCAACGAAGTGCTGGACATTGTGTGCGGCGCGCCCAACGTGCGCCAGGGCCTGAAGGTTGCCGTGGTTAAGGTGGGCACTACCCTGCCAAACGGCCTGACCATAAAAAAAGCCACGCTGCGCGGGGCCCCTTCCTGCGGCATGATCTGTTCTGAGGACGAACTCGGCCTTTCAGACGAGCATGACGGCATTATGGAACTGCCCCAGCACCTTACCCCTGGCCAGCCCCTTCTTGAAGCCCTGGGCCTGGACACCGAAGTGCTGGACATTTCCATTACCCCCAACCGGGGCGACTGCCTTTCCATTCTCGGCATTGCGCGGGAAACGGCCCTGGCCTTTTCCCTGCCCCTGACCCTGCCGGAAGCCAAACTGGTGGAAACCGACCAGCCCGCAGCCGATGCCGTGAGCATTCACATTGAAGCGCCAGAGCTGTGCCCCATGTACGCCGCCCGTGTGCTGGAAAATGCCCCGTCTGCCAAAAGCCCGGACTGGCTGCGCTACCGCCTGCATGCTGCTGGTGTGCGTGCCATTTCCAACCATGTGGACGTGACCAACTACATTATGCTGGAACTGGGCCAGCCACTGCACGCTTTTGACCTGGAAACCGTGCGCGGGGCAGCCATTCATGTGCGCGGGGCAGACCAGGACGAAAAATTCACCACCCTGGACAACAAAACCCACACCTTGAACCCGGCAGACATCACCATTCGCGATGCGGAACGCATTGTGGCCCTTGGCGGGGTTATGGGCGGGTTGAACTCGGAAATTACGGACAAAAGCAGCCGCGTTCTGCTGGAATGCGCCCGCTTCAACCCCTCCAACATTCGCCGCACAGCCCGCCGCCTGGCCCAGCACAGCGAAGCTTCCTACCGCTTTGAACGCGGGGTTGACCAGCTTAATGCCGACTACGTGCTGAACCGCGCTGCCAGCCTTATGGCAGAACTTTCCGGCGGCACCGTGCGCAAAGGCATTGTCAAGGCAGAACCCAAGCCATGGCAGGCCCCTGCCATTACCCTGCGCCGCCAGCGCGCTGTGGATTTGCTGGGGGTAGACATGCCTACAGCCTTTTGTGAAAGTACCCTCACCACCCTTGGGTGCCGCCTGCAAGCAGGCCCAGCGGCCCAAACTGCAAATGTCGCTTGCCCGGAAATCTGGCAGGTTACCCCCCCCAGCTACCGCCATGATTTGGCCTGCGAAGCTGACCTGATTGAAGAACTGGTGCGCGTGTACGGGGTGGACAACATTCCCCCAGTGCTGCCCGGCATTATCAAGCCACTGGAAGACACAGGCAAGCCAGAACCTGCCCACGCCTTCCGCACCCGCATAAAGCACTGGGCCTGCGGCCTTGGCCTCAATGAAGCGGTAAACTACAGCTTTGTCAGCCACAAGGAACTGGACTTTCTGGGCCAGCCAGCCGAGGGGCGCATAAGCATTATGAACCCGCTGAGTGACGAGCAGAACGTGCTGCGCACCCACCTTGCAGCGGGCCTTTTGCAAAACCTGCGCACCAACATTGCCCAAGGCGCCAATGGCGTGCGCCTGTTTGAGGTGGCCACCTCCTTTGTGGCGGCCCCGCAAACGGAAACCACGGCCCAGGAATCTACCCGCCTTGCGGTGCTGCTGTATGGCAACCGCTTTGACGGCGCGTGGCCCCAAACCCAGGCAGAGCATGATTACCAGGACATTAAAGGCATTGTGGAACACCTGGCCCGCCACCTGCACCTGCCCGCCCTTAGCTGGAAGCAGGAAACCGTGGCCCCCTGGCTGGCCCCCGGCGTGGGGATTTATGCCGGGGAAACGTGCATTGGCTATGCAGGGCGCGTAAAGCCTGCCCTTGCCGACGCCTTCCACGCCAAAAAACCTGTGTGGCTGGCAGAACTGTTCCTGGACGTGCTGTACACAATGCACCTCACCCAGCGCATCCGGTTCGCCCCCATGCCTACGTTCCCGGCTGTGCGCCGCGACATCACCTTCATGTGCCCCCACGGCCTGGAAGTGGGCGCTGTGCTGGCCTGCATCCAAAGCCAAAAACTGCCCCTGCTGGCAGACGTCAAACTCATTGACCTGTTTGAACCCAAAGGCGGGGAAGAGAGGAACCTGACGTTCCGCCTGACATTCCGCCATTCGGAAAAGACCTTGCAGGACGCCGAAGTGGATAAAATGCGGGATATGGCGGTGAGTCGGGTGTGTAAAGAGTTGGGTGTGAGGGTTTAGCTTAGTAGAAGAGGAAAGAATTAGATAAAGACCAACACCCCCTTGTGCCAGGCAGGCATAAGGGGGTGTCTTTTTTTATGGGCTGAGAAAGGCGCAGGTTATTGCGGCACAAGCGCCACACCATTCCTCTTTTCTCTTTATTCATCCGCTCCGCTTGGGTTAGGGAGCCCTTGTGCGGCTCCCTAACAACCCTACACACACGGGGTTGCACCCCGTGCCCCCGCTAAGCCTGGCCCCTTCCGCCTCCCCATACCCGCCCTACTCGCCCCTTCACATTGGTGCTTTTGTTCCGCCATGGAATGTGCTAGGCTCACCGTACTTTAGTACACCATGCAGCACACAAACTTTTTTGGGGACAGGCGAGTAATGCAACAGACGTACAAAATTGGGGAAGCAGCCACCCTGCTCAACCTGAAAACGTATGTACTCCGCTTCTGGGAAACAGAATTCCCCCAGATTGCGCCCCTGCGTACAGACAAAGGCCAGCGCCTGTACACCCAGGAGCACATTGCCCTGCTGGCCTACATCCGCTACCTGCTGCATGAAAAAGGACTGACCATTGAAGGTGCCCGCAAAGAGCTATTGCGTGGCCTGCCAGACCCGCTACCCTTTCCCCTGCTCCCCCCCCGCCAGCCCTCCTTGCTGGACGAATCCCCTGAAGCCTATGGCACCCCGGGCATTGCCCCCAGCACCATACAACAGCAAGAAGTAAGCGCCCTGCTGCCCCCGGCAACCGGCGCATACCCCGGCGTCCAGCCAGCCATGCAGCCCGGCCTTCAGCCAAGTACGCCGCCCGTGCACCCCGGCACGTTCCCCGTCACCCAGCCAGCCATGCAGCCAGTGCCCTTGCACCACACCCACACCGCACATACTCCTATGCACCAGCCTGATGCGCTGAATAGTGACGCCCTGCTCCACCTGCTTGATGAGCTGGAGGCCGTGGCAGACCTGCTGCGCTCCTAACCTTTACCCCACCCAAAATACATACCCATGATTCTTTCACCCTCCCTGCTTTCTGCCGACTTTGGCAACCTTCGTCAGGAACTGGACCAGCTTGAAGCGGCGGGCCTTTCCTGGGTTCACTGGGACGTAATGGACGGCATGTTCGTGCCCAACATTACCTTTGGTGCCCCTGTTATTCAGCGCCTGCGCCAAACCAGCACCCTGTTTTTTGATGTTCACCTTATGGTGCAGGCCCCGGAACGCTACCTGGAAGATTTTGCCAAGGCCGGGGCCGACCTTTTGGTGGTGCATGCGGAAGCCACAACCCACCTGCACCGCACCCTGGCGGAAATTCGCCGCCTGGGCATGCGGGCTGGCGTGGCCCTGAACCCGGCAACGCCACTGTGCATTCTTGAAGAGGTAGTGGAACTGCTTGACCTGGTGCTGGTTATGAGCGTAAACCCCGGCTTTGGCGGGCAGAAATTTATTGCACGCACCCTTACCAAGGTGGAACTGCTGGCAGGTATTTTGGAAGCACACGGCAGCCGTGCCATTATCCAAGTGGATGGCGGGGTTGACCCTGGCAATATTGCCGCCCTGTATACCGCCGGGGCAGATGCCTTTGTTTCCGGCTCCGCCTTTTTTGCCTTTGCGCCCTATGCCGAGCGGCTGCACACCTTCCAGCAGGCCGTGTTGCAGGCCCCCCGCACCCCATGGCGGGAGCAAGCCCTGCAACAGGCGCTTGGCTGGGGCCGCGCCCAAGGCGCACAATAACTGCATACGACTTCACAGTTTCAAAACATTCCCGGTGCACCACAGCACCCATAGGAGTTTTTAATGCCAAAGCCCAAGGAACTTGCCAACGCCATTCGCTTTATTGCCATGGACGCTGTAGAGCGGGCCAATTCCGGCCACCCAGGCGCACCGCTTGGCATGGCTGATATGGCGGAAGTGTTATGGAACGATTTTATGAAGCACAACCCCGCCAACCCCGAATGGTGGAACCGCGACAGGTTTGTACTTTCCAACGGGCACGCTTCCATGCTGCTGTATGCCACGCTCCACCTTACGGGCTATGCCCTGAGCATGGATGACATTAAAAAATTCCGCCAGCTTGGTTCCAAAACCCCAGGGCACCCGGAATACGGCGTTACCCCAGGGGTGGAGCTGACCACAGGCCCCCTTGGGCAGGGCATTGCCACAGCCGTGGGCATGGCCCTGGCTGAACAAACCCTGGCTGCGGAATTTAACCGCGAAGGGCATGAAGTTATCGACCACTTCACGTATGTGTTCCTGGGGGATGGCTGCCTGATGGAAGGCATTTCCCATGAAACCTGCTCCCTTGCGGGCACCCTGGGCCTTGGCAAACTTATTGCCCTGTGGGACGACAACGGCATTTCCATTGACGGCCCCGTAAAGGGCTGGTTCACCGACGACACCCCCGCCCGCTTCAAGGCGTATGGCTGGCATGTGATTGCCGGGGTAGACGGGCACGACGCCGCTGCCCTGAAAAAAGCCATAGCCAAAGCCCGAAAAGTTACCGATAAGCCTAGCCTTATCTGCTGCAAAACCACTATTGCCAAAGGCGCACAGGGCAAGGAAGGGTCTGCTGCCAGCCACGGTTCCCCCCTTGGGGCAGCAGAAATTGCCGCAGCCCGGAAAAACCTGAACTGGTCATACGAGCCCTTTGTTATTCCCCAAGATATCAAGGCCGCCTTTGATGCCCGCAAGAAAGGGGCCGCTGCGGAAAAAAAATGGCAGAAAATGTACGATGCCTATGCCGCCGCCTACCCCAAGGAAGCGGCTGAACTTACCCGGCGTATGAAGGGTGAACTGCCAGCAGACATTGACCTTGTGTTCACCGAGCAGCTTACCGCCTTGCAGAAAAAAGCAGAAAGCAAGGCCAGCCGTGTTAGCTCCAAAGAAATGCTGGACGTCATTGCCCCGCAAATGCCGGAACTGCTGGGTGGCTCTGCCGACCTTTCCGGTTCAGTAGGCACGGCCTGGAAAGGCCACACCACCCTTTCCCCTGCCAACAAGGCTGGCCGCTACATTGAGTACGGTGTGCGCGAATTTGGCATGGGCGCCATTATGAACGGTCTGGCCCTGCACGGCGGCTACATTCCTTATGCAGGCACGTTCCTGGTGTTTGCCGATTATGCCAAAAATGCCATGCGCCTTTCGGCCCTTATGCAAAAGCGCGTGGTGTGGGTGCTTACCCACGACTCCATTATGATGGGGGAAGACGGCCCCACCCACCAGCCCATTGAACAGCTTGGCATGCTGCGCCTTACACCCAATACAGACGTGTGGCGCCCTTGCGACGGTGTAGAAACCGCCGCTGCCTGGCAGGCCGCAGTACAACGTGAAGAAGGCCCCACCTGCCTGTGCCTTTCCCGCCAGAACCTGCCCACCCAGCCGCGTGAGGGCAAAACCCTGCAAAACGTCCGTCGTGGTGCCTATATTCTGAAAGAAAGCAAAGGCACGCCCGACGTTATTTTACTGGCCACAGGTTCAGAAGTGGCCCTGGCCATGGCAGCAGCAGATGCCCTGGAAAAGAAAGGCACCAAAGCCCGTGTGGTTTCCATGCCCTGCGCAGAACTGTTTGACAGGCAAGACTGCACCTACCGTGAACAGGTGCTGCCCCATGCCGTGCGCCAGCGTGTTGCCATTGAAGCTTCCGCCTGCGACTGGTGGGGCAAATATGTTGGCCTGGACGGCGCAGTGGTGGGCATGCATGGCTTTGGCGATTCTGCCCCCGGCAACGTATTGTACCAGCATTTTGGCTTTACCGTGGAAGCTGTGGTGAAAGCTGTGAAGGACGTTACCGCCCAAAGCGGTAAGGAGTAAGCCCTGCACGAGCCCCTGCCCCCCTCTTCCGGCCCTGCCGCCCCTTCCCGCCCCCTGAGAAATCCAGGGGGCGCGGGCAAACAGGTTGTGCGCCACCTTGGGTTTGCCCGGCAACTGGCCTGGGTGGCTCTTGCCGCTGTGGTTATTTTTTCGGCGGTACTTTCCACTTACATTGGCAACCACGCCCGCGATATTCTTATTGCCAAGCAACGCAACTTTGCCGCCCTGCTGGCGGAAAACCTCAACGCCCAAATTTACCGCCGCTATACCCTGCCTACCCTTATCGGGTTTGGGGAAATCAACCCCAAACACCCTGCCCAGTACCAGCAATTGGACCAGGTGGTGCAATCCACCACCCATGGCCTGAACGTGAGCGAACTGCGCATTTTCAACCATGATGGCACTGTTAGCTACAGTATGAACAAGGAAGACCTGGAAAAGGCAAAGCCTGCGGAAGACTATATTAACGAAGCAGGCCAGGGGCAGGATATTGTTTTTAACATAGATTCCGCCCTGCCTTACTGGAAGGCATTTTTCCACTTTCCCCTGCCTCCCCATTCCTTTGTACTGCACACAGCCTACCCCCTGCGCATTGAAAACAGGCTCAGCTCTTCCGACGCCACAGGCCCTGCCATTTGGGTGCTGGAATTCAGCCAGGATATTACAGCGGACATGGAACGCGCCCTGCGCTTCCAGCAGCTTATTATTATTCTCACTGTGGTTTCTGCCAGCGTGCTGTTTGGCATGCTGCTGCTGTTCATTCGCCGGGCAGAAAACGCCATGGCAGTGCGCATGCAGGAAGAACAACGCCTGCTGCTGGAACTGCACCAAAATGAAAAACTGGCAGGCATGGGCCGGGTTATTGCCAGCATTGCCCATGAAATTCGCAACCCCCTGGGCATTATCCGCTCCAGTGCGGAACTGCTGCTGAAACGCAATGCCGGGGGCGACGGCAGCACAAGCCGTATTCTGCAAGCCATTTATGATGAAGCCCGCCGCCTTTCCCAAACGGTGAGCGACTTTTTGGACTATGCCCGCCCCCAGCGCCCCAAAAGCTCTTTGGTGGACGTAAGCAGTGTTATTTCCAAAGCCCTGGTTTTTTTAGAGCCAGACCTGCAAACACGTGAAATTCTGGTATGCCATAACAGCCCGCCGGAACACCCGTTATTTGTTATGGGGGACAGCGATTTGCTGTACCGGGCATTTTACAATATCATGAGCAATGCTGTGCAGGCCATGCAGCACACAGGTACCCTGACCATAGGTCTGCACGAAGAAATGGACGACACCCACCCCATGGTGGCTATCACATTTACCGATTCCGGCCCCGGCTTCCCGGAAGAACACCTGGAACGGCTGCTGGACCCGTTTTTTACCACCAAAGACGACGGAACAGGCCTTGGCCTGCCCATTGTCAATAACATCATTGTAAGCCATGATGGCTTTATGACCCTTACCAACGCGCCGGAAGGCGGCGCACGGGTGACCATTCTACTGCCAAGCCACCCTGCACCAACTGCGTGAGACCATTATGAATACTGAACAAGGCCATATTCTTATTATTGATGACGAAAAAAACTACCTGCTGGTGCTGGAAGCATTGCTTGCCGACCAGGGGTATGCGGTAACGGCCCTCAACGACCCGGAAACAGCTCTGGCTTTTCTGGACGAGTCGGAAGTGGATGTTATCGTTACGGACATGAAAATGCCCAAGCTATCGGGCAAAGAAGTGGTTACCCACGTAAAGCGTGACTACCCCCATATTCCCGTGCTGGTCATGACAGCTTTTGGCTCCATTGAAAGCGCAGTGGACATTATGAAGCTTGGGGCCTTTGACTATATTACCAAGCCCTTTTCCAACGACGAACTGCTGCTCTCCATTCACAACGCCGTGGAAATGGCCCGTGTGCACCGCCGCTACCGCCTGCTGCATGAAAACCTGGAAGAACGCTACGGCCTGCACCAGATTATCGGAAAAAGCAAAGGCATTCGCAACGTGCTCAGCCTGGTGGACAAAGCCGCACCCACCAAAAGCAACGTGCTTATTACCGGGGAATCGGGCACAGGAAAAGAACTGGTGGCCCGGGCCATCCACTTTGCTTCCCTGCGTAAAAACGGCCCCTTTATTTCTGTAAACTGCATGGCTTTGAACCCTGGCGTGCTGGAAAGCGAACTGTTCGGCCATGAAAAAGGCTCATTCACCGGGGCAGTGGCCCTGCGCCGGGGCCGGTTTGAACTGGCCAGCGGCGGCACCCTGTTTTTAGACGAAATTGGCGAACTTTCCCACGACATGCAGGTAAAACTGCTGCGCGTGCTGCAGGAACGCCGCTTCGAACGGGTGGGCGGCAGCGAAGAAATTGACGCTGACATACGCATTGTCACCGCCACCAACAAAGATCTTTTGGCTGAAGTGGAAAAGGGCAACTTTCGGGAAGACTTATATTACCGCCTCAACGTGGTGCACATTATGCTGCCCCCCCTGCGGGAACGCCGGGAAGATATTCCCATGCTCATTTCGCACTTTATTGATAAAATTGCCGCTGAAAATGGCATTTCCAAAAAGCACGTGGCCCCGGAAGCTCTGGATTATTTTTCCGGCTACGAATGGCCCGGCAACATCCGTCAGTTGGAAAACGTGGTGGAACGCTGCATGGTTATGGTTACAGGCGACACCGTTACCGTGGCAGACCTGCCGCCAGAGGTAAAGGACGAAGAATCACAACTGAAAAACGCCATTGACCTGCTGCCCCCGGAACTGAACCTGGCGGAAACACTGGATACTTTGGAAGCGGCCATTATTCGCCGCGCCCTGGTACGTTCCGACTTTGTACAGGTTAAGGCTGCGGAACAATTGGCGATTTCTAAGAGCTTGTTGCAATATAAATTGCGTAAGTATGGTATTACAGGGCACTAATTATTGCTCGGGCTCGTGAAGCGTTTTGCGGATTGCGCCGCAACGGCTTGTTGTTTTTAGAGCGGAGTTGCCTAGCTCTGTGCGGCGTGCCGCCGCGTCCGTTTATTTTTCTTCTTTAGCTTCCCGCTCCGCTAGGGCAGGAGGGGCCCTTGTGCGGCCCCCTAACCCTAGCGGAGCGGCAAACAAAAAAAGAAAAGAGGTAGTATGCGGTGGCACGCCGCACAATCCTCCATGCCTCCCCAACCAAACACCCTCACTCTTTTTCTTTTTGCCTCCCCCGTTGCCCTTAGGCAGAAAAACGGGTATACTGCACTCTAACCAGCATACCCTTCCCAGGCGGCTTTTTTGGCCTGCATGTGGGTTTCGGTGCAGCATCTCCAACCCAAGAGGAGTTCGTATGTCCGAGCATAAAGAAACTGACCAGAAAAAGTCCGGCAGTGAAGAAAAAAAGCTTGAATTCACCACCCGCCTCACCAGGGAAGATGCCGCAGGCATTATCGAAGCCCTGGTGGAAGGTTTGAAAGAGGGCTTGCTCACTGTGCATAAAAGCGGCGACACTGTGACAATGGACGTGCCGCGCGTTATCGATATGGAAATTGAAGCCACGTACAAACCGCATAAGGCCAAGTTTGAACTGGAACTTTCCTGGCGGCCCAACCGGGAAGAAAACCCAGATACCGTGGAAGCGGAAGAAGAAAAGAAATAACAACCGCTCAACGCATGCTGGCAAACACCAGCAGTTCAATAGAGTAATCCAGCAAAAAGGCAGAGTGCTTGCACCCTGCCTTTTTGCTGGTATCATTACCGAAAACTCTACAACAATTTGCCCACAGCCCACACCGCTCCGTTAGGGGCATTTTCAAACACGCGGCTGCCATACACCAGGGCGGTGCGTTCCACGCGCATGGCGGGCCAGCCGCCAAATTCAGCCCCAAGGGCCTTGAGCAAGGCAATGGCGGTGGGGGTGACTGTTTCTCCTTTTCCGGCAAAGGCACACACAGGCACCCCTTCCAGCAGGCGCAGCACAGCCGGGGCAGGCACAGGCAGGCACCCGTGGGCGCATCTCACCTGGCCATCTGCCAAGGGCAAGGGGCTGCACACAAAGCGCGGTTCCCCCAGCTTATGGAACAGCAGGCACACAAGGCAAATATCCAAAATACTGTCCAGCGCGCCCACTTCATGAAAGGTTACTTCCTGTGCAGGCTTGCCGTGCACTGCCCCTTCAGCTTCTGCCAGCAAAGCAAACGCCCCCAGGGCCAGCTCTTTTGCCCGTGCAGGCATACTGCTGGTGCCAATAATAGCTTCTATGTCCTGCATGGTGCGGTGGGCATGCTCGTGGGGCAAATCAACCCGGCACCCCCATCCCGCCACATGGTTTACCACACGTGGTTCCACCGCCACGCAGCCATGCAGCGGCGTGCATCCCACAAGGGCCACCAGCGCCTCCAAATCAGCCCCGGTACACCCCGCCATCATGGCAAGACCTGCCAGCATCATGTCGCCTGAAAGACCGGAAGTGGCCCGCACTGTCAGCGCAGGGCTGCCTGCGGCCCCGCCTTTGCTGTGGGCCATGCCCCCTTTCCCATGAAGGTACACAGGCTCATGCCCGTACAAAGCCCCCTGCATGACCCCATGGCTATGGCTTGCGGAAAGCCATTGGGCCTGCGGGGCATGCTCATGGTTGTGGTCATGGTTGTCGTCATGATTATGGCTGTGCTCATGCTCATGGACATGATCATGGTCGTGGCTATCCTTATACTTTGGGGGCGTCATATTGGGCTCTCTTTGCGCTGCAATAGGATTCTAGCAGGTGAATGATACGGGCAGCAGCGCAAGCGGCACCGTACCCATTGTCAATATTCATCACGGTAACCCCGGGGGCACAGCTTACCAGCATACTGGCAAGGGCGCTTTCCCCCTGCCGGGCCATGCCATAACCTACTGAAGTGGGCACCGCCACCACAGGGCGCGGGGTTAAGCCCCCCATTACCGAAGCAAGGGCAGCGTCCAGCCCTGCCACCACCACCACCACATCAAAGGCGTTCACGGCTTCCAGGTTGGCAGTAAGCCGCCACAGCCCTGCCACCCCGTTATCTTCAAACACCTTATGGGAAATACCCAGGTATTCAAGTGTTTTAGCGGCCTCCCACGTGGTGCGTCCGTCTGCGGTGCCAGCGGAAACCACCGCCACCTGGCCGCACGGCTTCATGGGCAGGCACGCCCCAAAGGCCACCTGTGAAAGTTCATGGTAGTCAACCTGGGCCTGCACGGCAGCGGGCAGTTGCTGGAATACCTGAGGAGCAAGACGGGTAAACAGGGCAGGGCAAGAGCTTTTCCTACCATGCTCGCTAACAAGGGCAATGAGTGAATCCAGACTTTTCCCTTCACAAAACACAGCTTCGGGCATGCCAATGCGGGCTTTGCGGCCAAAGTCAAACAAAACACCCTGGTTCTTTCGCTCTGCCATACTCTCTTATTCCTTTGCGCACCCTAGTTTACTAAATGATTTCGTAAGGAAGCACCCATTACTTCTTTGATTTCCATGCAGCCAACCTGCTGGGCCAGTGCCCCACGCCACACATGCTGTATTGTGCCTTACGTTGCTACAGGACTGTCTGCACTTTCCCGGCAAACCTACCAACAAACCCATGTGTTATATACGCTACTCTGGCTTGGGGGGCAATCCTGGTGGGTACAAAATTAACACGCGGCTATAGCGTATCCTGGCAATAACATTGAAACACAAGCGGTTTATCCAAAGGGTACTGCAGGCGTTTGCAGGCTGCCATACTGCAAGAAACGCCATGCAACCAGCGGCCCCCAAACCCTGGCATGGGGAACAAAACATGAAGAAACCACCACCGCCTTGACCTTGCCCCATTCATGGCCTATTATAGCCTTTAACAAACCCAAGGCTTCTGTTGTGCGGCTTCTCAAAGCCGCCTTCTGTATTTAAGGCCATTACAAAACTGCGTTTTGCGTGCTTTTTGGAGTATCTTCCCTATGGAAAGTCGCTCCAAGACTATTTTGTAATAGTCTCATTAAAACGACGGCAAATAATACTTGCCGGGTTATTCGGCCCTTTTGGATGTTTCTGATTGAAAAATCAGTTCAATATTCAAAGAATTGTTTTGTCTTCGCGAGTATAATTGCTTTATACGGGCCGACTATTTATACGCCTGCAAAGGCAGTTTTTTTACCACCTGGCGGTTCTGCCACAATCAAGTTTTTTTCAAGGAAAAGCATCATGGAAAGTATTCCTATTTCCGTAGAGGGATTCGCCCACGTTAAAGCCGAACTGGAACGACTGAAGGCAGAGCGCCCCGCTATTATTCAAGCTATCAAGGAAGCCCGCGAAGAAGGCGACCTGAGCGAAAATGCTGGCTACGATGCCGCCCGTGAACGCCAGGGCATGCTGGAAGCCAAAATCAATTTTATTGAATCGCGCATGCCTCGCTTTAACGTGGTAGACCTGCACAAGGTTGGCGGTGACAAAATTATTTTTGGTGCCACGGTAAAACTGCTGGACCTGGAAACAGAGGAAGAGCGCGAATTCATTCTGCTTGGCCCGGATGAAACGGAATATTCACCCGACAAGCGCTGCATTTCCGTATTTTCCCCTGTAGGGCGTGCCCTGCTTGGCAAAGAAGAAGGCGAAGAAGTCACCGTGAACGCCCCCCGCGGCAGAATTAACTATGAAATTCTGGCTGTTGCCTTCCATGGCCCGGTTATTCCCCCCAAAGAATAACCAAAAAATAGCAGGGAATTGTGGAATTGGCCTTGCCATGCGCCTTGTTAGGAGTTATTTCTATTACACAATAAAGGCACTGATGCCCTTACCGTTTCTAAAACCCTGTTATAAAAGCTTAGGAGGATACAATGACAAAACAACTCCAGGTTTATAAGTGCAATGGTTGCGGCCAAATCGTGCAAGTGCTTCATGCTGCTGAAGGCGATCTGGCCTGTTGCGGCACCCCCATGGTTCTGATGACAGAAGGCACAACCGATGCTGCAAAAGAAAAACACGTGCCGGTTATTACCAAAACCGCCACTGGCTATAAAGTAACTGTTGGTTCCGTTGCCCACCCCATGGAAGAAAAACACTGGATTGAGTGGATTGAATTGGTAGCCGACGGTGTTTCCTACATGCGCTTCCTGAAACCTGGCGATGCCCCTGAAGCAGAATTCTGCATTGCTGGTGCCAAGAATGTGTATGCCCGTGAATTGTGCAACCTGCACGGGCACTGGCGCGCAGACGCATAACACTTAGGAAACGCTGATTTATTCCTTTTGGCAGCGTTGTGACCTTTTTCCGCTTTGGCTTCGTAAATATGTGCGGGATGGCAAAGCCACCTCGCACACTCAGCCCTCACTCCACGGCTCGCAATGCTCGCGACTGCCGTCGGCTTTAGGGGTACAGTCGAGGACGAAAGAGTCCACTCCTGCTTCAAATAAAGCTTGCGCCTTGCCAAAAGAAATAACTACACGTTTCCAAAATGCCATTGAATCAGTGTTTCCTTGTTCTTAAAAACAATACGAAGGAGAATACCCCTATGAAAAACTATGTATGCGAACTTTGTGGCTATGTGTATGAGCCAGCCAATGGCGACCCTGACAACGGCGTTGCCCCAGGCACTTCTTTCGACGACGTTCCTGCTGATTGGGTATGCCCCGTATGCGGCGCGGGCAAGTCTGAGTTCGTACCAGAATAAGCTGCTGCCTTGTAGCGTGCCTTTTTTACAAGAGACATAGCTGTTGCATATACATAAAAAAGCCCCTCGTTCACTGAGGGGCTTTTTTATGCCTGTTGTACGCGCCAGCAAAGCGAAAATGGCTATTGAGTTACGTTTGGATCACAGTTCCTGTAAAACATCCGTTTACCCCTCTCTTGCAATTGCATACCCCCATACAGCCCCACCCAGTACACACATATGCACTTCTATTTTACTTCATTAACCAGAATAAAATTGACATTCCACAGGAACTATGGTGTATGATCATACAAAAGCAGGCCCAAGGCTATTGGTTCATATTGACCTGCTTTGTATCCATTCCCAGGAGGTTCCATTATGAAAACTGTTAACGCTACCCCCCAGAGCAAGCCAGCCCTTGTTATTCCTCAGGCACAAGCCAATGAACACATTACCCTTACTGCCGGTGCCGATTCGGCTGTTACCCTTGCATTTGACCCCCACACCACCGCTGTGGAGCGTACAGAAAACAGCCTCGTATTTACCTTTGAAAACGGTGGCAGCGTAGTTGTTACAGATTTTTTTGTGACCGATGGGGAACCCCTTCCCGCGTTCACCCTGCCCTCCGGTGAAGTGGTTACCAGCGCAGACGTTCTCTCCGGCTTGAATGAGGCCATTGACCTTTCCACCGCGGCCGATAAAGCAGCCCCCCCCAGCAGCGGGCTGGATGAATATGCTGACGGCACAGGCAACCTTTTGGGCGGCGTTGACAGACTTGGCTCCCTGATGGGAACAGATGCCTTTTCCAATGGCACCCCTTCTGCTGCCGATGCACAACAGCTTCTAACACCCGCAACACTCGTAGCGACAGGCCCCAATGTTTCCCCTGGCCCTGTGCCCCCAGGCCCTGTGCCCCCAGGCCCTGTGCCCCCGCCTCCGCCTCCACCTCCACCTCCACCTCCGCCTCCGCCTCCGCCACCCCCTGGCCACGAGGTTATGGCTGGCCTTGTGCGGGGAGACCAGGATTTTAGCGGTGGCGGCATCATCATCACCATGTTTTCTGCCATTGCCCCGGCATTTTACAACCCCAGCGACATTCCTGTTATCAACACCACTCACCATGTGCTTATTTACGATGAAAAGGGCGTCCTTGTTCCTTTAAGTGAACGCACTGAAGACGTGACGGTGACCCTGCGCCTTGAATTTTCGCTGGATCAGCCAAACCAGCTGGATGAAGGGACGACAGACAACGACTATGCCTCATTGGATGCACTCATAGCCATGTATCCTGACATAGCCATAAACCCTAACGGCGATGGCTCATACGAACTGACGCTCACCGTACCTGCTGGCAGCCAGGGCATTGAATTCACCCTGCCTGTGCATAAAGGGGACGCCTACACCCTGGAATTAGTCACGATCAACGAGAAACCCATAGAAGAGTTGCCCACAGACAAATTGCCGGAAGAAGCCTCTGTACGGGACGGCATTTATGGTAATGCTGAAGTAGATAAATACAACTGCATTATAGGCGGCGCAACCCCCATAAAAGTGAAGCCGGGCTGGTTGTGGGATAGCGACAAGAACATGGACTACCAGGAAGACGCAGACGGAAATAAATATTATATAGATTATTCAACCAATCCCATAAGCTACGTAGACGAACAGGGGAATATGGTTGGGCTTGAGTTGACAAGCAAGTACTATAAGATTGTTGGCCCGGCAGGCGAAATTTTGGTTGGTGGCGACGCTTATTATGATGACGTAAATGGGCAATACCGCCTTGGCCTTGATGGTAAAAAGTACTACTTTACACATGATGAAGCCAACAAAGAAACGTACACCGACGAAGCGGGCAACCCTGTGGGCACAGGAAGCGAAACTGATTACAACTTTGGGGACTACAAAGATTCTACCCCCCAAGGAAACGCTGGTGCCAACGACCTGACTACCCCCAACACAGACCAGCACGGAACTTACGGCTATTCTGGAGATGATACCATTACTGGTGCCGCTGCCGGGAAGAACTTCCTTTTTGGCGGTGCAGGGGAAGACCTTCTTATTGGCGGCGAAGGCGCCTATAACCACCTGCACGGCGGTACGGGCGATGACAGCATTACCGGTGGTAACAATGCCTCTGGAGGCACTGGCGTCAACAACCTGTATGGTGGCGACGGCAACGACACCATTACCGGGGGAATAAACAGCGATAACAATCTGTATGGCGGTTCTGGCAATGACGCCATTACTGGCGGATTGGACAGCGCGAACACCCTTTATGGCGGAGCCGGAAACGATACATTGACTGGCGGCGACAACGGCAACAATACCGTGCATGGCGATGCGGGCAATGACATTATTTTGGGAGGCTCCGGGAGTAGCACATATAACTACCTGCATGCCGATGACGGGAACGACAAGATTACCGGCGGCAATGATGCCGACTACAACTACCTTGATGGTGGAACTGGCAACGACACCCTCATAGGTGGCAACAACAGCGCCAATACACTGGATGGTGGTGCAGACAACGACCACCTTACAGGAGGAATGAACAGCTACAACGTACTCAATGGTGATGCAGGCAACGATGTGCTCATTGCAGGCGGCGGTACCAGCACCAACATCTTGAATGGCGGCGAAGGCCACGACATTCTGTTTGCTTCTGCCACAGACACAGTTGATGGCGGCAGCGGCAACGACATTATGATAGGCGATTTTGAATTTGCCGATGTGCTGAGCAAGGTAGGCCAGGGTATTCAAGGTATTGAAGTCTTCCTGAAAGGCGCAAATGTGCTGGACTTTGCCAACCATGATGCCCTTGAAGATTTGGGGGTACTGCTTGGTGAAGGCGGCGTGCAGGTAGATACCAGCAAGTGGACTCAGACCACTTCTGAAGACCCCACACACTACACCCAGTTTACCAATGATGACGGGTTACAACTGCTGGTGCTGAACACACAGCTACAGACCCTAGCGTAACATAACTTCTCACCAAGAGCACACAAAAACGCCGCTCCTTATAGGGGCGGCGCTTTTCTTTGTACATGTACTGCCCTGTAAGAAACGCTCAGTTTTTCGTTTGGCAAGGCATAAGTTTTTTGGGAAGCGAGCGGAAAAAAGAAAAATCAGCGTTTCTATGGCAAAAATGAATACCCCGTCCATACCTGCACCAGGGCCGCCAGCACCAGCAGGGCATTGACTACCCCATGCACAATGGGCAGCACCGTGCGGCGCTTTTTCACTTTGTCCAGTACATGCCCGGTGCCATAGCCTACCAGGGCAAGCACCAGAAAAGCATAACCAATGGTGGCGTGGGCATCCGTCACCCCAAAGCCGCCCCATTCAAGGCGCACAACAGCCACCCCGACCAGGCCCCCTACCAGCCACAGGGCAATGGCCCAGCGCCCAAGGCGCACGTGCTTCTTCCAGGGAAAGGCCACGGTGCAGCCCACGTGGCTGCACCGTGGCCGCTGCCAGCCAAAATACAGCGCATATAGCCCCAAAAGTGTTGCTACCACCTGAAAAACAGGATGAATCCAGTAAACCACAAGGCCTCCTTAAGCTTATAAGGCAAACAGACGGTCAGCCACCAAAATACCCATTGCCACCAGCATACCGCCGTCAGTCACCCATAACAACTTGCGGGCAAAATTTTTCGCGTAAAAGAACAGGCTGCCACCCACAAACATGGCAATGCCCATAAAAGCCAGGCCAACCCTGGCGGAAATACTGTGAATAAAAGGGAACACTGGCAGCAGCAGCATGGCGGCGGCGTACGCATGAAACCACACCCGCAAAAGCCGGGTGTAGCGCACTTCACTGAACTGTACCGCGGGCACGGGCAACCCCGCCGCAGCATAAGCCGGGGCGTCGTGCTGCACACGCAGCCAGAAATGCGGCACCTGCCACAAAACGTACACGCCATACAGCAGGAACAGTTCCGGGGCCAGCACATGGCCCCCGGCGCACACCCAGCCCACCACCGGGGGCAACGCCCCCACAAGCGCCCCCACAAGCAGGGCAAAGGCGCTGCGGCGCTTCAAGGGGGTATACACCCCATTATACACCAGCACGATAACGCCCCCTGCCAGCAAAGGCACTATGCCCCCTGCCGCAAACAAGCACACAAACGCCAAAAGCACACACAAAAGCCCCGCCCCCAAGGCACGGGCCACGCCAAGGCGGCCTGCGGGCAAGGGGCGGTTTTTAGTGCGGGGCAACAAGGCGTCCAGGTCTATTTCCTGTACCTGATTCCAGGCAGAACACCCCCAGGAAAGCAGAATGGTACCTGCCAGGGCCTGGACCATGGCAACACTTGGGGCAGGTTCCACCAGCAAATAGCCAAAGGCAGTGGCTGCCGCCACCATAAGGGACACTTTGGCCCGTACCAGTTGGGCATAATCACGCCCGAGGTTGCTCAAAGAATGGTGCATAACAAAACGTTCCATAGATGCAGACAAATTACTTCATTGTTGCGTTGCCAGCATCATGCCCACCGTGGCCAGCCGCACCATGCGCATCATGCCCGGCATTGCCTGCGTTGCCCAAACTTTGAATGAACGCCACAATGCTGTCCATTTGTTCCGGCGTAAAATCGGTATACGGGGCCATAATGTCGTCATAGCCATCCACCAATTGTGCCCCAGGCTTGATAATGGCTTCACGCACATAGGCAGCGTCCACCATAATTTCGCTCTTTTTGCCATTGCTCACAACCGTGCGCTTGCTGCCCCAAAGGGCCATAAAGCTGGGGCCAACGCCTGCGGTGCCGTCCAATGAGTGGCAACTGATGCACCCCTGGGCTTCCAGCAATTGCTGGGCACCTGCGCCTGTTTCCCCCTGAGCCAGCCAGGCATCATACTCTTCACGGGTAACCGCCCGAATGGTGGAAACCATGGTGGCGTGATTGGTGCCACAGTATTCCGCGCAAAAAATGTCATATTCTCCCGTGCGTTGTGCCTTGAACCAGGCATACGTTTCCATGCCGGGCACAGTATCCATTTTTATGCGAAAGGCCGGGGCAAAAAAGCTGTGAATAACGTCTTTGGTGGTCATGCGCAATTTTACCGGTTCATTCACGGGCACAACAAGCACATTGCTATGCTTATTGTTGGGGTAGGTAAACATCCACGACCACATGCGGGCGGTCACCTGCACTTCCATGGCATTCTCTGGCACAGTGCGTAGCGCCCGAAAGCCAACCCAGCCATAATAGAACAGGCCCATAACCAAAATGGAGGGCACCAGTGTCCACAACACTTCTGCCTTGATGTTGCCCCGAATGTCCGCAGCTTTTGGGTTGCGGGTGTAATGGTAGCGCCAAATAAACCAAAGCGTGCACAGGGTAAGGAACAGCAACACGAAAAAAGAAAAGCCAAACAACAGATAAAACGCAAAATCTACCTGTTGCACCGGGGAAAGTGAGTCACGGTACATAGAGCATCACCTGTAGGCTACATCGAAAAAAGTGAAGCCAATGGCTATGGCCAGAATAACAAAAGCGGTAAACACCATGAGGTTAATTGTGCGCGAGGCATACCCAAGGTGCATGAAATAATACAGCACCAGCCCTGCCTTTATGGTAGCCACAGAAAGGGCCACCACCACGTGCAAATAACCGAGGTCTGCATAGGCCACTGCCACAGTCATGGCCGTAAGCATCATAAGCGCGACCCACACCGCAAAATTGATGGGGTACGAAACTACATGCTGTTCGTTCCCCTTTTTTGCCCCTGCCGGGCCATGTGCGGCAACTTGTTTGTTCACATCACACCACCAGGTAAAAAAGCGGAAAAAGATAAATCCACACCAGGTCCACAATGTGCCAGTACAGGCCCACATTTTCCAGGGCCACGGGCTTTGCCGCGGTTATCTGGCCTGTGCCCATGCGCCACCACACCCAGGTAAGCAGGCTTGCACCAATAATTACGTGCAGGCCGTGCAGCCCGGTCATCATGTAATACAAGTTAAAGAACAGCATTTCCCCCTTGGGAAGGAGCAAAAACTCCGGCCCGTTGGGGTAAATGCCGTGCTCTATTTTGGCAGTCCATTCAACGTATTTGATTACCAAAAACACAAGGGCTGCCAACACTGTGCCCAGCAATAAATACCGGGCAAGGGCTACCTTGCCCTTTTGCAAGGCGCTTACCGCGAGAACCACAAAAAGGCTGCTGGTAATAAGCACCACCGTGTTTACCGTTCCCATAACGCGGCTTAACACCTTGCCACCATTGTGGAATGCTTCCGGGTCGCGGCTAAAATACACAGCATACAGCAAAAACAAACCGCCAAACAGAAGCACTTCCGTAAACAGGAACAACCACATGCCAATGCGGTCGCCCTCAATATCGGGAACCGGGGCAGGGTGCGCTGGGTGTAAGTTGGTATCAGGCATCTGGAGTAATCCCTTCATAGTCATAGGGGCCATGCGTTACCACTGGTTCCGTCACAAAGTTGTGGTGCGGCGGCGGGGAAGCTATGCTCCATTCCAACGTGGCAGAACCCCAGGGGTTATTGCCAATGGGCTTGCCTTTTTTGGCACCGCGCCACAAGTTCCAGGCCATAAGAATAATGGCAGAAGCCAAAACCCATGAGCCCACAGTGGAAAGCATTTGCATTCCTTCATACTTGGGCAGGTAGGTGTGGTAGCGCCGGGGCATGCCCTGAAGGCCAACAATAAACATGGGGAAATACAGCACGTTAAAGCCAATGAAGGCAAACAGGCAGGCCACGTTGGCCCAGTGCTTATTGTACATGCGGCCATACACCTTGGGCAGCCAGAAGTGCAGGGCAGAAAAAAAGGCAAAGCCCAGACCGCCAAAAATAACATAGTGGAAGTGAGCCACCACAAAATAGGTGTCGTGCACGTGCACGTCTGTTCCGGCAGAACCAAGCACCAGTCCGGTTAACCCGCCAATGGAAAACAGGAACAAAAAAGCCAACGCATACCAAAACGGCGGTTCCAGGTGAATGGAACCTTTGTACAAGGTTGCCACCCAGTTGAACACCTTGATGGCGGAAGGAATGGCCACCACAAAGGTAAGGAAAGAGAATACCAGCACGGCGGTGTCGCTCATACCGCTCACAAACATGTGGTGTGCCCATACCAGGGAACCGGCAAAAGCAATGGCAAGGCTGGAAAAAGCAATCATTTTGTACCCAAAAATGGCTTTTCGGGAAAACACGGGCAGCACTTCGGAAATAACGCCCATGGCTGGCAGAATCATCACATACACTGCCGGGTGCGAATAAATCCAAAACAGGTGCTGGAACAAAATGGGGTCGCCCCCACGGGAAGGGTCAAACAGGCCCACCCCCAGCACACGTTCCGCCATAATAAGCAGCAAGGTAATGGCCAGCACCGGGGTGGCCAGTACCTGAATCCACCCGGTGGCATACAGCGACCAACAAAACAGGGGCAGGCGTGTCCAGGTCATGCCTGGTGCCCGCATACGGTGCAGGGTGACAATAAAATTCAGCCCGGTAAGAATAGAGGAAAAGCCCAGAATAAATACGGCAAATACCGCAAGGGTCACGTTGGTGGTGGTAATTTCACTAAAGGGCACATAAAATGTCCAGCCAGTATCTGGCGGGCCGTTGCCTGTGAAAATGGCTATAACGGCCAGCAGGGCACCTGTCATGTACAGCCACCAGGAAAAGTTGTTCAACCGGGGAAAGGCCACATCTTCCGCCCCAATTTGAATGGGCAGGAACAGGTTGCCAAAGGTGGCGGGAATGCTGGGAATAACCACCAGAAAAATCATAACAACCCCATGCAGCGTGAACAGCGCATTGTAGGTGTCTGCGCTCATCATGCGTGTGTTGGGGGTAAGCAGTTCCAGGCGAATGAGCAGGCCAAGGGTAAGCCCCACGGCAAACATGGCTAGAATGGCATAAAAATACAGCATGCCAATGCGCTTATGGTCGGTGGAAAATATCCATGAGCCAATTCCCCCACGGGTTCCTGGCATGGGTTCAAGAAAACTTGTGCTTGTAGCCATATCATCCTCTGGAACATGTTAACTTTGAAAAGCCAAAAGGGCTCGGTAAACTCATGCGCAACCCGGAACAACACCAACGTTCAGGGCCGCTTTTTTCGTTTGTTGCCTTTCACCAGCACAAACAAAAATACGCCTGCGCCGAACAGAATAACCACCCCGGCAAGGCGCATAAAGTCAAACACAAAGCGCTTGCTGGCAGCATCGTAAGTAAAGCAGTAGGCCAGCACGCGCTTAAGCGACAAGCTCACCTTGCCTTGTGCCGCTTCGTTAAGGGACATGGTAATGTCAAAGGGCATGAAGCTTTGCCCGTATAAATAGCGGCTTATTTTACCCCCAGGAGCTACTGCCAGCAACATGGTGGGGTGTATGAAGTCTTTGCCCATGCGCTTGTACCGAAAGCCAAAAGACCCCATAAGCTGCGCAACAGATTCCTTGCTGCCGCTTAAAAACACCCATCCTTCCGGGGGGTAGGCAAAGTCCATGGCAGCCATCATGTTATTCTTGCGCTGCATGGCCAGTTCCGGGGTGTCGTGTTCGTCAAAGCTTACGGCAATAACCCGATACTCTTTACCTGGCACCAGGGCCACACCGGGCAGGATGCGGGCCAGGGAACTGAGCAATAAGTGGCAGGTGCCGGGGCAGGAATAATACACCGGGACAAGAATTACCGGAACGTCCATGAGGCTGCCAATAGCTACTTCGCGGCCTGTTTCATCGCGAAACATAATGCCTTGCGGAATGATAGCACCGGGCTTTTCATCCACCCGCGCAAACTGTGCCTTTTCTTCCTGGCTCAGTTCTTCTAGCTGTTCCCGCTTATGGGCAACAGCTTCCTGCCCCCCCGGTATGGCCAGGTGGGGGTTCTTCTGCTGTTCAGGCGTAAGCGGTGGCACCTGGTTGGCCAGGGTGCCTTCATGCATTTCATGCTGGGCTGCGGGGGCTTCTGGCTGGGCCGCAAGCGTTGCCACACTGCCCAGGCCAAACCAGCCCACCGCAAGCACTGCCAGGGCGGCAAGGAACCTCTTTTCTGTAACGCGCATTACAAGTTCCCTATATAATCAGCCAGGCTTTGCCTCTCTTCAGGTGAAAGCGCCTTGAGCTTGCCAATCATTACTTCTTTTCGCTCGCCGCCATAGCTGCCATCAAGAAACCCCTTCATTTTACCAAGCACCTGGGCAGAACTTTGGCCCTTAAGTACATGAGGCGGTTTCGTGCCATCAGCCCCGTGGCAACCAACACAGCGAAGGAACAAGGCCGCGCCATCTGCCGAATGGCCCCCAGTGGGCGTACCTGCTATCCAGAACAAACTGAGCATGAGTATAATAAGAGTGCGCTGCATACCGTTCTCCCTCTTCACACGTTTGAAGCGTGGATTTATATTGTTTTTAATAATAATAAGTGCTATTAGCACTTTGGAAAAGCGATTGAGTAGCAGCCTCAAAATTTTTCAAGAAAATTATGCAAAAAATAGTGGCAGTTGCAAGAATAAGCCTCGATTTATGCACATAAATTTGGTGTATTGCTGCATACAAGCCTATAAAGACAAACTTGGCTAAACGCAGAGGAAAGCACGCAATATGTGCCGGAAAATCAGAGAGGTTGCGTGTAGCAAAACACCAACGCACATAGGTGGGGGATTTTGGGCGTGTCCTCTTGAAAAAACGAGCAACACATACCCAAGGAGAAAATTCTTCGAATTTCTAAATTATTCATAGAAGTTAGCCGCAATAAAGTCAATGCCAAAGGCACTTTTGCCAACGGTGTTGCGTTTGGCTTCGCACTGATGAGTTCCCAAAACTTGCCCTTGCAGAACAGAAAGAGTATAGTCTTTTCCACCCCAGAGGCAGCCACTGTTTGAAATAAGCTGCCAAGGCATGGGCAAAAGGGGAAAAGTTGGGCAGTATACCCCCAATAAACACGCATCTAACGATCAGAGGATATTATGCAACCATTAGAAATTAAAAAAGATATTTACTGGGTTGGCGCTGTTGATTTTGGCAGCATGGACTTTCACGGCTATTCCCTTTCACCCAAGGGTTCTACATACAACTCTTACCTGGTGAAAGACGAAAAAATTGTGCTGTTTGACACGGTAAAGCACGACTTTCTCAGCACCATGCTCGCCCGTTTGTCGCTTGTAACAAACCCGGAAAGTATTGACTATTTTGTCATTAACCACGTGGAACTTGACCATTCTGGCTGCCTGCCCCAACTGGTTAAAATGTGCAAGCCTGAAAAGATTTTCTGTTCCCCCATGGGCCTTAAAGCCATGCAAGCCCACTTCGACACCACAGGCTGGCCCATTGAAGTGAAAAAAACAGGCGACACCCTGTGCATTGGCAAGCGTACCATCCACTTTTTGGAAACCCGTATGCTGCACTGGCCAGACAGCATGTTCTCTTACATTGACACAGACAAGCTGCTTATAAGCAACGACGCCTTTGGGCAAAACATTGCCAGCACTGTCCGTTATTCCGATGAAGTAGACCCGGCAATGCTTGAATTTGCCATGCGCGAATATTACCACAACATTGTTCTGCCCTACTCCCAGCAAGTGCTTAAGGTGCTTGACCACGTTACCGCGCTGAAGCTGGAAATTGACATGATTGCCCCGGACCACGGCCTTATTTTCCGTACCAAAGAGCAAGTAAACATGGTGCTGGAAACTTACCGCAAGTATGCCCTGCAACAAACACAAAACAAGGCCCTGATTGTGTTTGACACCATGTGGCACAGCACTGAAAAAATGGCCTATGCCCTTTCAGAAGGGCTGCGCCTGGCAGGTGTGGAAAGCCATATTATGGACCTGAAACAGCACCACCACAGCACAGTAATGACAGAGCTTTCCCGGTGCGGCCTGGTTATTGTTGGTTCCCCCACCCACAACAACGGCATTATGCCCAACGTGGCCCGCATGCTTACCTACATGAAAGGCCTGCGCCCCCAAAACCGCCTGGGAGCGGCCTTTGGCTCTTACGGCTGGTCAGGTGAAAGTGTGAACGTTATTCACGAGCGCCTTTCCCAAATGGGCATGGAAATGCCCCTGCCTGCACTGAAAACACAATACGTGCCCAAGGAAGCATTCCTGAAGCAGTGCGAGGAAGCAGGCAAGACCCTTGGGGAAGCGTTGCAGGTTAAGGTTGCGGCAGAAGCAAAGCGACTCGGCTAAAGAAACGCTTTTTGGAACGTCTTCCCTGCGGGAAGTCGCTTTAAGACTATTATGCAATAGCCTTCTTTCAGGCAAAAACCGGGTGCATGGTACAATGCACCCGGTTTTTTGTGGTTATGGCTCTTTAGCCCTGCCCCACCACCAATGTATGTACCCCGCCGCAGGAGCAGCAGGAAGTGGCAAATCAGAAAACTGAACGTTTCCTTGACACCAGGTAACCAGCCAAGTACGGTGCCGTGGCTGCCGTGCACCATGCCGGGCAAAGCTTACCTCAGGAGTCTCTTCATGAATAAATTACTTGGTGTTCTCTGTTTCTTTTTTCTCCTTGCGGGCTGCACGCCGCGTTCAACCCAGTTTACCCCCCAGCAGCAAGACAAAGTGAACAACTTGCAAAAAACAAGTGTGGCCCAAATTGCTGAAGAATACCGGGCAAACAACGCACGATCCAATAAAGAATACACAGGCAAATGGATGAAACTGGATGTTTACGTTGTGGGCGTGAATGCCTTTTCACGCAGCCCAGACTTTTCCCGTGGCGGGCGCAAAACAGGCAAGCAGGAATACTTTATTCACATGGCGGACGTTCCTGCCAACTATAACGATGACATGACCTGCCGCTTTGACAGCGACCAGGAACAAGCCGTTATGAGCCTGAACAAAGGCCAACGCATAACAGTGCTTGGCCGTATGAAAGAAGCGGACTTCGGCACCCTGGACCTGACCCTTGAACAGTGCAAGGTGCTCCAAACCCTGAGCCAGTAAATGCTGCCATTGCAGCGCTGAGCCTTGCTGCACTTGAAGTATGGAAAGCCCCTGCCAGATATGTTCTGGCAGGGGCTTTTTTGCAATCGCTATGACGTACCCTGCCCCACACGCACAAAAAAAAGGACTCCGTATTGCTACGGAATCCTTAAATTTTCTGGTGGAGCTGGAGGGAATTGAACCCACGACCTCTTGAATGCCATTCAGGAGGCAAACAGGAGATGATGCGGCCATTTGTTCATGCACATGCCCACAAAAAGCCTTGAGGCACAACACTTTTACGCATAACCCACAACAAAATCCGGGCGCGTTTCCATCGGTATTGCACTTTCGTACATGGCGTGCATGCAGTACATGATTTCAATAGGTTACGAAGGGTGATTTTTCTTTTGGGTCATATTTGGGTCATGGGAGCAGGGAAAATATAATACAGCCCGTTGTGTAGGCCTTGCCACAACAGCTATAGTTGCCTGTCCAAATCAATCCTGCTAGAGTGATTCAGCCAGACAAGTACGAACCGCAGCAGCTATAGTTGCCTGTCCAAATCAATCCTGCTAGAGTCGCAC